>DASUFO010000031.1:0-45010 GCA_036274475.1 Candidatus Limnocylindrales bacterium
GGCTGGCCCCACGGGTTGCCCTGGCCCTCCATCGCCCGGAACGCGCCCGTCAGCTCCGAGGGGAAGCGCGACTCTTCGAGGACGAGGTTCCGCCGCAGGCCGACGATCTTGTCGACATGCTCGATGAGGACCGGGCAGGCCTCGACGCAGGCACCACACGTCACGCAGTCCCAGACCGCGTCGAACGGGATCGCGTCGTCGACGATCGCCCTCGACATCCGGGTCGCCTCGGGCGTGGCGTCGTCGAGGCCGTACGTCTCGCGGACGATCGGCGAGTTCGGGATCAGGTCGAGTCCGTGCTCCGCCTCGACCGACATGTCCCGGATGCCCATGATGAACGTCTTGGGATTGAGTGGCTTGCCGGTGTTCCACGCCGGGCAGGCCTGCTGGCAGCGGCCACATTCGGTGCAGGTGAAGCCGTCGAGCAGGTCCTTCCAGCCGAGGTCCTGGAGCGACTTCAGGCCGAACGTCGCGTCCTCGCGCTCGAGGTCCATCACCGGCAGCTCGCCGCGCGGCTTGAGCTTGCGGTACCAGATGTTCGGGAAGGCGCTCGCGATGTGGAGGTGCTTGCTCATCGGCAGGTACACGAGGAACGCGGCGACGAGGACGATGTGGGCCCACCAGAGGACCGCGAACAACGCCTCGAGCGTCGCCGGGGCCAGCGTCGCGCGGAGCGGCGCCGCGATCGCCGCGCTCACGAACGCGCCCGGCTGGTCACCGTAGGCCGCGAACTCGAACGCCTCCGCGAGCAACTCCGTGAGCACGACGCCGCCGATCATCGCCAGGATCACGAGCGCATCCCGGTTGAACGTGAGGCGCTTCGGCTTCGTCACGAGCCGCCGCCAGAACGCCCAGGCGATCGAGACCAGGACGATGACCGCGACGACGTTCTGCATCGCCGAGATCGCCGCCCAGATCGCGCCGTCGAGCGGCGCCGAAAGCACGGTTTCGATCAGCCCGCCGGTCACGATGTTCGCCGTCCCGATCGTCAGCAGGACGAAGCCCCAGAAGATCCCGGCGTGCATGAGCCCGGCCCGCCAGTCCTTGAACATCTTCGTCTGGACGACCGCGTATTCGAGGAGTCCCGTGAACCGCCGGCCGATGTCGCCGAGCGGCGCGGGCTGCGCCTGGGCCGGGGTCGTGGCTGCGAAGACGCGGAGATGGCGGGCCATCTCGAGGACGAACACGATCGCGGCGCCCCAGAAGAGCGGGAAGACGAGCGGGTATGCGGGGACGTCGGCGAAGATCGGGAACGTCATCGGGTCATTCGTGCTCGTCGGGTTCGGGGATCGCCCCCGGATCGCCGGCCGGGTCGCCACCTCCGGGCGACGTGGCAGACGGCGACGCCGGAACGCGGGCCGCGTGGTCGAACGGCCCTTCGAGCATCTCGAGCGCGTGGTCGAGCACCGGCAGGATGGCCTCGAGCGACTCCATCGCTCCCTTCGGGCTGCCCGGCAGGTTCACGACGAGGCTGCCACTCCTGACGCCGACGACGGACCGGCTCAACGAAGCCATCGGCGTCTTCTCGCGGCCGGCGTTCCGCATGGTCTCCGCCATCCCGGGCACTTCGTAGTCGATGACGGCGAGCGTCGCCTGGGGCGTCACGTCGCGCGGCGTCAGGCCGGTGCCACCCGTCGTCACGACGAGCTGGTGACGTGCGGTCGCATTCTTGAGGGCGCCCTCGATCGTGGGTCGATCGTCCGGGACGACCTCGCGCTCGACATCGAAGCCGAGCCCCGCCAGCCGCTCCGCGACCGCCGAGCCGGAGCTGTCATCGCGCTCACCGGCCGCCGAACGATCGCTCGCGGTGAGCACGAGGGCAGAGCGCCGGGTCATCCGGGGCCCCGCTTCTTGTTCGGCATACGACCGGCGACCCGATCCCCCGGCTTGGGGCGAGGAGCACGGGCCTCGTCAGGAGGCCGCTGCCAGTCACCACTCTTGCCGCCCGTCTTGGAGACGAGCCGGATCGCTCGGACCTCGACGCCCTTCTCGACGCCCTTGACCATGTCGTAGATCGTGAGGGCCGCGACCGATGCCGCGGTCAGCGCCTCCATCTCCACGCCGGTCTGCGCCGTCGTCGCCGCCTCGGCCTTGACGCGCAGCACACCGGCCGCTCGATCCGGCGTGACCGCCACGACGAGATCCGTGAGCGGCAGCGGGTGGCAGAGCGGGATCAGGTCGCTGGTCTTCTTGCCCGCCATGACGCCGGCGAGCTCCGCCACGCCCAGGACGTCGCCCTTGGGACCGCCGCCGTCGATCACGAGGCTCATCGTCTCGGGCGAGACGGCCACGAGCGCTTCCGCCGTCGCGCGGCGCGCCGTCACCGCCTTGTCGCTGACGTCGACCATGCGCGGCCGGCCCGACCGATCGACGTGGGTCAGCCGGCGGCGCTCGTTGCGTGGGGGCTTCTGGGCCATGCCTCCTCCGAATGCTTCGCCCGTTCCGCCCTCAGATTAGCCCGCGTCGAGCCACCACAACTCGACGCCTGCGCCAGCCTCGAGCCGGTCGTGCGTCTCGGGGATCACCGCGAGGGCGTCAGCCGCGGCGAGGGCCGAGATCATGTGACTCCCCTGCCCTGCCTGGCCGCCTGCGAGGTGGACCCGAACCCGGCCGGCGCCGTCGCGCGTCGGCGAGCCATCCGGGTCACGGGCCGCGACCACGCGGACGAAGCCGCGGCGGCCGGGGCTCTTGGAGACCGCCTCCTCGAGCACAGCACGATCGACCGGTCGAAGCAGCCGGTTCGACGGCCGCCCGGCGAGCGCCCGGATCGCGGGTCGCACGAAGAGCTCGAACGTCACGAAGCTCGAGACGGGATTGCCTGGCAGCCCGAACAGCAGCGCCGTCCCGCGGTCCGGACGCTCCGCAGTTCCGAATGCGAAGGGCTTGCCGGGTTGAACCGCCACCCGCCAGCTGTCGATCCGGCCGACCTTCTCGAACGCGAGCTTGACGACGTCGTACGGGCCCACCGACACGCCACCCGACACGACGATCGCATCGACGCCGCCGGCGAGCGCGGCGCAGAGTCGGGATTCGACGTCTTCGAGCCGATCCTTCGCGATCCCGAGCGCCTGCGCCTCCGCGCCGGCGTCCTGGACCAGCGCTGCCACGCCCGGCCCGTTCGCATCCGGAATCCCGGCCTCACCGAGATCGCGCCCGGCCGGCACGACCTCGTCACCGGTCGCCAGGACCGCGACCCGCGGCCGGCGATGGACCGTCAGCTGCGGGACGCCGGCTCCGGCCGCAAGCGCCACGGCCTGGGCGCTCAGCTCACGACCGGGCTCGAGGATGGTGATTCCGGCGGCGAGGTCGCTGCCGGCCCGCCGGATCGACCCGCCGACCCCGACCGCGGCGTGGACGAGGCAGGCAGCCGGGAGCGGGCCCGTGGCGTCGCGCCCACGCGGGCCGGGCGTGCCGGCCTCGTCGAGCGGCGTGGTCAGCTCGACGGGGACGACGGCGTCGGCGCCGGTCGGGATCGGCGCGCCGGTCGCGATGCGGACCGCGGTCCCCCGGCGAACCTCAGCCCTCGGGGCGCTGCCCGCCCGGACGTCGCCGACGACGTCCAACCGAACGGGCGCGTCCTCCGACGCGTCGCGCGTGTCGCCCGCCCGGATCGCGTAGCCGTCCATCGCGGAGTTGTCCCACGGCGGCAGCGCAGTCGTGCTGACGACCGGTTCGGCGAGGATGCGACCCAGGGCATTCGACAGGTACGCGACCTCGACGTCAGTGGGACCGGCAACGGCCGCCAGGACCGCGCCGCGCGCCTCCTCGACGGTCAGGAGACGACCTTCGCCCGCGAGCGCCGCGGCGCCGTGGGCATGGGCCTTCGCGTGCATCGCGCTCACAGCGTGAGTCCCCGAATGTCTGCTAGCGCCCGGAGCGCGACCGCGACCGATCGCCGGGTCAGGACACCTCGCAGGTCCGTGCCCTCGAGCACCGGCAGCCCGTCGAGTCGCGATTCACGCAGCCGCTCCAGGCCTTCGGTGAGCGATTCGTCCGGGCCCACCGTCGGCACGTCCGCGAGGCCGACCATGACCTCCGCGGTCCGCGTCGAGGGCCAGTCGCGCCGGGGCACGCTCCGAAGCTGGCCGGCACCGACCATCCCGATCAGGACCCCGGCGCGGAAGACCGGCAAGGCCGGCCCAAGCGTCCCGTCGAGGACCTGCGGCCCGAACGTGTCGAGCGTGAGCTGCGGCGAGACCGTCTCGACCTCTTCCTCCATGGCCTCGCTGACGCGGACGCCCGCAATCAGCGCATCGAGGACGACCCAGCGTTCGACTGACCGCGCGGACGCGCCGAGGAACCAACCGATGATCCCGACCATGATCCCGTTGAGGATTCGGTCCTCGAGCGGCATCCCGATCATCTCGCCGAACAGGATCACCGCGAGACCGGCACCGACGAGCAGCCAGCCAACACCCCGGCCGACCATCGCCGCGAGCTTCGCACCCTGCCGCGCGTCGCCGACGCGGGCCCAGCCGATCGCCCGGACGACGCGACCGCCGTCGAGCGGGTAGGCCGGCACGAGGCTGACGACCGCGAGGACGAGATCCAGGGCGCCGACGATGACCAGGACATCGGCGATCGTCCGGAGAGCCCCGGGGCCGGTTCTCGAGGCAACGAGCGCGATCCCGACACAGGTCAGTCCGATGAGGAGGCTGGTGATCGGTCCGGCGAGCGCGATCGCGGCCTCGGCACGCGGCGTGGGACCGCGAACGTCGACGACCGCCGGCGAACCGATGAAGTGGACCGAGATCGCATCGACCGCCATCCCGCTGCGCCGCGCGACGAGCGCATGCGCGAGCTCGTGGGCGACGACCGTCGCCATGAACACGATTGAGGCAACGATCCCGATGAGCCACGCCTGCGCCGCGTCGTCCGACGGCTCGAGCGCGGACAGGGAGTTACCGACGCTCGCGGTGACGATCACGACGATGAAGATCCACGAGAGGTGAAGCCGGACCTCGATCCCGAACAGGCGAGCGATCGGGACGCCGTTCACGAAACCGGCTCCGATCGCGCCGGACCGGGTGTCCCGGGCGCCGCCACGCTCGGTTCTGCGTTGGCGGCGGCCGCCCGCAATCGCCACGACGCGACGAGGGAGACCGCGATCGAGAGCGCAACGATGACGACACCAAGGACGATCGTCGTCTCCTGCCAGAACGTGAAGGGGAAGAGTTGAACGAGTCGATCGCTGGCGGGGTCGAACAGGTACGTTCCGCCGGCGAAGAACAGCCGGTGGAAGAGCTCGAACGCCGCGTCGAACGCGACAGCGGCAATCAGCCCACCCACGATGACGACGAGCACGAGGCCGCGGGCGCCATCCCGGGCAGCCCGCCACCACCGCTCGACGTGGCCGGCCCTGCGAGCGCCCGCGTACAGCGCCACGAGCCCGATCGCGGAGATCACCGCGAGGACCGCGAACCCGGCGAAGACGCCCCGCACGTCGCGCATGTGGGAACGCTCCCGCTCGGCGAGCACGGGCGTGCCCGCGATCTCCACGTCGAAGTTCGGTGGCCCGAATACGAGATCGGAGAGGATCGCGGAGGTGGCAATGTGCAGGTCGGACTCGCTGAAGCCCGTCCAGGCGGCGGCCTCGGCTCGGCCCTGCTCGAAGGCGACCCACTGCGGGCTCAGGAACGGAACGACCGAGAGCGCGACGATGACGATCGCCGTGGCGATCGCGGTCAGGACCGTGGCGACGATTCGCCCCGCGGAGGCTCCCACGCCCGCATGGTAGTGCCGGGCCGGGTTGAGCGCGCTCGGCGTGGTGCGTGGGGTGCGCCGCGTTCGGCGTCCGGTGGTCAGGCGTCCTCGAGCGTCTTCGCCTGCTCCCACCAGCCGGCCGTCGCGAGGTCGCTCGGCGAATCGACCTTCAGCTCGAGCGCCGCTCGATCGAGCCGCGTCCGGAAGTCGTCGAGGCTCAACGCGAGCATGTCCCGGAGGCCCTCGATGCCGGCCTGCATGAACAGGTCGTGCTCGGCCGGCCCGAACCCCGCAAGGTTGAGCATCAGTGCCTCGTCGCGCCAGGCGAGGACGTCGTTGGTCGTCGCGGCCACCTGGTCCGCGAGCGTCTGGCGGCGCGTCGGCGTCTCCGAGACCTCGAGCAGGATGCCCGTGGTGAACACGCCCTGGTGGTCGAGCCGCTCGAGATGAACGGGCTCGATCCGGGTCAGCTCATGGATCGACGGCACGGGCTGGCGGTCCTCCTGGTTCGCGGGCGGGCCCCGCCATTATCGCCGCCGCGGGTGCCGGCGTGGGACGATGTCCGAAGGGAGGTGCGGGGTCGATGTCGATCTACCTGGTCCTGAAGGTCATCCATATCCTCGCGGCGATTACCGCGCTCGGCGCGAACCTCACGTATCCCTTCTGGCTGCGCCGCGCCGGGAACGACCGGGATCGAGTCCTCGACACGCTCGACGGGATTCGAGCCCTCGACCGCAGGATCGCGAACCCCGCCTACATCGTCGTCTTCGTCGTTGGTGTCTTCCTCGTGCTGACCGGCAACCTGTCGTTCACGACGTTCTGGATCGGGGCGGCGATCGTCCTGTTCATCGTCATCGCGGTCCTCGGCGCGACGGTGTACGGCCCGGCATTGCGGCGCCAGGAAGCGGAAGCCCGAGCGGACATCACGAGCCCGGCGTACGCGGCCGCCGCCCGGCGTCAGAACGTCCTCGGGCTCGTCGTTACGCTGCTCGTCGTGGTCATCGTCGGGCTGATGGTGTTCAAGCCGACGCTCTGAGTTTGCGCGTTAGTCCGCGGGCAGCTCACGCGGCGACAGCGGCACGTCCCAGTGCGCCTCGAGCAGCTCGAACCGGCGCTGCTCCTCGAGCTTGAACGTCGCCTGGTCGGGATAGAGCCGGCGGGCGATCTCGGCGTCGCTGTGCTCCTCGATCGCCGCCCAGTCGCGGTACACGATCGACACGAGGATGTCCCAGTCGGCCCGGCCGTCGCCATGGAAGCGCGGCGTCCACATCTCGACGCTGACGTGGCGGCCGGTCGCGATCTGGTCGCGCAGGATCGGCCAGTGGTTCTTCAGGAAGAGCTTCATGAACTCGTCGTGCGCGCCCCACTTCGTCCGGTAGAAGTAGAGGATCTCGACCGGGCCGCTCATGCTCGTGCCGCCGCGTCCGTTGCCGCCGCGGTTGCCGCCGCCTGGAGCAGCGCCCACGCCCGCTCGACGTGTCGCGCTTCGGTCCGCACATTCCCAACCGAGAGCCGGATCGCGAACCGGCCATCCAGCTTGGTGTGGGAGAGGAACGTTTCGCCGGTCCTGTTCACGGCTTCCATGACCGCGGCATTGTGGCCTTCGAGGGCTGCTTCGTCGCCGGCGAGCGTCGTCGGTACGTGGCGGAAGCAGACGGTCGAAAACGGGACCGGCGCGAGTAGCTCCCAGCCGTCTGCTGCATCGATCTCGCCGGCAACCCGCTGGGCGAGCTCGATGTGGCGCTTGATCCGCTGCCGCAGGCCCTCCAGGCCGAACGAGCGGATCAGCATCCACAGCTTCAACGCGCGGAAGCGGCGGCCGAGGACGGGCGTGTACTCGTTGTAGTCGCGGACGGGCGAGTCGCGATCGATCGTCCTCAGGTACTCCGGGACGAGGCTGAACGCGGCGCGAGCGGCCTCGAGGCGGCGGCTCAGCAGCAACGATGCGTCGAGCGGCGTGAAGAGCCACTTGTGGGGGTTCATGACGATCGAATCCGCACGCTCCCAGCCCCGGAACGGCCCTCGGAGCTCCGGAACGATCGCGACCGCCCCGGCGTACGCGGCGTCGACGTGGAGCCAGAGCTCCTCGTCCGAAGCGATCTCGGCGACCGCGGCGATCGGGTCGACCGATGTTGTCGACGTCGTCCCCGCAGTCGCCACAATCGCGATCGGCCGGCGGCCCGCGGCGCGATCCGCGCGGATTGCCTCGCGGAGCGCATCGGGTCGGAGCTGGAACGCATCGTCGGTCGGGATCCGAACGAGCGCTGCCCGCCCGAGACCCAGCGTCATGCACGCCTTCTCGATCGACGAGTGGGCCTCCGTCGAGGCGTAGACGCGCAGCGCCGGAACCTCCGGCCGGCCGACGAGACCCTCGGCCGCCGCGTCGATGCCAGCAACCTCGCGGGCGGCTGCAAGCGCGATCGTCGAGTTCGTCGAGGCGGTGTCGGAGATCAGGCCGTCGAATGCATCGGGCAGACCGAGCGCCTGGCGGAGCCAGCCCACGACGACGCCCTCCAGCTCGGTTGCGATCGGCGAGGTCCGCCAGAGCATGCCGTTCTGGCCGAGGGCGGCGGTGAGCATCTCGCCCAGGATCCCTGGTCCGGATGCCGTGGTCGCGAAGTACGCGAGGAAGGCCGGATGCTGCCAGGCCGTGGCGTTCGGCTCGATGAGGCGCTTGTAGTCCGCGAGGATCGCTTCGATCGGCTGCGGATCTTCGGGCGCGGCCGGCGGGAACTGGGGGGCGATCGAGCCCGGCTCGACGTTCGGAAAGACCGGGTAGTCCTCGATCGATTCGAGATAGTCGGCGATCAGGTCGACGACGTGATGCGCTGCCGCCCGGAACGCGGCCGCGTCCATGTCGAGGAGGTCGTCATCGCGCGGGGCGACGAGCGGCGGCGACGTCGGTCGGTCGGTCGTGGTCACGGGCCGAGTGTAGCCGCGTCAGGCCGGCCGACCCGGCCGCGGACAAGGTGAGGCCCCGCGGTAGAGGGTTGACCGCGGGGCCTCGGTCCCCGGGAAGTTCGTATCGGTAATCGACGGCTGTAGCGCAGTCGCGTTCTATCCCCGGGTACGGTCGCCGCAGCGAGTTGGATTTCGGCGGGCATGAAAACGCGCCATTCGAAAGCAGAACTTACGAATGACGCGCTCCGAACGTATCCGGCAGCCGGTCGCCGCTGCGCGTCCGTGCGAGCCGTCGCCGTTGCAACCGCGTGTCACCCCCGAGCGGGCGTGCTACTGACCGAGGCGTTCCCGCGCGCGAGCCAGCGTCAGCTCCGCCGACTCGATGGTCGAGCGCGACTCCGGAAGCGTGGCGGACCTTGCAGCACGTTGGTTCGTCAGGCGCTTGAAGATCCGCCGGAGCTTGACGACCTCCGCCCCGACGAGCTTCCGCTCCGGAGCGCCAGGTGGCAGTTGCTCGAGGATGCGCTCGGCTTCACGCCACAGCGCAAGGACCTCTTCGGTTTCGAGCGCCATTCCCCTGCGTCCTCGAAATCTGCCTGGGGTCAGAGACATCGTGCACCGGACGGCGTTCGGTTGGCAATCGCGCCGTTGACCCCAATCAACGGGATGCGAACCGCGGACACGTACAAGTCGCCCCCGACGAAACGCAACCGCAATGGCGACGGTTCAGTGGCGCGGCCGGGCGGCACCATCGGTCACTCAGGCTTGTCGTGCGCAACGCAAGGAGGCCCGATGGATGGCCAACGGGATCCTGACACCCAGAGCGGCACGAATTCGGCCGACGACCACTCTCCGGCTGCGAAGGAGCTTCCGGCTACCTCGAGCGAGCTCCTGCGCGCGGCCCAGACGGTCCGTGACCTCGAGTTCCTGAAGCGCAAGACACCCATCTCGTCGCCCGCTTTCCACGTCCTCGCGGATCGGATTCAGAAGGCCGCTCGACGCGTGTTCCAGCTCGCCGGTCGGCAGGAGCGGATCGGGAACGAAGCGCCGCCGGAGGGCAGTTCGATCGACGATGTCGAGGCAGACTTGCGGTAGCGGTTCTCGGATTCCGGGAGTACGCTAGCTGTCCGTTACGAGGGGGCGCCGATGGCGCTCGAGGTGGAGGAAATCCTCTCGCTCTGGCGAGAGGGCGAGCGGCTGCTGGAGGAGCTCGCTGACGACGCCCCGCAGCGGAGGCTCGTTGCGGCCGAGGTCGTCGAGCTCAAGCGAATCTACCGGCGGCTCACGAACGAAAGCGACGTGACCGCGCACATCCTGGTCCAGAGTCGCGAGGCGATCGCCACGGCGCACGACGCCGTTGCGTCTGCCCGGACCGTGCTCGAGGGCACGAGGAATCGGCTGAACGCGGAGTAGGCCGCGCGGCTTCTCGGTTCGTCGGAAGAAATGGTCGGGGCGGCCGGATTTGAACCGACGACCACCAGTCCCCCAGACTGGTGCGCTACCAGACTGCGCCACGCCCCGACAGGGCCGCCAGTCTAGCACTGGACTCGTTGTGAACCCGGGGTCCGGCGTAACTCAGAGTCGTCAATCTCGCGGTGCACCGGGCTGTGGACTCCGCTTTCGGCCCCGAACGTGACTCACAGTCGCGCAGTGGCTCCGAGCGAGGCCTTCGCGCGCTCGACGCCGAGGAAGACGTGACTCAGAGTCGCGCTCAGCGTCGCGCTCGACGGACGATCAGCTGCGCCACTCGATCCGGCGCTCCGACCCCGCGAGCAGCCGCTGGATGTTGTCGAGGTGGAACAGCCAGATCATCCCGGCGGCGGCAATCGCATAGACCGCGTACAGCGGCGAGAGCTGGTAGAGCGCGACCATCCCGATCACGAGCAGCGCCCCGATCGCCGTCGCCGTGAGCGACGCCAGCGACGAGTAGCGGCTGACGACCAGGACGGCCACGAAGATCGGGACGATGATCAGGGCGACGAGCGGGGCGATGACCACGAGCCCGCCGAACGCCGGCGCGATCCCGCGACCGCCCTTGAACCCGATCCAGATCGAGCGGCTGTGGCCGAGGATCGCGGCAAGCGCCGCCAGGATCTGGACCAGCAGACCGCCGCCGACCGCGATCGCGATCAGCACGACGACTGCGCCCTTTGCGGCGTCGAGCAGACCGGCGATCAGCGCCAGCTTCGGCCCGAGCGCGCGCATCGTGTTCGCGCCGCCGGTTCGACCGCTGCCGATCGTCCGGGGATCGGGGCCGCCGGTCACCTTCGCGACGACGACGCCGAACGGGATCCCGCCGATGAGATAGGCGAGGACCACGACGGCTGCACCGAGGAGGACCTGCCCAGTGTCCATGGGCGCCGAGTATAGGCCCGTGAGGCAGCCGGCCGATGGGATCAGGACCGGACGCCAACCTCCGCGGCCAGACGGTCGATCCGGCCATCAAACCAGGCCCGCCGATCGGCGTCGACGAGGACCTCCCCGACGAGTGCTGTCAGGCGCTCGTTCACCGCAGCCCGGCCACCCAGGTCCAAGGCCGCGCGGGCGACCGCGCCGTTCAGCCAGTCGACCTCGGATCGGGCGTCGCCCGTCCCGGATTGCGCCTGCTGAAGGAGCGACGGCGCCTTGCCGCCTCGCGCGCCGGCGACGACGCGCGACAGGATTCGGCGGGCGAGCGGCGGCGGCAGCCTCGTCGCGATGTCGAGGAGCCGGACGTCGGCCCCGGGCAGCGCGACGACCCGGAGCCCGCTCCGCCTGATCACGGCAACCGCCTCCCGCACCTGGCGTCGCTCGACCTCGTAGCCGAGCGGATCCGCGTACACCTCCGCCGGCGGCCGCCCGACGATCGCGCTCGACGCGTTGCCGACGAGGTTCGCGACGAGCTTCGACCACTTCATCGAACGGGCGTCCTCGAGGCGGGCGCTTCGGAGGCCGGCCGCGCGAATCGCGGTGACCAGCGAATCGGCCAGCAGACGCGTGTCGCCCGCAGCCGCCGCGAGGGCAATCCCGCCCCGGTTGAGGCGAGCGACCGAGCGCTCCCCGGTCAGCTCGACCGACGCCGTCACGGAACCGGCGATCAGTCCGGAGGCTGGCCGAAGGCGACGGGCGATCTCCTCCGCGCCCACCCCGTTCGAGACCGTCAGCACGACCGAGTCGGGCCAGACCGCGCAGGACTGGGCAGCCGCCTCGACGTCGAAGACCTTGACCGCGATCACGATCAGCTCCGGGGCCCCGGGAAGGTCGGCCGGCGTGGCGACTTCGGTCACCGCGACGGGCGCGCCTTCGCCGCCGCGGCCGACCGCGGTCAACGTGGCACGCTCCGGCAGTCCCGCGTGCGAGCGGCGCACGATCGCCACGTCGCGACCGCCCTGGGCAAGCGCCCACCCGACGAGGGAGCCAACCGCTCCCCCACCCACGATGAGGTCCGTCACGCAAGGCCCGAGTTCGAGGCGGCGTCGGCGGCATCCGCGGCCGCGTACGCGGCGGCCAGGACCTGCACCGGATGGACGACTGGCGTCGACGTCGCTGCCGCGATCTGCCAGCGACACGTCTCGGAGTCGCAGACGGCCCGCGTCGCCCCCGCCTCGGCTGCGGCCTGAACCCTCGCGAACAGCGGGGCACCAACGGCCATCGCGATGTCGTACTTCTCCTTCTTCAAGCCGTACGTCCCGGCGACGCCGCAGCAGTCGTGGTCGAGATCGACGGCCGACAGGCCGGGCACGAGCGCGAAGAGCTCCATCGCCGGCAGCCCGATCCCGTGGCTCCGGAGCTGGCACGGCGCGTGATACGGGAGCGTTTCCTCGATCGACCCGAATCGGGTGTCGAGACGGCCCTCGTCGTTGAGCTCGACGAGCAGCTCGCAGATGTCCCACGTCGCGTCGGACACGGCCCGCGCATCCGCGTCGTCGAGGTCCAGCATCTCGCGATATTCCGATTTCAGGGTGTGCGTACAGGATGTCGACGTGCCCACGATCCGATAGCCCCGCCGGGCGTATTCGGCGAGGACACCGAGGTTCGTTCGGGCCCGACCTCGAGCGCCGGCGTACAACCCGTTGCTGATCATCGGCAGGCCGCAGCAGACCTGCTCGGGCACGATCGTCGCGAGGCCGTTTCGCTCGAGGACCTCGATCGCGGCGAGCGCGACCTCGGGTTCGTAGTAGTTCGCTGCGCAGCCGTGGAACAGGACGACCGCACGCTCCGGCGGTGGCTCAGGCGAGCTCGGGAGCGCGAGCGTCGCGCCCGAGCGACGTCGCTCGGCGGCGAGTCGGGACCGGAGCGTCCGCGTCGCGAAGGCCGGCAGCGGTGCCCGTCGATGGATCCCGATGAACCAGTCGATCAGAACCCTGAACGGCCGAAGACGGAGCGACCAGTTCGCAATCGGCGCGGTCAGGACGCCCATTCGGCCGACGAAATCGGTCTGCCCCAGCAGCCAGTCGCGGAGTCGCGGCCGGTGGCCGGACTTCATCTGCGCCCGGGCCCGGTTGTTCATCTCGGCGATCTTCACGTCGGCCGGGCAGGCATTCGTGCACATGCCGCAGCCCGAACACCAGTCGACCGTTCGATCCGGTGAGACGACGTGACTTCCGGGCGTGCTCGGTGACAACAGCGTCCCGACGCGGAATCGCTGCGCCTGCGGTCCCACGTACTTCGGGCCCGGGAAGAGGTCCGTGACACGGGCCACCGGACAGACCGTGTTGCAGACGTTGCACTTCAGGCAGTTGTCGGCCGACAGCCCGACCTCGAACGCGGGGAACACGGCCGCCTCGGCGACGATGTCGCGGACGCTCATGCTCGGGCTCCGGCCGCGGCCTCGCGGCGCTTGCCCCTTGGCCGCTCGCCGGAAGCCTTCGATCCCCCCAGCAGGGTCGCCGCGGCCCGATACCCGCTGGCGATCGCGACCCCGTCACCGCACCGTTCGGCGAGATAGCGCTGTCCCGCGAGGATGCTCCCGGCGGCGACGACGTTCTCGAACACGGTCTCGCCGCTTGCGAAGACCGGCCGAAGGTCCGCATCGGTCCGGATCCCGGCGAGCTCGAGCGGATGACCGGCCGGATCGAATGGCGTCCTCGAAAGCCAGGCGTTGACGGGCGGCGCCTCGGCCGGAAGGCCCAGCACCGGTTCCACGAGGCCAGCCGCCGTCCCGATCAGCCCCCCGCCGGCGATCCCGCCCGTGGCGAGGACGACCGCGTTGGCCCGGATCGTCCGCTGACGAGCGGCCGCGGACGTCGAGATCGCCGTGACCCGCCGATCCGAGCGCTCCACCGAGAGGACGGGCTCGCCAACGGTGATCCGGCCGCCGGCGGCACGTAACGCCGACCGAAGGGCACCGAACAGGCGGAGCCCGGGAATGCTCGGCGGGACGAGCGGAATCTCGAACGGGTCGAGGTCGAGTGCGGCTGCGACGTCGGTGATCACGGCGCGATGGTCGTCCAACCCGAGCGCGGCCGGCAGTCCGACGCGACCGGGACGCGCGCCGGCGCGGTTGAGGGCGGACGCCAACGCGGCGATGGCGTCCTTCCGGGTGCCCGGGTCGTCGAAGAGGCGGGCGATGTCGAGTGCCGACAGGTTGTGCCGGCCCTGCGTGCCCGGCAACGCCACGGTCACGGACTCGACCCGCGACGGCCGGACGCCTTCCGATCCCGCGGCCGATCCCCAGACGTCGGCTCGCGACAGGCTCGCCGCGATCTCGTCCGCCCAGAAGTCCTTGAATCCGCCGAACCCGCAGATGACGAGTCGCTCATCGGGCGACCACGGCCGGAGGGCGCCTGCCTGCGCCGCGGGGACGATCGACGCGGGCCGTGTCGCCCCGATCGACGTCGGGACGTGCCGGATGGGGCTCGAGAGGTCTCCGATGTACTCGAGACCGGACGCCGCCACCGTCGGCCGAAACCATTCGAGCGCCGCGGGGACGTCGTCACCAACGACGGCGTACGGGTGTCCCGGGACCGACCGGAGCCGCTTCAGCCCCTGGGCCGGCGTCTCGGCCCCGCGCGGCGCAGCGACGTCGATGCCGCCTGCGGTCCAGTGCGTCGCGGCGTGACCGCGCGCCACGACGTCCACGCTGGCGCCGGCCTCCGCGAGCCGGATCGCGGCCGTCAGGCCGGCGAGGCCCGCGCCGACGACGACGACGTCAGCCGACGACATCGGCTGGCTCCGGCTCTGCGTCGGTCTCGCCCGTGCCCGGCAAGGAATCAACCCCCAGCACCCCGGCGTAGAGGCCGGTCGTCAGCCACAGCTCCTGGAGCTGTCGGCCCAGGGCGATCGGCCGGACGCCGCGGAACCGCTCGGACACGAAGTCGGCGAGCGTCGCGTCAAGACCGGACGGCGTCACGGCTTCCGCGCGAGAGGTCGCTCGCTCGGCCAGGACGCCCGCGGCCCGGAACGTGCAGAAGCCGCCCTGACACGGCCCCATACCCAGTCGCGTCCCTCGCCGGACGTCGTCCAGCGAGCACGGCCAGTGCTCGTCGAGAAACGCATCCAGGCCCTGACGGGTGACGAGCTCGCACTCACAGATCAGGTTCGCGTCGCCGCCGCCGGCGGCCTCATGCTCGGCGAGCCGGTGGCCCAGCCAGTACGTTCGGCCGTCGCCCTGGTCCGGCAGCATCTCCTCGGCCGTCGTGCACGGCTCCCAGAAGCCCAGCTTCCGAACGACGACGTCGGCGGTCTGCTTCGCCATCAGGCGGTACGTCGTCAGCTTGCCGCCGACGATCGAGACGAGGTTCTCGACACCGTCGCGCGGCGCGTGGTCGATCACGACGTGGGCACGGGAGATTGCCCGGCCGTCGTCTGAGGCGGCCGCGGTCGGGTCCGGCGCCGGCGGCGGCTCCACGCGGTAGAGCGGCCGGACCCCTGCGTAGGCCCGGAGCAGCCGCAGCCGCCGCAGGTCCGGGAAGAGCTTCTCCCCTTCGTCGAGGAGCGCCGTCACTTCTTCGCGCCGGATCTCGTAGTGATCGGGGTCGTCGACCTCCTCCTCGGTCGTCCCGAGGATTGCCACGGAGTGAACAGGAACCATGATGTCGCCGTCGCCCGGCCGCTTGAGGCGGTTCACGACGGTGTCCGTCATGCGCTGGTTGAAGATGAGCATCGTGCCCTTGCCGGGCGACATGGCCAGGTCGACGCCCGCGAGGCCGGCCACGAGGCCGGCCCACGCGCCGGCCGCGCTCGCGACGATCCGGGGATGGATCGTCGTGACCGAGCCGGACCGGGCATCGACGACGTCGACGCTGAGAATCCGCGCGCCGGATCGCTTCATCGCCACGACGCGGTGATACGGCCAGGCCTCGCTGCCGCGAGCGCGCGCGTCGGCGACGTTGGCTGCGATCAGCTGCCACGGCTCGACGACTGCGTCGGGGACGCGGAAGGCCCGCTTCAGCTCGGGGTTCAGCGCCGGCTCGCGGGCCCGGAGCGCCGCGACCGCCACCTCGTCGGCCGGCACGCCCGCTGCCGCGCACGCGGCGGCGAAGCCGTCGGCGTAGTCGTCGGGATCCTCGGGTGTCGCAACAAAGAAGCCGCCCGTGTCCTCGACGCAGGCCGGGGCGATCCGGCGGACGATCCGGTTCTCGTCGATGCACTCGCGGGCGGCGATCGGGTCCGTTACGACGTAGCGGCCACCCGAGTGGAGCAGGCCGTGATACCGGCCGCTCGTCCCGGTCCCGAAGTCGCCCTTCTCGACGAGCAGCGTCCGGAGTCCGCGTCGGGCCAGATCGCGGAGCAGCCCGGCGCCCGTCGCGCCCCCGCCGATGACGAGGGCGTCGACGGTCGTCGAACCGCTCATGCCGATCCGCCCGCGAGGTGCGGCCCGGTGCCGCCCCTATGCGTGGACGAGCTCGGGCTCCTCGGCCTCGACCCAGTCGAACGTCCGGGTCACGGCCTTCTTCCACATCCTGTACTCGCGCTCGCGCTTCGCTTCGTCGAGCTGCGGGTGCCACTCCTTGTCCTTCGCCCAGTTGGCGCGAAGGTCCTCGACCGCGGTCCAGAAACCAACCGCGAGACCGGCGGCATAGGCGGCACCAAGCGCCGTCGTCTCCGCGACCTGCGGCCGGATCACCGGCACGGCGAGGACATCGGACTGGAACTGCATGAGCGTGTCGTTGAACACCATCCCGCCGTCGACCTTGAGGGCCGTCAGCTCGACGCCCGAGTCGGCGTTCATCGCGTCGAGCACCTCGCGGGTCTGCCAGGCCGTCGCCTCGAGGGCCGCCCGGGCGATGTGGCCCTTGTTCACGTAGCGGGTGAGCCCCGCGATCACGCCCCGAGCGTCGCTCCTCCAGTACGGCGCGAACAGGCCCGAGAACGCCGGCACGAAGTACACGCCGCCGTTGTCCTCGACGGTCTTCGCCAGCGCCTCGACCTCCGCGGACGACGTGATCATCCCGAGGTTGTCGCGGAGCCACTGGACGAGCGCGCCGGTGATCGCGATCGAGCCTTCGAGGGCATAGACCGCGGGCTGATCGCCGATCTTGTAGCCGAGCGTCGTCAGCAGGCCGCTCTTCGACGGCACGACCTTCGTCCCGGTGTTCATGAGCATGAAGCAGCCGGTGCCGTACGTGTTCTTCGCCTCGCCGGCCGAGAAGCAGGTCTGGCCGAACAGCGCCGCCTGCTGGTCGCCCAGGTCACCGGCGATGGGGATCCCGGCGAGGGCGCCAACGCCCTGGCCGTAGACCGCCGACGACGGCTTGATCGCCGGCAGCATCGACCGCGGGATGCCCATGAGCGAGAGAATCTCGTCGTCCCAGTCGAGGGTCTGGAGGTCCATCAGCATCGTCCGCGAGGCGTTGCTCACGTCAGTGACGTGGACGCCGCCGTTGACCCCGCCGGTCAGGTTCCAGATGCACCAGGTGTCGATGTTGCCGAAGAGGAGATCACCTGCCTCGGCCTTGGCCCGGGCGCCGTCGACGTTGTCGAGAATCCATTTGACCTTCGGGCCCGAGAAATAGGTTGCGAGCGGGAGGCCCACCTTCGGACGGAGCCGGTCCTGGCCGCCGTCGCGGGCGAACTCGGCGATGATCTGGTCGGTCCGGGTGTCCTGCCAGACGATCGCGTTGTAGACCGCCTTGCCGGTGGTCTTGTCCCAGACGACCGTCGTCTCGCGCTGGTTCGTGATGCCGACCGCCGCCAGGTCGGAGGCCGCGACGTTCGACTTGTCGAGCGCGCCCTGGATGACCTCTTCGCTGCGCGCCCAGATCTCGGCCGGGTCGTGCTCGACCCAGCCGGGCTTCGGGTAGATCTGTTCGTGTTCCTTCTGGTGGATGCCAACGACCTTCCCGCCGTGGTCGAAGATCATGAAGCGGGTGCTGGTCGTGCCCTGGTCGAGGGCTCCGACGTAGTTCGCCATGTGCACGCCTCCTGTCTGTCCCCTCGTGCAACCGGCCGTCGTCTCAGGTCGGCGTCGGGATCACCGTGAACATGAAGTTCGGGAAGAACACCTGGTAGACGATCACGGCGACGGCGCCGCCGATGAGCGGCCCGACGACCGGGATCCACGAGTAGCTCCAATCCGAATCGCGCTTGCCGGGGATCGGCAGCAGGAAGTGGGCGATGCGCGGCCCCAGGTCGCGCGCGGGATTGATCGCATACCCGGTGGTCCCGCCGAGCGAGAGGCCGATGACCACCACGAGCAGTGCCACCGAGAGCGCCCCGAGGGCACCCGTGGGTGAGCCGGGCGTCCCGAACGCGAGAATCACGAACACCAGCACGAACGTGCCGATGATCTCGCTCAGGACGTTCCAGCCGGTGCTCCGAATCGCGGGACCCGTGCTGTACACGGCCAACTTGAGATCGGCGTCCTCGGTCTGGCTCCAGTGCGGAAAGTAGTGGAGGAAGACGAGGATCGCGCCGATGAACGCGCCGAGCATCTCGCCCGCCCAGTAGACCGGCACCTGGTCCCAGGTCACGCCGCTCGTCCCCGGGTCGAGTTGCTCCTGCATGGCGAGCCCGAGCGTCACGGCCGGGTTGAGGTGCGCGCCGCTCACGGGCGCCGCGATGAGCACGCCGACGAACACCGCCAGACCCCAGCCCATCGTGATGACGATCCAGCCCGAGTTCTGGGCCTTCGATCTCGCGAGCAACACCCCCGCAACGACTCCATCGCCGAGGAGGATCAGGGCTCCCGTCCCAAGAACCTCGGCCAGGAACTTCTCGAGCATGACTCCACTCCTTCCTCCGCCACCCGGGCATTGGTGGGTCGGCGGCTGGTGCGCGTCCTCCGCGGACCGCTCGAAAACGGGCACGGCGAGCATAGGCCTCTTCGCCCAAGGTGGGTCAAGGGGGAGCGCCCGTGAGCGCCGGCGTGTTGCGAGGCGCGAACCGAGGCGCTACGAGCGGCGGCGGCTCGCGGCAGCGGACCTGCGGCGACCGGATGCAGCCTGCCTGGGCTTGCGCCGCCGAGGCAGCTTCGCCGACGCGCGATCGCGGAAGAGCAGCTTGATCGGTGTTCCGTCGAACCCGAACTCGTCGCGCAGCCGGTTCTCCAGATAGCGCCGGTAGCTGAAGTGGACGGCGGCCGCGTCGTTCGCGAAGAACACGAACGTCGGGGGCGCGACCGCGGCCTGCGTGCCGTAGAAGATCTTCGGCCGGCGGCCCTTCACGACCGGCGGCTGCTGGCGATCCGTGGCGGCGCGGAGGACGCGATTCAGCTCCGCGGTCGCGACGCGCTTGCGCCGCTCGCCCCAGATGTCGATCGCGAGCTCGAGCACGCGGCCCACGCGCTGGTGGGTCTTCGCGCTGATCGACACGATCGGGGCGAAGTCGAGGAACGGCGTCTGGTTCCGGATCCACTCGACGTACTGATCGAACGTCCGGTCCGTCTTGTCCTGGACGAGGTCCCACTTGTTGACCGCGACGACGAGGCCCCTGCCCTCCTCGACGACGTAGCCCGCGACGTGGGCGTCCTGTGCCGTGAGGCCGTCAACGGCGTCGATGACGAGGACGGCGACGTCGGCCCGGCCGATCGCCTTCAGCGAGCGCAGCGTCGAGAACCGCTCGGCGGCGGGGCCGCTGGCGACCTTGCCTCGTCGGCGGATGCCGGCGGTGTCGATGAGGACGATCTGGCTCCGGCCCCACTCCAGGGTCGTGTCGATCGCGTCGCGGGTCGTGCCGGGCACCTCGCTGACGATCGCCCGATCCTCCCCGAGGAGCGCGTTGAGGAGCGATGACTTGCCGACATTCGGGCGGCCGACGAACGCGATCGCGGCCGGCTCGTCGTCTTCGGCGGCCGCGGCGATCTCGGCGTCCCATCGGGCACCGATCGCGTCCTCCTCGGCCGCGGCCGCTTCGTCGTCCTCGTCGGCCTCCTCGTCACCTACGACGAACGGCTCCAGCTGTCCCGCGGCAAGGTCGCGGGCCCACTCGTCGGCTTCCTTCTCGCGCTGCTTCCGGGCGATCTCCTCCGCCGTCTCGGGCGGCAGCGCCCAGACGATCGCGTCGAGCAGGTCGCCCGTACCGCGACCGTGCGATGCGGAAATCGGATACGTCTCCTCCCAGCCCAGGCCGTAGAACTCGGCCGCGTCGATCTCGCGAGCCTGGTTGTCGGCCTTGTTCGCGGCGACGATGACCGGCTTCGTCGACCGGCGGAGGAGCTCGGCGGCTTCCTGGTCGGCCGGCGTCAGGCCGGCGACGGCGTCGGCCAGGAAGAGGATCACGTCGGCCTCGCCGATGGCGAGGCGCGCCTGCTCCTGGACCTTGAGCTCGATCGGGTCGGCGGGGTCGACCTCGAGGCCGCCCGTGTCGACGACGACGAACCGCCGGCCGTTCCACTCGGCGTCGCCGTACATCCGGTCGCGAGTCGTCCGGGCGCGGTCCTCGACGATCGCCTGGCGCTTGCCGACGATCCGGTTGAAGAGCGTCGACTTGCCGACGTTGGGTCTCCCGACGATCGCAACGACCGGAAGCCCCGCCTTGACGGAGGCCATCAGCGGGTCAGGCGGCGGTCGAAGGGAGCGACGTCGTGCGCCCGGCGGGCGTTGCGGCGCCGGCCAGGGCCTCGCGGGCAAGCTCGTCGGCGTTGGCGGCGACCTCGGCCGTCCCGGCGATCTCCAGCACTCTGCGCGCGACGTCGCGCAGGTCCTCGATCGGCGTCGAGGTGCCGCCGGTGACGCCGACGATGCGCTTGCCGTCGAAGACGCTCGGGTCGGTCAGGTCGGCCTCGCCCTCGATCTGGATCGCCGGCTTGCCGGCGATTCCGACGAGTCGCGTCAGCTCCTTCGTGTTCGCGCTCGACCGGCCACCGACGACGACCATCAGGTCAACCTCTCGAGCAGCCTCGACCGTGTCCTCCTGGCGCCGGATCGTGACCGGGCAGACCGTGTTCACGATCTTCAGCTCGTGGCTGCGGCCGACCATGAACGCGGCGAGCTTCTCGAACTTCCACGGCGGCTGGGTCGACTGCGAGATCAGCGCCATCCGCTTCTTGCGCGGGATCTTCTGCTCCCACTCGTCCTCTTCGTCGACCACGATCGCGTCGGGCGCGAAGCCGAGCATGCCCACGACCTCGGCGTGGTTCGGCGTCCCGAGCAGGACGATCGTGTAGCCCTCGTCGACCAGGCGCGTGAGCTCCTTGTGCTCCTGGATGACCCAGGTGCACGTGCCGTCGATGACCTCGAGGCCGCGCTGATTCGCGCGCTCCATGACGTCCGGCCGGACGCCGTGGGCCCGGATGACGACCGCTGCGCCGTGGTCGACGTCGTCGAGCGTTTCGACGGTCTGGATGCCGAGTCGTTCGAGGTCGCTGATGACGCCCTCGTTGTGGACGACCTGACCCAAGGTATGGGTCAACTTGCCGGCGGCCGACGCCTCCTTGGCCTTGTCGATCGCCTCGCGGACGCCATAGCAGAAGCCGGTCCGCTTCGCGATTCGGATCGATTCGACGTTTCCCATGATCGGCTCAAGTATCGCATGCGGTCCCGTTCGGCCCCGATCAGGCCCTCAGCTCGATGAACCCGGCTGCGGAGAAGTCCTCGTCGAAGGCGAACGCCTCTTCGATGCCGTGTCGGCGCATGAACGCGAAGCTCGTCGCGTCGACGAAGGAGTACGCACGTTCATCGTGACGCCGAAGCCAGGTCAGGGCCTCCGCCTCGAGCTCGCCTCCGACATGCTCGCGCCCCAGTACCGGCGTCGACTCCGTGAGCTCGAGGAAACCGACGGCCGACCGATGTCCGCCACGTCGCCGCAGATAGGTCCAGGTTTCGCCTATGACGAGGTTCGTTGTCACGAGTCCGCGACTTCCGTGGGCCTTGAACAGGCGTCCGGATTCCGCATGACGGTCATCGTCACGATGGCGGAACGCGACCCAGAACGACGTGTCGACGAAGATCAACCGTAGACGACCTCGTCGATGTCGGCCGGTTCGAATGAGTCGACGCCGAACATCTCCCAGAGTGGGTCGTCCTCGATCGGCGGCAGCGGGCGTATGACGAGTCGCGCGCCGCGGCGGACGAGCGCGGCTTTCGACACGCCCTCTCGGAGGGCCTGCGCTTCGAGCGCTTCGTCGAGATCCTCCTCGATCATGATCTGAAGCCGCTTCATCGCCATGGCGGCATCCTACACCACTTCATGAATGTTGTGTAGGCGCCGTTCAGGCGTAGGCGCCTCGGTGGCGTTCGTCGAGCTGGGCCGCAATCCGCCGCATGATCAGTTCCGTCGCCGCGGCCTTCTGCGACTTGCGGTCGAGTCCCTCCGGCAGCTCATCAGCGAGCAGGAACGGCTCCCCCACCCGCATCGTCGCGTGGCCACCGATCCGGGGCACCGGCCGGCCCTTGGGCCAGACGCGGTCCGTGTTCGAGACGCCGATCGGCACGATCGTCGCGTTCGTCCGGAGCGCGAGCATCGCCAGGCCATCCTTCGGCTTCTGGAGCTCGGCCGTCGGCGACCGCGTGCCCTCGGGAAAGACCATCAGCACTTCGCCCGCCTGGAGCACGCGCTGGGCGAGGCGGAACGCCTCCGTGTCGGCCGTTGCGCGGTCGACCGGCACGACGCCACCGTTGCGAGCCATCCAGCCGACGAACGGCCAGTCGAACATCTCGCGCTTGCCCAACCAGTGAATGCGCCTCCCCAGCCGCGGCGTCAGCCACGCCCCGATGATCACGGCGTCCGCGTTGGAGATGTGATTCGAGGCGAGGACCACGGGGCCTTCGCGCGGGATCGCGTCGATCGCGCCCTCCACCCGGACGCGCGTGAAGCCGCGGGCGACGAACCGGGTGCCGGCCGCAAACGCGCGGATCAGCGGCGTCAGATGGCCGGCGAGGAGCAGCTCCTCGTCGATCTCGGGCTTGGCCCTGTGTTTGGCCGGGTCGGCCATCAGCCCGCCGCCCCGCCGACCGCGGCACGCGTCTCGGCCGCGCGGATCGCGGCGACGACGGCAGCGACCGTCTCGTCGAACTCGTTGCCGTCGGTGACGATGTGGACGGCATCGTCGGCGGCTCGGAGTGGCGCAACCGCCCGGTTGGAGTCGAGGTCGTCGCGGCGGCGCAGCTGGGCGAGGATGAAGCGGGCCTCCTGGCTGTCGGGGTCGAGATTGCGCTCCTCGGTGCGTCGCCGGGCGCGCTCCTCGACCGACGCGTCGAGGAAGAGCTTCAGGTCGGCGTCGGGCAGCACGACCGTGCCGATGTCGCGGCCGGCCATCACGATCCCGCCCGGCTCCGCTGCCAGCGCCCGCTGGTATTCGAGCAACGCCGCGCGAAGCTCCGCGACGCGCGAGATCGCGGAGACCGCCTCGTCGACGCGGGGCGTATGGACGTCGTCGGTGACGTCTTCGCCGTCCACGCTGACCCCCGCGAGCCGGCCGTTCGCGTCGGGGATCAGGGCGATTTCCGGCACGAGCGCGACGAGCGCCGCCGGATCGCCGTCGGCGGGCACGCCTCGTTTGAGCGCCAGCCACGTCGCAGCCCGATAGAGGAGGCCCGTGTCGCAGAACCGGTAACCCAGTTCGAGCGCAGCGGCCGCGCCGACGCTCGACTTGCCCGACGAGCCCGGGCCGTCGAGCGCGACGACGAGGCCCGAACGAGACGACTCAGTCACGCGTCGAGGATACCGGCCTGCCGACGGTCGTCCGGCTCTTCGCGGGAGCTTCCCGGGAGCGTCCGCCGCCGCTCGCGAGGCCGCGGACCTCGGGCGCCTTCAGCGGCCTGATCCGGCCGGAGCGGAGACCGTCGATGCGGACGGGTCCGATGCGGATCCGGACGAGCCGCTCGATCGGCGCGTCGATCGCACCGAACATCCGGCGGAGCTGCCGCTTCCAGCCCTGCCGCAGCACCGCCCGGTACCACGTCAGTCCGGCCGGAGCCGGCGGGTCGAGGACCGCCCGCAGCTTGCCGACCTCGACGTCGGACATCCGGCGCAGGTTGTGAACGGTCGCGGTCCCCTCCTCGAGGGCGATCCCGCGGCCCAGCGCCGCCGCCTGGTCATCGCGGAGCGGCCACGCGAGCCCGACGGCGTACTCCCGTTCCACGCCGTATCGCGGATGGAGCACCCGTTCGGACCACGCGCCATCGTTCGTGAGGATCAGGAGGCCCTCCGAATCCTGGTCGAGCCGACCCACCGGGTAGAGCCGCGCGCCATCCGGGACGAGCGCGGTCGGGACGAGGTCGAGGACGGTCGTCGCGGCGTGGCGATCGCGCGTCGTCGACGTGACGCCGCCGGGCTTGTGGAGCAACAGGTAGGTCGACCTCGCGGCAGCGCCGATCGGGCGGCCGTCGACGAGGATTGCGGCATGTTCGGGGTCGACCTGCTGGCCGAGCATCGCGCGGCGGCCGTCGACGGTGACGCGACCTGCCGCGATCAGCTCCTCACTGGCCCGGCGGCTCGCTACGCCGGCCGACGCCAGGACCTTCTGAAGTCGCTCGGCCGGCATCAGATCCGGTCGCTGGAGTCGTCCGATTCCGACGTTGCCGGCGTGGCCGATCCGTTCGTTTCGCCGGCGTCAGGGGCGATCCCCTCCTCCGCGAGTCGCGCGGCAACATCGACGTCGAGCGGCGGCAGCTCCTCCAGCGACGTCATCCCGAACCGCTCGAGGAACTCGAAGCCGGTGCCGTAGAGGAACGGTCGTCCCGGGGCGTCGGATCGCCCCAGCTCGACGACGAGGCGGCGGTGGAGCAGCGACCGAATCGTGTAATCGGAATCGACGCCGCGGATGCGCTCGACGGCGGCCTTCGTGACCGGCTGCCGGTAGGCGACGATCGCGAGCGTCTCGAGCGATGCCGGCGACAACCGGACCGCATCGGCGCCGACGTAGCGTGCGATCAGCCCGCCGGCGTCGGGCGCGGTCACGAGCTCGACACGCTCGTCGGATGCCACGAGGCGAATCCCGCGTTCGCGCAGTGACACCTCGAGATCGCCGAGCCGCTCGTCGACGGTCGTCCGGTCGACGCGGGCGATCGACGCGATCTCTCGCCGCGACAGCGGACGCTCGGCGACGAAGAGCAGGGCCTCGAGCTGGGCCTCGGTGAGCTCGCCGGGACCTTCGTCTCCGGTCGCGGCGGCAAGCTCCGCCGGCGGCGTGTCGAGGTCGGCTTCGGCGGCGACCGGCGGCAGCTCGACGTCGGTCACGACGACATCTCCACCGCGCGGGCGACAATCGGGCCCCACGGCGCGTCCTGGGTCACGGTGATCTCGCGGCGCTTGACGAGCTCGAGCATCGCCAGGAACGTCACGGCGACGACGACGCGGTCCCGGACGCCGCTAAGCAGCTCCTGGAGCACGATCGAGCCGGCCCCGGAGCGGGCGATCGCCTCGCGGATGATCGCCGCACGTTCGGTCAGCGTGATCGTGCGCGGCACGACTTCGGGCGGCAGCTCCGGCGGCGGCGCGATGCGGGCGAGGCCGTCGAGCGCGGTGGCGAGCGTCACCGGATCGAGCGGCGGCGTGTCGGCGGGCCGGGCTCCGGCGAGCGCCGCAGCGGACGCAACCGAGGCTTCGCGCCGAAACAGCCCGACGGCGTCGAGGGCCCGTTCCTGGAGCTGGACGCCGGCGTCGCGGTGAGCCCGGTAGAGCAACAGTCGCGCCCGGAGCTCCGCTTCGGGATCGGGTTCGTCATCCGGCATGACGCCCGGCGGGAGCTCCTCGCGCCGCGGCAGGATCGCCCGGCTCTTGATGAGGATCAGCTGGCTCGCGACGGCGACGAACGAGCTGACGTTGCCGATACGGTCGTCCTCAAGCGACGCGAGCGCGTCGAGGTATGCCTCGGCGAGGTTGCCGAGGGGCACGGTAAGGACGTCGAGCTGGCGCGCCTCGATCAGCGCGAGCAGCAACCCGAGCGGTCCGGTGAACGCGGGCGACGAGACGTGGGTCACGGTGGCGTCGGGGCGGCGGCCCTCACCGAACGCGATCGAGAGCTGCGCCGGGGCCGCGGTCGGACCGGGCATCGTCATCGCTAGTTCGCCTCGTCTGCGAGCCGCAGCAGCTCGCCGAACTCGGGGTCCCGCGGCGCGTCCTGATACCGGATCAGGGCCACCGTTCGCTCGGAGCAGCCGGCTGATTTCGCGAGGGCCGCTGACGTCTCGGCGTGAGACGCGAGTCGGACGAGCGCGGCATCCCAGCCCGGGATGACCGAGGCAACGCGCCAGACCCAGGCGCCGTAGTGCTGGCCCAGCGAGAACACGACCCGCGGAACGACGCCCGTGTTGCCCTTGCCGGCGTCGTGGAGGAGCCCGGCGACGAGCAGATCGTTCTCGGTCACGCCGTCCTCGCGGAGGGTGGCGACGACGTCGAGCCCGTGGCGGCGGTCGGCGACGTGCATCGAGTCGTACAGCGCAAGCTCCGACGGCGACAACCAGGCCGCAAGCTCGCGTCGCTCGCTCGGCGCGACGCGCGCGGTCAGGTGCGCCCGGAACTGGCGGACCTTGTCAGCCCACCAGGACACTGTAGACGGCCTGGCTGAGCGGGCCCAGGAAGAGGCGGCCCGCAAAGAAGATGAGCACAACGAGGATCAGCATGCCGAACTGGGCGTAGAACTGGCGGACCTGCCACGCCGTTCGATACGGCAGGTAGTCGATCAGGATCGTGCCGCCGTCGAGCGGCGATACGGGGATCAGGTTGAAGAAGCCGAGCAGGATGTCGTAGTACACGATGATGAAGAGGATCTGATACGCGATCGGGTACTCGATGTGGAGATCGGTTGCGATCAGAATCCGGAGCGGGATCGCGAAGATCGCGGCGAGGAGAAAGTTCGACAGGGGTCCGGCGGCAGCGACGAACGCATGGCCGTGCCGGCCCCGGAGGTTCTGCGGCGTGACCTCCGTTGCGGCGAACCCCAGCGGGACGCCGAACAGCAGCGTCGAGAACACGAGCATCCAGCCGCCGATCGGATGGAAGTGCTTGATCGGGTTGAGCGTCAGCTTGCCGTACATCCGCGGCGTGGCGTCACCCAGCCGGTAGGCCATCCAGGCATGGAAGAACTCGTGAACCGGGAACGCCACCCCGAGGAAGAACGCCAGCATGATGGCGATATCGACCCAGTTGTCCGGGTTCGCCGCAAAGATCGTCACAGGCGGCGCAGGAGATCGGCCTTCTTCGCCTCGTACTCCTCGGTGCTGATCGCGCCGCGCTCGTGGAGGTCGGCCAGGCTCGCGAGGGTTCGGGTGACGTCGTCGGCACTCATGTGGGGAGGCGGCGGAGCGGCCTGAGCGACGGGGCTCGAAGGACCACCGGCCGATGCCGCCGCGGCAGCCGGGGCAGGCGACGGCGGCGGCGCGGCAGCGGTCGGAGCGTCAGCTGAGGTCGCCCGGAGGGGCGGCGAGGGCAACGGCCGCGAACCCGACAGCTCCAACTCCAGCTCGTGCTTCGCGTCGAGCATCGCCCGCTTGAAGTCGTCGGCCTGGCGGAGCTTCTTGAGGCGCGAGATTCCGCTCTCGGCCGCAGTGAGGATCTCGAGGTCGCCGTAGCCGAACATCCGGCCGAAGACGGACTGGGTGAGGATCGCGTCGTTGATCTTCTCGAGGGAGCTGTCGGTGACCTTCTTGTTGAGCACGCCCTCGAGCTGCAGCACACGTCGCGTCGAGACGATGAACGCGCGGTTCTGCCACTGCAGGGCTTCCCAGCCCATGTAGAGGAGGCCGCCCACGACGATGATCACGATCGCCCAGCCGAGCAGGTCCCGGACCGTTCCCTGGCCCAGGCCACCGCTCACGACGAGCAGCCCGATCGCGATGAGGACGGCGACGATCCCCCACGCGGCGTTGGCGACGAGGATGAACCAATGCTGGTGCTCGCTCTTGATCGGTCGCTCGCCGGTGGCCATGAGGCCGTCGATGTAGGCCATCAGTCGGACGCCCTCCCGTCAGGCCCGCGGATGCGCGCGGGCGTACACCTCTCGGACCCGCTCGCCGGTCAGGTGGGTGTAGAGCTGGGTCGTACTGATACTCGCATGTCCGAGCAATTCCTGAACGATCCTCAGGTCGGCGCCGCCCTCGAGGAGATGCGTCGCAAACGAGTGCCGGAGCGTGTGCGGGCTGATCCGGCCGCTCAGGCCCGCCGCCCTCGTCGCCGTCCGGACGATCGCGAACGCCTGCTGCCGCGCCAGCCGGCCGCCGCGGTCGCCCAGGAACAGCGGGCCGCCGCGCTCGGCTGGCGCCTTGGCCAGCGCGAGGAGGAGCGGCCTGCCTTCCTCGAGCCAGCGGGTGAGCCAGTCGATCGCGACGTCGCCGACTGGCACGAGACGCTCCCGGTCGCCCTTGCCGACGACGCGTACGAACCCGCCCTCGAGCGACAGATCCTCGATGTCGAGACCGGTCGCCTCGCTGACCCGGAGCCCCGCGGCGTAGAGCAGCTCGAGCAGCGCCCGCGCGCGCAAGTCCGGCGCAGCCTCGAGGAGCGCGTCGACCTCGGCGACGGTCAGGGTGTCCGGCAGGAGCCGTGGCTGGCGCGGCAGCTCGATGTGCTGGGCGACGTCGACCGCGATCAGCCCCTCGCCGTAGGCGAAGCGGTAGAAGCCGCGGATGCTCGCGGCCCGACGACGAAGCGAGGTGGGCGCGAGACCGGGGTCGTGCGGACGGCCGCGCCGGGCGCGGGCGGCGAGGTAGCGCACCGCGGCATCTTCGTTGCGGTCCCAGGACGCTGCCGAGCCGCGCGCCGCCGCGAAGTCGTCGAGGTCCGCGCGATACGCTCGAATGGTCGCCGGCGACAGCCCACGCTCCACGCGGAGATAGGTCAGGAAGTCGTCGATCGCGTTGTCCAGCGAGGTCCGGGGTGGCACGTCAGCCCGACGCGGCGCCGGCCGCGCGCCACGCCTCGGCGCGATCGATCAGCTCGCGAGCCGAGCTCGCCGCCGCGGCACCGCCACCGAGCATCTGCGCCAGCTCGTCGACCCGGCCCGCCTCGTCCAGCCGCTGGACCTCCGTCACGGTCCGGCCGTCGCGCTCGCGCTTCTCGATCCGGTAGTGGGCATCGGCGTGGGCCGCGATCTGCGGCAGGTGCGTGACGCACAGGACCTGGTGGCGGCGCGCAAGCGCCCAAAGGCTCCGACCGACGGGGTCCGCGGAGCGTCCGCCGATCCCGGTGTCGACCTCGTCGAACACCAGTGTCGGCGTCGCATCGGCCTCCGCCAGGACCTGCTTGATCGCGAGTGCCACGCGGCTCATCTCGCCGCCACTCGCGATCCGGGCGAGCGGTCGGGGCGGCTCGCCGGGATTCGGCGCGAGCATGAACACGACCTCGTCGACGCCGGTCGCATCGAAGGCCAGCGCATCGCCATCGAGCTCCACGGCCGGTTCGTCCTCGTCCGCCGCGTGCCGCCCGAGCCGGACGTCGAAGATGCCGTCCGGGAACCCGAGCGCCAGCAGGACGCCGCCGACGTCGCCGGCCAGCGCCCTCGCCGCCTCCGTGCGCGCCCTTGACAGCTGGTCTGCCGCCGCCGCGACCGCTTCGAGCAGCAGCGCTTCCTCCGTCCGACGGACGTCCCGTTCGGATTCGAGGCCGCGGAGTCGCTCGGCCTCGGCGGCGGCGCGCGCGCCGTGATCGAGGACTGCCTGCTCGTCATCGCCGTAACGACGCTCCAACCCGTAGATCGCCGAGAGACGCTCCTCGAGCCGTGTCAGCTCGGCCGGATCGTGCTCGACGGACTCCGCCAGGGCGCGAACCGCGGCCCACGCGTCATCGACCTCGGCTTCCAGGCCCGCGAGCCGCTCCGCGACGGCCTCGAATCGCGTGTCGAGTCGCCCCAGCGCCCGGGCCTCGTGCGTCGCGGCCGCCAGCCGATCGCGCGCGCCCCGCTCCTCCGCGGCGAGCTGGTCGTGGAGCGTCGCGCTGCCGCGGGCGATCGCCTCGCCGTGCTGGGCGGCGTCGAGCTGGGCACGAATCTCGGCCGCCTCGCCGGGTTGCAGGCGGGCCGCCGCAATCTCGTCTGCTTCGTGCTCCGCGATCTCGAGGCGTCTCGCCAGCTCGCGCGGATCGAGCTCCAGCTCGGCGAGCGCGGCCCGGTTCGCTCGCCACCGGTCGACCGCTGCAGCCATCGAGGCGCGCAGCTCGCCATGACCGCCGAACGCATCGAGCAGGTCGCGCTGCCAGCGTTCGTCGAGCAGGCGCTGCTGCTCGTGCTGACCGTGGATTTCCACGAGCCCATCGGCGACGTCGGCGAGGCGTGTCGCCGTGACCGGCTCGTCGTCGAGCCGCGCGGTCGAGCGCCCGGAGGCCGCGACCTCGCGGGAAGCGATCAAGGGCTCCGGCAGTCTGTCGAACAGTGCCGTCACCCGGGCCGCCTCCGCTCCGTGCCGGATCAACGTCGTGTCCGCACGGGCTCCGGTCGCGAGGCCCACGGCGTCGATCAGGAGGCTCTTGCCCGCGCCCGTCTCGCCCGTGAACACGTTCAGGCCGGGCGCGAGCTCGAGACGCAGCCGCTCGATCAAGGCGAGGTCCGTGACCGTCAGTTCCAGCAGGCGTCCCGGAACGTCCGCGCGGCGATCGACGTTCACGATGGGAGCAGCTCTACCTTGCGCCGGAAGAGGTCCCAGAACGGCTGGGCGCCGTGCGGCTCGACGAGCCGAATCGGCCGATCGAGCGCGCGGACCTCGATCACGTCGCCCGCGACGATCGGGATGTCCTCGCGGCCGTCGATGCTGACGAGTGCTTCGACGGCGTCGACGACACGACATCGCACCGTCTGGGTCGGGCTGACGACGACCGACCGGATCGCCGAGAGATAGCCCGCGATCGGGGTGACGATCAGGTTCCGGCTCAGCGGGTCGACGACCGGTCCGCCGGCGCTGAACGAATAGCCGGTCGAGCCGGTCGGGCTCGAGACGACGAGGCCGTCCGCGATGAACGTCGCGAGGTGCGATGGCCCGATCGCGACGTCGAGCCGGCAGACCCGGGCGAGCGCGCCGCGGGCGATGACGATGTCGTTGAGGGCGTAGTGCGGCGTCGGGCTCGTCTCGCGGCCGCCCTGCAGGATCCGCCCCTCAAGCGCCATGCGGTCGTGAACCTCGAACTCGCCGGCGACGAGCCGCGACAGGACGCTTTCGAGCTCCCCGGCCTCGGCCTTCGAGAGGAAGCCGACCTTGCCGAGATTGATCCCGAGCAGTGGCACGTCGACATGGATCACCGCCCGTGCAGCCCGCAGGAACGTGCCATCACCGCCGAGCACGACGAGGACGTCGGTCGATGGAAGCTGATCGGAGAGGGCCGCGAAGTCGGCGGCCTGGGCGGCCCACTGCTCGATGCCACGCATCGCGCACCAGCCCGCGGCCCGCTCGCGAAGCTCGACGGCGGCCTCGCTCGTGGGGTTGTACGCGAAGCCGATCCGGCCGACGGTCACGGGGCGGTGACCTCGGCGATGCGCGTTGCGATGTCCGCTGACGGAGCGCCGCGGGCGAGCGACACGAGGAACTCGCGGTTGCCCTCGGGGCCGAGAATCGGCGAGGCGACCAGCTGCCGGACACCGAGCCCGAGCTGGGCGGCCTTCGCCGCAACACGCTCGAGCACGTCGCGATGGATCGCGGGATCGCGGACCACGCCGCGGTCCGTGCGGCCCTTGCCCGCCTCGAACTGCGGTTTCACCAGCGCGACGATCCGGGCCCTGGCCCCCGGCCGGAGGGTGGCCGCGACCGGCCCGAGGACGATCCCGAGCGAGATGAACGAGACGTCGACGACCGCGAGATCGACCGGCTCCGGAAGCGATTCGGCGTTCAGCGAGCGTGCGTTGGTCCGCTCCATGGAGATGACCCGCTCGTCACGCCGCAGCGCCTCGGCGAGCTGGCCTCGGCCCACGTCAACGGCGTACACCCGGGCGGCGCCGCGCTGGAGCAGGACGTCCGTGAAGCCGCCGGTAGACGCGCCGACGTCGAGGCAGACGAGTCCCGCCGGATCGATCTCGAACCCATCCAGCGCTGCGGCGAGCTTGTGGCCGCCGCGGCTGACGTAGGGCTCGCGCTCCGAGAGGGCAATCGACGCGTCGGCGGCAACGAGATCGCCGGCTTTGAGGTCGGAGCGGGCGGCGTCGCCCTCCCCCACCCTCACGGCCCCGGCGAGGATGAGCGCCTGCGCCTTCGATCGCGATTCGGCCAGCCCACGGTCGACGACCAGCTGGTCGAGACGCTGCCTGGACCCCTTCGCACGGGCGGATCGGGTAGCCGTCGGGCTCACCCGCCTATCGTGTCACAGCCCGGTTCACCGCGGATCACCCACCGGCCGAATCGGGTTACGCAGCGGTGAAGCGGCGCGTGGTTGTCTCTATGGATGCCATTGACCGTCATCAGCGTTCGACGCGAGGCAGATCGTCGCTGCCGACGCCGCCGATTGGCCCTCGGTGACGAGCTGCGCCGGCTCCTACTCGACGCGGGCGTTTCGCTCCGAGCGCTCGGCGACCACGTAGGCGTTGGTGCACCGCACCTCGCGAGGATGGAGAACGGCGCGGCTCAGCCTTCGCTCGACCTACTGGAACGGATCGCCGTTGCTCCCGGAGCAGATCTTGGGGTCCGGCTCTTTCCGGGGTCCGGCCCGCGACTCCACGATCGGTTCCAAGCGCCGATGGTCGAGGCGTTGCTCCGGATCCTGCACCCTCGGTGGACACCTGAACTCGAGGTCGCGGCGGGCCGCGGGCGCGGGATGATCGACCTGCTGCTCGCCGACCGGCTCACGCCGCAAGTGGTCGCTATCGAAGCACAATCCGAGATCCGGCGTTTCGAGGAACAGCTTCGGTGGGCGGCCGAGAAGGCGGACGCGCTCGCGAACCGGTTCGAGCCGGCCAGGCCCGTTTCGCGGCTGCTCCTTCTCCGATCGACAACGCGGCCCGGGAGCTCGCGCGGCGGTATCGGGCCTCATTCAGTTCTGCGTATCCGGCGCGCACGATCGATGTGCTCGCGGCTCTCACGTCACCCGGCCCCGCGTGGCCGGGAGCCGGCATCGTCTGGGTTCGTCTCGACGGTGGCGTCGGAACGGTCCTGGCCGGCCCGCCGCGCGGTGTCCTGGTCGGACGTTGACTGTCACACAACGTTTTCGTGCGGAGGGTGCTCGCGCTCGCCGTTACGGCAGGCTTCGTTGCGTACGAAGCAACGAAGCCGCGCCACGCGAGCCGCCAAGGCTCTTGGAGCGGGATCTGTTGCGTGTAGGGCAACAGATCCCGACCGGGCGGAGAGCCTCAGGCCGGAATCGACTCCGCGTTCGGAGCGGCACCGAGCGCGTGGAGCGTCTCGCGGACCTGCGCCGCGAGGCCGGTCGCATCGAGCCGGAGGGCGACCCTGAGGTCCGCCACGGAGCCGTGGTCGACGAACCGCTCGCCCGGGATGCCGATCAACCGAACCGGCACCTCGCGCAGCGCGGGATCCTCGAGGCGCGCCGCCTCGATCGCCTCCAGCACGCCGGAGCCGAACCCGCCGTTCACGACGCTCTCCTCGAACGTCACGACCAGCCGCTTGCCGCGGGCCTCGTTCAGGATCAGCTCGACGTCGAGTGGCTTCGCGAAGCGCGCGTTGACCACGCCAATCGACCAGCCCTCGCCGGCCAGCGCGTCCGCCGCATCGAGCGCTCGTGCGACGATCGGTCCGAACCCGACGAAGAGGATGTCGCTGCCCGAGCGGAGCACCTCGCCTTTGCCGATTGGCAGAAGCGAAGGCTCGACCGGGGCCAGGCCGAACCCCGCGTCGCGTGGGTAGTGCAGCGCGAACGGGTGGTCCTGCGCGAGGCCCGTCCGGAGCAGCGACCGGAGCTCCTGCTCGTCCTTCGGTGACGCGATGACGAGGTTCGGCAGCTGGCGCTGGGCCGGCAGCGTGAACATCCCCTGGTGGCTCGTCCCGTCCTCGCCGACGAGCCCCGCGCGGTCCACCGCGAGGAGCACCGGTTGATCGTTCTGGCACACGTCGTGAACGGTCTGGTCGAACGCCCGCTGGAGGAACGTCGAATACAGGGCGACGACCGGACGCATGCCGCCCATCGCGAGACCCGTCGCCAGGGCAACGGAGTGCTGCTCGGCGATCCCGACGTCGACGAAGCGGTCCGGATAGGCCGCCTGGAACTTGGAGAGGCCGGTCCCGGTCGGCATGCCGGCCGTGATGCCGACGACTCGCCGGTCCGTTCGGGCCAGCTCGATGAGCTCCGCGACGAAGACCGCGGTGTAGTTCGGGTTCTTCGCCTTCGGCTTCGCGGCCGCGGACGGCGGCGCCGCGTCGTCTGACATCGATTCGGACGGCATCTTCGCCAGGCCGTTGCCGTTCGGGACGGCCGGCACCGACATCGGCGGCAGTGCCGCGCCGTGGAATCCGATCTGGTCCGCTTCGGCCGGCTTGAACCCGCGACCCTTCTGCGTCCGGACGTGGACGATGACCGGGCCCGGCAGCTCGAGCGCCTGGGCGAACGTCGACAGGAGAGCCTTGATGTCGTGGCCCGGCACGAGGCCGATGTAGGTGATCCCGAGGTCCTCGAACAAGCGGCCCGCCTGGGCGAAGTTCACGACGGAGTGGCGGAGTCGCTGGCTGAGCTCGCGCATCGTTGGACCGATGACCGGGATCCCGCCGACGAGCGAGTCGTACTTGCGCTTCGTCGACTGCCACGTGCCGCTCAGCTTGATCGTGCTCAGGTACGTCGAAAGCGCGCCGACCGTCGGACTGATCGACATCTCGTTGTCGTTCAGGACGATCAGCAACTGCGTCTTCCGCTGGCCGATGTCGTTGAGCGCTTCCAGGCTCAGCCCGCTCGTGATCGCCGCGTCACCGACGACGACCGCGATCCGCTCCATCCCGTGGCGCAGGTCGCGGGCGGTCGCGAGGCCCTGGCCGATCGAGAGGCCGGTCCCGGCGTGACCGCCGTCGAACACGTCATGCTCCGACTCGCTGCGGCGCGGGAAGCCACCGACGCCGCCGATCTGGCGGAGCGTGCCGAATCGCTCGTAGCGGCCCGTGATCAGCTTGTGCGGGTACGCCTGGTGGCCGGTATCCCAGACGATCCGGTCACGCGGTGACTCGAGCAGTCGATGGAGCGCGATCGTCAGCTCGACGACGCCGAGCGAGCTGCCGAGATGGCCACCCGTCGAGGCGACCGTCGTGATGATCGTCTCGCGGATCTCGGCGGCCAGCTCCTCGAGCTGGGTCTCCGTCAGGCCGCGAAGATCGGCGGGCCCGTGGAGGGTCGGAAGGATGGGCACGCGGGTTCAACTCCTGGATGGTCGGGCGAGTCTAGCGCGACTCGGCTCCTGGGCCCGTCGCCGGGCTGCTGGTGGAATTACGTGATACCACGGGTGAGCATGTTGTGGCAATCGGCAGGTCGGGAGTGACACGAGTTGCGATCATTCGGTGTGACGCGGTGAGGAGGCTGACATGACGCTCGTGGAACGACCGGCCGGGCTCGCGGGAATCTCGGGAGCCGTCCTCATGCCGTCGGACGACGGCTACGACGAAGCGCGTCAGACGTTCAACGGCATGCTCGACAAGCGTCCGGCCGTGATCGTCCAGTGCCGTTCGACCGACGATGTGATTGCGGCGGTTCGAACGGCCCGCGCGGCCAGCCTTCCGATCGCGATTCGAGGCGGCGGCCACAGCGTCGCCGGGCATTGCGTCGCCGATGGCGCGCTCGTCGTCGACCTGCGTCACATGCGGGCGGTCCGGGTCGACCCGGAGCGCCGCGTCGCGGAGGCGGAGGGCGGCAGCCAGTGGTTGGACGTGGACACGGCCACGACGGCACATGGGCTGGCTACGACCGGCGGAACGTTCGTGGACACCGGGATCGCCGGCCTGACGCTGACCGGCGGGATCGGCTACCTGATGGGCACGGGCGGATTCACGTGCGACACGCTGATCGGCGCGGAGGTCGTGATCGCCGACGGCACGGTCGTCCGAGCCGGCGAAGGCGGCGATCCAGAGCTGCTGTGGGCCCTGCGCGGCGGCGGCGGCAACTTCGGCATCGTCACCGAATTCGCCTATCGGCTGCAGCCGCTGGGCGAGCTGCAGTTCCTCAGGCTTGCTGTCCCGGTCGCTCACCTGAGGCAGGCGCTCGAGGCCGCCTCGGCACTGGCCCACGGCCTGCCCGACGAGCTCAACCTGCTTATGGCCGGCCCGGGCTACGACGCGCCGCCCGACCGGGAACCGGATCCAGCGGTCGATCCGCTTGTCTTCTCGATCAATCTCACGTTCCAGGGCTCAGCCGCCGATGCGGAGCGGGCCGTCGAGCCCCTGCGTGACCTGCGGGCTCTCCCGGGCGTCACGGGAGCGTTCCGGCCAGTCACGTATCCCGAAGTTCAATCGCGGACTGGCATCCTGCCGTTCGGCCTGCGCCACTACTGGAAGGGCCATTTCCTGCGTGAGATGGATGAGCCCGCGATCGACGCGATCGTGGCCGCAGCGCACGACACGCCGCCCGGCCACTCGTTCCTGCTGCTGGAGGCGATCACCGGCCGGGCCCGCCAGGAGCCGGAGGGCGGAGCCGCGTTCGGCCAACGCGAGGCGCGCTGGAACGCGTCGGCGCTGGGCATCTGGGAAGACCCAGCACACGACGCGGCGAACATCGGCTGGGTCCGCCGCGCGGCCGATTCATTCAAGACGTCGTCGTACAGCGGCGCGGGCTACGGCAACTATGCGCAGGCCGACGAACCGGCCGAACGCGTTCGCGCGGCGTTCGGCGACGAGCGCTTCGAGCGGCTGCGCCGGGTCAAGGCGCGCTACGACGCGGACAACGTCTTCCGGTTCAACCACAACGTGACGCCGGCCGGGGCGTAAAGCTCGCGGCGGCGCCGAGTCAGCCCTCGGCGGCGTCGTCCGCGGCGATCTCGCGGGCCTCGAGGCCGCCCCCTGGTCGAGCGACGAGCTGCTTCACCCGAAGCTCCGCCTCGCTGAGCAGCTTCTCGCAGTGGCGCTGGAGCGCAACGGCTCGCTCCGTCCGGCGAATCGTCTCCTCGAGGGCGAGGCCGCCCGCCTCCAGCTCCTCGATCGCCTGCCGGAGCTCCGCGAACGCAGCGTCGAACGAGAGCGATTCGATGTCGGCGCCGGCGCGCTCAGCCTGATCCGTCGTCACCTGACTCCTCGTCGTCGCGACCGGCCCAGCTTCCGATCCGGGGTGCCACGAGCATACCAAGGCCGAACCCGAGGACCGCGACGGCGCCCGCGACGATCGCTAGGGCCAGGAACGCGGCGAGATCCATCAGTCGACCGTCGCGTCGAGGTCGCCCTCGGCGACCCGGATTCGGAGCTTCGTGTGGGCTGGTGCCTCGGCCGGCCGCCGGACGATCGCCTCGTCGGCCGTTCGGCGGACGATCGCGTACCCCCGGTCGAGCGTCCGCTGCGGGTCCAGGACCGCCAGCGCGGCCGTCGCGGTATCCAGGCTCGTTCTGGCGGCGGCCAGGCGGCCCGATGCGAGCTGGGGCAGCGCGACGGTCGCGCCGTCGAGGGCCGCGCGCCGACTGCTGAGCGCCCGGTCGGCGCTCCGAACCGCGCGGTCCAGCAGCAACCCGACGCGCTCCCTGGAGCTCGCGAGCTGGGCCAGCGGGTCGAGGCGTGCGAGCGCCCGCGACTCCTCGTTGAGCTCGCGACGGGACGCGTCCAGTCGCCGCCCGGCAGCCGTCGCGATCCGGTCGGCGGCCCGCCGGAACGCCTTCTCCCACTCCGCCCGGTCCGGGACGACGAGCTCCGCCGCGGCCGATGGGGTCGGGGCCCGGACGTCCGCCGCGAAGTCGGCGAGCGTCACATCGACCTCGTGACCGACGCCACAGACGACCGGGAGTGAATGGCCGACGACCGCCCGAACGACCCGCTCGTCATTGAACGACCACAGGTCCTCGAGGCTGCCACCGCCCCGGGCGAGGATCGTGACCTGCGGCGAGTCCGCGTCGAGGCCATCGGCTCGGAGCTGCTCGAGCCAGCGTTCGAGGCGCCGGAACGCCGACACGATGCTTGCGGGCGCCTCTTCACCCTGGACCTGGCACGCGACGAGGACGACCCGGGTCAGCGGCCAGCGGCGGGCGAGGACGTGGCCGATGTCACGCCAGACGACGCCGGTCGGGCTCGTGATGACCGCGATCGTCGTCGGCCGCGTCGGGATCGGCCGCTTGCGGGCCGAATCGAACAGGCCCTCCTGGGTCAGCTTCGCCTTCAGGGCCTCGAACCGGAGGGCAAGGTCGCCGAATCCCGCCGGCTGAATCGATTCGACGTACAGCTGGAGCGCGCCCTGTGGCTCGAAGAGGTCGACCCGGCCGTGAACCACGATTCGCAGCCCGGCCTGCGGCTGGAACGCCGACCGAACCCGTTCGTCCCGGAACCAGACGCATTGCAGCGCGCTGCGTTCGTCCTTGATCGAGAAGTAGGCGTGGCCGGCGGAGCTGACGGTCACGCGTCCCACTTCGCCCTCGACCCAGACGTCCCGGAGCCGGTCGTCCGCGCGGACGGCCTCTCGAACGGCGCGCGCGACCTCGCTGACCGCGAGGATCGTCAAGCCGAACGTGCCGGGGGGCGTGCGGGAGGGCGCCGGCATCGGGCCGGGCGCGACGTCGGTCGCGTCGTCGTCGGGCGTCGCGTCCCAGCCCGGGAGCATCGCGCGGTCGCTCACGACCGCCATGGTATCGAGGGCGGGGGCCCCGCGGGTTCGCGGCCGATCTCAGAGACCGGCCTTCACCGCCTCGATCCGGTCGTACGAGCTCCTCAGCTGCGTCCGCGACAGCGTGCCCGCCTTCGCTGCGGCGTAGAGCGCATCGAACACACGACTGCTCGTCGCCTCGGAGCCCGTGAGCAGGATCAGGTCCGTGCCGGCGCGCGCTGCCTTGAGCGCGAGCGACGCCGTCGAGACGCCGCGGGCATGAGCGGTGCCGTCGAGCGAATCGGTCATCGTCACGCCGTCGAACCCGAGCTGGGAGCGGAGCAGGCCGGTGACGACCGCGCTCGACCAGCCCGCCGCGTTCGTCGCGTCGTACGCCGTGTACGTGGCGTTGGAGAGCATGACGATCGGCAACCCACCCGGGATCGCCGCCGCGTACGGCTTCAGTCCGGGCGCGAGCGCCGCCTTCGAGGCCGAGATCGTCACGACGCTCGTGTCGGTGTTCGCGGTCGCAAGGCCGAGGCCCGGGAAGTGCTTCATCGTGGGGTCGACGCCTTCGGACTCGAGGCCGCCGGCGAAGGCCGTTGCGAGCGACGCGGTCGTGTCGTCGCTGAACGAGAACGTCCGGCCCTGCTTGTAGAGGAACGAGGACGTCGAGGCCGGGACGTCGGCGACGGGGGCGAGATCGACGTTGATGCCCAGACCCATGAGGGCCTTCCCGGTCGCGGCCCCCTGGGATCGGGCCGTGCTCGCCCGGCCGTCATCGCCCATCTGGGGCGGCGACAGTGTGGGCGGCGCCCACGCGATTCGCTTGATCGACCCGCCCTCCTGGTCGACGGCGATCAGCAGTCGTGGCTGGCCGCCGATCCTCGCCGCCGCCTGGAGCTTCGCCGTGAGCGTCTTGAGCGCTGCTGCCGTCGTCACGTTTCGCCCGAACAGGATCACGCCGCCGACCTCTCCCCGACGGATCCGGCCCAGCAGTCCGGAGCTCGGTGTCGTGGTCCCGTCCATCGCGACGACCAGCCGCTGACCGATGAGCTGGGTGCGAGACGGCATCGGGGAGCGGACGACGGTCGGCGTCGGACGGGGCGTGGCGGCGATCGCGGGCTCGCGATCCGGGGTGGCGCCGGGCGCCGGCGGCCGCTGGCGGGCGGTCGGGGCCGCCATGCAGCCCGCGAGCAGGCATAGCACGACCAGCTCGGCGACGAAGGACAGCCAGGATCGCCCCACCCCGCTCACCCGCCGGAGGGCGCCCATGGCTGCATCTGGATCGTCGCGGGCGCGTTCTGCCCGTTGCACGGCGGGACCGACAGGTCCGCCTGGTCTTCGGGCGATCCGACCAGGAGGATGCCGCCGGTCTTGTAGACGAAGATGATCCCGACGGGCTGCTGGGGTTCGGGGCCGCAGTAGTTCCCGACTTCGACGAGTGTCGAGACACTGCTGTTGGCGGGGATCGTCAGGAAGCCGGGAGCGGCCGGACCTTCGATCAGCGGCCTGTTCGCTCCGTCGACGTACTGCACCCGCTCGAACTCGCCGATGAGGCAGTCGCCGTCATTGCGGTTGACCAGCGTGACGTGCGCGATCCGCTGCCCGGCAGCCCCCTCCCATTCGAGCGGCGCGGCGAGGTGGATGCACGGATTCAGTGTCGGGCTGGGAGTCGGCGAAACCTCGGGCGTCGACGAGGGCACGGGCGGCGACGCGGGCGAGGCCGGCGCTGATGGTGATGGCGCAGGCGTTGGCGCGGCGCTCGACGAGGGTGGGCTGGTATCGCCGACATTCGGCCGTTCGTCGCGGCCACTGAGCCACGCCAGGCCCACCACGAGGGCCAGCGCGAGCAGCCCGACGCCGATCAGGCTGAACCCGAGCCCGCCCGCGCGACCTCGAAGCGCACGTTCCGGCGACGCGGGCGGCTTCGCGGTACTCGCGACGGCTGACCACTCACCGAGGAGTCGGTCCGCGCGATTGGGACTCATCACGCGTCCTCCAGCTTTGTCCGGGCGCGGCTCACGGCCGCGCGGAGCGCCCCGGCAGTCGTGCCGAGGATGTCGCCCGCTTCTTCGTACGAGACACCCTGGAGCGCCGTCATCACGAGCGCGGTGCGCTCGAGCGGCGACAGCGTCGCCATGGCCGCAGCGACATCGAGCCAGCGGGCGTGGACAGCGTCACTCAGCGATTCGGGCGGGGATGGTGGCGAGAGGCGCCGCCGGAGGCTGCGGAACCGGTCGGTCGCCAGCCGCCGCGTCGTGACGAGCAGCCATGGCAGCGCCGGTTGATCCCAGTCGAGGCGGTTGCGCTGGTTCCACATCCGGAGGAACGCGTCCTGGGCGAGATCCTCGGCGGCGGCCCAGTCGTTTGTCCAGGCCAGCGCAAAGCGGAACACGTCGGACCAGTGCTCGTCGTAGGCCCGCTGATAGGCGAGCTCAGCCGGTTCGATGGCCGCCACGTGGGTCGTCACAACCTAGAACACGCTCGAGGGCGCCAAAACGCACGGTCGCGCGGCCGATCAGCTCGAAATCCGGAACACCGGGTAGCGCGCGGCCCCGGCAACGATCTCGTCTGGCGTCTGCCGACCGAAGAATCGGACGCCGCCGCGAACCTGCTCGAGGAAGGCACGCAGGATCGGCTCGCGCTCGCCGACCGGAACCTCGCTCAGCGACACGCTCTGGCTCTCGCGGCCACGCGTCAACGTCCCCGACCCGGCCGCCCGTACGTTGCCGACCCACGCGCGTCGGCGAACGCCGCGACGATGTACCTCTGGCCGTCGACGCTCGCCACCGAGATCGGCGTGCTCCGCGGTTCGCCGCTCCGCCGGCCCGGCACCGTCAGGAGGTACTGCGAGCCGACCTTCAGGCCGAACCGGAGCACGGCCTTGTTCATGTCGACCATCCAGCGGGGTGGCGGGTTCGCGCTCACGCGGCCAGCGTAGCGCGGCGGCCGGATCGGGCCCTCAGCCGAATCCCAGCTGGATGTATCGCCAGCGGTCGTCGCCGTCCTGGAGGCTGCGCAGGTGGTTGATCTCGCCGGCGTGGTACGCGTCGTGGGTGATCATCGCGCCGACGATCCAGCGCGTCGGCCGGAGCTCGCCCCAGTTCGTCAGCCTCGGCTTGTCGAGCTCCGCGTCCTCGGCCAGCTCCCCGACGTGCGCTGCGAGCCGGCGGTGCGCCGTCTCGAGCCACGCGGTGACGTCTTCGCGCGAGCCGCCTCCGGCGTACGGCTCGACCTCCGGCGTTCCGAACTGAAGCGTCCCGGCGCCGAACGCGTAGTCGTCGTACATGATCTTGCAGGCGCCGACGTGATTGGCGATCGATTCGATCGTCCGCTCGACATTCGGCAAGCGGCCCCGCCACTGTTCGTCGGTGACGGTCGCGAGGTTCGTGAGGAGCGCCTGGCTCTCGTTCGACTCCTCGATGCCGGCGCCGCGGAACGCTTCCTCCATGAGCTCGAGGAGCGCTTCGATCCCGGCGCGGCTGGCCATCGTCCCGTCAGACCCTCGTCTGGTACTCGCCGGTGCGGGTGTCGACGCGGATCGTGTCGCCGGTCTCGACGAAGATCGGGACCTGGACGACGAGGCCGGACTCCGTCGTGGCCGGCTTTCGGGCGCCGGTCTGGGTGTCGCCGGCGAAGCCGGGCTCCGTGTCGACGACCTTCAGGTCGACGCTGACCGGGAGCTCGATCCCGATCGTCTCGCCCTGATAGCTCGTGCGGTCGACCTGCATCCCGTCCTTGAGATACGGCGTCGCATCGTCGAGCTGGGCGGCGGTCAGGACGAACTGGTCGTACGTGTCGAGGTCCATGAAGTGGAAATCGTCGCCGTCGCGGTACAAGAACTGGACGGGGCGGCGCTCCATCGAGGCTCGCGGCCACTTCGTCCCGGCCTGGAAGCTGCGCTCGACCGTCTGGCCGCGCTTGATGTTCCGGAGCGTGATCCGGACCTGGGCCGAGCCGCGGCCCATCTTGATGTGGTGGTAGTCGAGGATCTGCCAGAGCTCCCCGTCGAGCTCGATGGCGACGCCCTTGCGCAACTCGCCGGTGCTGATCATGTCGGTCGTGGGCTCCTGTGGGGCGACGGCGGAGTGGCCGTCGGGCGCGCCGGGGCGCGGTCAACGTTCCGTGGTGGCTCCGGATTGTAGCGCGGCCTCTGGCCTCGCCGGCCTCAGGCGCCGACGACGATCACGTCGCGCGGGAAGTGCGTCAGGTGTTCGAGGCGCCCGGCGCCGGCATCGAGCATCACGAGGTCCTCGATCCGGACGCCCGTCTCGCCCTCGAGGTAGATACCCGGCTCGACGCTGAACACCGTCGGCGAGGGCAGCGGCTCCTCGGCGGCTGTTCGGCTGAGCGACGGCAGCTCGTGGGTCGCAAGGCCGATCCCGTGACCGAGCCCGTGCCGATATGCCGGCCATCGCCCGTCGACCTCGATGACCCCTCTGGCCAGCGCTTCCAGGGCCCGACCGGTCGGCAGGTCGACCTCCGCGCCGAGCGTCGCCGTCAGCTGGTCGATCGCAGCCCGTTGGGCGGCTGCCACGAGCTCGTACACCGCGAGATCGCGCTCCGACGGTTCGCCGACGAACAGCGTCCGCGTCATGTCGCTCCGGTAGCCGTCGACCTGGGCACCGAAGTCGAAGAGGACGACACCGCCCCGCTCGAGCGCCGTGTCCGACGGCGCCCCGTGGGGCATCGCCGCGTTCGGACCGAAGAGGCATGTGGGGTCGAAGGCGACGGCTTCCGCGCCGCCCTGGCGCAGCTTCCATTCGAGCTCGAGCGCGAGCGATCGCTCGGTCGCACCCGGGACGATCATCGGCAGCAGCGCGGCGAGTGCCCGGTCGGCGACGGCACACGACGCCGCGATCCGCTCGATCTCGGCCGGCTCCTTGATCGCCCGATCGGCCTCGACCCAGCCCTCGACCGGGACGAGCTCGACGTCCGGAGCGGCCGCTTCCAGGCGGCGCCAGAGCGCGTGCGACACGAACCCGGCTTCAACCGCGACCCGCTTCGCGCCCGCCGACGCGACGAGCTCCGCCCAGGCCCCCGGCAGGTCGTACCCGACGTCCTGGACCCGCGCGCCCGTCGCCTCGCGAGCGGCCTGGATCCGGTACCGCGAGTCGGCGATCACGACGACCTCGCCCTGCCCGACGAGGAACTGGCCCGAGTGGCCGGCGACCTTCTCCTCGCCATCGCCCAGCACGAAGCCGGTCAGGTAGCGGCTGTTCTCCCGGCGCGTCCCGAAGTACGCCTCGACGCCGGCCTCCTCGAACCGGGCGCGGAGTCGCTCCAGCCGCCCGGGTCGGGCCGCCGCGTCAGCCTCGGCCCAGCGCGCGTGATCCTCGGCTGAGGGCGGCGGCGCGAAGTCGGCCGGGCTGGGCCAGCCTTCAGACAACGATGCGGACCCCACCGTCAGCGATAGCCGTATTCGCTCATGTTCGCCTCGTGCTCGGCGAGCGTTTTCGCGAACGCGTGCCCCTGTGAGCCGTCGTTCTTCGCGAGGAAGAACACGTAGCCGTCCTTCGTGTCCGGGTTCAGCGCGGCGTCGATCGACGACAGCGTCGGCGTCGCGATCGGGCCCGGCGGCAGGCCCCCGTTGCGGTACGTGTTGTAGCCCTCGAGCTCCGGCGGCAGCTCGACGTCGGCGAGCCCGACGCCCTCCGGGACCTTGCCGAAGGTGTATTGCTTCCAGTCCTCGAATGCCATCCCGTCGAGCTGGACCGTGTCGTTCGCGTAGATGACGGTCGGGTCCGCCTGGAGCAGCGTGTGGCCGTTCTTGCCATCGAGACGGTTCTGGTAGACGCCGGCAATCAGCGGCTTCTCTTCGTTGAGGATGGCCTCTTTTTCCACGAGCGACGCCAGCGTCAGGATCTCGTAGAAGTCCAGTCCGCGCGCCTCGGGCACGTCCATCCGGTCGCCGATTGCCTCCTTGAACCGGTCGAGCATCAGCCGAATCAGCTCGTCCGCTGAGGTGTCGGGCAGGACCCGATAGTTCGCCGGCCAGAGGTAGCCCTCGAGCGACGCGCCTTCGGGCAGCTGGAGCCAGTCGTAGTCGGCGAGGAGCTCTGGCGTCGGGTGCTTCGCCTCGTCGTAGAAATCGTGCGGGTCCATCTCGAGGCCCTCGATCGTCTCGAGCTTGGCCGTGATCTGCTCGAGGCGAAGACCGGTCCGGAGGTCGATCTGGACGAACGGGTCTGGTGGCGGGTTCAGGAGCGCCGTCACGAGCTCGTCGGGCGTCATCGACTTGCGCAGGATGAACTCGCCCGTCTTGAGCTGATCGGTCAGGCCGCGCTCGACGGCGAGCAGGACGAACGCCCGGCGGTCCGTGATGAAACCCTGGTCCTCGAGCTTCGCGGCGATCGTCGTGGCGGACTCACCGGAACCGATGCGAAACGGCAGCTGGGTTGTGTCGTCCGAGGCCGGGGTCGTCAGCTTCGGACCGAGGTCGTCCTTGACCATGTCGGCGACGAAGTCGATGCCGAGGGCGCCGGGGTTG
>DASUFO010000032.1:0-61122 GCA_036274475.1 Candidatus Limnocylindrales bacterium
ACAACGTCGAGATGACCGTCGAGCTGATCACCCCGATCGCCCTCGAGGTCGGCCAGCGCTTCGCGATCCGCGAGGGCGGCCGGACCGTCGGCGCCGGCGCCATCGTCAGCATCGCCGAGTAGGGACGGAGCGATGGCGAAGCAGCGGATCAGGATCCGCCTCAAGGCCTATGACCACCGACTGCTCGATCAGTCGGCGGCCCAGATCGTCGAGACGGCCCAGCGGACCGGCGCGGACGTCGTCGGTCCAGTTCCGCTGCCGACCCGGATCGAGAAGTTCACGGTCCTGCGGTCGCCGTTCATCGACAAGGACAGCCGGGAGCAGTTCGAGATCCGGACCCACAAGCGGCTCGTCGACATCCTGGACCCCAGTTCGAAGACGGTCGACGCGTTGATGCGGCTCTCGCTCGCAGCGGGCGTCGACATCGAAATCAAGATGTGATTGGGAACCAATGAGTATCGGACTCATCGGCCGCAAGGTCGGTGTCACACAGGTGTTCCAGGGCGACGGCACGATGGTTGCCGTCAGCGTCCTGGCCATCGAACCGAATACGGTGACCCGGCTCCGCACCGACGAGCGTGACGGCTACAACGCCGTGCAGCTCGGCGCGGACGGCGCCACGAAACTCACCAAGCCCCTCGCTGGCCAGCAGAAGGACCTGCCCAAGGGCAGCGGCCTCTCGAAGACCCTGCGCGAGTTCCGGGTGGACTCCGTCGACGGCTACGAGGTCGGCCAGAAGCTGGCGATCGGCGACGTGTTCGCCGACGGGGACCTCGTCGACGTGACGGGCGTCTCCAAGGGCAAGGGCTTCGCGGGCCACATCAAGCGCCACCACTTCAAGCGCGGCCCCAAGTCGCACGGGTCCGACCACCACCGCGAGCCCGGCTCGATCGGCCCGGGCACGACCCCCGGCCGCGTTTACAAGGGCGTCCGGATGGCCGGCCACATGGGCGACGCCCAGGCCACGATCAAGAAGGTCCGGGTCGTCCGCGCGGACGCCGACCGCAACCTGCTGCTCGTCAAGGGGTCGCTGCCTGGCGCCCGCGGCGCGCTGATCCTCGTGAAGAAGGCCTGACGATGCCGAACGCACCCCTCTACGACAGGACGGGCAAGTCCGTCGGCAGCGTGGAGCTCGCCGATGTGCTCTTCGCCGCGCCGGTCAACGCGGCCGTCCTGCACCAGGTCGTGACTGCGCAGCTCGCGGGCCGCCGGCTCGGGACGCACGACACGAAGACCCGCGGCGAGGTCGCCGGCGGTGGCGCGAAGCCGTACCGCCAGAAGGGGACCGGCCGTGCCCGCCAGGGCTCGCGCAGCGCGCCTCACTACAAGGGTGGCGGCGCGGTCTTCGGGCCGCATCCGCGCTCCTACGAGCAGCGCCTGCCGCGCAAGATGAAGCGCCTCGCGCTCCGTGGCGCGCTCACCGCGAAGCTCGGCGACGAGGCCGTCAAGGTCATCGACACGTTCGGGCTCGAGGAAGTCAGGACGCGCGACCTCGTCGGCGTGCTCGGCGCGCTCGAGGCGAACGGCCGCGTCCTCGTGGTCGCGCCCGGTCGCGACGAGAAGCTGGAGCTCTCGGCCCGCAACCTGCCGTCCGTCGAGGTCATCCTCGCCGACTCGCTGAACGTCGTCGACCTGCTCCGCGCGGACGTCGTGCTCATCGAGCAGCCCGCTCTCGCCCGGATGGAAGAGGTGTACGCGTGAGCGCCCTGACCGCCGCCGACATCATCATCCGCCCGGTCGTCAGCGAGAAATCGATCGACGAGTCGAGTCGCGGCAAGTACACCTTCGCGGTCCACAAGGACGCCAACAAGATCCAGATCAAGTCGGCGATCGAGGAGCTCTACGCGAAGGAGAAGGTCACCGTGGTCAGCGTCAACGTGCTGACGACGAAGGCCAAGGAGAAGCGGCGCGGGACGCGGCGCGGCCGGATCACCGGCTACACCACGCCGTGGCGCAAGGCGATCGTGACGCTGGCCGCCGGCCAGAAGATCGAGTTCTTCGAGGGAGTCTGACGATGCCGCTGCGAAGCTACAAGGCAACGTCGCCGGGCCTCCGCCAGATGACCCGATCGACGTTCGAGGAGATCACGACCGACAAGCCGCACAAGCCGCTGCTCGAGGCGCAGAAGCGCGGCTCCGGCCGGAACAACGCCGGCCGGCTGACCGTTCGCCATCGTGGCGGCGGCGAGAAGCAGCACTATCGCAAGATCGACTTCAAGCGCGACAAGGTCGGCGTGCCGGCTCGCCTGGCCACGATCGAATACGACCCGAACCGCTCGGCCCGCATCGGCCTGCTGCACTACCGGGACGGCGAGAAGCGCTACATGCTCCTGCCCCACGGCCTGAAGGTCGGTGACGTCGTCGTCGCCGGTCCCGACGCCGAGGCGCGCGTCGGCAACGCGCTGCCGATCATGAAGATCCCGCTCGGCACGACGATCCATAACATCGAGCTCGTGCCGGGTCGCGGCGGCCAGATCGTCCGCTCTGCGGGGACGTCGGCCCAGCTCCTCGCGAAGGAGGGCGAGCTCGCCCAGGTCCGGCTGCCGTCCGGCGAGGTTCGCCGGGTCAGCGTCAAGTGCATCGCGACGATCGGCCAGGTCAGCAACCTCGATCACGAGAATCAGAACCTCGGCAAGGCCGGTCGGTCCCGACACCTGGGCCGGCGGCCCGAAGTCCGCGGCGTAGTCATGAACCCACGCGACCATCCGCACGGCGGTGGCGAGGGCAAGTCCCCGACGGGGATGCCGCCCAAGACCCCCTGGGGCAAGCCCGCGATGGGCTACCGCACCCGGCGGTCGAAGACGACCGGACGACTGATCGTCCGATCGCGTCATCGCAAGTAGCGGGGAGGCAGGAGAACCATGTCCCGTTCGATCAAGAAGGGGCCGTACATCGAACTCCGCCTCCAGGGGCGGGTCGAGGAGATGAATCGGCGCAACGAGAAGAAGGTCATCAAGACCTGGTCTCGGGCGTCCGTCATCTTCCCGTCGTTCATCGGCCACACGATCGCCGTCTACAACGGCAAGAAGCACATCCCGGTCTACGTGACCGAGAACATGGTCGGCCACCGACTGGGTGAGTTCGCCCACACCCGCACGTATCGCGGGCACGGCAAGCACACCGAGCGGTCGACGGCGCTGAAGTAGGAGCCGACGATCGTGCGCGTGTCCGCCACTGCCAAGTACGTCCGCGGCTCGACCCGCAAGGCCAACCTCGTCGCAGCGACGATCCGGGGCCGGCCGGTCGAGGAGGCCACGGCATTGCTCCGGTTCATGCCGCAGCACGCCGCTCGCGACATCGAGCGGGTGCTGAAGAGCGCCACCGCGAACGCAGAGAACAACTTCAACCTGTCGGTCGAGGACCTCGTCGTCGTCGAGGCCCAGGCCAACGAGGGTCCGACGCTCAAGCGTTGGCAGCCTCGTGCCCAGGGTCGGGCCTTCCCGATCCACAAGGGGCAGACCCACATCACCATCGTCGTCGCGGATCAGGAGGCCTAGAGCTATGGGTCGCAAGGTCCATCCGTACGGCTTCCGCCTGGGTGTCTCGCGCACCTGGACCGCGAAGTGGTACGCGGACAAGGAATACACCGCCCTCGTCAAGGAGGACATCTCGATCCGCAAGCTCGTCGAGCGGCGGCTCGCGAATGCGAGCGTGTCCGGCGTCGAGATCGAGCGCGGCATCAACCACGTGACGGTGACGATCCACACGGCCAAGCCCGGGATCGTGATCGGCAAGGGTGGCACGAACGTCGAGATCCTCCGCCAGCAGATCGGGAAGCTCACGAACCGCCGGGTCAAGTTGGAGATCAAGGAGATCCGCCAGCCGGAGCTCGACGCCCACCTCGTGGCGATGAACATCGCCCAGCAGCTGACCCGCCGCATCGCGTTCAAGAAGGCGATGAAGCAGGCGATCCAGCGCTCGATGAAGGCCGGCGCGAAGGGCGTCCGGATCGCCGTCGCGGGCCGCCTCGGCGGCTCCGAGATGGGCCGGCGCGAGTGGGACCGCGAAGGTCGCATCCCGCTGGGGACCCTCCGCGCGGACATCAGCTACGGTCAGGTCCACGCCCATACGACCTACGGCCGGATCGGCGTCAAGGTCTGGATCTATCGCGGCGACATCGCTCCCGAGCGGACGGTCGCGCGCGATGCCCAGCCGGCCCAGTCGGCCGTGGGCGGAGGCGTCTGACCATGCTGATGCCGCGACGCGTGAAGCATCGCAAGGTCATGCGTGGCCGGATGTCCGGTCTCGCCAAGGGCGGCCACACGGTCGCGTTCGGCGAGTACGGCCTGGCGACGCAGGAGCCGGCTTGGATCACGAGCCGCCAGATCGAGGCCGCTCGACGCGCGATGACCCGCTCGGTCAAGCGCGGCGGCAAGATCTGGATCCGGATCTTCCCCGACAAGCCAGCGACGAAGAAGCCGGCCGAGACCCGGATGGGTTCCGGCAAGGGCGCCCCCGACCACTGGGTCGCGGTCGTCAAGCCCGGCCGGATCCTGTTCGAGATGGCCGGCGTGGGCCGAGCGGAGGCCGTCGAGGCGATGCGCCTCGCGAGCCACAAGCTGCCGGTCGCGACGAAGGTCGTCGTGCGCGACAACGTGACGGAGGCGGGCGATGGACATCGATAAGGTGCGAGCCCTCTCCGATACGGAGCTGGACCAGGCGCTCAAGGACGCCAAGCAGGACCTCTGGCAGGCCCGCTTCGCGCTCTCGACCCGCCAGCTCAAGGACTACAGCTCGATCCCCCAGACCCGACGGACGATCGCCCGGATCCTGACCGTCCAGCGCGAGCGCGGGCTCGGCAAGACGGCGTAGGAGCGGCGACATGGCAACCACGACAACCGGAGCAAGCACCACCGTGCAGCAGACCAAGCGGAAGACCAAGGTCGGCCGCGTCGTGAGCGACAAGATGGACAAGACGATCGTCGTGTCCGTCGAGCGGCTCGCGCGCCACCCGATCTACAAGCGGGTCATCCGCCTCACCACGAAGTTCAAGGCCCACGACGAGGACAACGACGCCCATGTCGGCGACACGGTCCTCATCGAGGAGTCGCGGCCGCTCTCGGCAACGAAGCGCTGGCGTCTCGTCGAGGTCGTGGCCCGGGCCGGCGAGCACGGTCACGGCAGCCCGCGCGACATCGTGTCCGAGGAGGCCGAGGTCACCGAGGCAATTCACTCCGCGGCCCATCCAGGGCGGACGCGCGATGACTCGACCGAGGACGAGGCTGGCGCGACGAGCGCCGCCGCCGACGCGGCCGATGCCGGCCGCGATGCCGACGCCACCGCGGCGGACGCCGCGGCCGGCCTGGGGCCGGACGCAGCACAAAACGAGTCGTCCGACGACGAAGGCGGCCAGGCGTGATCCAGCCCCAGTCCCGGCTGCGCGTCGCCGACAACACCGGCGCGCGGTCGATCCAGTGCATTCGCGTCATGGGCCGCTCGCTCAAGACGTCGGCCGGCGTCGGCGACGTGATCGTGGCCAGCGTCAAGCAGGCGATTCCGAACGCCGCCGTGAAGAAGGGCGACGTCGTCCGGGCGGTCATCGTCCGGACCGCCAAGGAATACGGCCGGCCCGACGGAAGCTACATCCGCTTCGACGAGAACGCGGCCGTCCTCATCAACAACCAGGGCAATCCCCGCGGCACGCGGATCTTCGGGCCGGTCGCCCGCGAGCTTCGTGACCGCAACTACATGAAGATCGTCTCGCTCGCTCCGGAGGTGCTGTGATGGCTGCCCACCAGGCGCCACCGCGCGCCACGAAGGTTCCCGAGATCCGCAAGGGCGACACGGTCGTCGTGCTCGTCGGCCGCGATGCCGGCAAGCGCGGCACGGTCGAGCGCGTCGTGCACAACCCGCAGGGCTTCAAGAAGTCCTCGACCAAGCACGGCAGCGCCTGGCAGAAGGCAGCGCCGGTCGCGTCCGTCGGGGTCGTCGTCGAGGGTCTCAACATCGCCAAGCGCCACACGAAGGCGCGCCAGCGCTCGACCGGTGGGTCGATCGGCGGCATGCCCAAGGTCGACCCGGGCGGCATCATCGATTTGCCCCAGCCGTTGCCGATCGGCAAGGTGATGCTCGTCTGCAGTCACTGCGGCAAGCCGACGCGCATCGCCCACAAGCTGCTCGACAACAAGCGTCGCGTGCGGGTCTGCCGCCACTGCGGCGAGCAGCTGGAGGCGCGGTCATGACCAGCCGTCTCCACGAGCGCTACAAGACCGACGTCGTGCCGGCCCTCACCAAGCAGTTCGAGTACAAGAACCCGATGCAGGTGCCGCGGCTCTCGAAGATCGTCGTGAACGTCGGCCTCGGTGAGGCGCTGACGAACGCGAAGGCCCTCGACGCCGCCGTCGGCGACCTGACGACGATCACCGGCCAGAAGCCGATCGTCACGAAGGCCAAGCGTTCGATCGCCCAGTTCCGCCTCCGCACCGGCAACACGGTCGGCGCGAAGGTGACGCTCCGGGGCGAGCGGATGTGGGACTTCCTGGATCGGCTGACGACGCTCGCCCTGCCGCGCATCCGCGACTTCCGCGGTGTGCCCGGCAAGTCGTTCGACGGCCGCGGCAACTTCAGCCTGGGGATGCGCGAGCAGCTCGCGTTCCCCGAGATCGAGTACGACAAGGTGGACCGTCTCCGCGGGCTGGAGATCAGCATCGTGACGACGGCGAAGACCGACGAGGAATCGAAGCGACTGCTCGAGCTCCTCGGCATGCCCTTCGCCTCGTAGGCGCGGGGAGGAGCACTGATGGCCAAGAAGTCGATGATCGCCAAGGCGAGCCGCAAGCCGAAGTTCCCGGTCCGCGCCTACCACCGCTGCTACGTCTGCGGTCGGTCGCGGGCCTACATGCGGCGGTTCGCGCTGTGCCGGATCTGCTTCCGGGAGCGGGCCCTGCTGGGCGAGCTGCCCGGCGTCACGAAGTCGAGCTGGTAGGAAGACGATGAACATCTCCGACCCGATCGCGGACATGCTGACCCGCGTGCGCAACGCCTCCCGGGCGCGGCACACCGAAGTCGTCGTGCCCGCGTCGCGGACGAAGCGCGAGATCGCCCGGATCCTCAAGGACGAGGGCTTCATCGCCGACGTCCGCGAAGAGCAGCAGGGCCCGACGCTCGTCCTGCGGCTGACCCTCAAGTACGTCGACGGCAAGGTGCCCGTCGTGTCCGGCCTGAAGCGGATCAGCAAGCCCGGCCTGCGGGTCTACGCCCGCAAGACCGACATTCCGCGGGTCCTCGGCGGCCTCGGCATCGTCATCGTCAGCACGAGCCAGGGCATCATGACCGGCGCGCAGGCCCGCAAGGCCGAGCTCGGCGGCGAAGTCCTCGCGTACGTCTGGTAGGCCGAGACGATGTCGCGAATTGGTCGCCTGCCCATCACCATCCCGTCCGGGGTCGACGTGTCGATCGACGGACGGACCGTCACGGTCAAGGGTCCAAAGGGCCAGCTGAGCCGTCAGCTCCACCCGGACATCGCGGTGAGCCAGGAGGACGGCTCGATCGTCGTCACCCGACCGACCGAGCAGAAGGTCCACAAGCAGCTCCACGGCCTGACCCGGACCCTCGTGAACAACATGGTCGTCGGCGTGACCGACGGCTATCGCAAGGGCCTCGAGATCACCGGCGTCGGCTATCGCGCGACGAAGGTGGGCGAGAAGCTCCAGCTGAACCTGGGCTACAGCCACCCGGTCGAGATCGATCCGCCCAAGGGAATCACGTTCGAGCTCGAGAACCCGACCCGCCTGGCGGTCATCGGGATCGACAAGGAGCTCGTCGGCCAGGTCGCCGCGCTCGTTCGATCGACGCGCAAGCCGGAGCCATACAAGGGCAAGGGCGTCCGGTATGCCGGCGAGCAGGTTCGCCGCAAGGCGGGCAAGGCCGGCAAGATCGGCGGCAAGAAGTAACCGCAGCAGCAAGTAAGGAACGACCACGATGACGCGAGTCGCCTCACGCGGCGCCGCCCGACAGAAGCGCCACGTACGGATCCGCCTCCGGATGGAGGGATCCGCGGAGCGGCCGCGCCTCGCGGTGTTCCGCAGCAACAGCCACATCTACGCGCAGGTCATCGACGACGCCTCCGGGCGCACGCTGGCGACCGCCTCGACCGTCGAGAAGGAGCTTCGCGGCGCGAAGCAGACGAAGACGGAAGAGGCCGCGGTCGTCGGCAGGCTCGTCGCTGAGCGGGCGAAGTCCGCCGGCGTCGAGCGCGTCGTCTTCGATCGAGCCGGGTTCCGGTACCACGGGCGGATCAAGTCGCTCGCCGATGCCGCCCGCGAAGCCGGCCTCGACTTCTGATCGGATAGGAGCAGCCGATGGCACGGATCGATCCCAACAAGCTCGCGCTCGAGGAGCGCGTCGTCCAGATCAACCGCGTCGCCAAGGTCGTCAAGGGCGGCCGGCGGTTCAGCTTCAGTGCGATCGTCGTCGTCGGCGACGGCGCGGGCCACGTCGGTGCGGGCCTCGGCAAGGCCGGCGAGGTACCCGAGGCGATCCGCAAGGGCGTCGAGGACGCGAAGAAGAACCTCATCAAGATCCCGATGGTCGGGACGACGATTCCGCACGAGGTCCGCCAGGTGTTCTCGGCCTCGCGAATCATGCTGAAGCCGGCCTCCCAGGGAACGGGCGTGATCGCCGGCGGCGCCGTGCGCGCGGTCGTCGAGGCTGCGGGCATCCGCGACATCCTCGCCAAGACCCACGGGTCGACGAACCCGGTCAACGTGACCCAGGCGACGATCGAGGCCCTCCGGGGACTGCACTCCGCCGAGGAGCTCGGGCGCCGCCGTGGCGTCCGTCTCGTGAGCCGCATTGCCGGCCAGCCGGCAGTGGAGTCGACAGCGACCGCGGAGGCCGGCAATGGCCGGTAAGCTCCGCGTGACGCAGACCAGGAGCACGATCAGCCACATCCACCGGAACCGGGCGACCATTCGAGCGCTCGGCCTGAAGCGGATCGGCGATACGGTCGAGATCCCCGACAACGACGCGACCCGCGGCATGGTCCGCCAGGTCCGGTTCCTCGTCTCGGTCGAGGAAGTCGGCACCGAAGCTTCCCGGAAAACCGCGCACAACACCTCGGAGGACCGAGGCGACGCTCGCGCGAGCGATCGGTCCGAGGAGTCCGCCCAGGAGAACACCAAGGAATGAAGCTCCATGATTTGCGGCCGGCCCCCGGCTCGCACACCCGCAAGACCCGCGTCGGGCGAGGCATCGCCGCCGGCAAGGGCAAGACGGCGGGCCGCGGCACGAAGGGCCAGAAGGCTCGGGCCGGCGGCTCGATCCCGCCCTGGTTCGAGGGTGGTCAGACGCCGCTCCATATGCGGATCCCGAAGCTCCGCGGCTTCGAGAACCGGTTCAAGATCCACTACGAGGTCGTGAACGTCGGCGCGATCGCCGCGGCGGCGGAGCGTGGTGCGTTCGAGTCGGGCGACCTGCCGGGTGCGCCGAAAGGCAAGAAGGCTGCGCCGCTGACCGTCAACCAGGACGTGCTCCGCGCAGTCGGTCTCGTCCGAACGATGACGAAGCCACTCAAGATCCTGGGCGCGGGCGACCTCGACGTGGCGCTGTTCGTGGTCGCGGACGCGTTCACCAAGTCGGCCCGCGAGAAGATCGAGGCCGCCGGCGGCAGCGTCAGCGTCCTCGAGACCCCGAAGGCCGCGACCAGGGCCCTGGGCCTCGACGGCGACGGTTCGGCTGAGGCCCCGGCGGCAACGCCGGTCGAGGCGACCGACGCCCCGGAGACGCGGGCTGCCGGGAAGCCCGCCGGCCGCGCCCGCAAGACATCGGCCAAGGCAGCGACGGAGGCCCCCGCTGAGGAGGCTCCCGATGAGGAGGCCGCCGCTGAGGAGTCCGCCGCGGAGGAGGCCCCGACCGAGGAACCGGCGCCGGCCTCCGACGCCTCGGACGCGGACGCCACCGCACAGGACGAGCCCGCGGCCACGGCCGCCGATTCCGAGACGGCGGATGAGGCCGGGGATGAGCCGGCCGCCGAGAGAGTCACAGGCGAGGCAGACGCCACCGACGACGAGAACGCGTAACAAGTGTTCGAGTCGCTGCTGAACGCGTTCCGGGCGCCGGATATCCGGCGCCGGATCTTCTACGTCCTCGGCATCCTCGTCGTCTTCCGGTTCCTGGCCCACGTGCCGGTCCCGGGTGTCGACGCCGCCCAGCTCGAGCAGTTCTTCCAGAACAACGCCCTCTTCGGCGTCCTGGATCTGCTGTCGGGCGGCGGATTGTCGAGCTTCTCCGTGGTCGCGCTCGGCGTGAACCCGTACATCAACGCCTCGATCATCATGCAGCTGATGACGGGCGTCATCCCGTCGCTCCAGGCGCTCAGCCGCGAGGGTGAGTACGGCCGGAACAAGATCAACCAGTACACCCGGTACCTCTCGGTGCCGATGGCGATCCTGCAGTCGTACGGCTTCCTCGCGCTGCTGAACTCGCAGAACGTGCTCTCGTCGGGGTTCGACCTCTCGAACGGCGCGACGCTGACCCAGATCGCGACGCTGACCGCCGGCTCGGTCGCGCTCATGTGGCTCGGCGAGCTCATCACCGAGAAGGGCATCGGCAACGGCATCAGCTTCATCATCTTCGCCGGCATCGTGAGCCGCGCCCCGGCGGCCGTCGGCAGCTTCCTCCAGACGCCGAACTACGCGCTGATCATCGGCTTCGCGATCCTGGCGATCGCCTCGGTGGCCGTGATCATCTACATCCAGGAGGGCCAGCGCCGCATCCCGATCCAGTACGCCAGCCGCGTCCGCGGCCGGCGCATGTATCAGGGCGGTCAGACGTTCCTCCCGCTCCGCGTCAACCAGGCCGGCGTGATCCCGATCATCTTCGCGATCAGCATCCTCCTGTTCCCGTCGCAGATCGCGTCGTACTTCCAGAACTCGGAAGTCGAGATCGTCGCGAACATCTCGCGGGCGATCGTCTCGTTCTTCAACCCGCAATCCGTGATCTACGTCACCCTGTACTTCCTGCTGACCGTCGGGTTCACGTACTTCTACACGGCGTTCACGTTCAAACCCGATGAGACTGCCGAACAGTTGCGGAAGAACGGCGGGTTCATCCCGGGCATCCGGCCGGGCCGCCCGACCGCCGACTACCTGGCCAAGGTCGTGACCCGGATCACGATCGCGGGCGCCCTGTTCCTCGGCATCGTGGCCACAGCGCCGTCCGTCATCGGGCTGTTGATCCCGTCGCTGACCGGCATCGCCCTCGGCGGCACCGGGCTCCTGATCGTCGTCAGCGTCGTCGTCGAGACCATGAAGCAGATCGAAGCGCAGCTCCTGATGCGCAACTACGAAGGCTTCATCCGTTGACGTCACCCGCCATGGCGGCCCATCGCCGCGTCGTCTTCTCCGCTCGCTCGCTCGCGCACGCACTCGTGGGCGCGGGAGCGTGCTCGGCGGCGCCCTGCGCCGGACACAGCCCGGCGGGCGACTAGGGTCGAGAGTCAGTTCCGATGACGGTGATCGTTCTGCTCGGACCGCCGGGGGCTGGGAAGGGGACCCAGGCGCCGCTCCTTGCCGAGCACCTCGGTGTGCCGATCCTGGCGTCGGGCGATCTCCTGCGGGCGGCCGCGGCCGCGGGGACGAGCCTCGGGCGCGAGGCCGAGCGCTACATGAACCGCGGCCAGCTGGTGCCGGACGCGACGATCGTCGGCGTCTTCCTCGATCGGCTGAGTCAGCCCGACGCCCAGAATGGCGCGATCCTCGACGGGTTTCCTCGGACGCGCGTTCAGGCCCAGGCGCTCGACGAGGCGCTCGCCGCAGCCGGCCGCCGCGTCGCCGGCGCGATCTACATCGACCTCCCGATCGAGGACGTCGTCGCCCGGATGGCGAACCGCCGGATCTGCGCCGAAAAGGGCCACGTCTACAACCTGCTCTGGAAACCGCCGAAGCGCGAGGGTGTCTGCGATCTCGACGGCTCGCCGCTCCTGCAGCGGGCCGACGACGAGGAATCGACCGTTCGGGCCCGGATGGCACAGCAACTGCCGCCACTCGCCGAAGTCGTCGACCATTACCGCGCCGGAGGAATCCTGGATTTGGTCGACGGCCGCCAGTCGATCGAGGACGTCACGCGCGACGTGATCGCCGCCGCCGACCGGATCCGGGTGGGTGCCTGACGTGGTGACCCGCAAGTCCCGCCGCGAGATCGAGAAGATGCGCCAGGCGGGCCGGATCGTGGCCGAGGTCCTCGCGCTCGTCGAGGCCGAGCTGAAGCCCGGGGTCACGACCGGTCACCTCGACCGGCTCGCGGAGAAACACATCAGGTCTTCGGGCGCAGTCCCGTCGTTCAAGGGCTACGGCCATCGGAGCAATCCGTTCCCCGCCAGCCTCTGCATCTCGATCGACGATGAGGTCGTCCACGGCATCCCGGGTGAGCGCTCGATCCGGGACGGTCAGATCGTCTCGATCGACGCGGGCGCGATCTACGACGGCTGGCACGGTGACGGCGCCCGAACGTTCGTCGTCGGCGAGCCGAAGCCAGAGATCGGCGAACTTATCGACACGACGCGCCTGGCGATGATGGCGGGCATCGCGGCTGCCGTGCCCGGTGCCCACCTCGGCGACATCTCCGCCGCGATCGAGGACGTCGCCCGGCCGGGCGGCTACGGGATCGTTCGCCAGTTCGTCGGCCACGGGATCGGCACCGAGATGCACCAGGAGCCGCAGGTCCCGAACTACCGGACCGGTAGCCGTGGCATGAAGCTGGAGCCCGGAATCTGCCTCGCGATCGAGCCGATGCTCACGCTCGGCCGGCACGAGGTGGAGGTCAAGCCCGACGGCTGGACGATCGTGACGAGCGACGGCTCGCTCGCGGCTCATTTCGAGCACACCATCGCTGTGACGGAGCAGGGTCCTCAGATCCTGACGACGGTCTGATGCGAAATTTGCCGGTCCACGCTCATTTTGATACGCTACGCGTTCGTGTGTCGGTCCGCCTGGACCGGCACTCATCGTGAGAAAGGGAACACCGACGAGTGGCCAAGCGAGATGCGATCGAAGTGGAAGGAACGGTCATCGAACCGCTTCCCAACACGATGTTCGCGGTCGAGCTTGAGAACGGCCACCGCGTCCTGGCCCACATCAGCGGCAAGCTCCGGATGAACTTCATCCGCATCCTGCCGGGTGACCGAGTCCGAGTCGAGCTGTCGCCGTACGACCTCTCGCGCGGCCGGATCACCTACCGATTGAAGTAGACCCCCTGCGGGCACGTACCACACTTCAGCACGAGTCGAGGAACCGTTGAAAGTCAGAGCCTCCGTCAAGGCGCGCTGCGACAACTGCAAGGTCATCCGTCGCCATGGCACCGTGATGGTCATCTGCACCAACCCGAAGCACAAGCAGCGGCAGGGGTAATCGATGGCACGCATCGCCGGCGTCGACATCCCGCGCGAGAAGCGGGTCGAAGTCGCCCTCACGTACATCTTCGGGATCGGTCTGCCCACGTCGCAGAAGATCCTGAGCCAGACGAACGTCAACCCCGACACCCGAGTCCGCGACCTGACCGAAGAGCAGGTCAACCGGCTTCGCGAGTTGATCGACCGCCGCTACAAGGTCGAAGGCGACCTCCGGCGCGAGGTGGCGCTGAACATCAAGCGCCTCATCGAGATCGGCTCGTACCGGGGCGTGCGGCATCGCCGCAACCTGCCCGTCCGCGGCCAGCGGACCAAGACGAACGCTCGCCAGCGGCGCGGACCGAAGAAGACGGTCGGCGTTCGGCGCAAGAAGTAACGAGGGTCGAGCACACGCATGGCTGAGCGAAAGCGGGCGGTCAAGCAGCGCCGTCGCGAACGAAAGAACGTCCCCCAGGGCCACGTCCACATCCAGGCCACGTTCAACAACACGATCATCACGATCACGGACCTGAACGGTGCCGTGATCAGCTGGGGCTCCGCCGGTGTCGCCGGCTTCAAGGGCTCCCGCAAGAGCACGCCGTACGCGGCCGCACTGTCGGCCGATGGCGCCGCGAAGCGGGCCATGGAGCACGGCATGCGCCAGGTCGAGGTCTACGTCAAGGGCCCCGGCGCGGGTCGCGAGCAGGCCATCCGGTCGCTCCAGGCGGCCGGCCTCGAGGTCAGCGCGATCACCGACATCACCCCGATCCCGCACAACGGCTGCCGCGCCCCCAAGCGGCGCCGGGTCTGAGCAGAGACAGGAACGCATGGCCCGATACACCGAATCCGTTTGCCGCCTCTGCCGGCGGGAGGGCGCGAAGCTCTATCTGAAGGGCTCGCGCTGCTACACGAAGAAGTGCTCGTTCGAGCGGCGCCCGTCGCCCCCCGGCCAGCACGCCGTTCGCCGCCGCAAGGTTGGTGAGTACGGCCTCCAGCTGCGCGAGAAGCAGAAGGTCCGCCGTGTCTACGGCGTCCTGGAGCGACAGTTCCGGAACTACTACCGGGTCGCGTCGACGCAGTCCGGCGTCACCGGCGAGGCGCTCCTGCGATCGCTCGAGCTGCGCCTCGACAACGTCGTCTTCCGAAGCGGCTTCGCGACCTCGCGGGCGCAGGCCCGGCAGCTCGTCGGCCATCGCCACTTCGCAGTGAACGGCGTCCCCACCAACATCCCGTCGTTCCAGCTCAAGCCGGGCGACGTGGTCGAGGTTCGCGAGTCGCGCCGAGCCCGCGATCCGTTCAAGACCGCGAAGGAAACCCTCAAGAACCACCAGGCGCCGAACTGGCTGTCGATCGACGCGGCCAAGATGTCCGGCACCGTGACCGACGTCCCCAGCCGCGACCAGATGCCGCTCGATCTCAACGAGCAGCTCGTGGTCGAGTACTACTCGAGGTAACGCCCGCTCATGATCGAACTCGAGAACCCGCAGATCGAGCCTGTCGAAGAGGCCGGCACGTACGCCAAGTACGAGGCCGGACCCCTGCAGGCCGGCTACGGCGTGACCCTCGGCAACGCGCTCCGCCGGGTGATGCTGTCGTCGCTCGATGGCGCCGCGGTCACGAGCATCCAGATCCGCGACGTCTACCAGGAGTTCTCGACGATCCCGGGTGTCAAGGAAGACGTCACCCAGATCGTCCTGAACGTCAAGAAGCTTCGCCTGAAGAGCTTCGCGTCGCACCCGGTCCAGCTCCGCCTGATCAAGAGCGGCGCGGGCGCGGTGACCGCGGCGGACATCGCCGAGTCGGCCGACGTCGAGATCGTCAACCCGGAGCTCGTCCTCATGACGATCGACACGGACGACGTCACGATCGAGATGGATCTCACGGTCGAGCGCGGCGTCGGCTACCTGGGCGCCGAGCGGGCCGAGGCGCTGCCGATCGGTGTCATCGCGATCGACGCGATCTTCACGCCGGTGCGGAAGGTCAACTACTGGGTCGAGAGCATGCGCGTCGGCCAGATGACCAACTACGACAAGCTCACGATCGAGATCGAGACGGACGGGACGATCACGCCCGAGGAGGCGCTCAGTCACGCGGCCGAGATCCTCGTCAACCAGTTCCGGCCGTTCGTGTCGATCGGCATGGCCGCCGTGCCCGGCGAGCAGGCCGCGGGCGGCGTCGCCCAGCTGCCGCCGAACATGCTCGACATGCCGATCGAGGAGCTGGACCTGCCGATGCGGGCCTACAACTCGCTGAAGCGCAACAACATCGTCAAGGTCGGCCAGCTGCTCCAGCTCAAGGACGACGACCTTCTCCGGATGCGCAACTTCGGCAAGAAGTCGCTCGACGAGATGAAGGAGCGCCTCCGCATGCGCGGGTTCATCGTCCCGGAGACGGAGTCCGACGGGCTCGAGGACGGCGCCGAGGGCGAGGCCTTCGACGACGATGAGGGCGAGGAGTAGGTCGTGGCGCACCGGATCGGTGGCCGCAAGCTCAGCCGGAAGACCGGCCCGCGGCTCGCTTTGTACAAGAACCTGACGGTCTCGGTCCTGCGCTACGAGCGCGTCCAAACCACGGAGGCAAAGGCCAAGGAGATCCGCGGCCACGTCGAGCGGATGATCACGCTCGCCAAGCAGAACGACCTCGCGGCGCGGCGATCGATCGTCGCGGCGCTGCCGAACGAGCCGCTCGTCGTCAACAAGCTGTTCGACGAGATCGCTCCCAAGTACGCCGACCGGACGTCGGGCTACACCCGCATCGTCAAGATCGGCGCCCGGCGCGGCGATGCCGCGCCGATCGTCCAGATCGAACTCGTCTGAAGGCCTTCGAGAGGAGGCCCTCGTGCGCTACCGCGCACGGGTCGAATACGACGGCACGGACTTTGCCGGCTTCCAGGTCCAACCTGGAGCTCGCACGGTCCAGGGTGAGCTCGAGGCCGCGCTGGCCCGCCTGACGGGCGGGGAACGCCAGCCGGTCGACGGGGCCGGCCGAACCGACGCCGGGGTCCACGCCGAGGGGCAGGTGATCGCCTTCTCCTACGCGGGGCGGCTCATGGCGGCGGAGCTGGGAAAGGCGCTCGACGCGCTGCTCCCGGTAGACGTCTCGATCCGGGACGTCCGGCGGACCACCGCGAGGTTTCACCCACGCTCCGCGGCGCGGTACCGGGAATACCGCTACACCGTCTGGAACGGGCCGCGGAGCCCGCTTCGCGAGCGTACGGCGCTCGGGGTGCGGGTCCCGCTCGACACCGCCGCGATGGCGCGGGCCGGGTCGGTCCTGGAGGGCCGGCACGACTTCTCGGCCTTCGGGGCGGTGGCGGACCAGAACCCGGTCCGGACCGTGCACTCGGTCCGGGTCAGGAGGAGCGGATCGCTCGTGACGATCGACGTCCGGGCGGACGCGTTCCTGCGGGGGATGGTGAGACGGATCGTGGCAGTCCTCCTGGAGGTCGGTCGCGGGAAGATGGACGAATCGGGTGTCCGGGCGGCGCTGGCCGCACGGGTCCCGGCCCTCGACGGAGCTTCGGCCCCGGCGCACGGGCTCAGCCTCCGGCGCATCGCCCTCGGGCGGCGGGTCGGCAAGACAACGCAGCGGATGGAACAGGAGACGGACGAAAGCTGATGAGCGCGAAGACCTACGCGGCACGCGAGAGCGAGATCGAACGGCGGTGGTACGTCGTCGATGCCGCCGACGAGACGCTGGGGCGGCTTGCGTCGCGGGTTGCGCGCGTCCTCGAGGGCAAGCACAAGCCCACCTGGCAGCCGAACCTCGACTCCGGTGACCATGTGATCGTCCTGAACGCCTCGCGGATTGCGGTCAGCGCGAACAAGCGCGAGTCCAAGCTGTACATCCGCCACAGCGGCTATCCGCAGGGGCTGAAGCAGGAGACGCTTGGCCACCTGCTCGAGCGGCGACCCGAAGAGGTGATCCGCCGCGCCGTGAAGGGCATGCTGCCCCGGACGACGCTCGGCGTGCAGCAGCTCCGCAAGCTCAAGGTCTACGCCGGCGCCGACCATCCCCATCAGGCCCAGCGGCCTGAGCCGCTCGCCTGAGGAGATTCGATATGAGCACGCCCGCCTTCTTTTCCGGGACCGGTCGTCGCAAGACGGCGATCGCCCGCGTTCGGCTGCTGCCGGGCGAGGGCGAGATCGTCGTGAACGGCCGCAGCCTGGAGGAGCACTTCGGCAACGCCGTGAACGAGTCGGACGTCAAGATGCCGTTCCGCGTCACCGGCACCGAGGGCCACTTCAACGCGATGATCAAGGTCGAGGGCGGTGGCGTCACCGGCCAGGCCGGCGCGATCCGCCACGGTATCGCCCGGGCCCTGCTCGAGGTCGACGCCGACGCCAACCGGCTACCGCTTCGCCAGGCGGGCCTCCTCACCCGCGATCCGCGGATGAAGGAGCGCAAGAAGTACGGCCTGAAGCGAGCCCGCAAGGCGCCGCAGTACACGAAGCGCTAGTTCCTTACCGGTCGCGGCGAGCCGCCGGAGGGTAGGCGGCACCTCTCGGCCTCGTTCCGGCCCCGTTTTCGTCATACGCTCGCCACTTGATCACTAGGCAGCGCCGCGATGCCTCCGGGCCAGCCGACTGCATGACCATTCACCGCGGTCGTGTGCAGGCCGGATGATCATGCAAGGCGCATGCATGTCCATGCACCGATTCGCGTCCAACGGTCCCTACCCCTCGCCTAACGCTCACCTGACGCGCATTTGCCAAACATGGACGGGGCGACCACGCGCTTCGGTCACTCAGCGACACCTCACCTTGGGCCCCTGACGAACGCGGGCTAGCCCTCCGGACCGTCGGCGGGTCTCGTGCGGGCCAATCGGCCGCTAGAGTGAGCGCGTGAACGTTGCCGCTGACGCCGCCTCGCTCCGCGGCCGCGACCTGCTGTCGGTCGCGGATCTGAGCCGCGACGAAGTCTTGCGGATCTTCGAGCGGGCCACGGAGCTCAAGCGTGAGTACGTCGCCGATCGCCGCCACGCCGAACCGCCGCTCACCGGCCGGACGCTCGCGATGCTGTTCCAGAAGCCGAGCCTCAGGACGCGGGTGACGTTCGAGGCCGGGATGAACCAGCTCGGCGGCCACGCGGTCTACCTGACCGAGGACACGATCATGGGCGCCCGGGAGAGCGTCCACGACGTCGCCCGGAACCTCGAGCGATTCGTCGATGCGATCGTCGCTCGCACAGGGCCGCACGCCGTCGTCGTCGAGCTTGCACAGCAGTCGTCGATCCCGGTGATCAACGGTCTCACGCTCCGGGAGCACCCGTGCCAGGCGCTGGCCGACATGTTCACGATCCGCGAGCGGTTCGGCCGCCTCTCCGGTCTGACGCTGGCATTCGTCGGCGACGGCAACAACGTGTACCACTCGCTCGCACTGCTCGGCGCGATGCTCGGAATGGAGGTTCGGCTGGCTCATCCGGTGGGCTATGCGCCGAATACGGCGATCGTCGAGCGGGCACGGGCGCTGGCGGCAGAGACCGGCGGGCGCCTCGAGTTCACATCCGATCCGATCGAGGGTGTCGACGGCGCCGACGTCGTCTATACCGACGCCTGGACGTCGATGGGCCAGGAGGCGGAGACCGAGGAGCGTCGCGACGCCTTCAAGGGCTATCGCCTCGACGCCGCGCTGCTCGACGCCGCGGGGCCCGAGGCGGTCGCGATGCACTGCCTTCCCGCCCATCGCGGCGAGGAGATCACGTCCGAGGTGATGGATGGCCCTCGAAGCATCATCTGGGACCAGTCCGAGAACCGGCTCCACGTCCAGAAGGCCCTGCTCGTCGAGGTGATCGGTGGCTGATGTGCCGAAGCGCCCGGCTCCGGCGCCGCGCCCGGCGCCGAGCAACTCGCTGTACGAGCGCTACAAGGACGCACTCCGACGGGGCCACGTCGCGTCGATCCGCGGCCGCTACGAGGCGGCGATCGGCGCGTACAGCGAAGCGGCCGCGATCGCCCCGGATCGGGCACTGCCGTACAGCGCGATCGGCGGCATCTTCGTGAAGATGGGCAGGCCGGGTGATGCGCTCGACGCCTACGGCCGCGCCGTGGCGTTGGCGCCGCGCGACGAACAGGCGCTGCGCGGACGGGCCGACCTTCTCGCGGCCGCCGGCAAGCGAGCGGAGGCCGCGATCCTGCTCGACCGACTCGCCGACGTCCTCGACGGTTCGGGGCGGCTGCCCGAGGCGAGTGACGCGGCCCGGCGGGCCCTCGAGCTGGCCGAGTCGCGGGAGCGGCGGCGCCAGGTCGAGGCGTACGCAGAACGACTCAGGGCGTCGTCCGGCGACGAACAGGCCGCCCGTGCTCTAGCCCAGGTGCTTCGTGTCCTCGAACCTCCGGTCAGTGAGGCCCCGGTCGTTGCAACTGCCGCCGCGGCGTCCGTGGTCGCCGAGCCCGAGCCGGTGGAGGCAGCGGCTCGGCCGATCGAGGACGTCGCCGAGGACGAATCGGTCGACGTCGCCGCGTCCGAACCCGGCGTCGAGCTCGAACCCGCGATCGAGGCCGAAGCGGCGCCGGAGCCGGAGATTGAACGCGAACCCGAGCCGGTCGCGGAGGCCGAACCCGAGCTCGAACCCATTGGCGAAGCCACCGCGCCAGAGCCCCCGCCCGAGCTCACGCCGGAGCCGATCGCCGAAGCGCTACCCGAGCCCGAGCCGGAGCCCGAGCCGGAGCCCGAGCCGGAGCCCGAGCCCATCGACGCGTTCGCCGTCGGGCGGGCGGCCGAGGCGGCCCTGGCCGGGGGTGACGCCGCCGCGGCCCGCGACGGTCTCCTGCTCGCCGCCGCCGCCCATCGCCGCGAAGGCCGCTCGTTCGCCGCGATCGACGCCTGTTATCTCGCACTCGCCGTCGCCCCGGCCGACGTCGACCTCCACGTCCTGCTGACCGAGCTGTACCTCGAGCGGGGCTGGCGCGCGCCCGCGGTCGACAAGCTGTTGCTCCTCGGCCGACTCGCCGAACTCGGCGACGACACGCGGACGCGCGCGCGGCTGTGCGCGATCGCGACCGACCAGCTGCCGGACGAGCCTCGCCTCCAGGAGCTGTGTGCCTGACCTCGGAGGGCCGATGTCGAGCGCGACCACGGCCGGAGGAAACAGGGCCCGATGCTAGACTGACGGGAAGATGGAGCAGCTCCTCGGATCGGTCCTCAGTCAGATCCAGCTGAACTCGCTGATCGACATCGGGATCACGGCGCTCCTCATCTACTGGCTTTTCAGCCTCATCCGCGGCACTCGCGCCGTCAGCCTCGTCATCGGGGTCACCGTCCTGTTCGCCGTGTACGCCGCCGCCCGATTCTTCGGGCTCCAGCTGCTCACCCAGATCCTGCAGGCCGGCGCGGTCGTCGGCTTGTTCGCGCTCGTCGTCGTCTTCCAGCCCGAGCTCCGCCGGGCGCTCGAGCGGATCGGCCGGGTGGGATCGTTCAACTGGCTGTTCACGCCGGCAGAGCAGCGCGCCGTCGAGCACGTCGCCGACGAGGTCGCCCACGCCGCGGCCCTGCTCTCGGCGGACGGACACGGTGCCCTGGTCGTGCTCGAACGGGACACCGGCCTCGAGGAGGTCGCCGAGACGGGCGTGATGATCCACGCCGACATCTCGGCCGACCTGCTCCGAACGATCTTCTCCCCGAGGACGCCGCTCCACGATGGCGCGGTGATCATCCGTGACGAGGTCGTCCTCGCCGCCGGCGCCCTCCTGCCGCTCGCCGAGATGACGGTCCACACGGAGCGGTTCGGGACGCGCCACCGCGCGGCCCTCGGCATCACGGAGCAGACCGACGCGGTGGTGATCGTCGTCTCCGAGGAGAACGGTCAGATCAGCCTCGTCGAGCGGGCCCGGATCGTCCGCAATCTCAACGAGCCGCAACTCGCCCGGGCGGTGCGATCACTGCTCGCCCCGAGCGACGGCCGCGGCCCGTTCGGGCGTCGCCAGGAACGCGAGGCGGGCTCCGGCGGCCGTGCCCCGCGGCTCTCGGATCTGTCGCGGCTGGTTCCGCGCCGCCGCTCAGGCGCGTCGAGCACGCCGCCGACGGCGACCGCCGCGAACCGTCCGGACGACGACGGCCCGACGACCTCTACGGCACGCGTCCCCCGGTGAGGCGCCTCGTCAGCCTCATCACCCATAACTGGCCTCTCAAGGTGGCGGCGGTCGTGCTCGCGACGCTGCTCTATGCCGGATTCGTCGTCTCGCAGCAGTTCCAGGAGTTCACGAGCCCGATCGAGATCGACCGGCTCAACACCCCCGCCGATGCGGCACTGGCCGAGGATCTACCGCCCGTGACGAGCATCCAGTACTTCACGGTCGACGACCCGAACGCGCGAGCCACGACACAGAGCTTCCGGGCGACCGTCGACCTGGCCAACGTCGATCCGAACGCGGGCCCAACGTTCGTGCCGGTCAAGGTCGAATCGGTCGATCCCCGGTTCCAGGTCGTGCGGTGGGAGCCGCCGAGCGTTCGCGTGACGCTCGACCCGTTGAAAACCCGGACGGGGATCGCGGTGCGCGTCATCCCGAGCGAGACGCCGCCGGGTCTCGACGTCCGCGAACCAATCGTCGATCCCGAGACGGTCAGCATCACCGGCCTCGCATCGGTCGTTGACCTCGTGACCGAGGTCCAGGCAAACGTGACGATCGAGCCGAGTGGCCTGGACGTCGACCGCGACGTCGAGCTGATCCCGGTCGACGCGGTCGGCAACCGGCTCACGCCCGTCGACGTCGAGCCGGCCACGGCCCATGTCCGCATCGCGGTCTTCCGCCAGGCGCAGTCGAGACCGCTGCCCGTCACGCCGGTCGTCAGCGGCACGCCGGCCTCCGGGTTCGAGGTCGCTGGGATTGCTGTCGACCCGCTCATCGTGTCCGTCGAAGGCGAGGCCGATGCGATCCTGGGGCTCAGCGAGGCGCCCACGGATCCCGTCTCGGTCAGCGGCGCCACCTCGGATGTCGTGCAGCGTGTCGCGCTGGCACTCCCCGACGGCGTCCAGCCGGCCGGCGGCGCGGACGTCCAGGTCACGGTGACGGTCACGATCCGGCCGATTGCCGGCAGCCGCAGCTACGACGCCGGGATCGTGCCATCCGGGATCGAGGCGGGCCTCGACTACAGCCTTTCCCAGACGCACGCGATTGCCCTCGTCAGCGGATCACTCGCGGATCTCGACCGGCTGGATGCGGCGGCGTTCAACCTTTCCGCGCCGGTCGGTGGTCTGGCAGTGGGGATCCACGAGGTGACGCTCGCTGCGAATCTGCCGGTCGGGTTGACGCTCGTGAGCATCACCCCACCCACCGTGACCGTGACCGTCACCCAGGCAGCCGCCGCAAGCGCGGCACCGTCGGGTGCGCCGTAATGCCGCGACTGTTCGGGACGGACGGCATCCGCGGTGTTGCGAACGTCGACCTCAAGCCGACGCTGGCGTACGCCCTGGGCCGGGCCACGGCTCACAAGCTCGCGGGTCGCGGGGCAGCGATCGTCGTCGGCCAGGACACGCGACGGTCAGGCGACATGTTCGTGTCGGCGATCACGGCCGGGGCGACGAGCCTCGGCGTCGACGTCCACGTCGCCGGCTGCGTCCCGACCCCGGCGCTGGCGTTCCTGGCGGGCTCGGGGACGTTCGCGGCCGGGATCATGGTCTCCGCCTCCCACAACCCCGCCGAGGACAACGGCCTCAAGGTCCTCGACGCGTCAGGCCTCAAGCTCGAGGACGCGATCGAGGACGAGCTCGAGCAGCTGATCTGGCGGACCGAGGAGCTGGGTTCCGTCCCCAACGATGAGATCGGCCGCGCGGTCATCGACCCCGGCCTGCTGGACCGTTACCGCGAGCATCGCCTCGGTCTCGCCCGTGGCATCGACGGCGGCGGCCTCCGGGTCGTGCTCGATTGCGCGAATGGCTCGGGCGGGATGGTGGGCCCGGAGATTCTCGCGGCGACCGGCGCGACCGTCGAGGTCATCCACAACGAGCCCGATGGCGTGAACATCAACGTAGAGTCGGGCGCGACGGCGCCGGCGTCGCTCGCCCAGGAGGTCGCGAGGCGCAAGGCGGATGTCGGGTTCGCCCTCGACGGCGACGCCGATCGCTGCGTGGCGGTCGATGCCGGCGGCAACGTCGTGGACGGCGACCAGGTGCTGGGCGTGCTCGCGCTGGACCGGCTGCAGCGGGGCGTGCTGCCCGAGAAGGCCCTGGTCGTCTCGGTGCTCAGCAACGGCGGCCTCCAGGCTGCGCTCGAGGCGGCCGGGGGCCGGGTGGTGCGAACGCCCGTCGGCGACAAGTACATCCTCGAGGGCATGCAGGTGAGCCGGGCTGGCCTCGGTGGCGAGAAGAGTGGCCACGTGATCGTCCTCGAGCACACGACGTCGGGCGACGGGATCGTGACGGCACTCGAGATCCTGCGGGTCATGACCCGGACCTCGGCGCCGATCAGCGACCTCGCGGCCCGGATCGCGCTGCTGCCCCAGCAACAGCGCGCGGTGAAGGCGCGTCACAAGGACCAGTGGGAGGGCGATCTCGCCCTCCAACGCGCGATCCACGATGCGGAGCAGCGCCTCGGCGCGGGCGGCCGAATCCTCGTTCGACCGTCCGGCACGGAGCCTGCGCTGCGCGTCATGGTCGAGGGCCCGGATGCCGATCTCGTGTCGGAGCTGGCCGACTCGATCGCGGCGCTCGCGGGTGAGCGACTAAACTGACGCGGCGCTTCGGCGCCACCTTGCCCGGCGGTCAGTGCCAAGCCGCGGGAGCGGAAGGAGACTGACCGGAAGATGTGCGGAATCGTCGGCTACACCGGGCCCCGCGAGGCGGGGCCGATCCTCATCGAGGGCCTGAAACGGCTCGAATATCGGGGCTACGACTCGGCAGGGATCGCCCTCGTCGACGAGGACGGTGACCTCTTCGTCGAGAAGAAGGCCGGCAAGCTTTCGAACCTGACGACGGCGATCGCCGACCGCACGCCGCACGCCGCGATCGGACTTGCCCACACGCGGTGGGCGACCCATGGCCGCCCGAACGACCTCAATGCCCATCCCCACCAGGACTGCACGGGCGAGATCACGGTCATCCACAACGGGATCATCGAGAACTTCCGGGAGCTGCGCGACGGCCTCGTGGAGCGCGGCCACACGCTGACTTCGGAGACCGACACCGAGGCGGTCGCGCACCTCGTCGAGGAGGCGTACCAGGGCGACCTCGCCGACGCCGTGCGGGCGGCCCTCCGCCAGGTCGAGGGCGCGTACGCGCTCGTCGTCATGCACAAGGGCGAGATCAGCCGGCTCGTCGGAGCCCGCGAGAACGTGCCGCTCGTCGTGGGGCTGCACGGCGAGGAGAGCTTCATCGCGAGCGACGTCGCAGCGATCCTGGCCCACACGAACCGCGTCGTCTACCTCGAGGAGGGCGACGTCGCCGATGTCCGGCCGACCGGCGTGGTCGTCACCGATGTCGATGGCAACGTTCGCGAGCGTCACGAGACGATCGTCGACTGGACGCCCGAAGCGGCCGAGAAGGGCGGCTACGACCACTTCATGCTCAAGGAGATCCACGAGCAGCCCGAAGCGCTCCGCCAGTCGCTCGCGGGGCGGGTCACCCGCGGCGGGACGATCCAGGTCGAGGAGCTCGACCCCATCGTCGACGCCATTCGGGCGGCGACCCGGATCGAGCTGGTCGCATGCGGCTCGGCGTACTACGCGTCGCTCGTCGGGGCTGCGGCGCTCCAGGACTGGACGGGGTTGCCGTCGCGGGCCACCGTCGGATCGGAGTTCCGCTACTCGCCACCGCCGCTCGACGGCTCGACGCTCGTGATCGCGGTCACCCAGTCCGGCGAGACGGCCGACACGATCGCTCCGACGCGCCACGCCCGCGAGCAGGGCTGCCCGATCGTCGCGGTGACGAACACGGTCGGGTCGGCGATCACGCGCGAGGCCGACGCGGTCGTCTTCCTCCAGGCCGGCCCCGAGATCGCGGTCGCTGCATCGAAGACGTTCGTCACCCAGGTCACGACGCTCGTCGTGCTCGCGGCTGCGATCGCGAAGATCCGTGGATCGCTCCCGGGCGACCTGGAGCGCGAGCTCTCCGATGCGCTGCATGCGTTGCCGGGTGCCGCGCAACGGACGATCGACGCATCCGCGTCTTCGGCCGCGGCCCTCGCTCGCCGCTACGTCAATTCCCGCGGCTTCATGTTCGTCGGTCGTGGCTACACGTACCCGACGGCGCTTGAGGGTGCGCTCAAGCTCAAGGAGATCAGCTACGTCCATGCCGAGGGCTATGCCGCCGGCGAGCTCAAGCATGGCCCGATCTCGCTGCTGGATGCGGAGTGCCCGCTCGTCGCGATCGCGACCCGGTCGTCGGTGTACGACAAGCTCATCAGCAACGTGATGGAGGGTCGGGCCCGCGACGCGAAGGTCATCGCGGTCGCGACCGAAGGCGATCCCCAGATCGAGCGCTTCGCCGACGACGTGCGCTGGGTGCCGGACACCCACGAGGCGCTGTCGCCGGTGCTCGCGGTGATCCCGCTGCAGCTGTTCGCGTACGAGGTCGCGATCGCACGCGGGACCGACGTCGACCAGCCGCGGAACCTCGCGAAGTCCGTCACGGTGGAGTAGCGGTCCCGTGGCCGGGCTCGATGCCTCAACCGCGTCCGTGGGTTCGGTAGCGGCCGAGGCCGGGATCGCGCTCGAAGAGCTGGGCATCGACATCATCAAGGTCGACCGGATCCGGGCGGCCCTCGACAAGTTCGGCACGCGGTTCTCGCGACGCGTGCTGACGCCGGCGGAGCAGCGCTACGTCCGGGATCGGCCCGAGACGTTCGCCGGTCGATGGGCCGCGAAGGAGGCTGTCAGCAAGGTCCTCGGCCTGGGCGTCCGCGGCATCGGCTGGCGCGACATCGAGATCGAACGGCTGCCGACTGGACAGCCGGCGGTCCGGCTCCACGGTCGGGCCGACGCACGGTCGCGCCAGCTCGGCATGGTCCGGATCGCCGTCTCGATCACGCACGAGGCGGACTACGCCGTGGCGATCGCGTTCGGCGTCCGAACGGCCGGCGGGCGGTATGTCTTCCCCGAGGACATCGAGGCCCGTCTCGACGACCGGGAGCGGCGGTTGCTCGCGCGAATGGATCGGCTCCGGCAGCTGAACGACGAGGCCGGACGCCTGGCGTCCGGCCCGATGCCGGACCCGGCGCCGGACGGCACGCGCGATGGCTGAGCGACCCGTCGGGTTCGGCCGGCGCGAGGACGCCGGCGGCGGGACTGCCACCGCGACCGTTCCGGGCGCCGTGACACTCGACGACGCACACGCCGCGGGCCTGTTGCCGGAGCGCCCGAAGCGTGGCCACAAGGGGTCGTTCGGCAAGCTGCTCGTCATCGCGGGTTCGATCGACTACGCGGGCGCTGCGCTGCTCGTCTGCAGGGCGGCGGGCCGGGCCGGGGCCGGGCTCGTCACGCTGGCCGTGCCGGAGTCGCTCCAGCCGCTGTTCGCCTCGAAGGTCATCGAAGCGACGACGATGGCGCTCCCGGAGGACGACCTCGAGGAGGTCGACCCCGAGGCGTCGCTCGCGCGGATCCTCGACCACGATCACGACGCGATCGTGGTCGGGCCGGGGCTCCGGCCCGGGCTGGCAACAGCGGAGCTCGTCCGTGATCTGCTCGGCGTGCCCGGCGAAGAGGCAGCACCACCGATCGTCCTCGACGCCGAGGCCCTGCGATCGCTCGCGACGATGGAGCGGTGGTGGGAGGGCGATCGTCGCCCGGCCGTCCTGACGCCCCATGCCGGCGAATTCCAACGGCTGCGAGCGGGCAGTGGAACGGAGCCCGGCGACGACGGCGACCTCGTCGACGACGACGCGGCGCGCGCGGCCGCCGCACACGACGCGGCGGTAACCTGGAACCAGGTCGTCGTCCTCAAGGGAGCGAAGACGGTCGTTGCCGCGCCCGACGGGTCGGTCGCGCTCGCGCCGTTCGAGAACCCCGCGCTCGCGTCCGGCGGCACGGGCGACGTCCTGAGCGGGACCATCGGATCGCTCCTGGCGCAGAGCCTGGAGCCGTTCGCCGCGGCTCGACTCGGCGTCTATCTCCACGGTCTCGCGGGCGACGCCGTTCGTGAGCGCCTCGGCGACGCCGGTCTGCTCGCGTCCGACCTGCCCGACGCGATCGCGATCGCCCGCAAGCGGCTGGCGGCGATCGCGGAGCGCAAGGCGAGCGGCGGCCGTCTGGGATTCGGGCCGCGCGAGCAGTCAGACGGGCGATCCGCGGGCGGCGATCCAGCTGACGCCTCGACCGGTCGCGAGCCGGGGATCGCGCGCTGACCGGCGGCCCGGACGCCAGGCCCCGGATCGAAGAGCGCCTCGCCGCTGCGGGCCTCCCGCCGCTGCCGCGGACCGCCTGGCTCGAGATCGACCTCGACGCGATCGCCTCGAATCTCTCGCTCGCCCGGGAGCTGGCCGGCCCCGGGATCTCCGTGGAGCCGGTCGTCAAGGCAGATGCGTACGGCCACGGCATGGTGCCGGTTGCGTCGGCGCTCGTCGCCGCGGGCGCCGACGGGCTGTGCGTCGCCGCGCTCGACGAGGCGATCGCGCTCCGGGCGGCCGGCATCCCGGGTCGAATCAGCGTTCTCTATCCGATTCCGCCGTCGCTCGCCGGTGTTGCGGCTGAGCACGCCGTCGGCGTCGCAGCCGGGGACGCGGCGTTGCTGCACGCGTTGCTCGCCGCCGCCCGCGATCGTGAAGGCACGCTCGACATCGAGCTCGAGGTGGAGACAGGGCTGGGGCGCGGAGGCGTCCCTGTCGGCGGCGTCGTCGACGCGGCAGCAGCGATCGCCGCGGCGCCCGGCGCCCGGCTGTCGGGCGTCTGGACGCACCTCCAGGCGAGCGAGGATCGCCAACGCACCGCTGCGCAGGTGGCTGCCTACGAAGCGGCGCTCGCGGCCCTCCACGGCGCGGGCATCGACGTGCCGCGTCGCCACGTCGCGGCGAGCGGTGCACTGCTGACCCAGGAGATCCCCGTGTACGACGCGGTGCGGCCGGGCCTGATGACGTACGGCCTCCTTCCCGACGAGCTGTCGCCCGGGATGGTCGTCGCGGCGGCTTCACGCCTGCGGCCCGCGATGTCGCTCGTCGCCCGACCCGTCCGCGTGGTCGATCTGCCGGCCGGTCACGGAATCTCGTACGGCCCCACGTTCGAGACCGGCCGGCCGAGCCGGATCGCGACCCTGCCGTTGGGCTACGGCGACGGCTGGCCGCGGTCGCTCTCGAACCGGGCCGAGGCCCTCGTCCGCGGACAACGGGTGCCGCTCGTCGGCAACGTCGCGATGGACGCCGTCATGGTCGACGTCACGGACGTCACCGACGTCGCCGGGCAGCCCGTCGGCGTCGACGACGAGTTCGTCCTCCTCGGGGCGCAGGGCGACGAGCGGATCACCGCGGCGGACCTGGCGCGGGCCCGCACCACCAACTCCTGGGAGGTCGTCACGGCAACCTCTCGGCGGCTGCCCCGGGTGTACGATGCCTCGGCCGGCGCGGTCGGAGTGCGCACGCTCATTTCCGGGGAGGATCGTTGGCTCAGATCGAACTCTGGAATGGCGACATCTGCGACCTCGAGGTCGACGCGATCGTGAACGCCGCGAACCTGTCGCTGTGGATGGCGACGGGCGTCGGCGGCGCGATCAAGCGCGCGGGCGGCGACTCGATCGAGTTCGCGGCCGTCCGCCAGGCGCCCGTTCCGATCGGCGGCGCGATCGTGACCCCGGCGGGCACGCTCGCCGCCCGGTTCGTGATCCACGCGGTCTCGCTGGACCGCGACCGCCGGACGACGGCGGCGATCATCGATTCGGCCGTTCGCAGCGCGTTTGCGCGGGCCCGCGAGAACGAGGTCACGAGCATCGCCTTCCCGGCGCTCGGAACCGGCGTGGGCGGGTTTCCGCTCGAGGAGGCCGCACTCGTGACCGTCAAGGCGGTGCGCGACGAGCTCCCGAAATCGCCTACGATCCAGAACGTGATCTTCGCGATGCGCGGCGCCGCGGCGTACCAGGCGTTCGAAGGCGCATTGGCGGCGACCGCCCGCGAGGCGACCGGCTCGCGGCCCGGCGCCGCATGAGCCTCCCCTACGAGCCGACCGAGGAGCAACGTGACGAGCTCGTCGAGCAGGTTGCCCGCGAGATCCAGCTCCGCGGCTTGACTGGACCGGCGGTCCACTTCCTGCAGGCGAGCCGGCCGTATCGGCCGCTTGGCGCGAACGCGATGCTGTTCTTCGACCCGGGGGTCCAGGGCCTGTTCGGCGGCGGCTTCGCGAGCGCGTCCGAGATCCTCGCCGACGACGCCGGCATCGAGCAGCTGATCGCGAGGCTCGAGGAGCTCGACGAAGAAGTCACCTGGGACGCGTAGCGCCCGGCTGATCGCCGTCTTGGCGATCGTTGTACTCCTCGCCGACGTCGTCGCGTTCTGGGTCGTGCCGCGATTCGACATCCCGCCGGAGTTCTGGGGATCCGAGATCGAGACTGTCGACGTCGATGCCCGGGAGCTTCGGCTGGTCCGCGTCGACTACCAGGACGGGCTGCGAAACGTCGCTTCTCTCGGCGGGCTCGACGGAGCGTTGTTCGTCCTGCCCCGAACGATGACGACCGGCCACGGGATGGGCATGGACCGGGTGCTCATGCCGCTCGACGTCGTCTTCTTCGACGCGGCGGGTCGTTTCGTGGATCGCCACACCATGGACCTCTGCGAGCCGGGCGCGTGTCCCGGCTACTACCCGGGCGGGGAGTGGCAGTTCGCGATCGAGGCGCCGGCCGGCGCGTTGTCGTGGATCGGCGAGGGCTCCGTCCTCCGCCGATGACCGTCAGCGCCCGGTAGCATTGCTCTCGTGAGCGACCCTCGCGCCTTTCTCGCCCTCGATCTCGGGGCCGCCACCACGTCTGCGGCGCTCATCGCCCGCGTCCGCCATCGCTGGCGACTCATCGGCTCGCTCGCGATGCCCTCGTCGATCGATGCCGAGGCGATCATCGGCGTCCTGCTCGACCGCTCGTCGCGCGCGGACCCCGAGCTAGCCGGGACGCTCGGGTTCGCCGGCCGCGACGCGGCTCGGAAGCTTCCCCGGCTGATCGCCCGGAGCGCGCCACCCCAGCGCCTCGTCGCGGTCGCGGGCTCCGAGCGTGCGGCCCGGCCGCTCGCGGAAGCCGCCCGGCGGACCGGCTGGCGGGTCACGTCGCTCAGTCCCGATTCCAGCGATCCGCTGGCGATGACGACCGCGATCCTGGATCCAGGCGTCGATGCCGTCCTCCTCGGTGCCGGGGAGCCGCCCGGCCCGGACGAACGGCGCTCGATCGACGATGTCGCCGCGCTCGTCGCGGCCGCCGCGGTCCGACGACCGGAGCTCACGATCCTGCTCGCCGGATCCATGTCCGACCAGCTGCCGCGGTTCGAGTCAACGGACGGCGACCGCCAGGGCGAGGTGCTCCTGGCACCGCCCGCGAGCGCCGGCGACCCGGCCGGCTTCCCGCTTCGCGAGCTGCTCGACGACGTCCGGGCACCGCGCGACGACGCCCGAAGGGCGATCGCTCGCGCCGCCGCGGCACTGGCCGACACGCTCGATCGGCGCATCGAGGTCATCGACATCGGATTCGAGGGCGGGATGCGTGCTGTCGCGACGCCGGGAACCGGCGGCGCGCCCGCTGCGGTCGACGCCGCGCTGATCGCAGACGCGTGCCTTGTCCCGCCCAACCCGGGCGACGAAGCGGTCGACCGGGTCCTTCCCTGGTCGACGATGTCGATCGACCGCCACCGACTCCGGGACCGGCTTCGAGAGCTGCGCTACGCGCCGTGGTCCGACGCGTCCGGTGATGGCGCCAGGCTCCGCCTTGCCGCGGCCCGAGCCGCGCTCGCGACGCTGGTCGCCGCGACGCCGGACCTGTCGGCCGGCCCGCCGCCGGACCTCCTCGTCGCGTCCGGCGGCGCGTGGGCCGTGGCGCCGGGTCCGGCGATCGCACTGGCCATCGCCGACGTCATCCGGCGGCCGGCAGCGATCTCGATCGCCTACGACCATGCCCGGCTGCTGGGACCGGCCGGCTCCATCCCGGATGCCGGCGAGCGACGGCAACTGCTCGGCGACATCGGCGACGACCTCCTCTCGCCGCTCGCAAGCGTCGTCATCCCGGGCGGCATCCGGGCCGGCAAGTCGGCCGGCAGGGTGACCGTCCGCGCGGACGCCGGCACGAGCCAGCTCGATCTCGTCCCGGGTGGGCTCGAGCTCGTCGATCTGCCGCCCGGCGAGCACGCCACCGCGGAGCTCCAGTTCCGCGATACGGTTCGCCTCGGCGGCCGTGGCAAGAAGTTCGCGGTCGAGGTGACCGGCGGCTTGGGCGGGCTCCTGCTCGACTTGCGCGACGTGCCGCTTCGGCTACCGGATCGTCCCGAGCGGCGGCGGGAGCTGCTCGAGGCCTGGCAGGACTCGCTCTGGGTCACCCGGGACCGATGAGGACCGACGCGTGATCGTCCCCGACCTCAACCTCGTGCCGCGCCGCCAGGTGGTCGACGGCCCGATCGACGTCCGGTTCGGGCTGCGGCCCGGCGACCGGCCGCTCGTGGCCGCCGGCGACACGCTCGTGCCGGGCTCGCGGATCATCGACCGCGTCCGCGATACGCGGCTCGTCGACGTCCGAGGCGGCTCGGTTCCCGATGACGCGAGGCCGGGCGATCGCTGGTCGCCGACGGCAGGCTCCGGGATCCCGCTCCGGCGCGGCTCCGACAAGCCGCTCGGCGAGCTGCTGTTCGAGCTCAATGGCCAGTGGCGGATGGCGGCGGGGGAGCACACCGAACCGATCGACACGCCGATCGCGGGTGTCGTCCACGAGGTGCGGCCGGGGGTCGGGATCGGCGTGCGGGCCGAGGGTCGGGTCATCCGCGGCGTCGAGGCGCTCGGCGAGCCGACACGGGGCGTCCTCGCGATCGGTGCCGAGGTCGGCGAGGGCGGCGGGCCCGGGATGGTCCTGCGTCCGGGCAGTCTCGACGTCGGCCTCGCGGGCACGATCCTCGTGATCGGTTCGCGCGTCGACGCGGAGGCGCTCACGCGGGCCCGGGCCATGGGCCTGCGGGGCGTCGTCGTCGGCGGCCTCGCCGGCAAGGAGCGGCGCGACTTCCTCAACTCCGAGGCGCGCCAGCGGGCGTCGCTCCACAAGCTGCCGACGTTCGCGGTGCTGGTCCTCGACGGTGCGATCCGGCGCCGAATCGCGGGGCCGATCGCGGCGATCTTCGGGGCGCTGGCGGGCCGCGACGTCGCGATCGTCACGGATCCGCCGGCGCTCGTGTTCGACGAGCCGAATGTCCAGCTGCCGGCGCCCGCGCCGGATCTCGTCCGTGTCCGGGCGGGCGAACGCGCCGGTCGTGAAGGGCGCTGGGCCGGGCTCGCCGGGCTGCGGCGGTTCCAGGACGGCGCCTTCCTCGAATCCGGATGGGTCCAGTTCGAAGGCGCCGGCACCGTCGCGATTCCGTTGGCGGACCTCGAGCGGTTCGGCTGACCTCGCTCGCGGCGCGGCTTCGGGCCCGACAGGCGGGCCGTGGCGCCCGGATCGGCTACGCTCGACCGCAATGACCTCGACAGCCCTGGAACACTCGGTGACGACGAACGACGCCGAGGCGACTCGCCGCCTCGCCGCGTCCCTTGCCAATGCCGCCGAGCCCGGCGACCTCGTGTGCCTGTGGGGCGAGCTCGGTGCCGGCAAGACGCAGTTCGCCAAGGGGTTCGGGGCGGGTCTCGGCGTCACCGACACGATCAGCTCGCCGACGTTCATCCTGATGTCCGAGTACGAGGGCCGCCTCCGGCTCTTCCACGTCGACCTGTACCGCCTCGAGGATGGCGCCGATGCCCTCGCCGGTGGCGTCGTCGACGACCGCCAGGCGAGCGGCGTCACCCTGGTCGAGTGGCCGGAGCGGATGGGCGAGCTGCTGCCGCAGCGGCGGCTCGACGTCGTCATCGACGGAACCGGTACCGAGCCGCGGCAAATCACGCTTCGCGCGGCCCATCCCTCGTTCGAGCGCTATCTCGACGAGGGCGTGCCGTGACCGACGGTCGGCACCTCCTCGCGATCGACACCTCGACCTCCGTCGCCGTCGTGGCGCTCGGCGACTCAACCGGTCGCCTCGAAGCGGAGGACGACTGGTCGGCCGGGTACCGTCACGGCGAGGAGCTGCTCCCTCGGATTCGGGCCGTGCTCGGCCGCCGGGGGGTCGGTCTCCAGGACCTCGGCGGCGTCATCGTTGGAACCGGCCCCGGTGCGTTCACCGGGCTGCGGGTCGGAATCGCGACGGCGAAGGGGCTGGCCCACGCGCTCGCGATCCCGATCGCCGGCATGCCGTCCGGCGAGGCGCTGCTTGCCGCGGCGGGCGAGAAGGCCACCGTCCTCCTGCTGCCGGCGGGGCCGAACGACCGCGTCGCGGTACGCCGTGGCGACAGACCGGAGCGGCTTGCGGGCGGCACGGAGCCGGCGTTGACGCCCGGTGACGTCCTCGTTGCGGTCGACCTCGACGGGCGCGCTCCTGACGATGCCGCCGCCCGCGGCGAGGAGGCACGAGGCGGCCTCGGGGCCGCGCTGTTGAAGCTGGGAGCGGAGCGCCTCGCTGCCGGCAGCGGCGACGAACTCGCCCATCTCGTGCCCGAATACGTCACGCTGCCGCGCGGCGTCGCGGCGACTACCGGGGAGGTCGCATGGTCGCGCGACCCCCGGTGAAGCTCGTGATCTCCGAGATGCAGGTCGACGACCTGGACGCCGTCCACGGCATCGAGCTGGCCAGTTTCAGCTCGCCCTGGCCGCCGAACGCCTACCGCAGCGAGCTCCAGACCAACCGCCTCGCGAGCTACCTCGTCGCCCGGATCGACGGCGAGATCGTGGCCTACGGCGGGATGTGGCTGATGGTCGACGAGGCCCACATCACGACGTTCGCGGTCCATCCTGCCTGGCGCCGCCAGCGCATCGGTGAGCGGCTGCTGCTCGCGTTCCTCGATCTCGCCGTCGCCCGGCAGGCGCGCGAGGCGACGCTCGAGGTCCGGCTATCGAACATCGCGGCGCGGCGGCTCTACGAGAAGTACGGCTTCCGGCCGGTCGGGCTGCGGCCGCGCTACTACAGCGACAACAACGAAGACGCGCTGATCATGACGACGGAGCCGATCGGCGAGGCGCGGTTCCGCGATCGCATCGAACGGCTCCGGGCGGCCCTCGACGCCAGCCCGGCACCCAGCCGCCCGGACGAGCGTGCCAGCGACGATGCTCCCGGACCCCAGCCGACGCCCGAGATCCCGTCGTGAGCGGGCCGCTGATTCTCGCCGTCGAATCGTCGTGCGACGAGACCGGCGTTGCGCTCGTCGAGAACGGCCGTCGAATCCACTCGAACGTCGTGGCGAGCCAGACCGCGCTCCACGCGGCGACCGGCGGCATCGTGCCCGAAGTCGCCGCCAGGGCCCACCTTCGCTGGATCGTGCCAGTCCTCGACGAGGCCCTTGACGGGGCCGGAGCGACGGTCAAGGACGTCGATGCGGTCGCGGTGACGTACGGGCCGGGCCTGGCCGGGTCACTGCTCGTCGGGATCAACTTCGCGAAGTCGCTCGCGTTCGTCCACGATCGGCCGCTCGTCGGCGTGAACCACCTCGAGGGCCACCTCTACGCCGCCTGGCTGCTCGACCCCGGCGAGGAGCGCGACGAGCCGATCTTCCCGCTCGTCGCCTTGATCGTGAGCGGCGGCCACACGTTCCTCGTCGAGATGCGCGACCACCTGACGTACCGGCTGCTCGGCGAGACCGTGGACGATGCGGCCGGCGAAGCATTCGACAAGGTCGGACGGCTGCTTGGATTGCCGTATCCGGGCGGACCATCGATCCAGCGGGCGGCCGAGGCCGCGACGCGCCACGACGCGGCGTTCCCACGGGCCTGGCTCGGCGACTCGTATGCCTTCTCGTTCTCCGGCCTGAAGACCGCCGCGCGACGGACGGTCGAGCAGGCGAAGGCCGACGAAGGGCTTCGCGCCGACGATCCGGACGCCCGCCTTTCCGATGGCGCAACGGCCGAGCTCGCCTGGGGCTTCCAGGATTCCGTCGTCGACGTGCTGACGACGAAGACGCTGCGAGCGGCCGAGGCGGTCGGCGCGCGCTCGGTCGTGCTCGGGGGCGGGGTGGCGGCGAACGGGCCGCTCCGCCAGCGCCTTTCCGAGGGCGCTGCGGGTCTGGGGCTGCCGCTCGTCGTGCCGCGGCCGGGGCTGTGCACGGACAACGGGGCGATGATCGGCGCCGCTGCGGCGCGTCGGCTCGCGATCGGCGACCTCGCGGGACTCGATCTGGATGCCCGGCCGTCCCTGCCGCTCGCCCGCGCCGCCGCCGGGGCCGAGGATCCCGGGGTCGCCGTCAGGTGACGGCGCCGCCGCGGGTCGACGCCGCGGCCGTCCGGCGGACGCTCCGAGCCGCCGGTCTCCGAGCCCGCTCGTCGATGTCCCAGAACTTTCTCGTCGATCCGGAGGTCCTCGAGGCGATCCTCGCCGAAGCTGCCCCCGAACCAGGCCGTGGCGTCCTCGAAATCGGGCCCGGGCTGGGATTTCTGACACGCGGCCTGCTCGAAGCCGGCGCTCATGTGACCGCCGTGGAGCTGGACCGCGGTCTTGCCGGCTTCCTCGCCGAGGAGTTCGCGCCGTCGCTCGAGGGCGGAACGTTGATGCTCATCCAGGGAGACGCCCTTGATCAGGACCTCAACCGGGTCGTCGAGCCGCCGTTCGATGTCGTCGCGAACCTTCCGTACCACATCACCAGCCCCATCCTGCACCGCCTGCTCGGCGAGATGCCGCGCCCGGACCGCCTCGTGCTGATGGTCCAGAAGGAAGTGGCCGAGCGGATTGCGGCGGCACCCGGCCAGATGAGCTACCTCTCGGTCTTCGTCCAGTACCACGCGAAGGTTCGGATCGCGTTCACGGTCCCGCCGGCGGCGTTCGAGCCCGCGCCGGCAGTCGACAGCGCCGTCATCGTCGTCGAGCCGTTCCCGGCGGACGACCGGCTGCCGAGCGCGGAGGCGGAGGACGAGCTCTGGCGCCTCGTCCAGGCGGCGTTCCGCGAACGGCGGAAGATGCTCCACAACGTCCTGACCCGGCAGCTCCCGCTGGAGCGGGAACGCGTCGATGCGGCGCTCGCGGCTGCCGGCATCGCGCCGGATCGGCGGCCGCAGACTCTGGCGGTGGGGGAGTGGCTGGCGCTGCTCGAGGCGCTCGGGGAGATCGGGCCGGATCTGCGCGGACGGCGGCCGGAATGAGCAGCGGTGCGCCCGTCATTCGACTCGCTCCCGCAAAGCTGAACCTGACGCTCGCAGTCGTCGGTCGCCGCGACGACGGCTACCACGCGCTCCACTCGGTCATGGTGCCGCTGGGTCTCGCGGACCGGCTGAGCGTCGCCGTCGCGAGCAGCGGCGCGGACACCCTCCACGTCGAAGGGTTCGATCCGGGCCCATCGGCTGACAACCTCGTCCTCAAAGCGTTCGGCGCGGCCCGCGCGGCGACGGAACGTGCGCGCGTCGCCGCCCCGCCGCTCGCCGCTCGGCTGGAGAAGGCGATCCCGGTCGCGGCGGGCCTCGCGGGCGGGAGCAGCGACGCCGCCGCGGCCATCGACGCCGCCCTCGACGCATGGGGTGCGAGCGAACACGTCCCCGACGATCAGCGCGTCTCGATCGCCGCCGGCCTCGGCAGCGATGTCCCGTTCTTTCTCGTCGACGGCGCGGCGCTCATCGAGGGCCGCGGCGAACGAGTCACACGACTCCATGGCGTCACGGCTCACGGCGGCCAGCCCCACGCGCCGCCTGGCGTGCTGCTCGTGACACCGTCCATGCCGGCCCACACCGCGGCGGTGTTCGCGGCCTGGTCAGATGGCGCGATGGGCAGCCCCGGCGTGGCGCGCCGAACCTCGGAGCACTTCGCGAGCGAGTTCGGGTCCGGGTTGAGCGTCCAGGCGCTCCTGGAGCGAGCCGGCGTGCTCGCCTCGGCGAACGACCTGTGGCCGGCCGCCGCGGCCGTCGTGCCGGGCCTCGTCCCGCTCCGGCGAGCGTTGACGCGGACGATTCACCGGCCGATCGGCCTCTCGGGATCGGGCCCGACGCTCTGGGCGCTCTATCCTTCGCTCGAGGAGGCGGCGGCCGCCGCGGAGGTCGTGCAGACCGCGGCCGCGAGCGGGGAGCTGCCGATCCCCGGCGAGGGGGCGCCGTTCATCGCGGCGACGACGATCGAGACGAATCGCGGGAGGACCGAATGACCAGGCAGGCGATCTCGACCTCGGGCGCACCGGCCGCGCTCGGGGCCTACAGCCAGGCGATCCGCAGCGGCGACATGGTGTTCTGTGCAGGCCAGCTCGGCATTGATCCGGCGACCGGCGAGCTCGCCGACGGCATCGAGGCGCAGGCCGAGCGGGCGCTGAAGAACCTGGCCTCAGTCCTCGACGCTGCGGCGATGAGCTTCGACGACGTCGTGAAGACGACGTGCTTCCTCGCCGACATCAACGACTTCAACGCATTCAACGCCGTCTACATCCGGTTCATGCCCGATCCGCCGCCCGCGCGGTCCACGTTCCAGGTCGGCGCGTTGCCGCGTGGAGCTCGCGTCGAGATCGAGGCGATCGCCCGGCGGGTCCAAATCGACGCGATCGCGCGATGACGATCGATCCCGAGCGACGCGCGGCGATGGTCGCCCAGTACGAGGCCGGTCCTGCGGTGCTGCGAGCGGCCGTCGAGGGTCTCAGCGACGCCCAGCTCGACCATCGGCCCGCAGACGGCGGCTGGACGCCGCGCGAGGTCGTCCAGCACGTCGCCGACAGCGAGATGACCTCGGCAATCCGCCTCCGCCGCCTCATCGCCGAGGACGAGCCGCTGATCGTTTCGTACGACGGCGACGAGTTCGCCCGGCGCCTCCACTACGCGGACCGCCCGATCGAGCCCGCGCTCGCCGCCGTGGACGCCGCCCGGGCGACGACGGCCCAGATCCTGCACGGCCTGACCGAGGACGAGTGGGCCCGGATGGGCACGCACAGCGACTCGGGGGCGTACGGCGTCCAGGAGTGGCTCGAGACGTACTCGGTCCACTGCCACGACCACGCCGACCAGATCCGCCACGCGCTTTCCGACACATGAAGGTCCGGTTCGCCGCGCGGCGTGGTCGCGCTGATTGACGGCGTCCGATACCATCGCGGCCACCTAGATGAATCAATCACCCCGCCGGCCGGCCACGCGCATTCGGCGTCGCCCCGCGTGACACCCCCAAGTACCGGCGACGATCCGCGCGTCGCCGCCGTCGTCCTGGCGGCTGGCCTCGGGACGAGGATGAAGTCCCGAACGCCGAAGCTGCTGCACGAGCTCTGCGGGCGGCCGATGGTGGCCTACGTGATCGACGCCGCACGTGCAGCGTCCGGCGGCCGCCCCCTCGTGGTGACCTCGCCCGCGACGGCCGCCGTCCGCGACGCGCTCGGCGACGAGGTCGACTACGCCCTCCAGCCCGAGCCGCGCGGGACGGGTGACGCCGTTGCGTCTGCCCTCGCCGCGCTGCCAGCGGCGATTGACGAGGTGCTGATTCTCAGCGGCGACGTGCCGCTCATGGAGCCGGAGCTGCTCCGTGAGCTGCTCGAGGAACGTCGCCTCGACGAGGCGGCGATCGCGCTGATCGCCGTCGACGCCATGGAGCCCGGCAACCTGGGCCGGGTCGTCCGGGACGAAGCCGGTATCGTCGACCGGATCGTCGAGCGCAAGGACGCCACCGAGGAAGAGCTCTCGGTCACCGAGATCAACAGCGGCCTCTATGCGTTCGACGCGGCGTGGCTCAGGGGCCGGATCGGCTCGCTCAAGGCATCACCGAAGACCGGCGAGCTGTACCTGACCGAGCTCATCGAGCTGGCCCGCGAGGACGGCCGCGTCGTCGTCGCCCTGACCGTCGAGGACGACGGACGGCTGCTCGGTATCAACGATCGGGCGGAGCTCGCCCAGGCCGAGTGGGACATGCGGACCCGCATCAACGCGACCCACATGATCGAGGGCGTCACGATGCGCGACCCCTCGACGGTATACGTCGACGCGACCGTCACGCTCGCGACGGACGTCACCATCGAACCGAACGTCATCCTCCTCGGGTCGACCTCGGTCGGGGAGGGAACCACGATCGGTGCCGGCAGCCAGATCCTCGACAGCGCGATCGGCGCCGATTGCGTCGTGTGGGCCAGCATCGTCGAGTCGTCGACCGTCGAGGACGGCGCGCGCGTCGGCCCGTTCAGCCACCTGCGGCCGGGCTCGGTCGTCGGGAAAGGTGCCGAAGTCGGCAACTTCGCCGAGCTGAAGAACGCCCGCCTCGGCGAAGGCGTCAAGCAGCACCACGTGAGCTATCTCGGCGACGCCGATCTCGGCGCCGGGACGAACGTCGGCGCGGGCACGATCACCGCGAACTTCGACGGCCAGAAGAAGCACCGGACGACGGTCGGCGAGCGTGTCTTTCTTGGTGTCGACACGATGCTCCGGGCACCGATCACGCTCGGGGACGACGCGAAGACGGGCGCCGGCGCGGTCGTCACGAAGGACGTCCCAGCGGGCAAGCTCGCCGTTGGCGTCCCGGCGCGCATCCGCGAGCCCAGGCCAAAACCGCAGCCGGAGGATGGCTCCGGGTGACGTCCGTTGACTGAGCTCCTCGTCATCCTCCTGCTGACGCTCCTCGAGGCGGTCTTCGTGGCTGCCGAGATCGCGCTCGTGTCCATCCGGCGCAGCCGGGTCGAACAGCTCGTGGAGGAGGATCGGCCGGGTGCCCGGCGCGTTCGGCGCCTGCTCGACGAGCCGGGTCGCTTCCTCGCGGTCTCCCAGCTGGGTCTCACGGTCATCGGGTTCTTCGCGTCGGCGTACGCGGCGGTCAGCCTCACCGACAGCCTCGCCACGTTCATGATCGGGCTGGGCGTCGCGGAGGGCACGGCCGACGGCCTTGCGCTCGTGATCGTGACGGTCATCCTGGCGCTGTTCACGATCGTCTTCGCGGAGCTCGTTCCCAAGACGCTCGCGCTCGCCCATCCCGAACGGTTCGCGATCGCGCTCTCGCTGCCGATCGAGTTCCTTGCCCGGGCCCTGAGCCCGGTGATCCGGTTCCTGACGTGGATCACGTCGACGATCGCCGGGCTGTTCGGGGCGCGCGCGACCGAGGAGGCGCGGATCACCGCGGAGGAGCTGCGGCTCATCGTCGAGCGGGGCGGCGAGCAGGGCGTTCTCGAAGCCGAAGAGGAGCAGATGATCAACGCGGTCATCGAGCTCGGCGACCGGCGCGTCCACGAGGTGATGATCCCGCGCATCGACATTGCGGCAATGCCCGCGACCGCGACGTTCGACGAGGCGATCTCGACGTTCGTCGAGGAGGGCCACAGCCGCGTCCCGGTCTACGAGGAGTCGGTCGATGAGATCGTCGGGATCCTCTACGCCAAGGACCTCCTGCCGTTCCTGCGGTCCGCATCCGGCCCGCGACCGGAGATCCGGACGCTGCTGCGGACGCCGGTCTACATCCCCGAATCGATGACCGTCGACGACCTGCTCCACGAATTCCAGCGCCGGAAGGTCCACATCGCGATCGTCCTCGACGAATACGGCGGGACGGCCGGCCTGGTCACGATCGAGGACCTCCTCGAGGAGATCGTCGGCGAGATCCAGGACGAGTACGACACCGAGGAGCCGATGGTCGTTCGCCTCTCCGACGACGAGGCGCGGGTCGACGGCCGGGCGTCCGTCGATGACCTGACGGAGCTGTTCGACACCCAGATCGGGCTCGAGGACGAGGACGAGTACGACACGGTCGGCGGGCTGATCTATCACCGGATCGGAGGGATCCCGTCACCGGGCGACCGGGTCGAGGTCGACGGGCTGACGCTCACCGTCGAGTCGACCGACGGCCGGCGGGTCGGCAAGGTGCTCGTGGTGCGGACGCCGTCCGGCGACGAGCAGGAATCGGACGAGGACGGCGACCGCTAGCGCGTCACCGCGACTCCGCGACGAGTGTGCTCGTGGTGCGAGCGCACGCACTTACCTCCGTCGCGGATGTCCGGGCACCGCTCGACCGACGAGCCGTCATGGCGGCGATGCTCGCCGTGCGATCGAAGCGTCCCCATCCTGCGGGGAACCGTCGCCGTGTGCTCGCGCGGCCAGCGGCCAGCGGCGATCGCGGACGGAACTAGGCGCTGATCACCGAAACGATGATCCCCTCGAGCCGCTCGCGGGCCTGGCCGTCGATCACGCCGGCCGCGTCCAGCTCCGCGAGCGCCTCATCCCGGTAACGGCGCGCCTGGTCGCGGGTGAAGTCCCGCGCGCCGGTGCGCTCGAGGATCGCGACGATCTCCGCGACCTCGTCGGCGGACAGATCCCCGTTGCGGTACAGCCGCAGCAGTCGTTCGCGATCTTCGGGGCCCGCGTGCTCGAAGGCGTAGATCACCGGCAGCGTCTTCTTGTGGCGGGCGATGTCCGTCGGCTCCTTGCCGGTCGCCTGCTCCGCGCCCCAGATCCCGAGGAGGTCGTCGTTGAGCTGAAACGCGATCCCGAGCGCCCAGCCGAAGGCGCGGTACCGGGCGACGATCACGTCGTCATCGGTCGCCAGCAACGCGCCGGCTTCGATCGAGGCCGCGATCAGCGCAGCGGTCTTGCGGCCAATCATGTCGAAGTAGAGGTCGACCGACATCAGCTCGTCCGACTCGCTCGTCGCGATGTCGATGTACTGGCCCTCGCAGAGCGCGATGCACGTCTCGTCGTAGAGGCGCATCAGCCGGAGGACCTTGGCGTCGCTGAAGCCCAGCTCCGTCAGCCGGTGGAGCGCGATCCGGGACAGCGAGAACAGCATGTCGCCGGCGTTGATCGCCTGGGGAATGCCGTGGAGCGCCCAGAGCGTGGGCCGATGGCGCCGCTCCCGGTCGCCATCCTCGATGTCGTCGTGCACGAGGCTGAAGTTGTGGCCGAGCTCGACGGCCGCCGCGCCGGGCAAAGCCCCGGCGTGGTCGCCCGCGATCGAGGCGTAGGCGAGGAGCCCGAGCAATGGTCGGATTCGCTTGCCGGAAGGGGCGTCCTCGTGATCCAACCCGAGGTGGTAGCGGATCATCTCGTACGCGCCGGCGGTCGAGTCCTCGGCCCGTGACCCGACGACGCGGAGGATCTCCGCTTCCGTGTCGGCGATCAGCGTCTGAAGGTCGAAGTCGGGGGACACCGCTGCCATCGCGGCCAGTGTAGCCGCATTACCGCAAACATGCGAGCGGCGAGTAGCCTGTTGCCGACTCAACATCGGCGAGAGGGACGTGACCATCGAAACGATGACGCGTCGCTCCCTAATCGTCGCGGAAGGGCGTGATCGTCTAGCGGCGCAGCTGCAATCGGTAGTGGTGAACGTGCCACCGCGTCGCCGCCGCGTGATGGCCGGCGCGTTCCATCGCGGCCATCATCGGCGGGTTCTCGACGTCGACGTCGGACACGACGGTCGCAAAGCGGCGCCTGAGCGACGCTTCGTTGCCGGCATGGAGCAGCTCGACGATGTAGCCGTTGCCGCGATGCTCCGGCAGGACGCCGACATGGATGATCGTGCCCCGCGTCTCGTCGCCGAAGCCGCCGATCGCGACATAGCCCGCGACGTCGCCGCCGGAGTCATACCCGAGCAGCCATCCGTCCGCGTCGTCGTCGGTGAGGAAGTTCAGCATTTCGGGGCCCCACAGGTCGCGCCCCACGAGCGCGGCGTAGTAGCGGTCCTGCCGGTCGAGCGAACCCTCCGTGCAGCCGGACATCGTCCGCGCGTAGATGTCCCGACCGGCCTCGACGACTGACCGGTATGTCAGTCGAGGCTCGACCGGTGGAGGAGGGGAGGTCTCCGGCGACCATTGGAAGCCTTCCTTCTCCTGGAACAGTGGCAGCTCGGCGGCTTCGAAGACCGCCCGCCGGACGTCGCTGCCGGTCATGTACTCCGGGTTGGCATAGGCGTCGAGCGCGATCACGGACGACGGAAGCGCACCGATGCCCTCGACCACGAGTCGACGTCCGATCTCGACCGCCTCGCGCTCGTCCCACGGCAGCCACAGCCCGAGGGCCAGCGCCTCGTGGACGTCCGGCATCGAGGACGCGACCGGGCCGTACGTGAACGCCAGCCGCCCGACCGGGGTCCCGGCTTCGTCCTGGGCGACGAACGTCAGCGCGGGCCCGCCGGATCCGTCCGCCCAGGACGCGAGGATTCGGTCGGCCATGCGCTCGTTCGCGGGATCGTCGACGCCGATGGCAAGCCAGTCCTCGATCTGGTCGCGTCGGATGGCCCTCGTTGTAACCACGCGCGGATTGTGAACCCCCAACGGCCCGGTGATCCGTTCGAGCGCGCCCGACGAATCAAGAGGTAGGCGCCGCTGCGGACGCGTCCCCCGCTGCGGCGCCATTTCCTGCCCGACCCCGGCTTCGAACGGTGCTACCGTGCGACCGTGCCGATCCCCCGCCGCTACACCACGGACGCGATCGTCCTGTCGCGCTTCGACTTCGGCGAGGCCGACCGGATCCTGACGCTCATCACGCCCGGCTCCGGCAAGCTCAAGGCGATCGCGAAGGGCATTCGCCGGCCGACGTCCCGGATCGGTGGCAGCCTCGAGCCGTTCGCCGAGCTGAACGTGGCGCTGGCCCGCGGGCGGACGTTCGAGGTCGTGACCCAGGTGAGCGTCGGCCACGCCTGGCTGAACCTGCGCGACTCGCTCGAGAGCGCCGCTACGGCGTGGTACCTCGCGGAGCTCGCGGACCGGTCGCTGGAGGAGCGCCACGCCGCCGAGCCGGTGTACACGCTGCTCAAGCACGCCTACGGCCTGCTCGACGCGGGGATGGCCCCGAACCGCGTCGCGCGCTGGTTCGAGATGCACCTCGCCGACGAGCTCGGCGTCCGCCCCGAGGTGGATCGCTGCGCCGAATGCGACCGGATGCTCGAGGCCGACGAGCGCTACCGCTGGTGGCCGCCGTCCGGCGGCGTCGTCTGCGAGCGTTGTCCCGGGCCGTCCCATCAGCTCGCCGGGCTCTCGCTCGACGCCCTGAAGCTGCTCAAGGCGTACCAGCGCCAGGACATCGAGGCGCTCGCGTCGCTGCGACTGGCCGAGGACACGGAGCGCGAGGTCGAGGCGGCGATGCGCGAGTTCGTCCGCCACGCCCTGGAGCGCGAAGCCCGATCGCTCGCGTTCCTCGATGAGGTCCGGGCCGGGGCCCAGTGAGGAAGCGGCGTCTCGTGGCTCCGGCGGTCGCGACCGCCGGAGCAGTCGCCGGTGCGTTCGCGGCCCGGGCGGGCGGCCAGGCGCTCGTCGCACGAACGGAGCGCCGCCTCAACCCCGTGGCGATGTCGCCGCCCTACGTCGTCTCCTCTCGCGCGCGCGACGTTCACGCCCGGGCCACGGTGGTGGATCTCCACGCGGACCCGCTCCTGTGGGGCCGCGACCTCCTGGTCCGCGGGACCCGTGGCCATGTCGACGTCCCGCGGCTCGTCGAGGGCAATGTGGCGCTGACCGTCTTCGGCGTAGCGACGAAGTCGCCGCGGCATCTCAACATCGAGCGCAACGACGACCGCTCCGACGACATCACGTTCCTGGCGCTCGGGCGTGGCTGGCCGCCCGGGACGTGGCGGAGCCTGACGGCACGTGCGCTCCTCATGGCCCGCAACCTCAACGAAACGGCCGAGCGCTCAGCGGGGGCCCTGACGGTCATCCGCTCCGCCTCGGAGCTGGACGCGTTCCTGGCCCGCCGGGTGGAGACGCCGGCACTCACGGGAGGCCTGCTCGCGATCGAGGGTGCCCACGCACTGGGCGAGGAGCTGGCTGGCCTCGACGCGATCGATGCTGCCGGGTTTCGAATGGTCGGTCCGGCGCACTTCTTCGACAACGCCTACGCCGGCTCCGCCCACGGGGTCGAGAAGGGCGGGTTGACGGCGCTCGGGCGAGAGCTCGTCGCGCAGCTCGAGGGTCGGTCGATGCTCGTCGATCTTGCCCATTCGTCGGCGCAGACGATCGACGACGTGCTCTCACTCGCGACTCGGCCGGTCGTGGCGTCCCACACCGGCGTCTGCGGTGTCTGCGAGAACGCCAGGAATCTGACCGACGATCAGCTGCGGGGGATCGCCGCGACGGGCGGCATCGTGGGGATCGGGTTCTGGCCCACGGCCTGCGGCGGCGACGACGTCGCGTCGATCGCCCGGTCGATCGCCTACGCGGTCGACGTCGCGGGGGCGGACCACGTCGGCCTGGGCTCGGATTTCGACGGCGGTGTCGCGGTGCCCTTCGACGCATCGGGGATGGCCCTCGTGACCGATGCCCTGCTCGAGGAAGGGCTCGACGAGGAGACGATCGGCAAGGTCCTGGGCGGGAACGCGCTCCGCGTGCTCCGGGCGACGCTACCGACGATCTAGTTCGTCGTCGGTTCGATCCGGAGGTTCGGCGTTGCTTCGAGGAGCAGCGAGCCGGGTGTCTGCGAGCCGAACGTCGGTCAGGACCTCGTCCCACGGTCGACGGACGGCCGCGGGCGTCGGCTCGTCGGGCGGCGATTCGTACCATGCGCGCGGGACGCGACGACGGAATATGCGGTAGACCCAGACCGTGACGAGGACCCAGATGCCAAGGCCGCCGACGATGGTGATCAGCCCGACGGCGGCCGACAGCGCCTCTGGGTTGCCGGCCAGCCCATAGAGAGCCAGAAGCGCGCCGATCGCCACGAGCGCCGCAAGAAACCCAACGACGGCCGCCACGAACGTCAGCCCGATCATGATCAGCTCGCCGACGTCGCGCACCATCCTCGATACCTCCGCGTTTCCCTGCTCAGTCAACGCGGCGGTGAGCGCTTCGTTACTCGCTCAGAGGACCTCGGCGATGATCGCGGCCGCTCTTGCCGCCCCGTCAGACTCGACCGGACGGTAGTCGACCGGCCGATCGATCTCCTCGGCGATCGCCCTCGCGATGACCTCGGGTGGCGACTCGTCGAATGCCATGCAGCGACCGGCGCCGTAGCGCTCGAGGCGGTGCCGGACATGGCGGTTCTGCTCGAAATGGTTGCGCAGCGGGAAGTACAGGAACGGACGACGCGCCGCGACCAGCTCCATCGTCGTCGTGAGCCCACCCTGCACCACCGCCAGGTCGCACGCTGCGAGATGCCGGTAGAGATCCGGCACGAACGCTCGAACCTCCACGCCGTCGGGCGCGCCCAGGCCTTCGGGGTCGATTCGCGGCCCCGCGACGACGATCATCCGCAGCCCGTTGACGAGGCGGCGAGCGTCCGGCCACGCAGCGACGACCCGCCGGAGCAGCGCCTCACCGACGCCTGACCCACCAACGGCGACGATGACGACGCGCTCGTCGTCACGGAATCCCAGCTCCCGACGGAGCTCCTCGCGGCGTTCGATGAGCGGCGACGGGTCGAAGCCCGTGATGTAGCCGCTGAACTGGTAATGGCGCTCGGTCCAGTCGCGGATCGCGGGCAGATCCGGCCCGAAGTCATCAGGGACGATGTCGTCCGGGTTGCCGACGAACACCGCCCGATCGCGAACCCGCGGGAAGCGCTCGACCTGCTCGATCATCTCGGCGTTGTAGTCGGCCGTGAGGAACGCCTCGTGGTCGCCGCCGTCGGCCATCGGCAGCCAGCCGACGAAGTCCGTGAGCCATGCGAACGCCGTGTTCTTGAGCTCGGGATTCTCGTGGAGGTAGTAGTCGACGTCCCACGCCTCGTCACCGATCACGAGGTCGTACTCGCCGTTCTCGACCGTCTCGTAGAACACCATGAAGTTGTTCACGAGGATCTCGTCCATCCGGCGGATCGCCTGGAACGCGTTGAGCTCGTGCTCGTCGGACTCCGAGGCGATGTGGGCCGATTCGCTCGCGAGCCACTCGCTGGCCGGATGGATGCGCTCGCCGTGCGCCTCGAGGACCGCGGTCACCGGGTGCTGGGCGAGCCAGTCGATCTCGACGTCGGGGTGGAGCTTGCGGAGCTCGGCGGCGATCGACACGTCGCGCTGGGCGTGACCCAGTCCGATCGGCGACGAGATGTAGAGCGCCTTCCGACGCCGCGAGAGCGCCCGGGTCCATGTCGTGGTCATCGTTCGGTCCCTTCGGTCGGCAGGCTGGTGACGAAATCGCGGATGATCAGGTTCGCGAGGACGGGGTGCCGGCCCGGGATCATGTGGTCGGCGCCTTCGACCATGACGAGCGGCGCGCCGGTCAGCTCCGCGAGACGGTGGGCGCGAGCGGGGGACTGGCACGTGTCCTCCGAGCCGTGGACGAGGAGCATCGGGCAGCGGACAGATCGACACGTCGCCTCGATCTCGTCCAGCGTCATGTCGAACGGCGCGTCGTGGTTCGCGAGCATCGCGTCGATCGAACCGTCCGTTGCCCAGCCAGCAGCGTCCTCGACCGCCTTGCTCGAATGCGGCTCCGACGCCATCTCCTCGAAGAAGAAGCGGGCAAAGTCGGCGTAGTCGCGTCGCCAGTGGTGACGGTTCATCTTCTGCCACCCATCACTCGTCGGCAGCTCGTCGTCGAACTGCTGGCCGGCGCTGACGTAGTGCGGCTGCGGTGGCGCCAGCCGCGGGACGCCGACCGCGAATCCGACGATCCCGAGGACGCGGTCCCGATTCGAGGCGGCGAAGCGGATCGATCGCCAGACGCCATCGACGCAGAGACCGATCAGCACGGCCCGATCGGTCCCGGTCGCGTCCAGGACGGCCTCGAGATCGTCGACGAAGCGCTCGTCGAGATACGACTCGGGATCCACCGGCCGATCGGAGCGCCCGTTGCCGCGCCCGTCGTAGGTCACGACGCGCCAGTGGCGGCTGAGGAACGGGACCTGGCCCTTCCACTGCCGGGAATGGATGATCGGGGCCGAGGGCAGCAGCACGAGCGTCGGGTCGCCCGAGCCGAAGACCTCGAATGCGATCCGGACGCCGTCCGAGGATGTCGCGACATCGGACCGATCCGGATGTCGGGCGCGGCCGCCGTCGTTGGAGAGCGGTGGCGGCGCGACCGTCGTCATCGGGAACCTCCCGGCAGGGAACGGATGAAGTCGCGGAGCAGCAGGTTGTAGCGCACCGGGTCGCGATTGCCGGGAAGGTGGCCACCGCCGCCGATCGGCTGGAACCGTGCGCCGAGCGCGGTGGCGAGGTACTCACCGTGTCGGAACGACACGATGTGGTCGTCCGTGCCGTGGATCACGAGCGACGGGCAGCGGACCCGCGCCGCGAACGCGCGCGCGATGACGTGGGGCTCGCTGGCCTCGGGATCGCTGGGCGCGGACGACAGGTAGGGCGCGGTGTCGGTCAGGATCAGCGTCTCCGGGTCGGTTTCGAGGGCCCACCCGATGCAGTCTTCGGTGCCCTTCGTCGAGTGGGGCTCGCTCAGACACTCCCCGAAGAAGAACGCCGCGAAGTCGGGATAGTTCTGGCGCCAGTAGTGGAAGTTGTATTTGCCCCAGCCCTCGTACTCGTCGAGCGCTTCGTCGGCCGGCGGGTTCCGCTTCCCGGGAACGGGATCGGCAATCGCAACGGCGGCGCCCTCGAGGATCAGTGCCTCCACTCGATCCGGGTGCTCGGCGGCGAGGCGGAGTCCCCAGCCGCCGCCCATCGAGAGCCCGACGACGACCGCGCGCTCGACACCGATTGCGTCCAGCACGCCGACCGCGTCGGCTACGAACTCCGTGTCGGCGTAGGCGGCCTCGTCGGCGGGCCGGTCCGAGCGGCCGTTGCCGCGGCCGTCGAACGCGACGACGTTCCAGTGCCGCGCGAGGAACGGGATCTGGAACTTCCAGCGGCGCGAATGGACGATCGACCAGGTCGGCATGAGGAGGATCGTTCGGCCGTTTCCGGTCTCGTCGCGGAGCGCTCGATACCGGTCCCAGAAGACGCGGACGCCGTCGCGCTCGATGAAGCCGGTCTCGTCAGGGTAGCGGGCGCGCGACTGCTCCCGACGCGAGGGCGACGACGCCGATGCCGGAGCGTCAGGCGACGGGACCGTGACCATCGGCGTAGCGCCACAGCGCGTTGACGATCTGCCAGCCGTCCGGCGTCGCCACGAGGTGGAGGTATTCGACATACGACTCGGAGTGAACGGTGACCGCGGCGATTCCGCCGGAGATCTCATCGATCCGAATCTCGAGCGGGCCTGCCCGATGGCGGCCGGCACCCTCCGCGGTCCACGCGATCATCTGGTCGGCGGTCAGGCTCGAGACTGCCGGCGTGCGGCCGGGGTCCTGGGCCCGCGACCGTTTCGCGAGCGCCGGGTGCAGCGCCCGCCGCATCCGATCGGCGTCGGCATTGAACCAGCCTTCGAAATAGTCGAGGACGGCCGCGCGCACGGCGGCTCTCACGTCTTCCGTCGCCTCGCGCGTGGGTCCGGCGGTCCAGAGCTCCGAAGTCATCGTCGTCATTCCGCCTGCCTTTCCGCGCGGCTCAGCCCGCGTCATCTCCCAACCTGCCGGATTCCTCGAGCTGCCGGATCACGACGCCGATCTTCCGCAGGGCGGAACGGATCGGCAGATCCGCCTCCGTGAAGCCGAGGAGGATCGACGACTCCGCGCCCAGGAACGGGATTCCCATGAGGGCCGCGATCTCGCCGGGGGTGAACGGCCCGAGGCCGCCAACCCGCTCCGATTCGCGGGTCGCAACGTCTGCGAGCAGCCGGTGCCAGCCGCCGAGCATCGACCGGACTTCGGCCGCCACCTCGGCATCGGACCAGCCGGCCGCGACCATCTCCTGGAGGATCCGGACGTAGCCGGACTCGAGGTCCACCTCGAGGAAATCGCACGCTCGCTCCCATTGCCTCCAGAGCGGCTCTGGTCCCGCATACATTTCCGCCTGGCGGTCGAGGAGCCGGGCGTTCTCCGCCCGCAGGACGCCGAGGATCAGCTGCTGCTTGCTGCCGAAGTGGTAGTGGATCTGGCTGAGCGGGACGTCCGCGAGCTCGGCGACTCGTCGGGTCGAAAGCCGGGCGTAGCCGTCCTGCAGCAGCACGTTCCTGGCCGCCTCGAGGATCGTGCCTCGGGTGTCCGTGAGCTCGCGCCGGCTGAGCCCTCGGTCGGATCCGGTGGGAGACGCCGTCGTGTCGCTCATCGGCGCAGCGTAGCCCTCCGGCGAAGCGCGTGGCAGGTCACCCGCTGACCGCCAACACGGCGGCGAGGATCAGGACGACGCCGAGCGGCCGGCTCAGACGCCGGCCCCACGACGCGTTCTTCTCGATCGCCATGACGGCGCCGAGCGCCAGCATCCATCCCAGGCTGCCGAGACCGACCGCGAACATCACGAGCATCAGCGACCAGCAGCAGCCGACGCAGAAGATCCCGTGGGCAATGCCCATCCGGAAGGCCTCGAGCCGCTCGTGCCGGCCGGCCCAATGGGCGATCACGAAGCCGAGGGGCGAGCGGCACTCGTCGAGGCACTGGTACTTGAGCGGCGTGAACTGATAGATCCCGGCGACAGCGAGCGTCGCGCCGGCAATGAGCGCCGAATGCTCGGCGAGCCACGGCCACGCGTCGACGACGAGGTGGAGGATTCGATCGGCGCCGTAGAGGACGATGCCGAATCCGGTCCAGACGACGAGGTAGGCGATCACGACCAGGGCGACGAGCATCGCCGGGCGGCGACGCCGGGCGACGAGTGCTCCGAACGTGGCGATGAGCGGGGCGCTGGTCGGCAGCATCATCGCGACGATCATCACGACCCAGCCGGCGACGAACAGGAGTCCGTCCGCGGGACCGGCCGAGGCGGCCGCCGTCGCGTCGTGGTGGAGGAACCGGGCGTCGGCGGACTGACCCCAGAACCACAGCGCCAGCCACGCGGCGAGCGACACGGCGCCGAGTGCCGCGAGCAGCGGCCACCGGTCGGGGCCGCGCCGCGTGGCCTGGTGAAGCGCCAGCACCGGTCGGGCCTCAGGCCGCGAACTTGAAGTGGCCCTGGAGCGCGTTGTGACCTTCGAGGTCCTTCACGGTCGGGATGTCGTGGCGGCTGCCGTCACGCCGGTAGTTGCTGGCCTTGCTCGCATAGACGGGTGAGCCGGGGATGGTGCTGAAGACGGTGCCGGCAAGCGTTGTCGGCTCGCCGGTCGCGCCTACGTAGGGCGCCATCTCGGCGCTGACGAAGTCGCCCAGCGTCAGGCGTCCCTTGCCGCCCTCGACGGTGAATCCGATCGGGACCCGCTCGACACCGGTGACCTCGCCGATGAGCCCCGCCAGATCCGCGACGGCGCCGCCGAGCTGACCCGTGAACAGCTTGATGAGGACGTCCTGCTGCTCGTCTGACGAGCGATCGTCGATGAAGACGGCGGCCTTCCACGATTTCGGGATGAGGATGTTCTCCGGGATGTGGGCCGAGACGGCGACCGTCAGGCCGCTGACGTCGACCCCTTCGATCGTGCCGTTCTCGATACCCCAGGCGATCGTCGTGTCACACGTCTCGTAGTCGGGGTTCTCGCCGACCCAGCACGGGCAGAGCACGTTACAGGTGCAGACCTCCAGCAACCGGCCTTCGATCTCGTACGACATGGCGCCCTCCTGGCACTGGGCCTCATCGTGTCGGTCGGTCGAACGACCGACTTCGGTCGATCGACCGAATGTAGCCCAGGAATCGGCGATGTCAAGCCCCTACCATCCGGAATTCAAGCCTTGGCCGAGGGAGTTCGCCGTGGATCCACTGATGCTCGTTCTGCGCCTCGTCCACGTCGTCGCGGGCGCCGCGTGGTTCGGGTCGGCATTCCTGTTCGCCGGGTTCGTCGGCCCGTCGGCGGCGGAGACGGCACCCAGCTCGGGAGCGCTGATGAGTGCCGTCATCAAGAAGCGGCGGTTCGCGAAGATCATTGCCGGACTCGCGATCACGACCGTCATCGTCGGCTGGGCACTCTGGATCAAGAACGCGGTCGTTTATCCGTCCGTCCTCGACTGGGTGACCTCGTCGTTCGGATTCGTCCTGACGATCGGCGGCGTTGCGGCGACCCTGGCGGCGTACTTCGGCATCACCGGGATCGGCAACAACGTCGAGAAGCTCGTCGACGTCGGCGACGCGGTTGCGGCGTCGGGCGGGCCGCCAACGGCGGAGCAGGGCGCGCGGATCGCGCACCTCGGCGCGGAGATCCAGCGCCATTCGCGGATCGACCTGATTCTGCTGTTCACGGCGGTCGCGGCCATGGCCACCGCGCGCTACTGGTAGGATCGGTCGCCCAGCCATCGCCGCCGGCCATGCCACGGTCGTCGGACTCAGCGGAGCCTCGAACGTGACCACCCCCACCACCGACCCGAACGCGGTCGCGCCCGCCGTCGCGAGCCTCGACACGATCGTCTCGCTCTCGAAGCGACGCGGCTTCGTGTTTCCCTCGTCCGAGATCTACGGCGGCATCAACGCCGTCTGGGATTACGGGCCGCTCGGCGTCGAGCTGAAGAACAACGTCAAGCGGGCGTGGTGGCGGGCGATGGTCCAGGAGCGCGAAGACATCGTCGGGCTCGACGCCGGCATCCTCATGCACCCCCAGGTCTGGGTGACGTCCGGTCACGTCGGGAGCTTCTCCGACCCGCTGGTGGAATGCGGGACGTGCCACCGTCGCTATCGCCTCGACGAGCTGCCGGGCGCCGAAGGGCTGAGCGTCACGGACCTCAACGACCCCGCGGTCATCGAGCGATTCGGCCTGAAATGCCCCAACGACGAGGGCCCGCTGTCGCCGCCCCGCCGCTTCAACCTGATGTTCCAGACCTGGATGGGCCCGGTCCAGGACGACGCGTCGATCGTGTACTTCCGGCCCGAGACCGCCCAGGGCTCGTACGTGAACTTCAAGAACGTCCAGCAGAGCTCGCGCAAGAAGCTGCCGTTCGGGATCGCCCAGATCGGGAAGTCGTTCCGGAACGAGATCTCGCCGGGCAACTTCGTCTTCCGGATGCGCGAGTTCGAGCAGATGGAGATGCAGTACTTCGTCCGGCCGGACCAGGCGGCCCAGATCTTCGAGGAGTGGCTGCCGCGGCGCTTCGACTGGTACACGCGCTACGGCGTCACGCCGGCGCGGCTGCGGTTCCGCGAGCACGCCCCGGACGAGCTGGCCCACTACGCGAAGAAGGCGATCGACATCGAGTACCGCTTCCCGTTCGGCTGGAAGGAGCTGGAGGGGATCCACAACCGGGGCGACTTCGACCTGTCGCGCCACCAGGAGGCGTCGGGCGAGAACCTCGAGTACTTCGACCCGGCGACCGAGGAACACTTCATCCCGTTCATCGTCGAGACGGCCGGCGGCCCGGATCGCTCGGCGTTCACGTTCCTCATCGACAGCTATCGCGAGGAGGAGGTCCGGGGCGAGAAGCGGGTCGTGCTGGGCCTTCATCCGGAGCTCGCTCCGTACAAGGTGGCGGTGCTGCCGCTGCTGAAGAAGCGCCCGGAGATCGTCGAGCTGTGCCACAGGCTGCGGGCAGATCTCGCGAAGGATGTCCTTGCGGTCTACGACGACACCGCCGCGATCGGGAAGCTGTATCGGCGCCAGGACGAGATCGGGACGCCGTGGTGCGTCACCGTCGACGTCGAGTCGCTCGAAGATGGCGCGGTCACGGTCCGGGATCGCGACTCCATGACGCAGGAGCGCGTTCCGGTCGAAGGGGTCAAGCAGCTGATCCTCGACCGGCTCTCGGCGTCGCGCGGGTAGGCCGCCGGCCGAGCGGCAGTCGTGGACACGTTCGACGCGATCGTCGTCGGATTGGGGGCCCATGGCTCCGCGGCCACGGCAGCGCTTGCCCGGCGCGGGCTTCGTGTCGCCGGCCTCGAGCGATTCGGTCGGGGCGAGGCGTTCGGGTCGTCCGGCGGCTGGTCGCGCATGATCCGCCTGACGCATTTCGAGGATCCGAATCTCGTGCCGCTGGCTCTCGAGTCGTGGGACCGCTGGCTGGCGCTCGGCGACGAGACGGGGACGACGCTGCTCGAGGAGACAGGCGGGCTGTACGCCGGGCCGCCCGGGCACCCCGTCGTCGACGGGTCCCGTCTCGGGGCCCAGCGCCATGGCCTGGCGTTCGAGGCGCTGGATTCGGCGGAGATTCACCGCCGCTGGCCGATCTTTCGACCGGCCGATGACACGGTCGCAGTCCTCGAGACCCGGGCTGGACTTCTCCACGCCGATCGAGCGAACGCGGCGTCACTCGACGTGGCAGAACGGGCCGGCGCCCAACTCATGTTCGGCCGGCGTGTCGTCGCCTGGCGGTCGGCGCCGGGCGGTGGCGTCGAGGTCGAGGACGCCGACGGAAGCGTCATCGGCGGGGATCACCTCGTCGTGGCGGCGGGACCCTGGCTGGGCTCCCTTCTCCCGGATCTGCGGCTGCCGCTTCGGGTGGAGCGTGAGTGCCCGTGCTGGTTCTGGCCGACGGTCGACCCTGCGAGCGTCGGTGCGGACCGACTCCCGATCTGGGTGATGGTCGAGCAGGGGACTGCCTTCTACGGCGTGCGCCACGACCCGGAGGTGGGTCTGAAGGTCTCCATTCACCACTGGGGCACGTTCGTCGACCCCGAGTCGGTGGATCGGGTCGTCGCCCCGGCCGACATCGACCGCATTCGTGCGTTCATGCGGATCCGGATGCCCGAGGCGGACGGCGCACTGGCGCACGCCCGGGTCTGCCTGTACACGAACACCCCGGACGAGCAGTTCGTCATCGACCGCCATCCGGCCGCCGAGGGCGTGGCGTTCGCGTCGGCCTGCTCGGGCCACGGCTTCAAGTTCGCCCCGGTCGTGGCCGAGATCCTCGCGGACCTGGCCACGACGGGCTCCACGGCGTACGAGGTCGAGCGGTTCCGAGCGGACCGCTTCAGTGCGTCCCGACACGGCGTCGAGGGGCGCACCGGATGACGGCGGTCGCCGCTGACATCACGACCGCCGCGCGCTTCTGGCGGGACGGGCTGGACGACGCCCAGCGCGCCAGGGCGATGTTCCCATTCGACGCTTCCGAGCGGTTCGCCTGGACGTATCTGCCTGGCCCGCGCGAAGGGCTCGCGATCCGCGACATGCGCCCGGACCAGCGGGTCGCAGCGACGGCGCTCGTCGCGTCGGCGATGAGCCCCCGGGGTGCCGCCGAGGTCGCCGCGATCATGGAGCTGGAGACGATCCTCGGCGAGTTGGAGCGGGCCGGAGGCCGGTCGGGCGGCGAGCGGCGCGACCCGGAGCTGTACTGGTTCGCGATCTTCGGCTCGCCGGGCTCCGGAGAGCCGTGGTCGTGGCGGGTCGGCGGGCACCACATCGCCGTTCACGTGACGGTCGCGGGCGACGAAGTGGTCGGGTCGACGCCGTCGTTCCTCGGCGCGAACCCGGCGGTCGTCCCCGGCGGTCCCCGCGCCGGCGCCTCGACGCTGTCGGGGGAGGAGGCACTCGCGCGAGCGCTGCTCTCGGAGCTGTCCTCGATCGGCCGCAGCAGGGCAATGGTCAGCGCCACCGCGCCGTCGGACATCCTCAGCGGAACGGCTCGTCTCGCAGATGTGCGGTCCGTGCCGGTCGGCATCCGCCACGCGGAGCTCGGCGGCGTGTCGCGGGGCGCGCTCGAGCGCCTCATCAGGCACTACCTCGACCGCATGCGACCCGAGGTGGCCGATCCGGCCTGGAGGCGGATCGTCGAGGCCGGCATCGGCGACGTGACGTTCGCCTGGGCGGGATCAGACGTACCCGGCCGCGGCCACTACTACGCGGTCCGCGGCCCGACCTTCGTCATCGAGTACGACAACACCCAGAACGGGGCCAACCACATCCATGCCGTGTGGCGCGCGCTCGAGAACGACTGGGGCGAGGACCTGCTCGCGAAGCACCTGGCCGACGCCCACGAAGGTCGTTGACGGGACGGAGGCGTGCCGGGTAGCTCAACGCGGCAACGAGCCGACCCGCGCTGGTCGTTCTGGCCTATCCGACGCACCATTCCGACCGAATTCGGCCACCGTTGGCAGTCCGACATAAGCAGTAGGCCCGATCGCGATGCGGCTCGGCAATCTGGTCCGTTGACCTACGGAACATGCCCGCCTCCCCGGCTCCACCACGGCGCACTCTCCCGCCCTGAACGGCTTGGGGTGTGGCGCGGCACGACCTGCCGCATCCCCAGGACAATCGTCATCAAGTCGCCGAACGCCCAGATCGAGCGCTCGGATGCGGTCACTGGTCCTGGTTGGACTCCGCGGCGTCAATCGCGGCAGCGAGATCGGCCGCCGCAAGACCGCGCGGCTCCTTTCCCTTCGGCCAGTAGAGCTCCTTGTGGACCTGCTCGGGCGGGTAGCCGCGGCCAAGGAGCGTCTCTTCGGCGGAGGTGATCATGTCGGGGTTGCCGCAGATGTAGGCGACCGAATTCGCGGCAGAAAGACCCAGCTCGTCGAGGACCGGAGCGAGGATCGTCTCCACGCGACCCGTCCGACCGGACCACGATTCGTTCAGGGGATCCGTCGGTCGCGAGACCGTCGGGATGTAGGTGACCGGGTACTCGCCCGAAGCCTGCCAGCTCTCCAGCAGCGACCGATAGCCGATCTCGTGCTGGTACGAGACGCCGTTGAGGAACACCGCCTTGGGCGTCACTCCGTCGGCCAACCCCTGCTTCATCATCGACACGAACGGCGCGTTGCCCGTCCCCGACGAGATGAAGATGTGGGTCCGCTCGTCGCCCGGCGTCAGCATGAACTTGCCCTTCGGGCCGATCATCCGCATCTTCTGGCCGATCGGCATCTCCCACAGCAGCGGCGTGAACGTGCCGCCCTGGACGAGCCGGACGTAGAACTCGTAGCCCTCGGTCCCGGCTTCGACCGGCGGTGAGGCCACCGAGTAGGGCCGCTGGACGATCTTGCCGTCGACCATGACCCCGATCGTCATGTACTGGCCCGGCTCGAACGGCGTCGGATCGCCGTCAAAGCGGACCCAGAAGTAGGCCAGCGACTCCGTCTCGTCGACGCGCTTCACGAGGCTCGCGTTGTAGACCTCGTGCTCCGCCTCGATGACGCGGGGCGCCGCGGCGACGGTCGGCTCAGTCATGCCCGGAATGGTAGCGGCCGCCGGAGCGCAGCGAACCGGTCCGTTTGGCCGCTGCGACAGGGCCGGTCGTCGCGACCGATCCGCAACCGAGGCGGCCGCGAGCCCGCGGGTACAATCGAGGCGAAGTTCGAACGTGACCTGCGCCGTCCACGGCCGGCGCCGCCCCGAAGGAGTCCCGATGGCAACGACGTCCCCCGTGAGTGACCGTCCCCACAAGGCCGCGAAGCGCTACATCTACGCCTGGGGCGACGGGTCGGCCGAGGGCGACGGCGGGATGAAGGACCTGCTCGGCGGCAAGGGCGCGGGCCTCGCGGAGATGACGAAGGCCGGCCTGCCGACACCGCCCGGCTTCACGATCACGACGGCCGCCTGCAACGACTACTTCGACGCCGGCGAGCAACTCCCCGACGGGCTCTGGGACGACGTCCTCGAAGCGGTCAAGGAGGTGGAGCGGCGGGCCGGCAAGGGCTTCGGCGACGCCTCGAATCCGTTGCTCGTGAGCGTCCGCTCCGGTGCCAAGTTCTCGATGCCGGGGATGATGGACACGGTCCTGAACCTGGGCCTCAACGAGGACACGCTCCAGGGCTTGATTGCGCTCACCGGCAACGAGCGGTTCGGCTGGGACGCCTACCGGCGGTTCATCCAGATGTTCGGCCGAATCGTCATGGGCGTCGACGGCGGCCGCTTCGATCACGCCCTGGACGCGAAGAAGGAGCAGCGCGGTGCGAAGCAGGACACGGACCTGACGGCCGCGGACCTGCGCGAGGTGGCGGAGGACTTCAAGGGGATCGTCCGGGCGGACACCGGTCGCGACTTTCCCGAGGATCCGTACGAGCAGCTCGACCTCGCGATCAAGGCGGTGTTCGCATCGTGGTTCGGCCAGCGGGCCCGTGACTACCGCAAGTTCAACAAGATCCCCGACGACCTCGGGACGGCGGTCAACGTCGTCACGATGGTGTTCGGGAACATGGGCGACGACTCGGGCACCGGCGTCGCGTTCACCCGCGACCCGAACACCGGCGAGAACGAGCTGTTCGGCGAGTACCTGACCAACGCCCAGGGCGAGGACGTCGTCGCCGGCATTCGGACGCCGCAGAAGATCTCCCAGATGGAGCAGGCCCTGCCCGAGGCCTACGCGGAGTTCCAGCGGATCGGCAAGCAGCTCGAGAACCACTACCGCGACGTCCAGGACCTGGAGTTCACGATCGAGAAGGGCCGCCTCTACATGCTCCAGACCCGGGCCGCGAAGCGGACCGCGGCGGCAGCGGTCCGGATCGCCGTCGACATGGTCGAGGAGGGGACGATCTCGAAGGAGGAGGCGGTCGCCCGAATCGAGCCGGCCCACGTCGACCAGCTGCTTCGGGCGACGTTCGACGACAAGGCGCTCAAGGGCGCGACGAAGATCGTCAACGGCCTCAACGCGTCGCCGGGCGCCGCGGTCGGTCGGGCCGTCTTCGATGCCGACACCGCGGTCGAATGGGTGAACAACGGCGAGAAGGTGATCCTCGTCCGGATCGAAACCTCGCCCGACGACTTCCACGGCATGGCGGTCGCGCAGGGCATCATCACCGCCCGCGGCGGCGCCACATCGCACGCCGCGGTCGTCGCGCGCCAGATCGGCAAGCCCTGTGTGGCGGGCTCGGCGGACCTGATGGTCGACTATGCCGGCAAGCAGGCCCACTGCAACGTCACCAAGACCGAGTTCAAGGAGGGCGACTGGGTGTCGCTCGACGGCTCGACCGGTGCCCTCTACCTGGGCGCGCTGCCGACCGTCGAGGCCCGTTTCGAGGATCAGCCCGAGCTCCAGAAGGTGCTCGGCTGGGCCGACGAGGTCCGCCGGATGGGCGTCTGGACGAACGCCGACAAGCCGGAGGAGGCGGAGCAGGCACGCTCGTACGGTGCCCAGGGCATCGGGCTGTGCCGGACCGAGCACATGTTCCGCGAGGGCGATCGGCTCGAGATCGTCCGGGGCGCCATCCTCGTCGCGCAGCGGGCGACGCGCGCGAAGGCGAAGCTCGCGGCCGGCGAGTCCGTGGCTACGGACGAGCAGCAGGACATCGCGACGTTCGACGCCGCCATGTCCAAGCTCGAGAAACTGCAGCAGGGCGATTTCGAGGGCATCTTCCGGGCGATGGACGGCCTGCCGGTCGTCATCCGCCTCATCGACCCGCCGCTCCACGAGTTCCTGCCGAACCTCGAGGAGCAGCTCGTCAAGGTCACCCGAGCGGAGGAGCACGGCGGCGCGAGCGCCGAGGACAAGGAGCTGCTCGCGACGATCCGGAGCCTTCACGAGCAGAACCCGATGCTCGGGCTGCGCGGCTGCCGCCTGGGCCTCGTGATCCCGGACTTCGTGAAGATCCAGACCCGGGCGATCCTCAACGCGCAGATCGCGGTCAAGCGGTCCGGCGGCAACCCGATCGCGAAGATCATGATCCCGCTCGTCGGCCACGTGAACGAGCTGGCGGCGACACGGGCCCTCCTCGAGGCAGAGGCCAAGGCCGTCCAGGACGCCGCCGGCGGCGTCGACGTCGACTACAAGTTCGGGACGATGATCGAGGTCCCGCGCGGGGCGCTGACCGCCGATGAGATCGCCCGGGAGGCCGACTTCTTCAGCTTCGGCACGAACGACCTCACCCAGATGACATTCGGCTACAGCCGTGACGACGCCGAGGGCGGGTTCCTGCTGAAGTACGTCGAGGACAAGATCCTGCCCGTCAACCCCTTCCAGACGCTCGATGACGCGGTCGCCGGGCTGATGAAGGTCGCGGTCGATCGCGGGCGACAGACCAAACCCGACATCGAGCTGGGGATCTGCGGCGAGCACGGCGGCGACCCGGAGTCGATCGCGAAGTGCGAGCGGATCGGGCTCGACTACGTGTCGTGCTCACCGTTCCGCGTCCCGGTCGCCCGCCTCGCGGCGGCCCAGGCCGCGCTGACGAACGCCGCCGAGCGAGACAAGTAGCCCCAACGGCGAGCTGCCCGTGACCCAGCGGCGGCTCGCCCGCGTCCTCGTCGACGTCGCGCCGCTCCGTCTCGATCGCGATTACCGCTGGCTGTGGACCGGCCAGGCGATCAACGGCATCGGCACGCAGATCACCCGGATCGCGCTGCCGTACCAGATCTACGTCCTCACCGGGTCGACGCTGGCCGTCGCGGCGCTGACCACGGTTCAGCTCATCCCGATCCTCATCTTCGCGCTCGGAGCCGGGTCGGTCGCGGACGCCGTCGACCGCCGCAAGCTCCTGCTCCTGACGCAGATCGGCCTGCTCGCGTGCAGCGCCTCGCTGTTCGCCCTCGCACTGATGCCGAGCCCGCCGCTGATCGCGCTCTTCGTCGTCGCCTTTGCCGCCGCGGGCCTCTCGGCCGTCGACCAGCCCGCCCGCTCGTCTGCCGTCCCTCGTTTGGTACCGCCCGAGCGCCTTCCGTCAGCGATTGCGCTGAACCAGCTCAACTTCCAGGTCGGGTCGGTCGTCGGTCCCGCGATCGGCGGGGCGCTGATCGCGACGGTTGGCCTGCCCGGTGCCTATCTCGCGGACGTGCTCTCGTTCTCCGCGTCGATCGTCGGGATCGTCGCGATCGCACCGCTGCCGCCGCTCACCGCGGTCACGCGGCCGGGACTCGCCGCGATTCGGGAAGGGCTCCGCTTCGTCAGCGTCCGGCGGGTGATCCTCTCGACGTTCGTGATCGATCTCAACGCGATGATCTTCGGGATGCCGACATCGCTGTTCCCGGCGCTTGCGCTCGACGTGTTCAAGGTCGGGCCGGCCGGCCTCGGGCTGCTCGCGGCGGCACCTGCCGCCGGCGCGTTTCTCGGTGCGCTGCTGTCGGGCTGGGTGTCGTCCGTCCAGCGCGTCGGCTG
>DASUFO010000033.1:0-10337 GCA_036274475.1 Candidatus Limnocylindrales bacterium
CGGGGTGGCGGACCGGGACTCCGCCTGCTCGGCGGCCCTCGCCAGGACCCAGAGCAGATCGGCGAGCCGGTTGAGGTACGGTAGCAAATGAGGTCCCGGAATCAATCCCTCGCGACCCAACGCGACTGCCCTTCGCTCCGCCCGACGGAGCGTGGTCCGGGCGACCTCGAGCGCGGCGCTCGTCGGGGTTTCGCCCGGCACGACGAACTCGTGGGGCATCTCGATGTGGCTTTCGACGTCGCGCAGCGCCGCCTCCAGCCCGTCGACCATCGCGGCGGAGACGCGTGTCCGGCCGTCCTCGAGCCGGTCCCAGGCGTCCGGATTCGTGGCCAGCTCCGCCCCGGCCACAAAGAGCTCGCGCTGGATCCGCAGAATCAGGTCCGGCAGATCCCCGAATTCGACCGAAAGCACGCCGAGCCGGTCACGGAGCCCAAGCTGCGCCCGCGCCAGGCCGAGCGCCGCAACGGCCTCGTCGATCGTGCCGTACGCCTCGGTTCGGAGGTCGTCCTTCGGGATCCGCTGGCCGCCGTAGAGAAGGCCGGTCGTCCCGTCGTCGCCCTTGCGGGTCGCGACGGCCGATGTGAAGGCGTCGGGGTCCGCGGTCACCACATGAGGCCGGCGTCGCGCGGGTCCCAGCGCTCCGCCAGCAGCGTCACCTTGACGTCGTGCTCGACGACGGACTCGGCCTGCTCCTTCACCTGCTGGATCATCGACCCCGCGTACGGGCAGAACGGCGTCGTGAGGATCATCTTGATCTCGGTCTCGTTCTCGCCGAGCAGGATCTGCTTGATCAGCGCGAGCTCGACGACGTTCATCCCGATCTCGGGGTCGACGACGGCGCGCAGCGCGTCGAGGATCGCGAGCTCGGTCGCGCGTCGCTCCGCGTCGAACGCGGGCGCCGGCGCGGCCTGGGGGTCAGTCGAGACGTCGGTCATGCGGTCGATGCTACCACCGGTCCCCGTTCGGGCCTCGCGCCCGCTGCCCTCGCGCCGTTGTTACGCGACGCGTACCAAGGGACCGCCGAACCGCCGCCCAACCGCGATCTGGTCCGCCTACCGAGCCAAACGACGTCTGGGCGCCTGTCTCCTCACTGTTCCGGGACCTCCGTCGGTCGCTTGGTACGCTCGGAGTAACCAAGTGCAGTCGACCGCTCTGGCGACAAGACGCGACTTCGCTCAGGGTCCTGTCGCGGGATTCGCGTCAGGCGCTGGCCGGGACCTCGCGTGGCTTGATGACGATCCCCGCGATGCGGTACTGCTCAGGCAGCCCGGCCGCCTCGTCGGCGCTGTAGCCCGGGCCGGCGAGAGAGCCGTCTGGCTCGAAGAACTCGGCATAGCGATCGCGGTTCGCGGCGGCGTACACGAACGCCGCGGCGATCCCGAGCCGCTTGAGCTCCGGATGGTCCTTGATCAGCTCGGCGTAGCCGTAGCCATTCCGGCGCAGCTCGAGCAGCTGGCGGACCGTGAGCCGCGACCCGTAGCAGAACGGCTCGCCGTTCATCACGAGCGGATCGACCTTGACCCACTTGATCGTCATCAGGCGCCCTTGTAGATCGCCTGGAGGAGGCGGTTGCGCTTCCGGGCGTCGCCCGCGATCCGGCGGTGCCACTTGAAGACCTTGTTTGCGGCGTCGATCGCGGCGTCGAGCGCGGCCGCCTCTTCCCCGCTCAGGTGGGCGCCAGCCGCACTCCGAAGGGCCTCGTCGAGCTTCACGAGGTCATCCATCGAGACCTTCCGGCGGCGATAGAGCGGCACGACCTGGTCGGCGAACTGCGCCATCACCGACGGATCGCGAGAGGCGACCGACAGCGCGAGGCGATCGATGAAGATCTCGGTATCGCGGAGGAGCTTGCGCAGAGCGAGCTCATCGTGGCGCTCACGGAACCCGGGGTCGCGGTCGACGGCGATCTCGAGCGCCCTCTGGCCGATCCGCCTCCGATCCCGGAGAAGGCGAGCCGCCGCATCCGGGAAACCGGCACGTTCGTCGCGGGGCGGCAGGCCGAGCGAGGGGTGGCTCACGATCGCGAGTCTAGCGCCCGCAGCGGGTTCGGTGCCACGCTGGAGCCGCGGGCCGAACGGCTACGATGAACCCGATGCAGCCCTCACCCGGCGCGCAGCCGGAACCCGGCGAGCGTCGCCGGCTCGACCATCCCCCATCCGATCGCTACCGCGACGCCGCCCCAGGTGGCGGAACGCCCGGCGACGCCGATGCCGACGTTGCGGCGGCCCCGCCGTCCAATGCCGAGCGACTCATCCGCGCGATCGGCGTCGGCCTCGCCGGCGTCCTTGCGTTCGCGCTGCTGGGTGGTCCTCTCTCCGTCACGGTCGGATTGGTCGCGGCCGCCGGCGCGATCGGCTGGCTCGCCGGCCTCGTCGCCCGGCCGCTGCGCCCGGCGGCCGTCGCGATCGCGCTCGCGTCGGTCGGGCTGGGGCTGGTCGCGATCTGGCTCTACGCCGGCAGCGAAGGCGGCGTGCTCCCGATCGTGGAGTACCTCGCCGAGGTCCAGGGCGTCCTCGTCCCGATCGAGCTCGCGGCGGCCGCCGGCCTTGCGTTCGCAGCCGCCGGGACGGGCGGCTGATCGGGTGACGGTCCGTCCCGACCTCCGCCGGCCAACGGACGACGACCACGACCCGATCGTCCGCCGGATCGACGACTGGGCGGGCGGCCGGACCGCTCGGCACCTGCTGCCCCGCCTCTGGTTTCGCCACTTCACGGGGACGTCCTGGGTCGCCGTTCGAGCAGACGGCCGGCCGATCGGGGTGGCGATCGGGTTTGTCAGCCCGGACGACCCGGCGACCGGCGTCCTGCACATGATCGCCGTGGAGCCGGCCCAGCGCCGGCAGGGCCTCGGCCGTGAGCTCTTCACGCGCTGCGTGGCCGACGCGGTCGAGCGCGGCGCGACGACCATGGCAACGACTGCCTGGGCGGACGATCGGCCGACGATCGCGTTCCTCCAGTCCCTGGGCTTCGAGCTCCTCGAGCCGCCGGGCCGCCAGCGTCTGTACGGGATGCCTGCCGTCGCCGACTACGACGGGCCCGGCGACGACCGGGCGGAGCTCGCGTTGCGGCTGGGGGCGCGATGACGCCGCGGCCTGGGCCGCTGATGCTCGTAGTGGCGGCGGCACTCCTGGCCTTCGGCTGTGGGCGGGCGTCCCCGGACAACCTCGCGATCGGGGACTGCATCGACCTGCCGTCGGGCGACGCGATCTCGTCGGTCCCGAAGCGGTCGTGCACCCAGCCGCACGCCGGGGAGGTCTTCCACCTCTTCGACGTCCCGAGTGGCGATGCCTACCCGAGTGATCCGGAATGGGGTCCGCTGATCTACCCGGTCTGCGACCCGGCGTTCGAGGCGTACACGGGAACGAACGTCGAGGATCGAGCCGACATCGACTACCAGTTCTTCGTTCCCACGGAAGACCGCTGGGCGGCCGGCGAGCGCAGCGTCACGTGCTACATCATCTCGCTCGACGGATCACCACTGGCCCGCTCGTACCGGGTCTCCCGCTGACCTCCGCCCGATTGGCCCGCCGGGCGACGTGGCGTTGACTACCATCTGCGCCTGAGGGAACGGCCGCCCGTTGGGCGGTCGCGGGCGAGCGACCGAGGGAGGCTCAAGGGTGCAGGGATTCCTCACGGGTTGGGGCATCAGGATCGCGATCATTGCCGTCATCGTCGTCGGCGGACTCATCTTCCGGGATCGACTGAGCGGAAACGCCGGCGAGCTCAAGGTCGGCGATTGCTTCGACGACCCGGGCGCCATCGCCGAAGTCTCGGACGTCCAGCATCATCCGTGCGAAGAGTCACACACCAGCGAGGTCTTCTTCGTTGGCGAGATGACCGGCGAGAACGCCTCGTACCCGACGGACGACGCCATCTTCGAGTTCGTCTCGACGAACTGCATCCCGGCGTTCGCCTCGTACACGGGCAAGGAGTACGACGGCGTCACGCTCGACGTGGGCTACTTCCATCCGACCTCTGAAGGCTGGAGCAAGGGCGACCGCGGGATGATCTGCTACGTCTACCCGCTCGACGGGCAGCCCACGACGGGGTCGGTCAAGGCCGCTCAGTAGCGCCGATCTCGGCGGCGATCGCACCAGGACTCAGCTGCTCGCGGAGCAGCCGACCGAATCGGTCGGCCCGCTCTGCCGGCGGCGCGGCATCCAGCCATCGCTCGAGCAGCGCCTCGCCTTCGTGGTAGACGAACACGTACGTCCGCCACAACGGATGCTCATTGAACTCGAACCGCTTCGCGGCGACCGCGGGCGAGAAGCGGCCGACGCGCTCGAGGTACTCGAGGACGTCCTCGGCCGACGCTCCGTCGGCGTGGCGCATCAGCGCGGCGTTCACGCGTGACTCGGAGAGGCGCCGGCGGGGCCGCGTCATTGCGACGCTCCGCTCGGCCGCTTCGCGGGCGGCGGCCGGGTCGGCGGCGATCGCGAGGCCGGCCCGCTCGAACAGCTCGACGAGGAGCTCGGCCGACTCCTCGAGCGGCGCGACGAACGAGCGGCCGATGTCGGCGAGGCCCTCGCTGACCAGGCACTCCGGCGTGTTGATGAGCAGGGCGCTCGCTTCGAGCCGGCCCAGGCGATCGACGAGATTCGCCTCCTTCGAGGCGTGCTCGAGGTGGTGACCGGGGAACGTCTCGTGGGCGACCGTGTGGATCAGATCGGAGGCTCGCGTCGGCAGGTCGGTGTTGACGTCGACCCGCGAGCGGAGCCCACCGTCATACCAGTTGTAGGCGGTCCACGGCTGGCCACGGACGAGCGTCACCCGGAGGTCCTCGCCGTCCGGGATTGCGAACAGCGCGGCAGCACGAGCCCGGAACCGCGCGACGAGCCAGTCGACGATCGCGGGCAGGCGGTCGATCGGAATCTCGAACCGTCTGTCCCAGGTCGCGAGGCGCTCCGCGATCGGCTGCGTGCCGGGCAGGAGCGCGTCCAGCTCTCCGGCCGCTGCCTCGAAGAGGGAGTCCTCGCGGCGCAGCGGCGACCACGCGAAGCAGCGCGTGACGTGCTCGATGTAGGGGAGGGGCTCGCCGGCCAGCGCCGCCGCCTGGGTATGCAGCGCCACGACCTGCGCGCTCAACCAGTCGCGGCGATCGGCTGCCTCGACGGTGTCGCGGATGCGGCCCAGGAGCGCCTCGGCGTCCTGGGCAAGCGCCGCGGGCGGCCGAATCGACTCGATGTCGACCTGCGCCTTCAGGTCGGCCGGACCGAAGTAGCCATCGACGATGCCGGGGATGTGCTGGTCCAGCCGGAGGCCGAGGAGGAGGTAGTCCCGGGCAATCTCGTCGGGGACGGGGACGTGGCGTTCGCCGCCCGCGGCGAGCGTCGTGGCGGTCACGCGCGGCGCTCACTCGGGAGCGAACCCATCCCCTGCCCAGGCCCGATGCCTTTCTCCTCGCCCACGAACGGCATCCCCTGGCGCTCGACCGCGTCGAGGCTCATCCGGAGCGCGGCCGTCTTCGCCTCCGCGACCTCGCGGACGTAGGCCGCCTCTTCCTCGGGCGTCATCGGCCGGCCGCGGACGATGTCCTTCGGCTTGCCGACCATCAGCCACGAGAGGTGGTAGCGATCCATCGAGCCCCACGCCGCGACGAGGAGGTCGTCGCTCAGCTGGAGCCACGTCTGGAGGCCGCGCAGCGAGGGCGCTGCCTGCAGGCGCTCGCCCTCGGCGATCAGCTGGCGCGTGCGGGCGATGAGCTCGTCGCGGGTCACGCGGTCGAGTCTAGCCGCCGCCTGCTTCCCCGCGGATGAACGCCTCGCGGTCTCCCCTGGCGCGCATCGTCCACCTGCCGGGCCGGCCGTCGCCGATGGGCGCGGTCTCGAAGCGCGTCACCGGCAGGATCCCTGCCACGCTGCTCGACAGGAACGCTTCGTCGGCCGCGGCGAGGTCGCTCGGCGTGAGCCACGCCTCCTCGGGGGTCAGTCCCGCGCCATCCGCCCAGCGGAGGATCCAGTCGCGCGTCGTGCCGGGCAGGATCGCGCAGCCGAGCGCGGGCGTCGCCAGCTCCCCGCCACGAACGAGGAAGACGTTCGCGGACGTCGCCTCCGACAGGAACCCATCGGTCGTCAGGAACAGTGCGTCGTCGGCGCCCGCCGCCCGCGCTTCGATCCGGGCGTAGACGTAATCAGCTCGCGATGTCGTCTTCAGCGCGGAGAGCGGATTCTCCGGATCGCGTCGAACGCGGCTGGCCACGAGATGCAGGCCCGCCTCGAGATGCGCAGCCGGCGTCGGCGGGACCGGCCAGGCCTGGACGACGATCGTCGGCGTCGGGTGCTCGTCGGGCGGGAGCAGGCCGCGCCCGAAGAAGGTCCCCCGAGAAACCGTGATTCGAATGCTGGCATCGCCATCCGCGCCGGCCAGGCCTTCGGCCGCCAGGAGTTCGTCGATCGCAGCGGCCAGGTCGGCTCCGACGTCGACCGCCAGCGGGATCGCAAGGCCATCCGCCGAGCGGCGGAGGCGGGCGACGTGCTCCTCGAGCTCAGTCGGCCGGCCGGCCCGGGCGCGGAGCGTCTCGAAGACGCCGTCACCCAGCTGGAAGCCGCGGTCGAACGCGGAAAGAAGGGCCCGGTCGGCCGGCGCGAGGTGCCCGTCGACCCAGACGTGACGCGGCGCGTCGGTCACCCGGCGGCGACCTCGTGGCCGCCGATCGCAGACAGCGGCCCACGCGCCTTGGCGACCGTCTCGTCCCACTCCGCCGCCGGTTCACTGCGATACGTGATTCCGCCGCCGACGTGGAGGCTGAGCCGCACGCCGTCGGCGACGAACGTCCGGATGAGGATTGACGTGGCCATCGCCCCGTCCGGCCCGATCCACCCCAGCGACCCCGTGTACGGCCCCCGACGGACGGGCTCCAGCTCCTCGAGCAGTTCCATCGCCCGGATCTTCGGCGCGCCCGTGATCGAGCCGCCCGGGAACGAGGCAGCGAGGAGGTCGAACGCGTCGCGGCCCTCGTCGAGCTGGCCGGTCACGGTCGAGACCAGGTGCTGGACGGCGGCCGTCCGCTCCAGGCGGCAGAGTCGTGGCACCCGAACGGTGCCCGGAGCGCAGACGCGGCCGAGATCGTTGCGCAGCACGTCCACGATCATCACGTTCTCGGCGCGGTCCTTCTCGCTCGCGAGCAGCTCGCACGCGAGCGCCCGGTCCTGCTCACGCGTTCTGCCACGCGGTCGCGTGCCCTTGATCGGATCGGTCGTCACGCGGCCCGACGCATCGAGCGTCAGGAACGGCTCCGGCGACGCCGACATCAGCGCCCGCCCCCGGCCCAGGTCCAGATAGGCCGCGTACAGCGACGGGTCGCCGGTTCGCAGACGACGGTAGAGCGGCCACGGATCGCCATCGAACGGTGTCTCGAGGCGACGGGTCAGGTTCGCCTGGTAGATGTCGCCGCGGGCGATGAACGCCCGGACCGCCTCGACGCCGGCCTCGTAGGCGCCACGATCGAGGCTCGAGGTGAACTCGAGCGTTTCGCTCGGGCCGGCCCAGCCACTGCCCGGGACGGGTGCGAGCAGCCGTTCCACGACGCGCGTGAGGCGGCGATCGAGCCGCTCCGCGTCGCCGTCGAGCGCCCGACCGCCGATCCATGCCGTGCCGGTCCGGCGGTCCCACACGACCGCCCAGTCATGGAGGGCGAGCCGGAGCAGTGGCAGCTGCTGATCGTCGGTCGCGATCGTCGGCAGCCGCTCCAGCGCGTGACCCAGGTCATAGCCCAGATACCCGACGAGGCCGCCCAGGAACGGCGGCGCGTCGGCGGGCAGCGCCCGACCGTCGACGCGCCGAACGAGCGAGCGAGCCTCGGCAAAGGGGTCTGATCCGGCAGCTGGCTGTTCGAGGACCGCGACCGGATCGGCCGTGAGGTACGTCCAGCGCGCTCGGCGCCCCGGTCGGGCCGTCTCGAGCAGCGCGAGGCCGGGCAGGTCGCGCAGCGCCTCGGCGGCGTCGATCGGGCGGACGTCGGCCAGCTCCGGCAGCGGTTCGAGCCGGACTGCTGCCCCGGCACGGGAACTGGTCGCGAGCCGGCCGCCGGAACGAGCGGCGGAACGGTCGCCCATCGCGTCGATCACCGCGCGATGATATTCGGCGCTGCCCATCCGGGCGGGGAGGAGGCCTGGTGCGCGCTCGCGATCTCGGCATTCACATCGGTGTCGGCCGGCCCGGGCCGAACAACGCGATCACCGACGTCTCGGGCGTCCGGGTCGGTCACGCGACGATCGTTCGGGGCGACGGCCCGCTCGTCGTCGGGCAGGGACCCGTCCGAACGGGCGTCACGATCGTCATCCCCCACGATGGCGATGTCTGGACCGAGCCGGTCTATGCCGGATGCCATCGGCTGAACGGCAACGGCGAGCTGACCGGCCTGGAGTGGATCCGCGAAGCAGGCCTGCTCACGGGCCCGATCGGGATCACGAACACGCATAGCGTCGGGGTCGTCCACGACGGCATCATCCGGCACGCCGTCCGCAGGATGCCGTTCGGGACGTCGTTCTGGGCCCTGCCGGTCGCCGGCGAGACGTGGGACGGCCTCCTCAACGACATCGACGGCTTCCACGTCACGATGGACCACGTCGACGAGGCGATCGACGGAGCCACCGACGGGCCGGTCGCGGAAGGCAACGTCGGCGGCGGCACGGGCATGATCTGCCACGAGTTCAAGGGCGGGATCGGGACGGCGTCGCGCGTCGCCGACGAGCGTTTCGGCGGCTGGACGGTCGGCACCCTCGTCCAGGCGAACTACGGCCGGCGCGACTGGCTGCGCGTCGACGGCGTGCGCGTCGGCGAGGCGATCCCGGTCTGGGACGTCCCGAGCGCCTGGGCGGAGGACGACGAGTCGCCGCCACCGCCGCCCGGTTCGGGCTCGATCATCGTCGTCGTCGCCACCGATGCACCGCTGCTCCCCCATCAGTGCGAGCGGCTCGCCCAGCGAGCGAGCCTCGGCATTGCCCGGATGGGCGGAACCGGCTCGAACTCGAGTGGCGACCTGATCGTCGCGTTCGCGACCGGCAACCGCTCGCTGGCGCACACGACGCTCGCCGCAGATCCGCGGCTGACGATCGACGTTCGAGCGGTGAACGACCACCTCATCGGCGGGCTGTTCGACGGCGCGATCGAGGCGACCGAGGAGGCGATCCTGAACGCCCTCGTCGCCGCCGAGACGATGACCGGCCGCGACGGCATCACCGCCCATGCGCTGCCTCACGACCGCCTGATGGAAGTCATGGCCGCGAACGGCCGGCCAGCGCCCCGTCGATGACGGCGCAGGCGCAAGCCGCAACGATCCGGCCGGGGCGCGAGGACGACGTCGAGGCGATCGAGATGGTCTTGCTCGCCCACGACGAGGGTCCGGCCGGGGAACCCCGCGTCGCGCCCGGCGCCTACCACCGCTACTTCCGGCACCTGCTGACCCGGGGCACTGTCGTCGTCGCCGAGGCCGGCTCCTCGATCGTCGGCTTTGGAGCCTCCGTCGATACCGGGCGTGCGGTCCATCTCGCGGACCTGTTCGTGCTTCCGGACGCGATCGGCGAAGGGATCGGCCGCCGGCTGGTCGAGGCGGTGTATCCCGAAGGACGGCCGCGAACGACGTTCGCCTCGGACGATCCGCGGGCGATGCATCTGTACGTGGGTCTCGGGATGACGCCGCTCTGGCCGAACTTCTATCTGACCGGGACGGCATCGCGGCTGCCGCCGACGGCCGGCGCCGTCGCGGTCGACGTCTCCTGGGAGGAGGCTGCGGCGCTCGAGCTGGCGTGGACCGGGATCGATCGATCGGCCGACTACCGGCTCTGGAGCCAGCGACCCGGCAACCGCTGGTTCGTCGTGCGGGGCACTGACGAGGCGATCGCGGCGGGGGTCTCGCGGGCTCGGATCCGCGGCTCCGGCCGGTGGCTCGATCGGCTCATTCCCGGTCCGGGCACCGACCCGACAACAGCGATCGTCGCGGCACTCAGCCATGCGGCCGACGACGACGGGGTGATCGGCGCGTGCGTCATGGGCCCGAACCCGGCCCTGAAGCCGCTTCTCGTCGAGTGCGGCTTCCGGATCGCCGACCGGGACACGTTCATGGCGACCGATCCGGAGCTGCTCGATCCGCGCGGGATCTACGACACCGGCATCCCGTGACGTGGCTCACCCGCCGCCGGCGGCGACGGGTGATCGGGACGTCCGAGCGTTCGCGGGGTCAGGCCGGAACGAGCTCCGCGACCGGCTTCTCGATCGGCACGCCGACCATGGAGCCCCACTCGGTCCAGCTGCCGTCGTAGTTGCGGACGCGCTGGTAGCCGAGGAGCTCGTGGAGGACGAACCAGGAGTGGGACGAGCGCTCGCCGATGCGGCAGTAG
>DASUFO010000034.1:0-2060 GCA_036274475.1 Candidatus Limnocylindrales bacterium
CTCGATGTACCACTCGTCGGCGCGGTAGAGCAGCGTCTTCAACCGTTCGAACAGGCCCGACGGAAAGCCGCTGATCCGAACGAGGAAGATGTCCTCGGAGCTCGACGGCCCGGGCACCGTCACGGGCTCGCCGGCCTTCGCGGTCACGGCCCCGACCGACTGCGCTTCGCCGCACGCTGCCCCGGCCGACCGGGCGAGGGCCTGCCAGCGATCGTCGGCGGCCACCTCCTCGTAGCGACAGATCGTCTCGAGCGTCGTCGCGGGCTGCTCGAACCAGACGAAGCGGTTGTCGACGGCGAGCGGCTGGCCGCTGGCGTTGTCCGTCCGCTCGCGAAGGATCCGCGTCGGGGTTCGGGCGTTGTCGGTCCGGAGCACATCGGCGTTGATCTCGTCGAGGGCCGTCGTGTACGCGGAGTACGACTGGAAGATCGGCAACGGTGACCAGCGAAGGTCGGGGTAGGCGGCCATGGCGATCGTCTGCCACGGATCGACGTGGACCGTTTCGGCCTGGAGCACCCGCAGCACGTCGTCGGGGATCGCGAGCTCGTCGCGGATCTCGGCACGGGTGCGCTCGACAGCGTCGGCCTGGCGCCACGGCAACATCGCGGCCGCCATCGAGGCGGCGGAACGAACCGACACGCGAACGTCGACGACATCGATCGGGTCGATCCGCGTCGTCGCCATCGAGACGATGAACGCGAACGCGAAAGCGAGCCCGGCGATCGTGCGTCGGTCCGGCGAGGTCAGCCGGCTGACGAACGGGAACAGCGCGATCAGCGCGGTGATCATCGCGTAGTAGGTGTAGTTCCTCGTGAATGCGGTCTTCCATTCGGCAAAGGCGAGGATCGCGCCGAGTGCCGCGATCGCGATCAGGCGCCGACGCGGCAGATCGCGCATGGCCAGCCAGCCGAGCCACGCGAGGAGGCCAACGAGGGCAACAAACGCGGCGTAGACCCAGCGCAGCGTCGGATGCGTGTCGACGACCATCGCCTCGGCGTAGCCGCGAATCGTCTCCAGGCTCCCAAACGCGAACGCCGGCAGGTTCGCGAGCGATTGGCCGGTCAGGATCCAGATCGCAATGAACGTCACAGCGCCGACGGCGATGAACACCACGCCGCCGCGCCACCACGGCCGCGAGCGTGCGACCGCGATCACGAACAGCATCGCGGCCGTGAAGACGGCGACGTTCAGCTTGCCCGCCCCGAGGACCCCGGCGGCGAGCCCGCAAGTGAGGGCAATGCCGTCGGATCGGCGGAATCGCCCGGGTGCGTCCCGGGCTTCGTCGTTCGCGAGCACTTCGACGCCGGCGACGAAGACGGCGGCCTGGATGGCTTCGAACGGCGGCAGGAAGCCGTAGAGCCGCCCCACGAGCAGCACGACGAGCGCTGCGGCCCACAGTGGCAGCAGGCGCCGCGCGATCACGAGCAGCATGGCCGTCAGCGCGAGGTACACGCCGAACGTCGCGACCGTCGCCAATGCGGACGACCAGCCATAGAACGGGGCCGGAACCGACAGGAACCCCAGCGGCCCGTACGTGAACACGATGTCCGGACCGAACTGGAGACCGGCGGGCCCGATGAGGTGCAGCGCCGCTTGCCAGGACTCGTCGATGCCGATCGGGGCATCGGTCCGATACGGCCACGACAGGACGACGATCGCTGCGGCGACGGCGAGGGTGACTGGACGGCTGGCCCATCGGCCCTCGCCAGCCAGTGCCCGCCGGAGGACGCTCAGAGCCGGATGCCCTCGCCGAGCGCGCCCCAGACGTCGACGACGTCCTTGCCTCCGATCACGAGGCCCCGGTACTCGCGGTGCGGCGCCCCGAGGATGACGATGTCGCTCTCCTCGAGGACGCAGTCGAGTGTCGTGAGGCGATCGTCCTTGACGTAGGGATCCGTGCAGACGACGCGGGCGCCAGTCCAGCGCAGCAGCTTCCGAAGCTTGTAGCTCAGCGAAGCGCGGGGATCGTCAGACTCGGCCTTGAAGGCCATGCCGAGGATCCCGACGGTCCGGCCCTCGAGGCTGCCGTAGCGTCGCTGAAGCGCCGACACGATGAACGC
>DASUFO010000035.1:0-228804 GCA_036274475.1 Candidatus Limnocylindrales bacterium
CTCGTTCTGCTGCCGCACGCTCGGCCTGAGCTGCGGCTTCCGCCTCGGCTGCCGCACGCTCGGCCTGAGCTGCGGCTTCCGCCTCGGCTGCCGCACGCTCGGCCTGAGCTGCGGCTTCCGCCTCGGCTGCCGCACGCTCGGCCGCCTCTCGAGCTTCTTGCTCCGCAGCGGCTCGCTCGGCGGCCTCGCGTTCAGCCTGAGCTCGTGCGTCCGCTTCCGCCCGCTGAGCGGCCTCGTGCTCCGCTGCCTGACGATCCGCCTCCGCCGCCGCCGTCTCCGCCACGCCGCCTTCGACAACCTGACCCGCTTCGTCGACGCGCTCGCCCGTCCACTCGAGGAACTGACCGCAGCCACCGCAGAAGCCGGCCGAGTCGTCGTTGATGGTGCCGCACTCGCGACAGCGGATCATTCAACCTCTCCGTGCGTCCAAGATCGGTGCTCGGTCGCCGGCCCTGCGACCGGCGCCAGTATGCGGTTCGCCGAGCATAGCGATGAACCAACGCCCGAATCCACGCCGCGGCCGCGGTTGGTTCGCCCGGCGAGCCAGGCGACGAAGAGGGCCCGAATCGGAGCGCTCAACCGCCGGTTGGTCCGCCTAGCGGACCGTCACGCGGATGGCGCCTCGGTATCGACGTCGGCCTCGGGATCGCCGCCATCGGCGTCGGCAGCGGCAGCCTTGCCAGAACCCTTCTTCGCGCCGACTTTCACGATCTCGACCCGATGCGCAACATGGGCCGGCTTCGCAGCGGCGACGAGCGCGTCCACACGCCCCTGGTCGACCGTCTTCGGGTCGTCGACGTGGACCCGCACGACGACCTGCGGCTTCGGGCTGCCCGGCAGCTCCCCGCCCGGATCGATCGACCACGCGGTGCCGCCGTTCTCGATGATCTCCACCCTACCGCCGGTGTGGATCTCGATCTGCTGCGACAGGCCGGCTGCGGTCCCGCGCAGCTGGTACAGCTCGACCGCCCGGGCGACGGCCTCGCGCCGGCGCTCGTCGGTCCACGAGTCGTCCATGCCGACGCCGACCCAGATCGCGAGCCAGTCGACGAAGTCGTCGGGCGCCAGATACGGATCGAGGTAGCTGTCGAAGTTGTCGAGGGTGCTCACGACCGGCGCGAGGACGAGGTCCAGGGCGCCGACGAGCGACAGCGCGAACGGGTCCTCCTGGTAGAGGCCGGGCAGCGACCGCCCCATCGGATGGGGCGTCGCGAGGGTGTCGACCGTGCCGCGCATCGGTCAGGCGCCTTCGACGAGCACCTGGTGCTCGTAGCTGAACACGAGGGCGTGTGGCTCGACCTCGAGACGCTGCGTCTGCTGGCCGCGCTGGCCCGTGATCGGGTCTGCGCCGAACAGCCGGGCATCCTCGACGACTTCGGTCCCGCGCAGCGCCTGCAGGACCGAGTAGACCTCGCCGATGTTCACCGGGCGCCCGAACGGCCAGCCGGTTCCCTCGGGGCCGCCGCTGATCGGATCAAAGTAGTCGTACAGCGCCCGCACGGCCTCCTCCTGGAGGCGCGTGGCGTTGTGCCGCGGACGGGCCCGAAGCTTCGCGACGACGGTCACGCCACGGTAGACGGGCGGTTCGACGATCGCCCGCGTGCCGACGACGCGCGCCTCTTCGAGCCGGTCGGTGATCACCTGGAGCGTCTCCTCGCCCGGGACGAGCTGGTCGAACCGGAGCCAGCCGGCGTCCGTTCGCGACGCCGCGGGCACGACGAGGACCCGGACCGAACCGGCGTCCGCGCCGTCGCCGGCCGCGACCGCCCGGATCCGCGCGACTTCCGGGGCAGCCTCGCGGGCGAGGTGTTCGAAGTCCTCGGTGGTGACCGCCCGGCCGCGGGTCCGCAGCCGGATCGGGCCGCGAATCTTCGCGTTCTCGATGTCCTCGCCGTCGACGCCACCGGACGCTGCCCGCCGGTTCTCGACGCGGGCGACGAACGGGATCGACGACTTGAGCACCGTGAGCGATCGGGCGGCGAGATTGCCCTTCCGCCCGCCGCCGACGCGGTAAGAGCGCATCCGGAGCCGAGCGTTCTTCTCCGGGACCGCGCCATGTGCCCGCATCGTCCCGTCCGGCTGGCGGACGGCCGGGCCGAGGCGGATCTCACCGCTGCTCAGGTCGAAGACGAAGTGCTTGTCGTCCGGGCCGCTGCCGGCGAAATCGGGGACCTCGGTCCATTCCTCCCAGCCGTCCTGCCCGGAGACCTCGAGGATCGCCGGCTCGTCGCCGGGGACGACGGGGCCACGACGGAGCGCGAACCGCTCGCCCGACACGCCGTCGGAGATCCCGACGTCCTCGCCGAGCACGAGCTCCGCGTTGACCGCATCTGCCGTCCCGCCGATCGTGATCGCGGCGAGGCTCGTGATCGAGGGCGATGCGCTGTACGCCGGCTGACCTTCGAGCGGCTCCGTGACGCGCGCCCGGAGCCAGCCCGCTCGATGCTTCGCGACGAGGTGCGCCTGGTGCGTCCGCGGCACATGGAGGACCACGTCGCCGTCGCGGTTCAGACCACCGGTCGAATCCGAGTCGAGCTCGCACGCTTCCCAGTCCTCGCCGTTCCACGCCTCCCACTGCAGCGGCGGGTTCGTGGGATCGACGCCGACGCCCTCGATATGGCAGCTGAACCGGAGCCGGACGGCATTCGACGGCACGGCATCGGACAGGCCGACATAGAGCGCGTCACCGGGCGCGGGCACGTCCTTGAAGCAGGTGAAGCCGTTGCCCTTCTCGAGGGCGCCCCAGTGGTCGCGGTACGCCTTGCCGTCGATCATCGAGCCGAGCTCCGCGAGCGAGCAGGGGACGATCGGCAGGTCGGCGGTCGTGGCGAAGACGATTGCCTCGTCGGTCTCGGTTCGGACGGTCGCAGCCTGCGTTCCGGTCGGGATCCGGACGACGTCGGGCTGCGGCGCCGAGAGCCAGAACGTGACCTGGGCGCGCGCCGCTGTCGGCGGGAACAGGCTGACGCCGATCAGCTCGAGGAACTTGATGTAGTTCCGGTCCGGGACGCGGTTCAGCCGGTAGATCAGCTGGTCGGTCATCCAGGCGAACGTCTCGATGAGCGTGACGCCCGGGTCCGACACGTTGTGGTCGGTCCACTCGGGGCATTTCTGCTGGACGAGGCGCTTCGCGTCGTCGACCAGGTCCTGGAAGCGGCGGTCGTCGAGGTTCGGGACGGGTAGGGCCATCGTCACTGCGCTCCGGAAGGCTGGGGCCGGCCAACGGCGGCCTGGACGGCGCGGGCGATCGTCGAGGCAGTCATTCCTCGCCCTCGCCCGGGATCACGTAGAACGGGAACACGAGATTGCGCTTGTCGTTCGAGCGCCTGATCGCGTAGCGGATGTCGATGTAGAGCAGCCCGGCATCCTGGTTGTCGAAGCTCACGACGACGTCCTCGACCGTGATCCGCGGCTCCCACCGGCCGAGCGCTCGCTGGACCTCGAACGCGATGTCGCTCGCGGTCGTCGAGTCGGCCGGGGCGAACGCGAAGTCGTTGATCCGGCAGCCGAATTCCGGCCGCATCGGCCGCTCGCCCGGCGACGTTCCGAGCACGAGGCGAATCGCCTCCTCGATCTCCCGCTCCCGGGAGACGAGCGCGATGCCACCGGTCGCGTCGGTTCGCAGGGGGAAGGCCCAGCCGCGCCCGATGAACTGCTCCGTCACGCCGCCCTCCTCAACCGATCTTCACGTCGTTGACCGTCGACTTGCCCGTGCCGGGCACGCCCGCGCACATCGTCACCTGCGAGTCCGTCGTCGCGATCGGCTTGCCGCCGACGAAGACGGTCGGACTGCCCGTGACGACATTGCCGATCTGGTTCGACGCGACGGCGAATGGATCCGAGGCATGCAGTCCGATGTGGGGCGAGGCGTTCTTGCCGCTCGAACCCGCAACCGCCGCCGCCTTGTCGTTGATGAGCACGCTGATGTCGACGCCGGCATCGATCACGGCCTTGAACGGCAGCGGGCCCGCCGGCTGGGGCGCACCAGAGCTCGGATTCGGGACCTGGTGACCCGGGCAGTCGCCCTCGATCGTGTCGAACTGGACGAGCGGTTGTGCCATCGCCCGCGCCTAGTTGATGTTCACGGTGGAGCCCTTGAGCGTCAGCTGCCCGCCCGCCTTGATCGAGGCGTTCGCGTCGACCTTGATCTCGAGCTCGTTGGCCTGGATCACGACCTTGCCCGGCGACACGATCTGGAGCTCGTTCGTCGTCTCGTTCAGCGTCACCTGGAACTTCTCGTTCGAACTGATGATCGCGATGCCGGCGTCGTCCGGGGCGTCGTGGAACACGACCCTGTGCCCGCCACGCGAAACGATGCCGCTGCGCCTGACGGTGCCCGCGTCGAACGGCGACTTCTTGCCGAGCGGCGAGTCGTCCTGGTCGATCGGCGGCTTGTCAACGCCGTTCCAGAGGCCACCGAGGACGACCGGGAACCGCATGTCGCCGTGCTCGAACGCGACGAGCACTTCGTCGCCCACCTGGGGGATGAACGCGAGGCCGTGGTTCTTGCCCGCGCCGAGGCTCGCGACCCGGGCCCAGTTCGATTCGAGCTGGTCGTCGAACCACGGAAACTTGACCTTGACGCGGGCCACGCGCTCTGGATCGAGGTTGTTGGTGACGATCCCGACCGCGACGCCGTAGAACTTCTGGCGGCTGCCGGCCGATCCGGACAGCTTCGAAACGAGGCCGGTCAGGGATCGGTCCTGCTTGCCGCTGCACTCGGCGACGGTCTGGTATTCCCCGTTCTTGATCGTGTGGCGGGTGCTGCTTACCGACCACTGGCCCGTGAGCGGCTTGTTGACGCCCGCGACGCTGATCGTCGAGCCGGCACGAAGCTCAGCGGAGCCTGCGCAGACGGCCGTCGCCTCGTAGCCCGCGCCACCCGCCTGCTCGGCCTTCGCCTTCGCGAGCGCGTCGGCGGCCTCCTGGGTCTTGATCGCGGCGTTCGTGATGTACAACGTCTTCGAACCGAAGAAGCCGGCGAGGTCGGCGGGCTTCATCTCGAGCGCGGCGTGGGTCGCGGTTACCGGAGCCTTGCCGACAACGGCCTCCTTCTTGACCGGGTCCCAGCCGTTCACCTGGACCTCGGCGACCTGGGCCGCCGCGGCCAGCCGGGCGTCGAACCGGCGGAGCGTCGTTCCCCAGACGAGCTCGGTGCCCTTCGTGCTCGCGATCGAGCCGAGCGCAGGCCCGTCGGTGGCGGACGGGGCCGGCTTGAACAGCAGCGTGTCGCCGTCGACCCGACAGTCGACGCCTTCGTCGGCCGCCAGTCGCTGCAGGAATTCCCAGTCCGTCTCGTTGACCTGGATGACGTATTCGTGAACCTGCTGGGTCGCCTCGACACCGTCCTCCAGCCCGGCCTTGCCCGCGATCTCGCGCGCAATGTCCGAGTACGTGACGTTCTGGAACACCCGGCTATTGGTCCCGACGTTCAGCCGATGCGACAGGTCGTAGCCGCGGACGATCGTGTGGGCGCCGGACTCGTCGTTCTCGCACCCGACGGACGTGACCTCGCCGTCGATCAGGACGCTCGGCGCATCGCTGTACAGCGACCCCGCGGAGATCTTGATCCGCTTCCGAAGGTCGATCCCGGAGCGGACGAGGATGTCGTGGGCCGGGTCGCGGAAGTCCAGGATGAACGAGTCGGGCAGGTGCAGGTCGTCGACCACCGTGATGCAGTCGAGCTGCGCGGCGACGTTCACCGCGAGCGGCTGGCCCTCGATCTCGACGAGGCGCGCGGCGTTGGCAACGGTGGCTCGAACGACCGATTCGCCCGACTCGACGGCCATGCGACCTCCTCAGGCGTGCTCGGCCGCTTCGGCGGCAGTCGGGATGAGCAGCACCGTTCCGGGTCCGAGCCGGAACGGATCGTCGATCTCGTTCAGCTCGGCGATGGCCCGCCAGTACGACGGCTTGCCGAGCCGCTTGTACGCGACGGACTGGATCGACTCGCCCTCGACGACGCGATGGACCTTCGACGAGCCGATTGCCCGGGACGTCGGGTTCTGACCGGTGCCTTCCGAGGGTGGCGGCGGACCGAAGTCGACGGATTCGCCCTCGATCGTGATGTCGACCTCGGCCCGGACCGGCGTCCCGTCGTGCCGAAAGAGCTGGTAGGTCACGTTGACCTTCGTGAGGAACCCCCGGAACTTCTTCAGCTGGGGGTTGCTGCCCCATTCGAAGCCAACGAGCGGCGGGCAGGCCTTGTTCTGGTCCTGGAGATCCGGGATCGGCAGCGTCCACTCGAGCAGCCGGCCGATCGTGGGCGTGACGTCGCCGTTGTACTCGCTGAACGCGTCGAGGAACAGCTTTGCCGAGAACGTCATCGCGTTCGTCCCGCGGTACTCGGCGATGCCGCCCGGGGTGCTCGGCGCCTCGGCGCGCTTGACGGAGACCGTCTGGCTCAGGCTGTACTCGGTCGGGTTGAACATGCAGTCGATCGGCTCGCTGTTCGCGGGCAGGACGTCGCCCTTGCAGATGAGCGAGGCCTTCTGGGCCTTGGTGATGCCCATCGCCTCGCCGACTGCCGAGGCGGCCGAGGAGATCATGTCCATCGCGGCGCCTCAGAAGCCCGGTGCGAACGTGGCGACCATGCCGAGCTGGCCGCCGAGCGCGCCGAAGCCGATGATCTGCTCGTAGACGACCTCGAGGGTCTCGGTCGCGATCGCGTTGCCCATGATGTCGAGCGTGGGCCCGCTCCACTTGAAGGGGATGACCCCGGCGAGGTTCCAGGTCGTGATCTCCTCGCCCGTCGACGCCAGTGCGCTGATCGCCATCGTCGAGGGGATCACCTTGATCGCCTGCATCTGGAGCCACATCGCCAGCCACTGCGAGTTCGAATCGACGGGCCGCGAGAGTCGCAGGTTCGTGTACTTGATCGGGCCGAGGAGCTTGTGCGTGAAGAGGTTGACCCCGCCCTCCTTGTACTCCTTGATGTCGTACTCGAAGCCGAGGCCCTCGATCTTCGTCCAGACGCCGAGCGGCAGCACGCCGTCGATCGTGCAGCGGTAGACGATGCTCAGGGCCGGGTCGCTCATTCGTCGCTCCTAGATGTCGAACGGCAGGCCGCGGGCCTCCCGCTCGTGGACGTATTCCATCCGCAGCTGGCGCTGGAACCGCGGGAACAGCGCCTTGGCGAGCTCCTCGAGCTCGCCCTCCGATTGCCCGCCGCCGTCGTCCGGCGGCGGCGGCGCAGAGCCGTCGATGCGCTGCACGACGGGGCCCGACGCCTGGCCGCTCGCACCGAACGGGCCTCCCGGCGTCGCCTGGACGATCGGGCCGAAGGCGCCGCTCGCGGCCGGCCCGACGATCGAGCCGCCGAGGATCGAGCCGCCCGCGCCGCCGGAGGCTGCCGGAAAGTGGATGGTCGTCGTCGCCGGCGCGGCCGGAGCCGGCGTCGGCGGCCGGGCGAGCGTCATCGACGGCGCGTCGTGGCGACTCGTCTGGACCGTTCGAGGGGAAGCGGCCGCTGGCGCCGAAGCGGGCATCGTCGCGAACAGGCTGGGCGCGGCGTCCAGGAACGTGCTCGACGATCCGCCGCCGGAGCCGGCAGCTGGCACGGCCGTTGACGCGGCCCCGTCTGGCGCCGACCGCTGGACGGTCGCATCGTCGGCCGGGAGTGCGGCCGGTCCGACCGACGGTCGCAGCGATCGTGCGCCGACGAGGGGTCGTGGCTCGCTCGCTCGCGTGGACGGGGCGGCGGTCTGACGCTGGACCGGCGCAGCGTGCGCGGCGGCTGCCGCCGGGGATGTCGGGCGGTTGGCTTGTGAGCGTGCCACCGGCATCGACGCGGCGCCCGCGCCGGCGGACGCGGCCGGCGACGAAGGGGCGACGCGCGATCCGCCCGTCGCCGCCTCGACGTCGTGCCAGTGGCCAGGGCCACCTCCTTCGTCTGGGCCGCCTCCCGCCGCGGACCTCGAGACGACCGGCAGCTGGGGGAATCCGGCTGCCAACGGCCGGCCGACGTAGGGCGCCTGCGGTGAGCCGGGTCGCTCTGGGACTGGCAAGAGCGCGTCGTCGGCGTCGGCGGGCGAGACGCTCCGGGCGCCCTGCCCGCGCCGCTGGACCGTCGCGAAGATCGGTCGCGAGCCGGCGATCGGGGCGGCGCCAGGCGGACCGACGGCCGGCGACCGCGGGGCACCCGTCAGCACCGGTCCCGCCGCCGGAGTTCGCTGCAGCGTCGGCGGGTGAGCGCCGCGCAGCGGCGCGCCGAGGCCCGGCCGTCGGGGACCCGCTGGGCTGCTCGACGGGACCGCCGCATCCGGCGATCCGGATGGCAGCAACGGCGTGGTGCTCGGACCCGCCGCCCGGGTTGTCGCCTGAGGAGCGCCGGGCGCGGCCGGAGCGGTCGCCGACGACGATGCCGTCGTGTCATCGGGCGAGGTCTGGACGTTCGTCCTTCGAGCGGCCGGCCGGTCGACGGGCCGCGGCGCGGCGATCGCGGCACTCGTCAGCGACCGCGTTGGGGCCTCGGCCCCGGAGCCTGGCGCGACCACCGGCAGCTGACGCGAGGGGGCCGTCGGCGCCGCCGCCGGCGAGACGGCTCCACCTTCACCCGAGGCGGGTCCCCCGAGCGATGCACCCGCCGGCGCGGCCACCGGACCTGAATCGACAGTGACGGGGGCCGACAAGGCCCCGGCATCGGTCTCGGCCGTCCGGCGCTGGACGGGCCGGTCGACGAGCGATGCGTGGGACGTCAGCGAATCGACGGCGTGGACCGGAGCCGCAACCAGGCCGGCGGGCGCCAGCGGCGTCACGTCATGACCCAGGGCGCCGACGATCGGCGGCAACGGCCGGGCGCCGGGAACCTCCGCGAGGAACGTTCGCGCGGACGCCACCACCGGCGGCTCGCCGCTGACGCGCTGGATCGGCGGCAACCCCGCCCAGGCGCCCGTGGGCGGCGCGTCGGGTGCCGGCCCGCGCGCTTCCGAGAGGCTCGGCAGCGTCGGGCCATCGCTCGTCGGCTCGGTCTCCGCCCGCGCCCCCTCCGAGCGGCCGAACGGCCACGGCAGGCGCACGATCACGCCTCCTCGGACAGCCGCTTGTTGATCCGGCCGATCTCGTCAACGAAGCGCAGCCGGAGCGGATGCTCGAGGTCGAGAATCGTGTCCATCGGCCAGTGGAAGTGATAGGCGACGTACGCGACCTCTTCGAACAGTCGATCCGTCGCGTACGTCACGATTCCCCCAGGCGCTGCTCACCCGCCACGTCCACTGTGAACCCGTGGTTGCAGGCCGGACAGGTCACGGACGCCTGGGTATGGCCCTCCTGGTTGATCCGTCGGTACAGGTCCTGGAGGAACGCGAGGTCCGACGCGAACAGGCCCTCGATGACCCCGGTGTGGACCTGCGGCACGCTGCCGAGCCGGGTGACGACCCGTGACAGCAGGAGGATCGTCAGGTACGCCTCGTTCTCGCGGACCCGTGGATCGCGCTGCGGAATGATCTCGTCCCGGGCGGTGGCGAGGCGCATCACGCCCTCGCGGTGGACGGCGCCGGAGCCGTCGACGTAGCCGCGTGGCAGGACAAACGCGTACTCCGTGTGGAGCCCGTCCGCTCCGGCCGTCGGGACGGCGCCGGCGAGCCCGGCCGATCCGATCGCCGGGAGCCCCGGCCCGAGGCCGGCGGCCCCGGGCATGCTCAGTCCGTCGGGCCGCGTCGCGATCGTCATCGGCCGCCTAGCCCTTCGCCAGCGTCTCGCACGACAGCGTGGCTTCCTCGATCTGGACCCCGCTGGCGGTCGCGCCGCCCTCCGACAGGCTCAGCTTCGAGACCATCGCGTTCGTGAAGTTGTAGCGGACGACTTCCTCGCCGACCGTGTTCATGAGGATCGCCGAGCCGTTGCGGCGGTCCGGCGTGCCCTGCATGACGGCCAGGTGCCAGTCCCAGAGCTCCGTCGCGCCGGTGAGGCCGCGCTTCAGCGTGATCGTCGGCGTCTTCGGCTTGCCCGGCAACTTGCCGATCGTGATCTTGCCCTGTTCGTTCACGAACGGGTTGTCGACGATCTCGACCTCGCTGGCGACGCCGGAGACCGACGTGAAGTTCGCCACGACGCCCATGCCGTCGATGTCGAGCAGTACGTTGCCTTGCAGCAGGGGATCGGTTGTCGGCACTGATGTCTCCCTTCGACCGTGCGGTCACTTGCCTGCGGTGCGGGCGGCGCCGGGTGGGGCCACGGCGCCGCCGCCGGGGACTACTCCTCGACCGTTGCGCCGCCCGAGAACTGGGCGATGCGGAAGACGACGAACTCGGCTGGCTTGACCGGCGCGATGCCGATGTCGACGACGAGCTGGCCGGCGTCGCGGGACTCCGGCGGGTTGTTCTCCTCGTCGCACTTCACGAAGAACGCCTGGTCGGGCGTCGCGCCGAAGAGCGCGCCGTCGCGCCAGACGCGGAGCAGGAACGCGTTGACGGTCCGCTTCACGCGGCCCCAGAGGCGCATGTCGTTCGGCTCGAACACCACCCACTGAGTGCCCTCGAAGATCGACTCCTCGACGAAGTTGAACAGCCGCCGGACGTTCAGGTACCGCCAGGCCGGATCGCTGGACAGCGTTCGTGCGCCCCAGACCCGGATGCCGCGGCCGGGGAACGCCCGGATGCAGTTGATCCCAGAGGGATTCAGTTGGTCGTGCTCGGCCTTGGTGATGTTCAGCTCGAGCGAGATCGCGCCCCGGATCACCTCGTTGGCCGGCGCCTTGTGGACGCCGCGGGTGTCGTCGCTCCGGGCCCAGATGCCGGCCATGTGGCCGCTCGGCGGGACGTGCGTCGCCTGGCCCGACAGTGGATCGAAGACCTTGATCCACGGCCAGTAGAGCGTCGCGTACTTGCTGTCGTAGCCGGCCTTGTCGACCCGCCACTCCTTGATCTGCTGAGCGTTGAGACCGGGCGGCGCGTCGAGGATCGCGACGCGGTCGCCCATCAGCTCGCAGTGGGCGATCATCGCGAGCTGGACGGCCTGCAGGCCCTCGAGGTCGATGTTGCCCGCCTGGTAGACGGCCATGAGATCCGGGACGCTGAGCATCGTGATCTCGTCGACCGCCTCGAGCCCGGCGAACCCGGTCCGGTCGGCGCTGTTGCCGACGTAGTCGTCGGGGGTCACGCGGACCGGGACGCTCGTTCCGCCGCCACTGAGCGAGACGGAGCCGGTCGCGGGTACGCGCTCGGCGACCGCCGCGCTGCCGACTTCCTCGATCGCGATGAGCTTGGACTCGGCCTTCACGACCGTGACGACGTTCTGCTTGCCCTTGCCGGTGGTGAGGTTGTCGAACGTCTCGACCGGCCGGCCGCCCTGGTTCACCGTGATCTTGAAGGTGTTCTCGGCGGTCTCGGATGACGGGCCGATGTCGACGGTGATGTCGTTCCCGCCGGGGCCGGCCTCCAGAGCCGAGACCCGGTACGTCGGGCTGTCCTTCTCCTTGGCGCTCGTCAGCTGGCCGGTCGCGGTCGGCATCGCGCCGTCAGCGCCGATGCGGACGATGTACGCAGCGCCGCCGCCGTTCAGGAAGTAGCCGTAGACGGCGTGGGCGAGATACGAGCCCTCGATGAAGTCACCGAACGTCTGGGTGAACTGGCTCCAGTTCGTGACGAGCGTCGGCGTGTTCGCGGGTCCGCGCGCGGCGAGCCCGACGAACGCGGCTACGGCCGTTCCGACGCCCTCGATCGGACGCGAACCAGCCTCTACCTCCTCGATGTAGACGCCTGGGGACAGGTAGTTCGGCATGCGGGGCCCCTTCGCTGCGGAGGACAACCGGATACCGCCGACGCTCCCACCGCGCGCGGTCCCGGACAAGGACCGACCGGTCACGCGCCGGGGCCGGGATGTTGCCCGAAGGGGCGATCGGGCCTGCCCCGACGGCTGCCCGTCGGCGGCTGGTCGGCGCCGCCCATCGATTGGACGATCGCGCGGATGATCCATGAAGTCGACCAGCTGCTCGAGAAGCTGGTGAAGAAGGACGCGCTCAACGGCTCGTCCGTCGAGCTCGTGTTCGACGCGCCGACCAAGGACTGGGTCGCCCGACGGAGCGGCCCCGCCGTCGACCTGTACCTCTACGACATCCGCGAGGATCTCGAGCGGCGGGTGCCGGCCTGGGAGGACAAGAAGGACGCCGCCGGCGAGCGGACGACGGATCGCCGCCTCCCGCCCCGGCGCTACCGTCTCGCGTACCTCGTGACCGCGTGGACCCAGCGTCCGGAGGACGAGCACCGCCTGCTGTCGGCGCTCCTCGGCTGCTTCATCCGGAACGCCATGCTCAAGCCCGACGAACTCGAGGGAGCGCTCGCCGAGCCCGACCTGCCGATCTACATCGACGTCGCCCAGCCGCCGTCGCAGGACCGCTCGCTCGCGGACGTCTGGTCGGCGCTCGGCGGCGAGCTGAAGCCGTCGCTCGACGTGATCGTGACGGCGCCGATGGTCGTCTCCCGCAGCGCGCCGTACGGACCGCCGGTCCTCATCGGCCCGTCGCTCGGGATCGCAGCCGTGGGCGGGCCCAACGAAATCATCGAGGCGACGTCACGGGGCAAGCCCAGGCGGACGAACCGGCGGCTCGAGCCGCTGCCCGAAGAGACCGTCCCGAAACACGCGAAGGACGACGACCCGGGCCTGAGGCTCCGCGTTCGCGGCCTGCGCGCGGGCTGACGGCGGGCCGGCATGGCGGCGGCCAAGGCGCCCACGGCTCGATCTCAGACGGACGCAGGGCCGGCGAGGGACGGCGTTGCGCCTGCCCGCTCAGCCAGTGCGCCGGCGTCCTCCTCGGCGTCGTCGTCGGCCGAGGCGTCGCTCGCCTATCTGTTCGCCAGGCTGGAGATCGTCGAGGCGCGCGTCCGGGCTGCGGTCGATCGGCGCCGCGCCGACGACGTGGACCCGACCGATCGGTTCCGCGGCCTCTACATCTCCGATGCCCAGGTCGACGGGCTGCTCGCCGGCGCCACCGGGCCGTGGCTTCCGGACGAGGTCGACGCCGCGACCACGGCGGCGCTCGCCTCGATCGAGGCCAACGCTGCGGCCGCCGAGCGGACCGGGGCGGATCTCCGCCTGCGACGCCTCGCGCGGTCGTTCGGCCTCGACGCATACGACGTCGAGCTGCTGCTGATCGCGCTCGCCCCGGACCTCGAGCCGCGCTTCGAACGGCTCTACGGCTATCTCCACGACGACGTCTCGCGGCGTCGAGCGAGCGCCGGTCTCGCGCTCGAGCTGTGCGGCTCGGGAGCTAGTCCCGGCACGGCTCCCGGCCGGGCGCGCCTGGGGCCCTCGGCGCCACTCGTCGCGCGCGGCCTGATCGTCGTCGAAGACCCGGAGCGACCGTTCCTGACGCGCTCGCTGCGGGTCCCGGACCGAGTTGCCGCCCACCTGCTCGGCGACGACACTCCGGATCCCGCGATCGAGCAGCTCCTCGTGGATTCGGTGGCGGCAGAGATCGGCGACGTCGACATGCTCGTTCGGGCGCTCGCGTCAGAGGTCCCGCTCGTCTACATCCGGGAGCGGCCGGGCGCGTCCGGCGGGTCGCTGGCCCGCGCGGCCCTCGCCCGCGTCGGCCGGCCGGTCGTCGAGCTCGACCTGAACCGGCTCGCGCCGACCGACGAGCCACGGACGATCGCCGCCGCCGCGGCGCGCGAGGCCGGGCTGCTCGGCGCGGGCCTCGTCGTCGGACCGCTGGAACCGCTCGTCGACCAGGGCCCGGCGGCCGTGCGGGTGTTCGCGGAGTCGCGTCCCGGCATCGTGCTCATCGGCAATCGCGCGTGGGACCCGGCGTGGTCCCTCGAACCGCCGCTCCTGCTCGACGCGCCCGTGGCGACCGTCAAGGAACGCCACGAGATGTGGCTGGCGTCGCTCAACGGCGCGACGCCGACCGGCTTCGACCCGGCGATCGTGACGCTCGCGTTCCGCCTCGCTCCGGGCCAGATCCGGCGCGCCGCCCAGGCTGCCCATCGGGCGTCCGATGCCGCGGACCGGCGGATGACCGTCGACGACATTTCGGCCGGGGCGCGTGCTCAGAACGCGGCCGGCCTGGAGCGGCTCGCCCGGCGCATCGAACCGATGGTCGAGTGGGCGGACCTGGTCCTGCCACCGGTCGTCGACGCCCAGCTCCACGAGCTGACCGCGCGGGCCCGACATCGCGAGACTGTCGTCGGCGCGTGGGGAATGGGCCAGCGATCGCGCTCCCGGGGCATCACCGCGCTGTTCGCCGGCGACTCCGGCACGGGCAAGACGATGTCAGCCGAGGTCCTCGCCCATGACCTCGACTTCGACCTGTACGTGATCGATCTCTCGACCGTCGTCGACAAGTACATCGGCGAGACCGAGAAGAACCTCGACCGGATCTTCACGGAGGCGGACCGGGTCAACGGCGTCCTCCTCTTCGACGAGGCCGATGCGCTGTTCGGCAAGCGGAGCGAGGTGAAGGACGCCCGCGATCGATATGCGAACGTGGAGGTCGCGTACCTCCTCCAGCGGATGGAGTCGTTCGACGGGGTGGCAATCCTCACGACGAATCTCCGGACGAACGTCGACGAGGCGTTCACCCGGCGGCTCGACGCGATCGTCGACTTCCCGATGCCCGAGGAGGAGGACCGCCGCCGGCTGTGGATGGCGAACCTGCCGGCGTCGCTGCCCCGCGACGGCGACCTCGACCTCGACTTCCTCGCCCGCCAGTTCCGCGTGTCGGGCGGCAACATCAAGAACATCTGCGTCACCGCGGCCTATCTCGCCGCCGCGGATGGCCGGCGCGTGTCGATGGCGGACCTGATCCGCGGCACGGATCGCGAATACCGCAAGCTCGGCCGGCTCACGGTCGAGGCCGAGTTCGGCCCGTACTTCGAGCTGGTCTCGACATGAGCCCGCCTCGCCGATGCCCGATCGGGCAGATGTGGCTGCGCGGCGTACCGGATGCCTTGTCCGGCCGCCCCCGAAGGGTGATGCTGGGACGACCACGTCGGAGGACGACCGATGCATGAGTTCGAAACCGGGGAACGAACCCACCGGCGCAATCCGCCGGCCGCGCCCGGGACGGGGACGCCGGGTCCCGCGCGACCGGATGCCTCGCGAACTGGCGATCAGCGGATGCCGCTGAGCCCTGCGTCGATCCTCGGGTTGCAGCGGACGGCCGGCAACGCGTCCGTCGTCCAGCTGCTCGGCGCCGACGAGGAACAGACGTCGCCGGTTCACGACGTCGTCGGCAAGGGCGGCGGCGCGCCCCTCGACGACGGAGTCCGGAGCGACATGGAGGGTCGGTTCGGCCAGAGCTTCTCGGATGTTCGGGTGCACACCGACGCGAAGGCCTCCGAATCGGCCGAGTCGGTCGGGGCGAATGCCTACACCGTCGGCAACGACATCGTCTTCCGGTCCGGGCACTTCGACGCATCATCGCCCGTCGGCCAGCGGACGCTCGCCCACGAGCTGACCCACGTCGTCCAGCAGCGAAGCGGTCCGGTCGACGGCTCGCCCGCGCCGGGTGGGATCTCGCTGAGCAACCCGACGGATCGGTTCGAGCAGGCCGCCGACCGACACGCGGACCAGGTGATGTCGGGCGCGGCACCGGCCGGTTTGGAGGAATCCGAGGACAGCATCCAGCGCGTCGTCCAGCGCGACGCCGCGGAGGACGAGCTGGAGGACGAGGCCGTCTAGGCCCGCGTCTCTGGTCGTGGCCGGCTCGACCGCCCGCTAGCCCGCCCGCCGTGGGCTCTCATCCCTGCATCGGACGATCTGGCGAGGTGGTTCAGGCGTTTGGGCTCGGATTCGTGGGGTGTCAGCGACCGCCGGAAACGGACGGCGCGCTCCGTTCTAGATGAGCCCCTCGCGAATCGCGTATGCGACGGCGTGCGCCCGGTTGCGGAGCTCCAGCCGCGACGTGATGTCGTGGATGATGTTCTTGACCGTCCGCTCCGAGTAGAAGAGCTGCCGCCCCACCTCGGCCGTGTCGTGGCCCTGGGCGAGCAGTCGGAGCACGGCGGTCTCGCGCTCCGTGAGGCCCGAGAACGTAAGGCCGCGCGGCGTCAGCACCTGGCGCTGGAGCTGGCCGACCTGGCGAAGCAGCCGCCCGAGGAGATCTGGCGACAGGGTGCCCTCGCCGGCCGCCGCGGATCGAATCGCCGCGGCCATGTTGCCGGCCGTCGCCTCGGAGCGGCGAATCACGCCGGACGCTCCGGCCTCGACCGCGGCCAGCAGGTCGCGATCGTCGACGCGCGCCACGAGCAACACGACCCGGTTCACGCCGCGCCCGCGAAGCGCCCGGAATTCGGCGACCACGTCGTCGCTCATCGCATCGGCGACGACGAGCGCGACCGAGTCGTCGGTGGCGTCCTCGAGGCCCACGATCGTGAAGCCGTGCACCCGTCGCAGCTGGCTCGTGATCCCTGCCCGGGACAGCGGATCCGCCGCGCAGACGACGACCGGGATCTGCTCCTTGAACAGGATCGTTTCGGCAACCATCGAGTGCCCTCCGGGCATCGCCGCGGCGTGTGACGGGTCCCCCCGATGGGCTCCCTGAAGGCCCTCCGACGGCGTTGCGAGGGACGCTAGCGCCGGCCCTTTTCGTCCGCTCAACGTCCGCTCAACCGACGCTGCGCCGGGCACGGAACTGTGCCCGAACGGGCAGCCGGGCCGCCCGGCCGGCGGCGCAGGACGGCGTGGTTCGGCGCTCCGGCGGCCGTTACACTCGCGCCCGTGGGTGCATCCGTCACGCTGACCGCCCCGGCGGTCGCCGTCGAGCCCGGCGCCGAGGCAACCGTCGAGTTCAAGCTGCGCAACACGGGCGCGGTCGTCGACGAGTTCACGCTCGGGATCCTCGGTGACGCCGCGGGCTGGACGGCGGTCGTTCCGCCGACGATCTCGCTCTTCCCCGGCGCCGAGGAGACCGGCCGGATCGTGTTCCGGCCGCCGCGCAGCGCGCAGGTCCCGGCAGGGCCGATGCCGTTCGCGCTTCATGCCGTCTCGCGCGAGGATGCGGCGGGGTCCGCGGTCGAGGAGGGGACGGTCACCGTCGGCGCGTTCAACGACCCCTTCGCCGAGCTCGTTCCGCGGACGTCCCGGGGCAGCCGGTCAGCGAGTCACGACCTCGCCGTCGACAACCGCGGCAACGTCCGCCTGAATGCCGAGGTCGAGGCCGCCGACGTCGACCGTCAGCTCGAGTTCGACGTCAACCCGCCGGGTGTTGTCGTCGAGCCCGGGATGGCGCAGTTCGCCAAGGTCCGGGTCAAGCCGGTCAAACGCTTCTGGCGTGGCTCGCCGAAGACGCGGCCGTTCCAGCTCGTCGTCCGATCGGAGGGCGCGCCCCCGGTGACGCTCGACGGGGCGCTGCTCCAGGAGGCGATCCTGCCGCCCTGGTTCGGGCGGGCACTCATCGCGCTGGTCGCGCTGCTGATCGCGCTGGTCATCCTCTGGCTGTTCGTGTTGAAGCCGTCGATCCAGAGCGCCGCCTCGGAGGCCGTCGCCTCGCCGCTTGGCGACCTCCGGAGCGATGTCAACGAGGCCCTCGAGAACGCCGGATTGCCCACCATGGGTCCGGGCGAGCCGAGCGCGGCCCCGCCGACGACACCGCCGGCGAGCGGCGGCCCCGGCGGCAGCGGTGCCCCGGGCGGTTCCGGGGCGCCGGCGACGCCAGCGGCACCGACGCCCGGCGGGCCGTTCATCCCGGGGCTCGGCAACCCGGTCGACGGACGCCTTGCCCAGGGCTCCGGATCGGTCAAGCCGGCCGGGACGCTGTTCCTCACCGACATCGTGTTCTCGAACCCGAACGCTCGCGAAGGAGCCATCTCCCTGCTCCGCGACGGCAACCCGCTCATCGAGGAGCGGCTCGAGAACTTCCGGAGCCTCGACTACCACTGGGTCACGCCGATCGTCATCGAGGCCGGCCACGAGCTGGCCCTGTCGCTGACCTGCACCGCGGGTGCCGAATGCGATCCGTCCGTCCTCTATTCCGGCTACCTCCGGCCGTAGTCCGCGCCGCTCGCCGCTCCTCGCCGCGACGTCAGCGACCGGCCGGGGTCGCCGTCGCGCTCGGGCTCGTCCTCGTGGGAGTTGGCTCGGCGTCCGGCGGTCACCCGATGGAACCGCCCGGCGATGCCAGCGGCTCCGCTGTCGTCGGGCCCGCGATTGCCCGCGCGAATCCGCTCACGCCCGATACGGCCGCTGCGGCGCCACCCGGATCGAGCGGCCTCGTCTCGCCGGCGCGGAACGGCGGCTTCGCGAACGGTCCCTCGAGCGTGCCGTCGATCTCCGAGAACGGCCGCTGGGTCGCGTTCACGTCGCTCGCGAACAACCTCGTCCAGGGCGATTCGAACGATACCCAGGATGTCTTCCTCCGCGACCGAAGCGACGGCACGACCGTCCGGCTGCCGCTGCCCGGCGGTGGTGCGGTTCCGGCCGGAGGCACTGCGTCGGAGCCCGCGATCTCCGCCGACGGGTCGGTCGTCGCCTTCACCTACACGCCGCCCGCGCCTGCGCCACCGCCATCGGCGACGCCGACACCGACACCGGCGATCATCCTGCTCGCGGTCGCCCCGTGCTCCGGCTCGCTCGTGATCGCCTGGCACCGGGATACCGGGGCGTCCGAGATCGCCTCGATCACGGCGGACGACACGATCGCCTGCCGGAGCAGCGGGCCGTCCGTGTCGGGCGACGGGACCCGCATCGCGTTCGTCCAGCTCGTCAATCTTGGCGCCGCGGGCGTCGCGTTCAGCCAGGTGTTCGTTCGCGACGTGGCCGCCGGCACGACGACGTACGTCTCGGGCAACCCCGGCGCGGTCGGCAACGCCAACAGCCGGAACCCGGCGATTTCCGGGGACGGTCGCGTGGTCGCCTTTGATTCCGACGCGAGCAACCTCGTCGCGGGCGACGCGGCGGGCGCGAGCGACGTCTTCGCCCGGCGCCTGCCGGACGGCCCCATCGAGCTGATCAGCCGTCGCCAGGGCGGCAGCGCGAACGGGCCCAGCCTCGCCCCATCCGTGTCCGCCGACGGTTCCGTGATCGCGTTCGAGTCCAACGCGACGAATCTCGCGCCCGGTGCCGCGGCCGCTCGCAACGTCTACGTCCGTGATCGGTCAGCCGGGGTGACGAGCCTCGCTTCGGTCGACTCCGGGGGCACGGCGGCCGCGGGCGACAGTGGTCAGGCGTCGATCAGCGGCGACGGGTCGATCGTCGCGTTCGCCTCGGTCGCCGCCGACCTCGCCCTGTTCGGCCCGCCGCTGACGGTCTCCGGACCGAACGCCGACCTGGCCGCGGTCGCTCCTCCCAAACCCACCGAGGTCTACGCCCACGACCTCGTCACCGGCCACACGATCCGTGTGTCCGAGGCGCGGGGCGGAGGGGCGGCCGGCGGCGTGAATCTCCAGCCGTCGGTCGGCGGCAACGGTCGGTACGTTGCGTTCACTTCCACGTCGCCGAACATCGTCCGTGGCGACGGCAACCAGGTCGCGGACGTGTTCGTGCGCGATTTCCCGGCCGCGCCGGCGATCGCGCCCGATCCCCTCGAATTCGGCCCATGGGCGCTCGGCATCGTGGGCCCGCCACTGCCGGCGACCGTGTCGAACGCCGGCTGGGCGCCGGTCACGATCACTGCGGCGGACGTCGGCGGATCGGCCGCCGGCGACTTCTCGATCGCCGTCAATGACTGCCAGGATCGCGTCCTCAGGTTCAGCCAGACGTGCCAGGTGTCGCTGACGTTCGCGGCCGGCAAGGCCGGCGAGCGCAACGCGACGCTCGAGGTCGAGCACTCCGGCCCGAAGCCGCCCGCGGTCGTCGCGATCCACGGCGTCGGCATCGAGATTCCGGGCGTCACGCCGGGCGACACGACGCTCGAGATCAAGCCGCCGGTCGGGCGGCCGGGGATCGTCGTCATCGTCACGGGTTCCGGGCTCCCGGGAAACACCGACCTGACGCTCGCCTGGAGCCGCGGCATCACGCCCAAGCTGCCACCGATCCGGACCGACGTTCGGGGCAACTTCCGGGTCCAGGTGCTCGTGTTCCACAACGACGTCATCGGTCCCCGTGACCTGGTCGCCACGACCGTCGGCCCCGTCGCGTTCCCGCCGATCAGTGCGCGGTTCCTCGTCGTCGAGCCGCCGAGCGAGCCGCCGCGTTTCGAGCCGGGTGATCCGTCGGTGACCCGCCCGCAGTCGATCATCTTCCGCCGCTAGCGATGGCGTCCGAGACGGTCATCTGTCGCCGCTGCGGCGTCGCGAACCCCGCCGGCGATCAGTTCTGCGGATCGTGCGGCGCGTTTCTCGAGTGGGAATCGGACGCGGCGCCGGAGGCGGATACGGCCGCCGGCCCGCCACCCGGCGGTCCGCTCCCGGCACAGGATCCCGTCACGGAGGACTGGAGCGGCCGCACGTTCCCCTCGCCGCCGATCACGGCAGAGCCGCCACCGCCGCCACCGCCGCCACCGCCGGTCCCGGCGCCGGATGCGCCGCAGCCCATGCCGGGCTTCACGGTCTGCCCGACGTGCGGCTCGGGCAACCCGCCGGGCCGGACGTTCTGCCATTCCTGCGGCAACGTCCTCGCGAAGGCACCGACGAGCGCGGCCGGGACGGGTCCCAAGCAGACACACGACCGCGAGCCCCGGCGGATCCCCGGCTGGCTGCCGCTCGCGATCGCCGCCGGGCTCGTCGTCGGCGTCGTCGTCATCCTCGTGACGGTTGTCCTCAAGCCCAGCGCGCCGCCGTCGGTCGCCCTCCCGAGCGCGACGCTCACGCCGACGCTCGAAGTCCCGCCCTCGATCACCGTCCCGCCGCCAGCGTCCGGCGGCGCAACGACCGCCGCCGGTTCAAGTGCGCCGGGCTCGACCGTCCAGCTGACGCTGGCAGGGGCGAGCGCGTCCTCGGTTGCCGCCGACACGCCCGACATGGCCGCTGCCAACGTGATCGACGGCCGCCTCGACACGCGCTGGCAGGAGGCCGTCGGCTCGGCGCCGGGCGAGTGGGTCGAGGTCACGTTCGCGACGGCCCGGCTCGACTACCTCGTCGTGTACTCCGGCTTCCAGCTGAGCCACGACTCGTTCGTCGCGACGAAGCGGCCACAGAACGTCGTCGTCACGGTGAACGGCGGCTCTCCGGTGGGCTTCGTCCTCCAGGACTCGGAGCTCCCGCAGCGCATCGATATCGCCGACACTCCCGGCGCGACCGTCGTCCGCATCCAGACCGCGTCGACGTACCCGGCCGCCGCGAGCGCTTACCCGGGCAGCCCGATCGATGCCGCGACGATCAGCGAGATCCGTGCGTTCGGGGCGGCCGGCGGGTGAGGATCGCTGACCGCTCGCACGTCGCTACCCCGTTCCCGCCGCTCGAGCTCGCGTCGTATCCTGCCGATCTGGGCACGCCGGCGAGGGTCGATGCCGACGGGCACGAGGGCAGCGAATGAGCCTGGTCGGGGTTTGGTTCGCCAAGTTCGCCTCAGCCATGGGTGGAGCCCTGCCCGCGGGCGCGATCGTCGGCGGCGGCCTCGTCATCGGCATCCTCGTTGGCGCCGCTACCGGTGGCGGGCTCGGCGGCGGTGGCGGCGCTCCGGCACCCAGCATCCAGACGAGCGACGTCCTGCCGTGTCCGGACATGGGCCCGCCGGTTCTCTCGGTGAAGAGCGGCCAGCACGTCTGGATCACCGGCAAGACGGCCGACGGCAAGTACCTCCGGGTTCACGTCGGCGGGCCTGGCGTGCAGGAGGGCTTCGTCCCAGCCGCGGCCTACTCACTCCTGGGCTCGCTCGACGACGTCCCGGTTGTCAGCTGTACTCAGCAGGCGCTGATCGCATTCGCACCGTCGCCCGGGGAATCCGAGACGACGACTGGCAGTTTCGAGCCCTCGGCGTCGCCAAGCCCGTCGCTGTCGCCGCCTCCCAGCGCGACCGCGAGCCCCGCGCCATCGTCGACGCCTCGAGCGACCGCGACGCCGCGCGGGACACCCAGGGCCACGCCCCGCGTGACGCCTGCGCCCACGAAGGTGCCGACGCCAAAGCCCACCCCGAAACCCACGCCCAAGCCGACCCCGACGCCGGATACGACCAAGCCAAGTGTTGGCGCCCCCGATGCGAATCCGGGCCAGATCGCGTCGTGCAGCGGCGCCCAGTCCTCATCGATCAGTACGGAAGCCTTCGACAATCCGGGAGGATCCGGGATCAGCAGGGTCACGCTGAAAGTCTTCGACGCCAGCGGCACGCAGCTGTTCACAAAACGGATGACGACCGCCGGCTCCGGCCTGTGGGAGACCACGCTGTCTGTCGGCGATCCATTCCCGGGCGGCCAGAGCACGTACCCGATCCGGGCAACCGCGGTCGACAAGGCCGGGAACAGCGCCACGTCGAGCGCAGGCCGGATCACCGTGATCAAGTCTGACTTCTGCTGATGGCCAAGCTGAGCGCCATCCTCCCCAAGCTCGGCGTCTTCCTCGTCGCGACGATCGTCGGCGCCTCGATCGCGTACGTCGTGGCGGCCGCGGCCAACCGGCCGCAGCTCGAGCCGACCGCCGGAACCGCCCCCGAGTACGTCCTCACCGCCGAAAACGGAGCGGGGCCGGGCCAGATCGCCGCGTTCGACCTGATCGACGCCCAACAGGACCCGACGTTGATCACCGGGATCTCGGACGACGACCTCGGCGCCGCGTCCGAGGCGCTCCTCGACGACTCCCCGCCGCCCGGGACGACGCCGCTGGGCTTCCCGCGCGTCCCGCTCGTGAGCCAGTTCGACGGCGGCCCGTTCCAGAACGCCAACTGCACGCTCGCGTCGGGCGCGATGCTGGCACGACTCGCGTTCGGGATCGTCACGAGCGGTTCGATCCTGCGGACGCTCCAGTTCGACCAGGACGGCGGCACGGACCTCCACGACCTCAACACCGCGGTATTCCGGGGCTATGGCGTGAAGTTCAACCTCGGCGCGTTGCTGCCGGACCAGATGATGGGGCTGAGCCTGAAGGGCTACGGGATCGTGATCCAGGGCAACACGAAGGCGCTCAACGCGAAGGTGCGGTTCGGCTCGTTCCAGGGACCCCATGCCGTCTACATCGACGGTGCCTGGGAGGGCGATGCCGACTCGCCGGCCGCGTACTGGGTGATCGACCCCCAGGGCCGCGGCAACTACAACGGTGGCTGGTGGCCCGCCGACGAGGTCGAGAAGTTCGCCCGGTCGTTCAGCGGGTCCGATCGGATCGCGGCTGCCTGGGCGTTCCCGCCCGGTGGCGTGCCGCCCGAGGTCGTGCCACCGGACCTGCCGCCGCTGCCGGGGGGCGAGCCCGAGGACTCCCCGCCGCCCGCGGCGGCCTCGCCGACGCCGATCCCGAGCGGCGGCCTCGACGAGGGCGTCGAGCCCGGTGACGAGCCCGAGACGCCGCCGCCGGTCGTTGGCGACCCGCCGGTCCTCGAGCCGACGGAGGTCGGCGGCGTCGACGTCGACCCGGACCTGACGGTATGCCTCGTGGACCCGCCGCCGGACGGCTGTCCCGACGGAATCGAAGGCGTGTTCGACAAGGACCCACCGATTCTTCAAATCGACTTCGGGCCTGACATCGAGGTGATCGGCGTCGATTCGAGCGCCTTCAACGTGGCCCTCGTCGCGTTCCGGATCGACCATCCCGCACCGGTCGACGTGAAGTACTGGCAGTCGGACGGTTCGCCGCCGGTGATCACCGGCGCCTCGTCAATCGCCGCGCTCGACATCGGCGGGCAGCCCGGCTTTGTCGCGCGCCTCGACGTCCTCGCCGGGACGGAGTACCACTTCCAGGTCGCCGCCGGCGACGGTCTGTTCGTGAGCACGAGCGACGTGGGCACGTTCACGACGGGCTCGGGCGTGAGCGCCTTCGAGGTCACGCTCGCGTCGAATGCCAGCCCGAAGTTCGGGACCGTCACCGGGTTCACGCCGTATCTTCAGCTCGCCCCGGACAGCGTCGCGCCGCCGCTCATGAAGTTCACCGACGTGACGCCCGACATCTGCCTGATCGTCATCGACTTCGGCGGCGACGACTACTGCGAGACGAAGGAGCCACCGCCGGACGCCGCCTGCGTGAGTGCCCACGTCACGTACGAGCTGCAGGGCATCACCAACACGAGCGTCCTCGTGACCGCGTTCCCGACCGAGTCGGGCGTGTCCGACGGCGCGCCAACGGTCGATGGCATCCTCGAGGCGGAGGGTCCGGCCGACACCGGCGCGGTCACCGTCGGCTGCCTCGCATCCGGGCTCACGTACACGATCGCGCTCCAGGCGATCGGTCACGACGGCGGCATCCTCGCGAGCAAGCAGGTCGACGTGCCGTAGCGGCCCGCCCCGCCGTCGGGCGCCCTCCATGGGCTTCGACCGGCCGCAGCGAATAGACTGGTCGAAGATGCCACCGCTGCCCGATCCCGCGCCCGAGGGTCGGCATCGCGTGCTCATCGTCGGCGGCGGGTTTGGCGGCCTGTATGCCGCCAAGACGCTGAGTCGCGACAAGCGGATCGAGCTGACGCTCGTCGACCGGCGCAACTTCCACCTCTTCCAGCCGCTGCTGTACCAGGTCGCAACCGGTGCCCTGAGCCCGGGCGAGATCGCGCAGCCGCTGCGCTCGGTCTTCCGGCGTCAGAAGCACACGACCGTGCTGCTCGGCGAGGCGATCGGCCTCGATCCCGACAAGCGCGAGGTCCAGATGTCGGACGGCGGCCCGATCCCGTACGACACGCTGATCGTCGCCGCCGGCGCGCACTTCGCCTATTTCGGTCACGACGACTGGGCCAACAACGCGCCCGGATTGAAGTCGCTCGACGACGCGCTCGAGATCCGGCGGCGAATCCTGATCGCGTTCGAGGCGGCCGAACGCGAGCACGACCCCGGGCGTCGGCAGGAATGGATGACGTTCGTCGTCGTCGGCGGCGGTCCCACGGGCGTGGAGCTGGCCGGCGCTCTCGGCGAGATCGCAAACGACACGTTGAAGCGCGACTTCCGCTCGATCGACCCCTCGCAAGCGCGGATCGTCCTCGTCGAGGCGATGGACCGGATCCTGCCGCCGTACCCGCCGGATCGATCGGCGTCGGCGAAGCGGCAGCTGGAGCGGCTCGGCGTCGACGTCCGGACCGGAACGAGGGTCGTCCACATCGACGAGCTCTGCGTCAAGGTCGCGATCGGGGACCGCGAAGAGCGCTGGCCCGCACGGACGGTCCTGTGGGCCGCCGGCGTCGAGGTAGCGATCTTCGTGTCAGCGGTGGCCAGGGCGACCGGCGCCGAGCAGGATCGGGCCGGTCGGGTCCGTGTCGGGCCGGACCTCACGATCCCGGGCCATCCCGAGATCTTCGTCGTGGGCGATGCCGCGGTCCAGCCCTGGCAGCCCGACCGACCGACACCCGGCGTCGCGCAGGGCGCGATCCAGGGCGGCTCGTACGCGTCGTGGGTGATCCGACGACGGCTGTCGGGGCGCCCCACGCAGCCGTTCCGCTATTCGAATCACGGCGACGTCGCGATCATCGGCCGGCTCGCCGGCGTGACCGACATCCCGTGGCTGGGTCCATTCGGCCGCCAGGGTGGCTTCCTGGCCTGGGCGCTGTGGCTGCTGATCCACATCGCGTTCCTGATCGGCTACGCGAACCGGGTCGTCGTCGTCACCCGGTGGGCCTGGTCGTTCTTCACCCACGGCCGCGGCTCGCGGCTGATCACGGGCGATCCGCTCCTGCCCCCGATCGAGGAGCCGGAGCCGCCCGCCTCGGGCCATCACGGGCACACCTGACCCGCGACGACGCTCAGTCCGTCTTCCGTGCAGCCGGCTCGGCGCCCGCGGTCGTCCCGGGGCTATGCTCGTCCGCGATGGCTGAGCGCGCGGAGCGGCCGGATGCGGACCGCGAGTACCTCGACTACGCGACGTACCTCGGCCTCGACACGCTGCTCGCCGCTCAGCGGCCGCTCAGCGATCCACCGCACCACGACGAGCTGCTGTTCATCGTTCAGCACCAGACGACGGAGCTCTGGTTCAAGCTGATGCTCCACGAGCTGCGGGCGGCGACGAGGCTCGTTCGCGACGACGATCTCGAGGGCAGCTTCAAGATCCTCGCCCGGGTCAAGCACATCCAGACCCAGCTGCTGACCCAGTGGAGCGTTCTCGAGACGCTCACGCCCACCGAGTACGCCCAGTTCCGCTACGTCCTCGGCCCGGCGTCCGGGTTCCAGTCCCACCAGAACCGCCTGATCGAGATCGCCCTCGGCAAGCGCGACCGTCGCACCCTCGAGAGCTTTCGCCACGCGCCCGCGATCCGCGACGAGCTGGAACACGCGCTCCACGAGCCAAGCCTCTACGACGAGTTCCTGCGCTGGCTGGCGCGGCGCGGCTTCGCGGTGCCCGCGGACGTCCTCGAGCGGGACGTCGCGGAGCCGTACGTTTCCAACGCGGCCGTCACCGGGGTGATGGTCGAGATCTACGAAGCGCCGGCCGGCTCCTGGGACGCCTACGAGATGGCCGAGAAGCTCGTGGACGTCGACGAGACGTACTCGCTCTGGCGGTACCGGCATCTCAAGGTCGTGATGCGGATCATCGGCCAGAAGCGCGGGACCGGCGGGACGGCCGGCGCGGGCTACCTCCGGGGCCTGATCGACGAGGTCTTCTTCCCGGAGCTGTGGGAGGCCCGGACGGCGCTCCGCGAGCGGCAGGCCGCTCGTCGGTGACCGACGCCCCGCCGCTCCGTCCGACATGGGCGGGAATCCTCAAGTTCGCGCTGTTCTACGCGTCGTTCATCGCGATCCCGATCGGGATCACGTTCCTCGCGATCGAGGGCGTGTCCGCCCAGGTCCTGGTCGGTGTCGTGGGTGGGTACCTCGTCGCCGCCGTCGCCTTTGCCGCGCTGGTCGCCTCGGGTCTTTACGGCCTGACGCCTACGGACGCCGGCCTCCGATCTGGACGGCGCCGGTCCCGCGTGCTGGCGTGGTCGGAGATCGACCGCATCGAGACCGGCACGTTCCTCGGCCGGGAGATCTGGGTCCGCGTCCTCGGCCATCCCGACGGACGCGGAAAGCCAGCCGTGCTCGCCGTCTTCCCGGGGTTCCTGTACGGCATGTCGCCGTCGGAGTTTCGCGATTATCTCCTCACGTACCGGAGCCGCCGAACCGGATCACCGACCTGACGCCTTCGCCCCGTCGCATCCGGTCGAAGGCGTCCTCGAGTCCGTCGAGCCCGATCGACGCGGTGACCAGGCGATCGATCGGCAGCCGGCCCTCGAGGAACAGCGCCGCGTAGCGCGGGAAGTCAACTGCCGGTTCCGCTGAGCCGTAATTCGAGCCGACGATCCGCCGCGCACCGTCGACGAAGGGGAATACCTCGAACGACGCCCGCGCCCCGACGGGCGTCATCCCGACGAGCAGCGCCGTTCCGCCGGTCGGCAGGCCGGCGATCGCGATCTCGACGGTCGCAGGCAGCCCGATCGCCTCGACGCAGACATCGGGCCCACCGTCCGTGGCGGCGCGGATTGCGGCGACGGTCCTCGCCACGTCGTCGCCGGCGAGGACACTGTCGGTCGCGCCCACCGCCCTTGCCAGCTCGAGCTTGGCCGGGACGCGGTCGACCGCGACGACCCGCCCTGCGCCCGCGAGCGCGGCGCCCATGACGGCCGACAGCCCCACGCCGCCGAGCCCGATGACGGCCACGCTCGACCCGGGCTCCACGGGGAGCGTCTTCGTCACCGCTCCGACGCCCGTCGCAACGCAGCAGCCGATGAGCGCCGCGACCTCCGGCGGCGTGCCCTCCGGCATCGCGATCGCGGCTGCGGCCGGGACGACCTGGGCCGACGCCATCGTCCCGATCGCGCAGTAGCTGAGGACGTCGCCGCCGCTCGCCCGCGCCAGCCGCGACGTCCCGTCGAGCATGCGGTGGCGGTACGACGGCGACTCGGCGCACTCCCAGACGCGCCCGGAAAGGCAGGCGCGACACGAGCCGCAGGGAATGAGCCACGAGAGCGCGACCAGCCGACCCACGTCGAGCCCGGTCGCCGCCGCGTCCACCCCCGGCCCAATCGCCTCCACCCAGCCCGCGCCCTCGTGGCCCATCACGATCGGGCCCGGCCGATCCCACTCGCCGTCGCGGACGTGGAGATCGGAGTGGCAGACGCCGGACGCGGCCATCCGAACGAGGACTTCGCCCTCGCGTGGTCCATCGAGCGTCAGCTCTTCGATCCGCGGCGCGCTCCCCGGTCGCTCCAGCACGGCAGCTCGGATCGTCCGGGGGAGGGTTGACGACACGGCAGCGAGCATACCGGCGAGGCCGCCCCAATGGACAACCGGATATCACGCCGGAAACACCCGGGTGATTCCGTGCGAAAACGAGATACATCGGCGATATGGGCGCTGTACAGTGCGGGTCCTGCCGCTTCGTCGTGGTACGCCCGGTCGCCCAGAGGGTCCAACAGGAGGGACGGTCGACCGGTTCGTCAGTCAGGAGGGTTCTGGCGATGCCTCGTCGCGCGCTCGCGGTCGTTGCCGCGATTCTGTTGGTGGTGGGTCAGGCCCAGTCCGCCCTTGCCGGCGCGGCGGCCGCCCGCGGAACCGGAGGACCGGCGGCATCCGCGCCGATCGGCAAGGGCCTCCTCGAAGCGCTCGACGCGAAGACCGCCGACAAGTTCGTCGTCGAGTTCGCGTCGAAGGCGGATCTCCGCGCGCCTTCGAAGGTCACCGGTCACGCCGCTCGCGGCAAGGCGGTCATGGATGCGCTCAAGACGAACGCCGGCCGGGCGCAGGCCGAGGGCCTGGCGCTCGCCAAGCGGAACGGCGCCAGGGCGACCAGCTTCTGGCTCGTCAACGAGATGGTCGTTCAGGGCGATTCCAGGCTCGCTAAGGCCTTTGCCCAGCTCCGGGGCGTGACGAGCGTCCGGGCGGTCAAGGAATACCCGCTCGTCAAGCCCGTGGAGATGAAGCCCGCGGACACGACGCCGCCGGGCGGCGGCTCCGAGTGGGGCATCGAGAAGATCCGGGCGCCCGAGGCGTGGGACGAGGGGATCCTCGGCCAGGGCGTGGTCGTCGGCAGCGTCGACACCGGTGTCGACTTCACCCACCCGGCGATCGTGAACCAGTACCGGGGCAACAACGGCGACGGTTCGTTCTCCCATGACTACAACTGGTGGGACCCGACCGGCATCTGCGGCGACGAGCCGTGCGACAACGCCGGCCACGGCACGCACACGATGGGCACGATGGTCGGCGGCGACGGTCCCGGCCCGTTCACGCCCGACGTCGGCGTCGCCCCGGGCGCACGCTGGATCTCGGCCAAGGGCTGCGAGGACTTCGGCTGTTCCGAGGACGCGCTCCTCTCGTCCGGCCAGTGGATCCTCGCCCCGACGGATCTGGAGGGCAACAATCCCGATCCGTCGATGCGCCCCGATGTCGTGAACAACTCGTGGGGCAGCGGCCCGGGCGATCCGTTCTACCTCGACATCGTCCAGGGCTGGCGAGCCGCCGGAATCATCCCGGTCTTCTCGTCGGGCAACCCCGGCCCGTTCTGCGGCGAGGGCGGCTCGCCCGGCGACTTCCTCGAAGTGTTCAGCGCCGGCGCGACCGACATCGACGACAACATCGCCGACTTCTCCGGCCGCGGCCCGTCGGTCTACGGCAAGGTCAACCCGGACATCAGCGCCCCGGGCGTCGACGTCGTTTCGAGCGTCCCCGGAGGCGGCTACGAATCGTTCTCCGGGACGTCGATGGCGGCGCCCCACACGAGCGGCACGATCGCCCTGATCCTGTCCGGCAAGCCGGTCCTGATCGGCGACCCCAACAACTACACCCCGATCACCGACGCGATCCGCGTTACCGCGGTCGACCGCCTCGACGACTCGTGCGGCGGCGACGAGGACGGCGATCCGAACAACGTCTACGGCGACGGCCGGATCGACGCCAAGGAAGCAGTCGACCTGATCGCCTCCGGCGGGACGCTCGCCGGGACCGTCACCGACGATGGGACGGACGCCCCGGTCCCGGGCGCCCAGGTCACCGCCCACGGCGGCTTCCGTGACTTCACGGTCACCACGGACAACGACGGCGAGTACCAGATGTTCCTGGCCGCCGGCACCTACAACGTCAGCGCCGACGCGTTCGGCTACGCGTCCGACATCGCTTCGGACGTCGAGATCGCCGCGGACGAGACCACGACCCAGGACTTCGCGCTCGTCGCGCTGCCCCGGTTCAAGGTCCGCGGCCACGTCCGGAACGCCGAGACGGCGGCCGTGATCCGGTACGCGACCGTGACAGCGATCGGAACGCCGGTCCCGGCAGCGGTCGCCGACACCGGCGGCTTCTATCAGCTGACGCTGCCCGTCGGTACGTACACCCTTCGGGCGAACGCCGGCGGGTGCACCGAGAGCGGCGTCGTCGACGGCGTGCAGATCGTGAACAAGAACGTCACCCAGGACTTCGCCCTGGGACGCAAGCTTGATGCGTTCGGTCACGGCTGCCGCCCAATTGCATTCAACTGGACGGACGCGAAGACCGACACGGCGCTCTTCGGCGACGACTTCGCCGGGCGGCTCAAGCTGCCCTTCGCGTTCAAGTTCTACGGCGAGTCGTACACCCAGCTCTTCATCTCCGACAACGGCTACCTCACGTTCGGTGGACCCGACCAGTTCAACCCGTTCCCGACGTCGATTCCGTCGGACGATCCGCCGAACGCCGCGATCTATCCGCTCTGGCGCGACCTGTTCCTCGGCGACACGAGTCAGGTCGCCTACAACCTCACGGGCCTCGTGGGTGCCCGCAAATACACCGTCGAGTTCACGGACGTCGGCGTTCGCGGCAGCAAGGACACGGTCGATTTCGAGGTCAAGCTCTACGAGACGGGCGAGCGCCTCGACATCCTCTATGGCAATAACCCGGCAAATCCCGGCGACGGCCGGGGGGCCACGATCGGAATCGAGAACGCCGACGGCACGGACGCCCTCGAGTTCTCGTTCTCCGACTCGCTCCTGACGCCCAACAGTGCGTTCCGCTACGAACCGATGCCGTCGGGCATCATCCGCGGCACGATCCGCGACGAGAACGACCTCGAGCCGATCAAGGGCGCGACCGTGAAAGCCGTGCCTGGCCTCGCATCGACGACGACGGCCGCCGACGGCACGTACTCGCTGCGCGTCTACCCGGGCACCTACCAGGTCTCGTACCAGGCCCAGGGCTACAAGTCCGAAACCATCTCCGTCCCCGTCCCCGATGGCGTTGTGCGCGTTCGAAACCGGACGCTCGCAGCACCGATTCCCACGGCCGATCCGCCATCGGTCGAGGTCGAGCTCGACTACGGTGCCGATCCGGTCACCCGGGCGCTGACGCTCGGCAATGACGGCGGTGCACCCCTTGTCTTCGAGGCCAAGGAACGCAGCCGCGGCTCGTCGGCACCGCCGCTCCCCGGCGGCGAGGTCGCCGGGACGGGTGTCTTCAGCCAGGACGTCAAGGCATCGGTCGAGATGTCCGTGAACGGCGGCGGCACGAAGATCGCCCACCCCAGGGCGTACACCTGGACCGCCGCCCATCCTGCGGCCGACATGTCGGTCCTCGTCTACGTGGACGACCCGATCCATGCGGCGCCGGACACGTACGTCGATCAGGCCCTCCAGCGCCTGGGCCTCTCGTACACCGCCCACTACGAAGGCGACTTCGACGGGTTCCAGGCAGACCTGACGTCAGGCGAATGGGACCTCGTCATCTTCGACGACGAGAACTACCTGCCGTTCGACTTCAGCATCTTCGACGACCTCAACGCGTACGTCGAGAACGGCGGCCGCCTTGTGTTTGCAACATGGGTCGTCGACTTCGAACCGGACCACCCGCTGTTCACGAATCTCGGGTTCGGGTTCTCCGACGACATCTTCGAGCAGCCCCAGCCGGTCTTCTGGTGGCAGCCCGATCATCCGGCATTCACCTTCCCCGAGGAGGCGCCGGAACAGACCGACGTCCAGGCGATCGGATTCGGAATCAACGGCCAGCGCGGCGACCCGCTCGAGGGCGCCACTGCGATCGGCGGCTACACGACGCCTGGACCCGATGACGGTCAGGCGACGCTCATCCTCGCGAACGAGGAGCGAACGGCGTTCCGCGGCTTCTTCGATGCCGTGAACGACGCCGACCTCGACGGCGACGACATTCCCGACGGTGTCGAGCTCTGGGAGAACCTCGCGTTCGGCATCGGCCAGGGCTTCTTCACGGACGTGCCATGGCTCTCCGAGAGTCCGCAGGCGGGGACGGTCGGCAGCCACAAGACGAAGCCAATCACGCTGACGATCGGCGATGCCAGCCTCGCCCCCGGCGAGTACCGCGGCACCGTCGTGTTCCAGACCAACGCCCCGAAGCCGCGCACGGTCTCGGTCGACGTGACGCTGACGGTCACGCTGCCCGAATCGTGGGGTGGCCTGACCGGTGTCGTGACCGACGCCCACACCGATGAGCCCATCGGCGGCGTCGACGTCACGCTCCACAGCGAATGGAACGGCTCGCCGCTCGACCAGACAGCGACGACCGACGCCGACGGCGGCTACACGCTGCTCGGTCCGAGCGGGACGTGGTCGCTCGAGTTCGCGAAGGGCGGCTACGTCGGCGAGACCCGCGACGAGGAGGTCGAGGCCGGAGCCACCCGGAACGACGTCAACGCTGCCCTCCACCAGGATGTGCCGCACGGCGTCGTCGAGGGCGGTCCGTTCCACTTCGTCCTCACCGACGGCCGGACGGGCTCCGGCACGATCACGCTCACGAACCCTGCCGGCCACGAGGACCTCACGTTCGAGGTCGGCGAGGTCAATCTCGATCCACAGGAGTCGGCGGTGATCGCCGGCGTCACAAAGCGGACGCTCGCCGTGCCATCGGCATCGGCGAAGCCGGCAACCTCGACGAAGGGCCTCAGTCGGCCGTCCGTCAAGGTTCCGCCCTCCATCCACGCCGACGGCGACGTCCTTGCCAGCTGGCCGGCGGAAGGCGTCAACACGCCGTGGGGCGTCGGGTTCACCGGCAACGTCTGGCTCAGCAACGCCTTCGGCGACGAAGACCTCTGCGGGTTCTCGCCGCCGTGCATGTCGACCGAGTTCCAGACCGACGGCACGCCCACGGGCAACTCGTTCGAGTCCGACTGGATCGAGGCGTTCGGTGGGGACATGGCCTACGACGCCGGCCGGGACCTCCTCTGGCAGGTGAACGTCGGCGGCGACAACGGCATCTATGGCCTCGACCCGTCCGACGGCTCGGTCCAGGACGTGATCACCGGCAGTCCGTGGGACAACGTCGACCAGCGCGGCCTGGCGTACGACCCGGGCACCGACACGTTCTACATCGGCGGCTGGAACGAGGGCGTCGTCTACCACATCGCCGGCCTCGGCTGGCCGACCCCGGGCGAGACGCTCGATCAGTGCAACCCCGCCGATCCGAACATCTCCGGTCTCGCCTGGAACAGCTCGTTCGGGCTGCTCTGGGAGGCCACGAACAGTGACACCGACACGATCTATCTCCTCGATCCGGCGAACTGCGACACGCTCCGCGCGATCGACCATCCGTCGCCGGGCTTCAACGGCGCGGGCCTCGAGCTCGACGCCCAAGGCAACCTGTGGACGGTCTCGCAGAACGACGGCCTGGCCTACAACATCGAGTCCGGGCTGCCGACCTTCAGCGACGTGCCGTGGATGACCGTCGAGCCCGAGTCCGGCTCGGTCGCGCCCGACAGTCAGCAGGATCTGACGGTCACCGTCGACGCGACCGGTCTCGAGCCGGGCGTCCACCGCGGGATCGTCATCCTCCAGACGAACGATCCGGCTCTGGGCAACGTCCAGGTCCCGGTCGTGCTCACCGTCCCGGCCTACCAGCAGGGCATCAACGCCGGCGGCGCCGAGTACACGGATCCCGCTACCGGCGTCGTGTACGCCACCGACCAGTCGTTCTTCCTCGGCAGCTTCGGCTACGCGGGCGGTTCCACCGGATCCACCGCCACCGATATCGCCGGCACCACGCGTGACGCCCTGTACCAGGACCAGCGGCTCGACATGTCCGCCTATCGGTTCACGGTCCCGAACGGCATCTATCAGGTCGACCTGAACTTTGCCGAGATCGAGGGCGCCGACGAAGGTGATCGTGTCTTCAGCGTCTGGCTCGAAGGCACCGGCGTCATGCGCAATCTCGACGTCGTCGAAGCGTCGGGCGGTCCGAACATCGCCTACGACCGGACGTTCCTGATCGAGGTCACGGACGGCCGGCTCGACATCTCGTTCGACGACGTGAGCGGCCTGCCGATCGTCAACGCCATCCTCGTGACGGAGGTTCCGACCGGCAGTCCGTAATCAGCTCGACGTTCATCGGCGAATCAGAACGGCCCCGCCTCCGGCGGGGCCGTTCGCGTACCCGTTCTCGTCGGGTGGCTACGCCGATTCTGCTGCCCGCTTCATCCCCTCGGCCTCGAGCGTGATGTACCGGTTCGTCAGGTCCTTGTAGAACCGGCCGACGATCGTGATCAGGATCCCGCGCATCTCGAGGGTCAGCGTCAGCCGGGCGCGGTCCGGCCCGAGCGGTGTGACGCGGTGTCCCGCGACGTTCGTGGCGCCGGTCGATTTCTGCGTCCATTCGAAGTACGACGGCGCATCCCAGACGGTGACTTCCCACGTCCCCTCGGGGAGCTTTGGCTGCTTGAGCCGGACACGACTGCCCGTGGTCATCGGCGCCGGCGTCAGAAGTTCCACGGACTCGACCGTCTCGACCACCCGCGGCCAGGTCTCGATGGCACTGAGGACCTCCCAGACGCGCTCCTGGGGGGCATCGATCTCGATCGACGTCTCGAACCGCATCGGCCGAGTGTAGCGGGAGGGAAGCCCGCCTCCCCGCCTCGCCGCCTCCCCACCAGCCGCGTCAGCCGCCGGTGACGACGAGGCTCCCCACCATTCCGTACGCCTCATGGCCCGGCAGGTGGCAGATGTAGGTGAGCGTTCCGGGACTCGTGAACGTGACGGTCGTCCGGATCTCGCGTCCGGCGTCGATCGAGACTTCGGTTGGGCGGGCGTTGTGGACGGGCTCCGTGCCGGTGCGGTGGCGCTCGTGGAGCGCCTCGTCTCCGACGATCCACTCGTGGTCGATCGGGTCCGTGTTCGTGATGACGAACGTGATCGGCCGGCCGGCTGGGACGCGGAGCGCCGCCGGCGCGAAGTGCGAGTAGTGGATCTCGATCGGAACGACGAGCGGTTCCTGATCGTGGTCGACCGCCCCGGCCACGACCGCCGCGCCGAGCGCGGCGGCCAGGCCGAGTCCGAGAGCCGCGACGATCCGGTCGAGCGACACTGGTCAGCGGGTCTCGCCGCCGGGGCGATACCACGTGGCGAGCCAGATCCCGAAGATGCCCACCACGGAGAACAGGACCGCGAGGAGCAGGCGGCCCGGATCGATGCCCTGGGCGACTTCGCCGGCCGTCTGGACGACCTGGGCGACCCCGGGCATCTCGAACCCAGCGTCGACGCGCGACGGTGCATTTGCACCCGAGGCGTCGATCGCGAGGTCGTACGACAGCCCGGCCGCTGACGAGTCGACCGCGACCTTCGTCAGCCACGCCGCCCGCGGCACCCACTCCATCCCGCGATCCGCGCGCAGGTCGTCGAGCAGCGATGCCGTCGCCCAGGCGCTGTAGTCGAGGCGGATGCCGTTATCGCCCGTCGGCGTCGGCAGCAGGGCTGGGGAGCGGTCGGTCATGAGATAGACATCGGCCTCAACCCGTTCCTCTCCGGTCTTGCCGAGCGCCAGGATCCGCAGCGGCACCCAGGGGTTGTCGGTCGGGATCGTGATGTGGACCGGCGTTCCGTCACCGACCTGCTGGCCACGCTCTGCGGCCGCGTCGGCATCGAACGCCGCCGCGAGGAAGATCTGCGAGCGCTCGGCGTAGAAGTCGAGGACCTCGGGCGCATCGGGCGGGAGGCGGAAGCCGTGATCCTTGGCCCACTGGCCGATGTCCTTCGCCCCGCCCTTGAGGACCGTGACGTCGAGCGCATCGATCTTGACCTTCATGAGCTCCTCGGCCCCGGCGGCGGACGCCGCTGCCTCGAATCGGAAGGCCGCGGGCACGGGCGGGTTCGTCTCGCGAACGAGCCGTTGGAGCGTCCAGTCGCCACCCTTCACGACGCTCGAGGGGACGCCCGGCAACGGTGTGATCGAGCCGAATGCGCCGCCACCGCCGGCGAACTGGAACGCGGTGACGTAGTGCTCCTCGCCGTCGTGGTAGCCGGCGAAGGTCGTTGTTCGGAGCAGGTTGACGGCCCCGTTCGGGCCGATCAGTCCCCCGCAGGCGAGTGCCGGCGCTGCGGTGAGGAGGAGTCCCAGCACCGCGGCCGGGAGGATGACGCCGAGTCGTCGCATCGGTCAATCTCCTGGGCGGGCGGACGAGGTAGGTCCGCGATGCCGCCCCTGACGCCGATGCGTTGCACGGGGTTCCCCGCTGAGCGGGCGCGCTCGCCGGGCGGGTTCGGGCGCCTACGGCATTTCGACGTGGACGTCGTCGACGCCCACCTCGACGAGGCTGTCGGGCCCGCCATCGGTCGCGACGATGACGATTCGGATCGTCTTGCCGCCCCACGCGGCGAGTGGCGCCCCGGCCTTTGCCCACTTCGCCCGATCGACGAACGCGGTGCCGTATTCGCGGAAGACCCGCGTCCTGACTCCGCCCGCTTCGACGTAGACGAGGAAGGAGTCGGCTTTGGAGCTGTTCGCCCCGTGGGCGAAGTAGTAGCGGAACGTCAGGGAGCCGGCCGTCGCCGGGAGCGTGATCGGCCCGGACCGGATCGTCGTCGACCCGCCGTCGAGGTCGTTCGCGTTGGCGCTGCCTTCGGCCTTGCCGCCGGTCACCATCGCGAACCGGCCGGAATATGCGGTACCCAGCTGGATCGGCACGCCGCCGCTCGACGTGGGTTCGGGGTCCCGCGGCGCGAACGTCCCCGACGTCGCGGTATCGGTCCCGTACGGGTCGTGGGTCCAGCCACGAGCGATCTCGAAGTCGTCGTTGTACGGCCCGCAATGCGTCGTTGCCTTGCCGATCGCCCGGTACGGGCATCCCGCGATATCGAGGAAGTAGAGCAGCGCACCGCGGTTGCGAGCCGTCTGCGTCGCGATGTTCTCATCGGCCGGATAGTGGTCGCCCCAGACGGTCGACGTCTCGGGCGGGTAGAGCTCCCACGTGAACGAGAAGATCCGGTGGACTCCGTAGAGCCAGTCGATCTGATCGCCATCGGTGATGTAGAGATCACTCGACTGCTCGGCCTTGTAGCCGTTGAGCTTGGCCATCGCCTTGCCCATCGTCACGAACGCGGCGTGGTCGTCGACCGACATGTCGGTCGGGATGTCCGTCTTCGTGTAGCCGTACGGCCAGAGGATCAGCTGGCCATTCGTGTGGAACGTGATGTGCGCCTTGATCTGCTGGATGCCGTTCTTCACGCGACTGTTGACGAAGTCACGGAACCGGCGGGTCTCGACCGTCGAGAAGGGCCCGGAGCCGCGGTAGGTCTCGGACGACGTGCTGCCGGACGATCCACCGCAACATCCCCAGCGGTAACCGTAATTCCGGTTCAGATCCGTTCCCACCTGACAGCCACTGCAGTTGGGCTGCACGTTCTTGCGCCACGCGCAGTACGGGGCATGGGCACCGCCGCACGTCAGGTCGCGCTCGGCGCCGTCCGGATTGACCATGAAGATGATCCAGATCTCGCGCGTGTTCACGAGGTTGGTGATCGTCGAATCCGAGCCGTAGTTGTCGGCGAGGAGATGCAGCAGGTAGAGCGCCTGCTCGACGGTCATGTGCTCTCGGGCGTGGTGAAGCGCGTCGAACAGGACCTCGGGCTCGTCCTCGTCGGTCCCGACGTTGTCGCTGATCTTGGCCATCCAGATGTCGCGGCCCTGGTAGCTCTTGCCGATCGTCAGGGCGTCGACGATGCCCGGCCTGGCGGCCTCGACGGCTTTCAGGTCGGCGACCATCTCGGCGTAGTTGTGATAGCGCGAATCCCGCGGCGGGAAGTCCGCCGCCGCGGCCGGGGACACGGTCCCGCCAAGCGCCGTCACGGCGAGCGCTCCCGCGACGAGGAGTCGGTGGGGGATCGACAGGTGGGGGCGGCGAGGTCGTCCTGCCATGGCCCTAGGGTGAGGGCCCGCGGTGCACCGGCGCAACCCGACCCTCGGCCGGACCGGGCGGTACGAACCTCTCAGGCCGAACTGGTTCCGTCCGGTGATCCCACGGGAAGCGTGAACCGGAACGTGGCGCCCGCGCCCGGCTGGCTCTCGACCGAGATTCTGCCGCCGTGGGCTTCCACGAGGCCGCGGGCGATCGCGAGACCCAGCCCGGAGCCACGCGAGTCGGCGGACTTTGCGAACCGATCGAAGACGTTGGGCAGCAGCGCCGGGTCGATGCCCCCGCCGGTGTCGCGGACGGCGATCTCCACGCGGCGATCGGCGTCTTCGCCAGCGACCGCGCCCGTCAGCGTCACGCTGCCCCCGCTCGGCGTGTGGCGCAGCGCGTTGGCGACGAGGTTCGAGACGACCTCCCGGATGCGGACCGGGTCGAGGTCGAGGATCGGCAGGTCGTCGGGGACCTCCACGGTCAGCGTGACGCCGGCGGTCGCGGCGGCTGCCCCGAATGCCGAGGCAGCCTCCGAGACGAGGACATCGAGGTCGGTCGGCTCGGCGTGGAGCGGTAGTCGGCCGGCGTCGGAGAGCGCGAGCGTCCGGACATCGTCGACGAGCCGACCGAGGACCCGGGTTTCCTCGAGGATCGCCCCGAGGTGCTCCGCGTCGGCCGGGTGGACACCGTCGAGGATCGCTTCGACGTTGCCCTGGACGACGGCGAGCGGGGTTCGCAGCTCGTGGCTCACGTCGGCGAGCAGCGTCCGTCGCTGCATCTCACTCGCTTCGAGCCGTCCGGCCATCGCATTGAAGCCTTCGACGAGGTCGCGGACCGGCCGCGGGGCACGGCCCGGAACCCTGACACGGGCCGAGTAGTCGCCGGCCTCGACGCGCTCGGTGGCCTCGAGGAGGTCGTCGAGCGAGGCTGCGCTCCGCCGGAACCGGCGGCCGGCGCTCATGATCCCGGCGAGCCCCAGGAGGAGGACGATGAGGCCGAGGATTCGCGCGACGTCCCCGAGTGGCCCCGCGGCGACGACGACGCTCGTGACCGCGACGAGCAGCCCCACCGCGCCAACGACGAAGACGAGGCCGAACAGGCAGCCGAATCCGCCCATGAACGGACCGCGACGGCGGGCCCAGGGGGGCCCCATCCGGCGCGGCGGCCACGGCTCGCCGTCGGGCCACCATTCGGGGCGTTCCTTCGGTGGGCCGCCGGCCTCCCACCAGGCTCGCCGCTCGCGGCGCCAGCGATGCCAGTCGTCCGGCGGGCGGCGACCATCGGCCGGGGTCGGGCTCACGCCCGTTCGTCCGCGAACCGATAGCCGACGCCGTACACCGTGAGGATGTACCGAGGCGTTCGAGGGTCCGGCTCGAGCTTGCGGCGGATGTTCTTGATGTGGGTGTCGATCGCCCGCTCGTACGACTCGAACGCGACGCCGTGGACCGCATCGAGGAGCTGGCCCCGGGTGAAGATCCGCCCGGGTTGGGCGGCGAGCGTCGCGAGCAGCTGGAACTCGGTCGGCGTCAGTTCGATCGCGCGGCCGCCCGCGTCGACGCGCATCCGCGCCACGTCAAGCGTCACGTCTCCGGCGCGAATCATGTCGCGCGCCGCGCCGGCGGGCGCCGCCGCCGCGTCGGCTCGGCGGAGCACGGCCTTTACTCGCGCGACGAGCTCGCGCGGACTGAACGGCTTCGTCAGGTAATCGTCCGCACCCAGCTCCAGGCCCAGGAGCTTGTCGAGCTCGTCGTCGCGTGCCGTCAGCATCACGATCGGCAGCGTCGATTGCCGGCGGATCTCGCGGGTGACATCCAGGCCGTCCAGTTCCGGCAGGCCGAGGTCGAGGACGACGAGGTCCGGTCGCTCCCGGCCGACCGCCTCGAGCGCTGACCGGCCGTCGGCCGCGATCGCGACCTTGTAGCCGGCATGTTCGAGATAGTCGCGCGCAAGGTCGGCGATCTTCGGCTCGTCGTCGACGACGAGGATGGTCTTCATGGCGTGCGCATCGTAGAGGCGTTCATGGCACCGGCGGGGAGTTGGAAGCGCCGGCCTCCTGGCGGAGGCCGGCGCGGGAAGCGGGGGAGCGGGCGCGGCTCGCCGCGGCGTGGTCAGCTTCGGGGCGAGGAGGCGTCGCTCGAGGACGCTGCCGCGGAGGCCGCATCACCGCTTCGGTGGAGCTCGTCGTGGACCTCGCGGACTCGATCGTTCCAGGCGTCGTGGCGGCCGCCCGGGCCGCGTCCGTAGCCGGGACCCCAGCCACCCGGTCCGTAGCCTCGGCCCCAGCCGCGACCCCAGCCAAAGGCGGCCCGGATCAGACCGAGCACGAGGAACAGGAACAGCAGGAAGCCGAAGAACCAGAAGAATCCGAATCCGTGACCCCAGCCCCAGCCGACGTACGGAGCGGCCGCGTAGCCGGGAGCGATCACGACGCCGCCGTCGGCGTCGGCGACGTTCTGGGCGAGGCCAGCAGAGACGCCGGCGTTGTACGCGGTGACGCCGAGCGCGACGGCGCCGACACCGAGGATGATCACGAGCAGGATCGAGGCGATGGTTCGACCAGACATGGCGGTGCAGATCTCCGATTGCTTGCGGCGGCCGCTGCGTGGGCCGCCCGTCTGGGCACGATCCTCGCGGTGGAATGTGTGCTGAATGTGGAGGCCGCGCGGAGGTTCCGTGCACGTCACGACGGCGCGCCGGACGGCCGGGCGGCCGGGCGCTCGAGGTGAGCGACGGGTGAGCGGCCGCTGCTAGCCTTCGGGCGTGGCCCTTGTCGCCGAGCCGGACCGGCTTCTCGCGGATCTCAACGACGCCCAGCTGGAGGCCGTCCGCGCGGTCGAGGGACCGCTCGCGATCATCGCCGGCGCAGGCACGGGCAAGACCCGCGTGATCAGCCGCCGCACCGCGTTTGCGATCGCGACCGGGGCGATTCCCGCGGACCAGGTCCTGGTCGTCACGTTCACGGACAAGGCTGCGGGCGAGATGGCGGATCGACTGCGCCGGCTGGGGCTGGCCGGGGTCACGGCCCGCACGTTCCACGCCCACGCGCTCAGCCAGCTGCGGTTCTTCTGGCCACTCCACCACGACGGCGCGCCGTTGCCGGCGCTGCTGGATTCGAAGCTGCCGCTGCTCGGCCGCATCGTTCGCCGCCTCCCTGGCCACTACCGGTTCACACCGGCGAAGGATCTCGCGGACGAGATCGAGTGGGCGAAGAGCCGGCGCGTCGGGCCGGGGACCTACGAGCGCGCCGCGGCGGAGGCGCGCCGGGAGCCGCCGATCCCGGTCGACCTCTTCGTCCGGGCGTTCGGCGATTACGAACGGGCGAAGGTCCGGGCCGGCCGGATGGACTTCGACGACCTTCTGACCGAGACGATCGAGCTGCTCGCCGGCGACCCCGAAGCCGCCGCCACGGTTCGGGCGAGGAAGCGCTGGTTCAGCGTCGACGAGTACCAGGACACGAACCCGCTCCAGGAGCGGCTCCTCGAGCTGTGGGCCGGCGACTCGTCCGATGTCTGCGTGGTGGGCGACGCCGACCAGACGATCTACACGTTCGCCGGCGCGTCACCGGCATTCCTCGAGACGTTCGCGGACCGCCACCCCGGCGCCCGGGTCGTGGAGCTGACGGAGAACTACCGCTCGACGCCCGAAGTCCTGGACATCGCAAACCGGCTGCTCTGGAATGCCGGCCGGCCCAAAACGCTCCAGGCGACGCGGCCGCCGGGCCCCGTGCCGGAGATCGTTCGCCATCCCGGCGACGACGCGGAGCTCGCCTGGCTGGTCAGCCGGGTGGGCCGGCTGCACCACGAGGGAACGCGACTCGCCGAGATCGCCGTGCTCGTTCGGACGAACGCTCAGATCGAGCCGGTCGAGGCGGCCCTGACGAGGGCCGGGATCCCGTTCCGTGTTCGCGGCCTCGCGTTCTTCCGGCGACCGGACGTCCGGGCGGCGATCGACGTCATCCGCAGGTCCGTGCCCGTCGGCGGAGCGAGCGGACGGGCGCTCGCGACCGCGGTCCGCGCGGCGTGGACGCGGGAGCTCGGGTTCGAGGACGGCGTCGAGGATCGAGGCAACGAAGCCCGCGAGCGTGCGGCGGCGCTGGGCACGCTCTCTGCGATCGTCGACGATCTGGTCGCCGCGTCGCCGGCTCTCTCGCGCGACGACCTGCTCGCGGAGCTCGGCCGACGCGCCGCGATGGAGCAGGCGGCGGTCGAGGCCGATGACGCGAGCGGCGGCGTCGAGCTTGCCACGTACCACCGGGCGAAGGGTCTCGAATGGGACGCCGTCTTCCTGCCGATGCTCGAGGAGGGCTCGCTGCCCATCCGCCAGGCGTTCGACGACGATGCGGCACTCGACGAGGAGCGACGTCTGCTCTACGTCGGGATCACGCGAGCCCGGCTCCACCTCGCGCTGTCCTGGGCCGAGCGGCGCGACGGGCGTGGCGCGGCCGGACGAGGCGGTCCCCGACGGCCGTCGCGGTTCCTCGCCGGGCTGCTTCCGGCGGCTCGCCGCGAGCCCAGCTCGGCGTCGCCGGTGGCTGTCGGGCCGGGCCGCCCCGCGCGAGCCGCGCGACCATCCCGTGCGTCCCGCGAGCCGGACACGCCGGTGATGGCGGCGCTCCGCGAATGGCGCTGGCGCCGCGCCCAGGACGACGGCGTGGCAGCCTTCGTCGTCGCCCACGACGCGACCCTTCGCGCGATCGCCGAGGCTCGGCCGTCGTCGCTCACCGGCCTCGCCCGGGTGAAGGGCATGGGGCCGACGAAGCTCGAGCGCTACGGCGCCGAGATCCTGGTCGCCATCGCGTCGGTCGAATGAGGGACGCGGTGGCCCGCCCGAGATCGCAGTCGATCCGAGCGCTGCGGTGAATCCCTGACGGTCGCGTCGATCGGGCCACGCTCGCGTGGTCCATACGGGGGATGCACAGCGCCGTCGCAACGGGCATACTCCCCGTTGACACGGATCTGCAACACGGGGCTCGAACAACCTCAGACGCCGCTCCGGCAGCCCAACCGACCCCCGTCTCGGGTCTCTGATCACGGTCGCTCACCGACCGCGCCCCCATCCCGCGCTCGCGGCATCCGTCGTCCCAGCCGCCCCAGTCTGCCGTGCGGCCCATCCAACCGTCGTCCGCGCGTGCGCGCGGCCGTCAGGCAGGGAGGAGGCACGAATCTTGCTCGGTTCCGCCAACGGCGCCCAGAGGGCGTCCCTCAGGGACTCGAACGTCCCGCCCGCGACTCGCTCGCGGTCCCTCGTCATCGCGACCATCGCGGCCGCACTGCTCGTATCGCTGATCGCGGCCCCCGCGGCGGCCTCCGTTCGCACGACGGTCCGGATCCCGAACCAGGTCACCCCACAGGTGACGACAGCGCCCGCGTACTGGCTCCCCGAAGAGCTCTACTACACGGGCCTCGTGAACTGCAACCGCACCGGCGGGTGGGTCCTGTCAAACGGCTCGTGCAAGGGCTACGGCAGCGGCCGGTACAGCAGGTACGTCGCGCCGGTGAAGTATGCGAACGGCATGGCCGATATGGTCTCGCGGCCGTACGCGAGACTGCTCGTCGTCCGCAACCAGTGCAGCCACTTCTACACGAGCACGCCGCTCGAGCGGATGCGGGCCGCCGGCTACACCTCCGTCCGCAACTGGGGCGAGAACATCGGTTGCCGGTCTGCGTCACTGGCGAAGACCGCCGTGCTCCAGTCGCACCTGTTCTTCCAGTCCGAGAAATCCACCAACGGCGGGCATTGGCGGAACATCAGGAATCCCGACTTCCACTGGATCGGGGTTGGGATCTGGAAGCAGGGAACGCGCGTTCGCCTCGTGACGGACTTCGTCGCGTGACCTGATCTTCAGGCCGCAGCCACTTGCCGACGATGGCCCGGCCGCGCTGGAGCGCGACCGGGCCGATCGTTCCCCCCGGCTACATTTGCGCCGCGGATCCGGGTTCGCGGCGCGGGAGAATCACAGCCTCCGTTACGGTGTGTTGGAGGCCGCGCCAATCCGTGGCGGCGGGGAGCGGCCGGCGAATCAGGCGCGCGGCGCGGCCGAGCCATCTCGCACCGATCGTACCGCCGCCGCGGCGCGGGCAGGTGGACCGGAAGTGTTGCAGTTGCATTACAGCCCGGCTTCGTCGCGCGCATGAACGATCGGGGCATCCGCGCCGAGACGTTCGGGCCATGGGGCCGCTGGGTCGTTCCTCCTAGGCTCGCCGGACCCAACCATTGGTCAGGACTGTCGCGCCGTGTTTGGAACCTCACCTCGGCCCCGCCGCCCGCTGCTGCTCGTCCTCGTCTACGGCGCGTTCCTGGCGCTCGTGGGCATCACCGCGACGGCCCAGGCGGTCATGGTCTCGGCCCATTTCTCTGCTGCGACGCTGAACGACGTCGTCGGCAGCGACGCGGCAACGACGCGGGCGTTCGTGAACGCCAACCTGCTTGCGAGCGACCTTGAAGCACCGTCACTGCCGGCCGACCGCGTTGCCGCGCTCGAGCGCGGCCTCGCTTCCCTGACCGCAACCGGCGAGATTCTGCGCGTCGAGCTGCGGCGGCCCGACGGCACCGTGGTCGCCGCGAGCGTGCCCGGCCTGGCCGGCGCGGCGGCGGGCGGCGAACCCGCGTTCGCCGACGCCGCGGCCGGTTCTCCGCGCGCCGCGATCGTGCCGCTCGCCGAGGCTGCGACCGCCCCCGGATCGGTAGTCCTGCCGGCCGAAACGCTGATCCGCGAAGACCTTCCGATCGAGACCGACGACGTCGTCCGCGGCGTCGTCGTCATGTGGCGCGACGCCGCGCCCGTCCTCGTTCGGCTGGCCGACGTCCGGCGCGATGTCGTCCTCGTGACGCTGAGCGCCGGCCTGATCGCAGCCGCGCTGCTGTTCCTGATCTTCCGGACGGCCCAGGGGCGAATCTCACGCCAGACCGCGGAGCTCGTGGAGTCGACCCGGCGCGATTCGCTGACCGCGTCGCTCAACCACGGCGCGCTCGTCGCGCACCTCGCCGACGAGATCGAGCGCGCCAGGGCGTCCGGCAACCCGCTCGGCGTCGCACTCGTCGACCTCGACAACTTCCGGCTGCTCAACGACAACCACGGTCACGACGCCGGCGACCGGGCGCTGCTCGCCGTTCACGGCCAGCTTGCCGGCCAACTCCCGGCCGATGTGGTGATCGGCCGCTACGGCCCCGACGAGTTCCTGCTGATCGCGCCCTCCCGAGCGGTCGGCGACCTCGAGCCCGCGATTGATCGCGTCCGGGTCGCGCTGGCCGATCTCAGCCTGCAGTTCGAGGCGACGGAGCGGCTGCCGGTGACGATCAGCGCAGGGTTGGCGACCTACCCCGACCACGGCGAATCGGTCACGGTGCTGCTGGCGGTCGCCGCCCGGACGCTCCAGGAGGCGAAGGCGAGCGGTGGCGACGCCGTCCGGATCACCGACGCCGAGGCCGCCTCGACCCCGACGCACGCGACGTTCGACGTCCTGCAGGGGCTCGTCCACGCCGTCGACACGAAGGACCGCTACACGAAACGTCACTCCGAGGATGTCGCTCGCTACGGCGTCTTCCTCGCCCGACAGGTCGACGCCGACCCGGACCTCGTCAACACGATCCGCGTCGCGGGACTGCTCCACGACGTCGGCAAGATCGGGATCCCCGACGGCATCCTCCGCAAGCCCGGCAAGCTGACGGACGCCGAGTTCGCGATCGTCCAGCAGCACGTCGCCCTGGGCGACGCGATCGTCCGCGACCTGCCCGACATCGACCTGGTCCGGGCCGGGATCCGCCACCACCACGAACGCTGGGACGGCGACGGCTACCTCGACCATCTCACCGGAGAGGAGATTCCGCTCATTGCCCGGATCCTCGCGGTCGGGGATGCCTTCTCGGCGATGACCACGACCCGGCCGTACCGCAAGGCGCTCGACGTTCGCGAGGCGCTCCGGCGGCTGGAGGACGCGGCCGGGAGCCAGCTGGACGCGGCCCTGGTGAAGGCCTTTGTCGCCGGCATCGAAACGGCGGCGGATGCGCCGCTCCCGGGCGCGCCGACGCTGCCCGCGCTGTGGACGCCGCGGGTCGCGTGACCGCCAACCGGTCGCAGCGCCGTCTCGCCGCGACGCTCGCCGCGGGCCTCCTGTTCGCAGCGACGATCGGCGGCAGGGGTCCGGCGTCGCCGGCGGCAGCACTCTCGCTGGTCGCGGTGCCCGACACCCTCACCGTCACCCACGACCGCACGACGGCGGTCCCGGCTCCCGGCGTGCTCAAGAACGACATCACGGTCCTCGGGACGACTGCCGTTCTCGACACCCAGCCAGGCCACGGATCCGTCGTGCTGAAGCCGAACGGCAGCTACACCTACGACCCCGACCCGCTCTACGTCGGCGCCGACGTGTTCAAGTACCACGACTTCGACGGGCTGCTGCCGACGAACACGACGACCGTCACGATCACGGTGCTGAACCGCGCGCCGACGGCCCGGGACGATCGCGAGTCCGCCAACGCCGGCCGGAAGGAGGTCGTCGAGGCGCCGGGCGTCCTCGAGAACGACGACGACGCCGACGGCGACGAGCTCCAGGCGACGCTCGTGTCGGGCCCATCGCATGGGGCGGTAGTGCTCCGGTCCGACGGATCGTTCGACTACACGGCCGATCCGGGATTCGACGGCGACGACGTCTTCACCTACGTCGCGACCGACGGCATTGCCAGCTCCTCGCCGGCCGAGGTCACGATGAACGTGTCGGCCTCCGGTTCGACGCCGCGACCCAGCTCGCCACCACCGCCCACACCCACGCCGACGCCCACGCCGACGCCGATCCTGCCGCTGCCGAGCCTCACGCTGCCACCGTTGCCGCTCCCGACCTTGACGTTGCCGCCGCTGCCCCTGCCGACGCTCCTGGCGACCCCACGGCCTTCGCCGACACCCAGTCCACGACCCGGCGAGACGGCGCCGCCCTCGACGTCACCGGGCGCTCAGCCTGGCGCCAGCCCGTCGCCGGCCGATCCGGAGGCAAGCGAACGCCCCGGTGCGGTCGTCCCGCCCGGTCCTCGCGACAACGGGTCCGGCGGGAGCGGCGGCGAACGCGGGTCAGGCGGCGGCGCCGGCTCGGCTGGCTCGATCGCCCCCGGCGAACGTGGCTCGTCAGCGGGCGGCACGGATGCGGACGGTCCGGTGTTCAGGATTGCCGGCGACGGACCCGATCCGGTCGTTCCGATGATGAACGCCGAGTTCGCGGGCTTCGATGGCATCGACTGGGCGGTCCCGGCCCTCACGCTGAGCGTCCCGGGATTGCTCCTGATGCTCGCCGTCCTCGCCCAGCTGACTGCCAGCGCGATCTGGCTGCCGATGATCCGGCGCTGGCTCGGCGCGTTCGGCGTCGGGCGGCGACGGCGTGGGAGTGCCGGCAACCCGATCTGACGGCGTCAACGCTCTCGCCATTTGACCGCCGTCTCGGCCGGACGGCACCCTTCTCCCATGACCCGACGCCCCGTCGCCGCCGTGGTCCTGTGCCTGCTGGCCTTCAGCATCGGCCTCGCGATCGCCGCTCCCCGCTCCGCCCCCGCGGACGGAGCCCGTGGGGGTGCGGCCGGGCAGCCGTCGAGCCGTGTCACCAACGCCCCGTCGCGCTCGCCGATCCCGATCCCCGGCCACGAGGTCTACGGCTTCGTTCCGTACTGGGAGATGGACCCGGGCATCGCTGACCACCTCGCCGCGACGGAGCTCACGACGATCGGTCTCTTCTCCGTCACCCACGGCAAGAACGGCGCGCTGTCCGCCAACCAGAACGGCTACCGCCGGATCCTGGGCCCGACGGGCGAGCGGATCATCCGCGAGGCGCATGATCGAGGCGTCCGGACGGAGCTCGTGTACACGTCGTTCGGGGAGCGCAAGAACGACGCGTTCTTCGGGAACGACGAGGCCCGGGCGCGGACGATCGACGAGCTCGTCGCGCTCGCGAAGGACCTCGGCATGGACGGCATCAACGTCGACGTCGAGCTGCTCGGCGTCGAGCACATTCCGGCCTATGGCGACTTCGTCGGCCGGCTCCGCGCGGCGGTGCGGGAGGCGATCGCGGATGGCGAGGTCTCGGTCGCGACGACGGCCAACCAGCGCGGCGCGGCGATGGCCCGCGCCGCGTCCCTCGCGGGCGCCGATCGGATCTTCATGATGGGCTATGACTATCGCGTCGGCGGGTCCGAACCCGGCGCCTCTGCGCCGCTCGAGCGCCGCGATGGCAGCGACAAGGATCTCGGCTGGTCGCTCGACCTGTACCGCGATGCCGGCGTGCCGCCGGAGCGGACGATTCTCGGGCTGCCGCTGTATGGCATGGTCTGGCCGGTCACCGGGCCGGAGCTCGGTGCGGCGTCGACCGGTCGTGGCGAGATCTGGGTGCCGCGCCGGAACCTTGCGACGATCGAGTCACCGGAGGCGTCGCCGGCCTACGACGACGTCGAGGACGTGACGATGCTCGCAGTCCCCAACGGTGACTCGTGGCAGTCGGTCTATTACGACACGCCGGCCAGCCTCACGCCGAAGCTGGCGGCGGCCGATGAGCGTGGTCTCGCCGGCGCCGGGTTCTGGGCGGTCGGCTACGAGCGCGGGCTCCCCGAGTACACGCAGCTGATCGCGTCGTTCCGGGCGGGCCAGCTCGCGGCAACGGCGCCCTAGGCGGTTCGGCGCCGCGCGTCCGCGCCCGGGATTCCGCGGCGCGAGAGCTCGCCCGCAAGAGCGTCCAGGTCGTCGGCGCCGGCCCAGACCGCCGGCGCGCGGAACAGCCCCCAGCGGACCGGGTCCTTGAGATCGATCCGGACGGCGCCGTGAGCGCTGCCGCAGAAGGAGACATCGTGATGGCGGATACTCATCCGGACGCCGATCGCCTTGATCCACGTGAACGGGCCCTCGATGCGATAGCGCTGAAGGTTCGAGACGGGCGTCCGAAAGCCGAACCGGCCGAAGCGGATCGTCAGGTCGTCGCCGAGCTCCGCGTAGGCAGTCCCGGGCGTCGCCCCGAACAGCCGGGCGACCGGCCGCGACCGGGGGCCGATCCGGATCGGGAATCGAACGGCGTCGTCGGCGACGGCAGTCATCGTGGCAACGCTACATCCTTCCGCTGGGCGTGGTGTCCGCTGCCCCCGCACGTCGCCACACGCAGCCCATAGACTTCGGAGATGCCGGCCGTCGAGATCGCGACCGCACTCCTCTTGATCATCGTCCCGCTCGCCTTCAACGCTGCCTTCTTCGCGCTCGGCTCGGCATTTGACTACCCAGACATCCTGCGTCGCGAGCCCGACGAGATCCTCCGGCGGTTCCATGCCGGCGGTGCCGGGTTGATCCTGCGCTGGGAGGCGCTCCTGCTGAGCGCGCTCGCGATGCTGCCGCTCGTGGCGCTCCTCGCGGTTGTCCTTGCCGCGCAGCCCGCGCTCACGGCGCTTGCCCTCGTCTTCGGATCCGTTGCCGCGCTCGTGCAGGGCCTGGGACTCGTGCGCTGGCCGTTCGCCGTCCCGGAGCTGGCTCGGCGATACGTCACGGCGGATACGCTGCCACCGGCCGAAGCCGCGGCCGCTCGACAGTCCGCCGAGACGACCTTCGCGACGCTCCATCGCCTGTTCGGGGTGGGAGTCGGCGAGCACCTCGGCTACCTGTTCACCGGCCTCTGGACACTCGTCGTCTCGGCGTCGATTCTCACGACGACCGCCGTTCCAAGCTGGCTCAGCGTCCCCGGCGTCGTGATCGGACTGGCGCTCCTCGTCGGCACGCTGGAGTTCGTCGGGCCGAACGAGCCCCAAGGCTGGAAGCTCGCCGGCGCGATCGTCCCGATCGCCTACATCGCGTGGTCGATCTGGCTGATCGTCCTGGGGATCGCGCTCGTCCTCTGACTTCGTTCGAGGTTTGAACCTGTCAATACCCGGTGGGGGTATTGACATCGAAGGAGGATCGCGGTGGTATCCTCCGTACGTCCGGCTTGTCAAGACTTGACAAGCCCATTCGCATGCCCGGGTGGCACTGCAGCCATGGGCGAGCGGGGAGGAGCGGTTTGGCGGTCGGCGTCGCAGCCGAAGTCAAGAGCAAGCTCAGCGTCGTCGACGTCGTCGGCGAGACGGTCCAGCTGAAGAAGGCCGGGACCACGTACAAGGGGCTGTGCCCGTTCCACGGCGAGAAGACGCCGTCGTTCACCGTGACGCCCGGGCGGGAGTCGTGGAAGTGCTTCGGCTGCGGCGAGGGCGGCGACATCTTCAGCTTCGTCATGAAGCGCGACGGCCTGTCATTCCCCGAGGCGCTCAAGGTGCTCGCCGCGAAGGCGGGCGTCGAGCTCGACGAGCGAACCTCGCGCGAAGACGCCCGCAAGAAGCGCCTCCGCGACGTGATGGAGAGCGCGATCGCGTTCTACCACGCGGTCCTGACCTCCTCCAAGGTGGGTGCCGCGGCGCTCGAATATCTCCATGGACGGGGTTTCACCGACGAGACGATCGCGAAGCACCAGCTGGGATTTGCGCCGGGGGGCTGGGACACGCTCGCCCGACAGCTCGCCTCGCGCCGCGACGTTCGCGGTGAGGAGCTCGTGGAGGTCGGACTCGCCCAGCCTCGCCAGTCGGGCCGCGGCGGCGTCTACGACCGGTTCCGCGAGCGGGTGATCTTCCCGATCCGCGACGCGAACGGCTCGCCGGTCGGGCTCGGCGGGCGGCTGCTGACCGGGGAAGGCCCCAAGTATTTGAACTCCCCGGCGACGCCGCTCTTCGACAAGAGCCGGACGCTCTACCTCGTCGACAAGGCGAAGGGACCGATCCGGAAGGGCGGCCAGGCGGTGATCGTCGAGGGCTACACGGACGCGCTCATGGCCCACCAGGCGGGCTTCGACAACGTCGTCGCGTCGCTCGGCACGGCGCTCACGCCGGGCCAGGTCGCGCTGCTCACGCGCTACGCGAAGAAGATCGCGCTCGCGTACGACGTCGACGCGGCCGGCGAGAAGGCCGGGACGTTCGGGGCCACGGCGCTCGAGGCGTTGATCGGTCAGCTGGCGGCGGCCGACACCGGCGTCGAGCTCGACGAGGTGCGGGTCGTTCGGCTGCCGGACGGGAAGGACCCCGACGAGGTCGTCCGCGAGACGCCCGACCTGTGGCGCGAGGAGGTCCGGACGGCGCAGCCGATCGTCGATTACCTGATCGATTTCCACGCTCGCCAGGTCGATCTCAAGACGCCGGGCGGAAAGGCCCGCTTCGTCGACGCCATCGCACCGACGCTTCGGGCGATCCCGAACCCGGTGATGCGCGACGCGTATCTCCAGGCCATCCACGCCCGCTCGGGGATCGAGGAGCGGTCGATCCTCGAAGTCCTTCACCGCCGCCCCGCCGCTCTGGAGCACGCCCAAGGTCGAATCACCGCGGACGCCGTCCTCGCCTCGGCCGACGCCCTGCCCGTCGATCAGATCCTGCGCTCGATCACCCCGGTCGAGGAGGAGCTCCTGCGGCTGCTGCTGCTCGCCCCGGAGCAGCAGCTCCGGGCGGTCGACGAGCTGGGGCCGGACCAGCTGCCCTCGACGCCGGCTCGCGAGCTGTTCCGGGCGATCGTCCTGCAGCGGGCGCCGAACGACCAGGGCATCCGGCCGCCGTTCTCGATGTCGGCGCTGATCGCCGGTCTCGACGACGAGACCCGGGCGACGGCCCAGGCGATCCTGGCCCGCGGCGGGCCGGACCTCAGCCAGGTGCCATCGGATCGCGTCGCCTACGCGGTCGATCGGTGCCTGCTCCAGCTCGAGCGGGCAAAGCTCGACGAGCGAGCCGACTGGGTCGCCGCGGAGCTGATCGCGGCCGAGAGCCGCGGCGACCGCGACGTCGTCGGCCAATTGCTCGTTCTTCAACGCCAGAACAACGAGGCTCGCCGATCGGTCGATCGGCAGATCGAACAAGCAACCGTGCTCGTCCGCGCATGACGCAGTTCATCCAGCACTCATCCATCGCCACCAGCCGAGGAGGTTCTCGTGCCTGACCCTCTTGACAAGCAACTGGTCGAAGCTGTGCTCACCCGGCCTCGTCGGGCGAAGGCCGATGTCGAGGAGGCAAAGCTCGCGACGCGCGGCTTGCGCGCTGCCAAGGTCGCGCTGCCGAAGGTCGAGGACGACGAGGACGACGACGAGCTCGAGGCCGGACCGCCCGACGGCGTGACCGAGGCCGACGGCGGGGATGTCGGGGTCGAGGTCGTCGGCGCCGACGGCGAGGCGGTCGATTCGAAGCTGCCGCTTGATGCGCCGGCGAAGCTCGACCCGGCCGAAGTCGAAGAGCCGACCGCCGAGGACCTCGAGGCGATCAGCGCCGACATGATCGGGATCGACGACCCGGTCCGGATGTACCTCAAGGAGATCGGCAAGGTCGCGCTGCTGACGGCCGAGGAGGAGGTCGTCCTGGCGAAGGCCATCGAGCTCGGGGAGCAGATGGTCGAGGCGCCATGGCGCGGCATCGTGTCACTCCACGAGTGGACGCTCCACGACACCGAGCGCAAGACCCGGACCCAGAAGACGCAGCACCGCCTGCCGTTCGGCGATGAAGCCCACCAGATGGTCCGCGACGCGATCTCGGACAAGGCCGCGGCCGATCTCCTCGTGCCGACTCCGGACTTCCACCTCGTCCGGGCCGGCAAGGACGCCCAGTCGGACGGCACGAAGGAGCTGCTCAAGGAAGGCAAGAAGCTCGTCAGCGCCTACAACGAGAAGCCCAGCCCCGATACGTTCATCACGCTGCTCGACTGGGCGTACTTCGCGGTCCACAACGGCGACTTCGACTCTCGTGACAACCCCGGCCTGCAGGCGATCAACGAATGGGCTCGCGAATCGGTCGCATTCCCGGCGCTCGAGCGCTGGATCATGGCCGGCCGCGACGCCGAGCTGCTCAAGCAGATGGGCTACGACCCCGCGGTGCCGCTCAACACGAAGCTGGCTCACCGCAAGGGCGAGCTCGTCCGCATCGGACGCGATGCCCGGGAGCAGCTGACGTCCGCGAACCTGCGGCTCGTCGTCTCGATCGCGAAGAAGTACATCGGCCGGGGGATGTCGTTCCTCGACCTCATTCAGGAAGGCAACATCGGCCTGATCCGCGCGGTCGAGAAGTTCGACTACGAGAAGGGCTTCAAGTTCTCGACGTACGCCACGTGGTGGATCCGCCAGGCGATCACCCGGGCGATCGCCGACCAGGCCCGAACGATCCGCATCCCGGTCCACATGGTCGAGACGATCAACCGCCTGATCAGGGTGTCGCGGCAGCTGCTCCAGGAGCTGGGCCGGGAGCCGACGGTCGAGGAGATCGCCGAGGCGATGTCGAAGGGCCAGGAGGTCCAGGTCACGCCGGAGAAGGTCCGCGAGATCATCAAGGTCTCCCAGGAGCCGGTCTCGCTCGAGACGCCGATCGGCGAGGAGGAGGACTCCCACCTGGGCGACTTCATCGAGGACCGCGGCGCACTCGCCCCGGCCGAGGCGGCGTCACACCAGCTGCTCAAGGAGCAGGTCGAGGCGGTGCTCGACTCGCTGACCGGTCGCGAGCGGCGCGTGCTCCAGCTCCGGTTCGGGCTGGAGGACGGTCGAGCCCGGACGCTCGAGGAGGTCGGCAAGGAGTTCAACGTGACCCGCGAGCGGATCCGCCAGATCGAGGCCAAGGCGCTCCGCAAGCTGCGCCACCCGTCCCGGAGCCGCAAGCTCAAGGACTACCTGGAGTAGGGTGCGGCGCCGGCGCCCCGCCGCGGTCCGAGTTTCTTGACGCGAGCCGTACGACCGGCCGGACGGGCTCGTCACGTCTGCCGCGGTCGTCTGGTTCGTTGCGCGAGCCACGCGACCGGCGCGAGGCCCAATTCTGGCCACCGGGGCAGGTTTACGGAGTACAAATCGGTTGTAAGTCTCGTCTGACAAGTCTCGGGTCAAAGGACGACGATGGCGTTCCCGCCGGGATCCTGGCCGCACCTGATCGCGGCGAGAGCAGCCCCGCCCGGGACCGGAAAGTTGGATCGCGCTCCCAGACCAAGCTCGCGTAGCGCTGCGCGATTCCCGCGCGTGTCGCCAACGAGCAGGACGACACGACGAACGCCGCTATCGCGCGCTTTCTGCATGACCCGCCGGTCGACAGCCTGAAAGTCGCGCAGCCGAGTCTCGGCATCGACGCCAATCGGGCAATTTGGCAGCCCGATCACAGCGTCCCACGCGCGCAGGTCGCCACGACCCCCGATTGGGACTTCCGTCCGCCACGGAACTCGTGCTGGAACGAATGTCCGAAGTCGATGGAGCAGCCGGATCTGGCCGCGGTCGCGGAGGCCACCTCCAACCGGATACGCCCGTGCCGACAGCTCCAGTCCGACGCAACTCAAGAGCTGGGAGACGACAACGAACGGGACATCGTCGTGCTCGCCTCGCTCGATCACCGAGATCCGCGCCTTCGAAAGGCCGACCGAGCGCCCGATCGCGGCCTGGGTCAGGCCCGCAGCCAGCCGCGCCTCCCTGAACTCATCGAGCAGCTCGCGAACAAGCCGATCACCTCGACGCCGGCCGCGATCTCCTGGAGACTCCCTGACTGCCACGACTCCATCGTGGCAAGGAGCGCTTAGCTGCGACTCTCCGGTGGTTCGCCAGGTTCCGGGCCTGTGGCGACCGGCTCGCCGCTGCGCGACCAGTCGCTGTACGAGCCGACGTAGAGGATCGGGTCGGGGAGGCCGGCGAGGCGCATCGCGATCGCGTGATGCAGCGCCGACGTGCCGCTGCCGCACGAGGTGACCACGGGGCCGCTCGCGCCGTCCGCGCCCAGCTCGCGGAACCGCGCGGCGAGCTCCGGGGCGGGCCGGAACCGGCCGCTGACGAGGTTGCCCTCGACTGGGGCGTTGACCGCGGTGGGGATGTGGCCCGCGACCGGATCGACCGGCTCCGTCTCGCCGCGGTAGCGCGGCGCCGCGCGGGCATCGAGCACCACGACCGACCCGAGCCGGTCCTTGAGCTCTTCGCGCGAGATCACGCCGGTCCACGTGTCGGCGAGGTGGAGCTCCGCACGGGACCACGCCGGGACGTCGGTCGTCAGCTCGCCGCCTGCCTCGGACCAGGCGGCGAGACCGCCGTCGAGCACCGCGACCTCGCGATGGCCCAGGTTCTCGAGCATCCACCACAGCCGGGCAGCGACCCAGCCGCCGACGTCGTCGTAGGCGATGACGGCATGGTCGTCGCCGATCCCGGCCGCGGCCAGGCGCTCGGCAAAGGCGGCGGGGGAGGGGAGCGGATGCCGGCCGGGCGCGCCGTAGCCGTCATCCGAGGCCAGGTCAGCGTCGAGGTCGAGGTGGATGGCGCCCGGGAGATGGCCGGCGTCGTAGGCGGCCCGACCGTCGCCCGGTCGGCCGAGATACCAGCGGCAGTCGACGATGCGGAGGTTCGGGTCGCCGAGGCGGCCACGGAGCTCCGAGGCGGAAATGAGCGGTGAGCGGTGCATGCCCAAGTATCGGACGCAGCGGTTCGGGTCGCGCAAGGTGCTCTGCTATCCTGTCGCGCGGCGCCGCGATGGCGCCCGTCGGCGGCCTCGGCCGTGCGACCTCGCTCCGGCGTAGCTCAGTGGTAGAGCGGGCGGCTGTTAACCGCTTGGTCGTAGGTTCGAATCCTACCGCCGGAGCCACTCGATTACTGATTCCAACCGGTCAACATCCTGATGGGTTGGCGCCCTCCAAAGGGCTACGCCAGCTGTTGGACGCCGTCCACGTCGATGTGCTCGAACAGGTCCCTGACCCAGCCACCGGGCGTTCCACGGGAGCGTGGTCGAGACGGCCCGTCTCTGGTCAACGACCTCCTGGATCAGTTTCGTCGTGATTCGGTCGATTACGTGCGGGCGTCCCCGGTGCGACGGTCAGCCGGACGTTCGCTCGGCCGATGATCGGTTCGACGATCACGGCGCGACCTCGCCGATCCACTCAGTCCCGGCGAAGTGAGCTCCAATGCGACCAGTCAGCGCAGCCGCACCTTCCCTTCGGTCTGCGGGTTGGACCTCCCACCAGCCGATTGCCTGAAAGACCTCGATCAGGAGGATCGCCAGGATCCCGTTGATCAGGACGACGCCGCCGAAGACCGCCGCGACGAAGACCGAGTCGCGGAGCGCCTTCATCTCTACGGCACGCCGATCGATCTGCCCTCGACTGATCGGCTCTCCGTCGTGGTGCATCACATTCACCCCAGGTAGCGGAGCCAGAGATATACGGTCGAGATCGAGAGGGATGCGATGACGACGCCCAGTCCGTAACGGAAGAACTGCATGAAGGTGATCGGGTGGCCGTCGCGGGCTGCGAGGTTGGTCACCACGATGTTGGCGGAGGCACCAACGATCGTGAGGTTCCCGCCGAGACACGCCCCGAGCGCCAGGGCCCACCACAACGGGTCGTCGTCCAGCCCTGTCTCGATCATCCGCTCAACGATCGGGATCGCGGTCGCGGTATACGGGATGTTGTCGACGATCGCTGAACCCAACGCTGACACCCAGAGGATCCCGATCGTAGCGACTTCCAGGCGTCCACCGACGACGCCGGCCAGGGTGTTGGCAACGCTGCCCACGATCCCGACGTGGACGACCGCCTCGACCAGCATGAACAGGCCGACGAAGAAGAACAGGGTGTTCCATTCGACGTCGCGCAGCGTGTCGTGTGGATCGAGCGGCCCGACGATCATCAGGACGGTCGCCCCGAGCAGGGCGATCGTGGCCGCCTCCACGCCGATGAGGGAGTGCAGGAGGAACCCGACGATCGTCAGGCCGAGGACGATCAGTGCCCGATACATAAGAGGCCAATTCGTGATCGCGGCGGCCGGGTCGACCGTGGCCAGGAGGTCGAGGCGGTCCTCGTCGTCGGCCATTGACCGCCCGAAGACGAACCGCATGATCGCGAGGAAGAACACCATGATCGCGAGAACGACGGGCGCCAGGTTGACCAGGAAGTCGCCGAAGTCGAGCCCGGCCGCCGAGCCGATCATGATGTTGGGAGGGTCGCCGATCAGGGTGGCTGTGCCGCCTATGTTCGACGCGAAAATCTGGCTGATGAGATAGGGAAACGGCGAGACCTTCAGCGTGCGAGCGATCGACAGCGTGACCGGCGTGAGGAGGACGACGGTGGTGACGTTGTCGAGGAGCGCTGAAAGCACCGCCGTTGCCACGCAGAGGATCACCAGGAGGCGGAACGGCTCGCCTCGGGAGCGATGGATTGCGAGCCCCGCGACGTACTCGAAGAAGCCGGTCCGGCTGAGTCCTCCCGCCAGGATCATCATCCCGGCCAGCAGGAAGATGACGTTGAAGTCGATGCCGCCGAATGCCTCTTCCTGGTCGATGATCCCGAGGACCACGACCAGCAGGCCGCCGAGGAGGGCCACGAGGGTCCTGTCGAATCGCTCCGACGCGATGAGCGCATAGGCGACCAGGAAGATGCCGCCGGCGAGGACGACGTCCACGGTCAGCGGGCCTCTGGCACGCGCGGAAGCGCGCCCAGATGGGCCAGTGAGTCAGGTCCGTGGAGCCGGGTGAGTCGGGTTAGTTCGTAGTGATCCACGGGGGCCCGTCGCTGGCCGCCACCACCAGCAACGTGCGCCCGAGGCTCACGCTCATCGACTCAAGTGCATCCACGACCGTCAGAGGATACACCGAGCGCAGTCAGATTCCGGCCAGAACGGTCGCTGCAGAACGTCGGTACCGACGCCAGTCTTCTAACGAGGCCGTCCGCTGATGACGAACAGCCTCTCGACTTCGATCTCGCTCTACTTCCCTCCGGATCAGCCCGGCGAGCGCTGACCTGGCGCGCCCGCAGGGCAGCGCCCAGCGGATCCGTCGTGCGTCCGGCCCAACCGCACGGAACACGACGGAGGCTCCAGGTCGTAGCGCCGGCAGCTATCTTGACATGTATCATATCAATCTGCTATATACGGCCCGTGATATAAAAGTTGGCCGCAAGGCCGCGCTTGCGAAAGGAGGTGATGTCGCATGGCCATGACCGCTCTGAGCCCGCTAGGCGATTTCATGTCCCTGCGGGCGACGATGGACCGCCTCTTCGACGGCGCGCTGGTTCGTCGGGACAGCCGGCTGACGCTGGCGGGCACCGCACTGCCGTACTTGCCGCTCGACGTCTACGAGACGCCGGACGAATTCGTCGTCCGGGCGCTCGTGCCGGGCAGCAAGCCCGACGCGATCGACGCCCAGTATCACGACGGTGTCCTTACCCTTCGGACGAAGGTCGAGCTGTCCGGGGCGCCGGAGGGCGCGACCTGGCTGTTCCGGGAGATCGGCGCCGGCGAGGCGGTCCGGCGGATCAAGCTGCCGCGGGCGATCGATATCGACCACGCGACCACGAGCTTCGAGAACGGCGTCCTGACGCTCACCCTGCCGAAGGCGCCCGAGGCGAAGCCCAGGCAGATCAAGGTCGTCGCCGAGCCGCAGCTCGCCGCGCCGGTGACGTACTGATCGGGCAGCGGGCGATGGACCAGCATGAGGGCCTCTACACGATGGCTGTCGCCGCCCGCCTCACGCGGATGCACCCGCAAACGCTCCGCAAGTACGAGCGGGCAGGGCTGGTCCGGCCGTCCCGACCGTCGGGCAACCAGCGCCTCTACTCCGAGGCGGACGTCCGGCGCCTCGACCGGATCCGCTACCTCGTCGATGTTCGCGGGCTCAACGTTGCCGGTCTGGAACTGGTCCTGGCGATGCTCGATCGCCTGGAGGCAGTCGGACCGGACGCCCCCCGCGGCGAATTGCGGGCCGCCATCGACGAGGCAATGGAGCTGAGCCGCGACCGATGACGGGACGGCCGCCCGCCGCTCCGACCCACCACTGATAGCAGACATTCTGGGAGGTGACGCGATCATGACTACGACGTTTGTGCTCGCGGCTCCCCGGATCGTGGTCGGCCTGCTCATGGCCGGCCACGGGCTCCAGAAGCTCGCCGGCTGGTTCGGCGGGCCTGGCCTCCAGGGAACCGCGGATTTCCTTGGCAGCCTTCATGTCCGCGCCGGGTCGCGCTGGGCGATGGCGCTCGCCGTCGCCGAGACGATCGGCGGGGCCCTGATGGCGCTCGGATTCCTCCAGCCGCTCGGCCAGCTGGTCGTTGCGACGGTGCTCCTCGTCGCGATTGCGCTCGTCCACTGGCAGAAGGGGCTGTGGAATACGAACGGCGGCCTCGAGCACCCGCTGGTCCTGGCGACGGTGGCGCTCGCCTCGGCGACCGCGCCGATCGGCTGGTCGCTCGACGGGACGCTCGGGATCGCTGTCCCGGCGTGGATCAGCCTCATCGCGGCCATCGCCATGGCGATCGTCGCGCTCGGCGTCGTCGTCGGACGATCGACGGCCGCGGGGGTGCCGGTCCCGGCCGAGACGGCGCCCGCGTCGAACGGCGAGACCGAAGGGTCCCGCCCGATGCCGCCCGTCCGATGGGCGATCTGGCGTCGTGATCTCCGGATCTGGCGCTGATCGACCCGAACCCCACCCGAGCCCATCCCGACCGGTTCTGCCGCAACGCCGGATCGGTCGGGGTGGGCCCGACGCTGTCGACGACTCAGCGGGAGGCCCGCGCGCTGACCCTGTCCAGGTGCTGGAGAAGGGTATAGGCCGCAAGCTCGACGGCCTTGTGCCGCCACTCGGCCGCTCGATAGACGCAGGCGATCAAGCCGGTCCGATGGACCCGGCGAAAGTCGCCGTAGACGAACGCGTATCGTGCCTTGGTCTCGTCCGCAGCCCCGTCCGTCAGGCCCAGGTGCCAGTCCGAGTACTCCTCCCATGAATGGGTCGCCAGGAACGAGTTCTTCCGTGGCGCGTGGCTGGACGTCGCCCCACTCGCTGGCGAGGACGAACTGCCCCGCGTCGATCAGCTGCCCGGCGCGAGCCACGGCGCGCCAGTTCACCAGGTAGGACGCCATCGGCTCCGGAGTGTTCACCTCGTTCAGGTCGGGCCGCAGCATCGACCGCTACACCGGCGGCTCCGCGAGAGCCACGCCGGTGGGCGCGACAGTGTGGATCGCGGCACTGAGCGAGCGCCCTTCCGAACAACCGCCGGGTAGCCGCCGCTACTGCGGCGGGCCGGCCGGCTGGCGAACGTGTGGGAGAGCCTGATCCGCAGCCGAGGTCACAGACCGCCATGTTCCACGCGCAGCTCTACCTTGCGTCCGGCGCGACCGTCACCGCCGATCTCGATGCGCCGCTGGTCGACAAGCTCATCGGGGACATGCTCGCGCTGCCGGGTGTCGTGCCGAGGTTGCTCCTCAAGCTCCCGACGCGCGATGAGCTCGAGGATCGAGCCGCGCGACTTCGCCTCGTCGCAGTCGCGCTCGGCGAACTGCTGTCCCACGAGGGGACGCTCCAGTTCCTGGCCCAGCACGCGCGGGCCGTGGTCGTCAACCGGACGGCCGTCGCCGCGATCGAGGTCAGCGACTCCGACCCCTCCGCGCCGAGCCGCGGCCAGGCACGGGCCGAGACACAGCCCAAGGCCGCGCAGCCCGTGGGCTGAGGGAGCGCGAGGGGCGGACTCTCCGTGCCCGCGACGAGGCCGGCATCACTCACGTGTCGGCGGCGGAAGCGAGGTACCTGACGAACCAGTGCCGGGCCAGGGCCGCGACCTGCTCGAGCGTCCCGGGCTCCTCGAAGAGATGGCTGGCGCCAGGGACGACGACCAGGCGCTTCCTGCCCGGTAGACGCGTGAGCGCCTGGCGGTTCAGCTCGAGGACGAGTGGGTCGTCACCGCCGACGATGAGCAGCGTGGGCGCGAGCACCCGCGAGAGGGCATCGCCTGCGAGGTCCGGCCGGCCGCCGCGCGAGACGATCGCGCCAACGTCGGCCGGCCTGGCGGCAGCGGCGACGAGGGCTGCGCCCGCCCCGGTGCTGGCGCCGAAATACCCGAGCGCGAGGCTGGCGGTAGAAGGGTCTCGGCGAAGCCAGTCGCTCACGGACACCAGTCGGCGCGCCAGCAGCGGGATGTCGAACCGGAGGTGCGCCGTTCGGTTGTCCACGGTCTCCTCGGCCTCGGTCAGCAGATCGACGAGCAGCGTGGCGAGCTGCGCCTCCTGCAGGACACGGGCGACGAAACGATTGCGCGGGCTGTGCCGGCTGCTGCCGCTGCCGTGGGCGAAGAGGACGACCCCGATCGCCTGGGCGGGGACGGACAGGTCGCCCGCGAGTCGGACGCCATCGACCGGGACGACCACGTCGAGTTCCTCGCCGGTGGCGGGACTGATGGGCCTCATGTCGAGACGCCCTTGCCGGCCGGCGCGCCGGTGGCATCGACGCGCCTGGTGGCCGGGCGGGTGGCCGGGCGGGTGGCCGCCGCCAGCAGCCGCCGGACCTCCTCGTCGTCCACGGGCCGGAAGTCCTCGTACCAGATCCCGACGGCGTGAAACGGCGAGGGCGTCAGGAGACAGATCACCTCGTCCGCTTCGTGCCGCAACCGCGCGCACGTGTCCGCAGCGGCGACGGGCACGGCGACGATGACGCGCGCGGGCTGTTCCTGTTTCACGGCCGCGGCTGCGGCCAGCATGGTCGACCCGGTGGCAAGGCCATCGTCGACCAGGATGATCGTGCGACCACGCAGCTCCGGGGGTGGCAGGTCACGATACGCACGTTCGCGTCTCGCGAGTTCGGCGGCCTCTCGGGCGATGACCCGCTCGATCGTCGCCCGCGAGATGCTCAACTGCCGGACGATGTCCCGGTCCAGGGCCACCAGGCCGCCGGAGGCGATCGCGCCGAAGGCCAGCTCCTCGTGCCCGGGGACACCGAGCTTGCGGACGAGGAAGACGTCGAGTGCGACGCGAAGCGCCGAGGCCACCTCGAACCCGACGGGAACACCGCCGCGCGGCAGGGCGAGCACGATCACGTCCTCACGGCCGCTATAGCCGCGGAGTCGCGCCGCGAGTGCCCGACCGGCATCTCGCCGGTCACGGTACCGGAAGGTGCTCGACGTCAGGAGGCCAGGGTTCAGCGTCCAGCCGACACCGCGCCGGTGCTCCTCCGGACCGCTCCTAGCCGACACGCGCTCTCGTCTGGTGGACCGTCGCGTCGAGGATGGGATCGCGGACGTGATCGTCTTAGTCAGTCCAACGCTGCGAACGAGTGGGCCGGGCCGCTACCTCACGGAGCTCGTCGCCAACGAGCACCTCTCGAGGTACGGCACGGAAGGCCTCGAGGAGGTTCTCATCGCGGATGCCCCGTCGCCGGAGCTGGCCCTCGATCATCGAATCGCGATCGAGCGCCCGTTCTGTCAGGACCACGGCGGCCTACGGTGCGATGCCGGCGCGCTCGACGGCGGTCATCGCCTGGCGTTCAACTCGTCGAGCATGCCATGCAGGTGCGCCGCCGCGGCCTCGATGTCGGGATGGTCGTACTGGCCGGCGCGGGACTCGGCGGCGAGGACCCCGCAGCGATGGACCTTCTCGAAGTCGCCGTACGGGAATTCGTAGCGCTCCTTCGTCTGCTCGGTCGCTTCCTCGTTGATCCCGAGGTACCAGCGGGCATAGGCCTTCCAGCCATGGTCCCGAATGAAGTCGTTCTCCTGCTGTGCCGATGGCTGGTGTTCGCTCCAGTCATCGCGTTCATCGATCACGGCCCTGCCCTCGGCGATCAGCTTCCTGGCATGCTCGTAGGCCGTCTCATTGCGTCGCACGCGACGCTGGGTCTTCGCTTGCTGCATGACTCGCCTCCCTGGCGTGTCGTCGGGATTCGGCAGCGTACGGAGGAGACGAGTCGTCGGGCAGTAGCACCGGATGCACTGCGGCCCCGCGTTCGTGGCGATGATTCATCGGGACATCGATACGCCGTTGTCACCTCTCAGGTGCCTTGCGCGGGGCAACCCGACCTTGGCGACGCACATGCTGAGTTGCGACGCTTGCGCCGCGGACTTGGCGACCCGCGCGAGAAGGCAGGACACGCCCGATGCACCTGGGAGACCCGATCGAGACTGACCCCGTTCCGAACGATGATCGATACCGCCTCGTGACGATCCCGGCGACGGACGGGTTGTTTCGTCACACCGTCGATCGACATGTCCGCCTGGCCCGGCGGCGCGGCACCACGCTCCGGGCCGTTCGGCGGGCGCTTCGTCAACGGTATCCGGACGCCGAGATGAGTCGCCAGCGTCACTGCCGCGTCCAGGATCAAACAGTCGAGTTGTGGTTCGCCTATCGCGATGGCCGAGCCGAGCCCGTTGCCCCAGCGCACGGCTGGTGGGACGACCCTGGCCTGGCCCGCGTCGTGCTCAATGCGTCGGGTCGACTGACCAGACCGAATGCCGCCTTTCGGCACCTCCTTGACTTGCCGCCCGGCAGCGGGCCGATGACCTTGCGCGGCCTGCTCTCGCCGGAGCTACTCGAGGAGCTGTTGCGGGAGTGGAAGCGGCGACGGCCCGGCGAGGCGTGGTCCGGATCCCTGCCGTTGCGTCATCCGAGGGGCGGCCGGCGCCTCGACGTCGAGTTCCATATCCAGTCCGACACGGAGCAGCGGTTCAAGGTGACGATCCGCAGCCTTGCCGATCGCGACCGCGCCAACGACTGGTTGGCGCTCCGGCACTCGGCGCTCGGGTTGGTGCCGACCGCGCTCCTGAGCGACCTCTATGAGAGTGGCACACGGCGGAAGCTCGGGTCCGGAGAGCGCTTGGCGAAGTCATTGACGGACGACGCGTGGGTCGTTCTGGTTACCGCCGGGATCGTGCGACTGTACGTAGCCATGGATGGCTCCGAGCCCACGCTGGCGTACGGCAATCGCGGCTCGCTGTTCGGGACCCACGCGTTCGTGCCGGACCAGGTACTGCTGGTGGGTCTGCAGGCGGTCACCCCGAGCGTGGTGCTGCAGCTCAGCACGCGACGAGTGGACGAGCTGGCGATGTCGAACCCGGGGTTCCTGCGGGCGATCTTCGGCGATGTGCAACTCCAGCTCCGTGGAGTCATCCGGTCCTTCGCCGAGCACGCCGCCGGAGACCTGCGGCAGCGACTCGCCCGCGAGATCGTGGTCCTCTCGGATCTCCACCCGGACGACGGGCTCGTGCCCGTCACGGAGCAGCAGCTTGCCGACGGGATCGGGAGCATCCGGGAATCGGTCGGACGCAGCATCGGCGATTTGCGTCGTGATGGATCCATCGCGACGACCCGTCACGGTCTCTTGATCCTGGACATGGGACGGCTTCGCAGCACCGGGCAGGTGGCGCTGGAATAGAGCTCCAATGGGGCGGTCAATCGTCCTCCTGGACGCGAAGCATCCACGCGGCTTTGTCGAGCTCGCCCACGAGGTCGATCAGGATCGTCTCGGCGACATGATCGATGCCGCGAATCTCCTTGATGCGAATCAGGTTCGCCTGCGAGACGTGATCGATTCGGGCGAGGACCTCTTTCACCGCCGTTGGCCCGGAAAGCCATCCCACCGGGAACGGCTCGAAAGGCGACTCGGAGACCGCGGCCAGGGTCCCGTCCGGGCTCACCTGGAGCGCAGCCAGTCGCTCCGCGATCGCGTCCGCCTTCAGGCGGGCCATGTCGGTGATCTCATCGAATTGCGCGTGAAGCGACCGGAAATTCGGGCCGACCACGTTCCAGTGCGCCTGCTTCGCATGAAGACCAAGGTCGATCAGCTCGACCAGCGAATGCTGGAGACGGAAGGCGACTCCGTTCTCAACCGCGGGACTGAACGTCTTCCGCTTGGTCGCTATCTCGACCATCCTCGTCACCTCTCTCTGACGCTACGTCGCATCGCCGGAGACCCGAACGCTCCGCCTAGGACAGGGGCGACGGATACGCCGCCGACGTGCCGGTGCCCCGGGCCCGTCCTCGCAATCGGAATGCGATCACGAGGAGGAGTGCGCCGGACACGATGGCGAAGGCGCCGATCAGCCAGACGACGGCCAGCGCTCCGGCGCCCGGAAACAGGATGAGCACCACCCCGAAGAAGATGGAGACCAGGCCATCGAGCGCGAGCAGCCACTCGCGCCGCAGCACGTCGCGGAGCTGATAGGCCGCCATCAGTTCGATCCCGCCGGAGACGATCGCCCATGCCGCGATCAGGAGCAGAAGGGCGTACGCCGTGATGCCCGGCAGCGCGAATGCGATGACACCGGCCGCGATGCCGGCTACGCCGTGGACGACCCGCCACCAGTCGGGTCCGCCGTCAGCCCCGCGACGCAAGCCACGGATGAGCGCCAGGACGCCGTCGACGATCGCGAAGGCGGCGAACAGGAAGACCAGTGCCAGCAGCGTGATCCCCGGCCAGGCCAGGGCCAGGACGCCGAACACAACGGCGGCCACGCCCTGAAGGGCGATGATCCACCAATCCCGGGACATTCGATCCAGCATGTCGCTCCTCGAGCTGTGTCTGGGGTCCGCAGGATGGATCAGCCGGTCCGTGGGGCGCAGTAACCGGCGATACGTGACTTGAAGGGCGGCGCCACGGCGTACGGCTGCGCGACCTGCGCGCTGCGCGCCCGCGCGTGCGAGTAGCGCCGGTTACTGCCGGACCCGCCGTCCGGCACGTACGGTCCACTTGGAAGGAACGCACCGCCACGGCGCCAGCACCCGACGCCGGATATCGGCATAGGTGAGATGACCTGGGAGCGCCCCCAGCACCCGGCGCGACCAGGTCCCGACCTCAGCCCGGTCCGTCAGTCATCGCCTCTGCGCGCTGGAAGAAAGGAGGCATGTCCCGATCGACCTCTTGTGGCTGTTCATCATCATCACGACGCTCCAGCCCGTGGTCCGCCAGCGCCTGCTCGAGGCCCAGCGGATGTGGCTGTTCCGGAAGTTCGAGGAACAGCGCAAGAGCCGGACGATCGGTCTCATCCACCGCCAGGAAACGATGAGCTTCCTCGGCTTCCCGATCGCCCGCTACATCGACATCGAGGATTCGGAGCGCGTGCTTCGGGCGATCCAGCTCACCGATCCGACCGTCCCGATCGACTTGATCCTCCACACGCCCGGCGGCCTCGTTTTGGCCGCAGATCAGATCGCCCATGCCCTGCGGCGTCACCGCGCCAGGATCACCGTGTTCGTGCCGCACTACGCGATGAGCGGCGGAACGCTCATCGCGCTCGCTGCCGACGAGATCGTCATGGCCGAGAACGCCGTGCTCGGTCCGCTCGATCCGCAGCTCGGCCAGTCGCCGGCCGCATCCATCCTGAAGGTCGTCGAGCGCAAACCGGTCGCACGGATCGACGACTCGACGCTCATTCAGGCGGACATGGCCGGAAAGGCGCTCCGGCAGGTCGAGGCGTCTGTCCGCAGCCTCCTCGCGGCGCGCATGACCGAGGACCGCGCGGCGGCCGTCGCCGAGCAACTCAGCTGTGGGACGTGGACGCACGACTACCCGATCTCGGTCAGCGAAGCGCGCGACCTGGGGCTGCCGATCAGCACCGACATGCCGGTCCTGATCTTCGACCTGATGCAGCTCTACCGGCAGACCAGTCAGCGCCGGCCGTCCGTCGAGTTCATCCCGCAGCCCTACGGACCGGAGCCGCGTGACGGCGGGAAGCCGGCGGGCGGGGGACGAGACCGATGACCGATCCGGCTCAGAAGGAACGGCCGCAGACCGACGGGGCGGCCGGACCGTCGACCGACGAGCTGCTCGACCTGCTGCGTCGGGAGCGAGCCGACTTCCGCAACTATCAGCGGCGCGTCGCCGAACAGCGGGCGGCCGACGCGGAAGGCGCCCGTGGCCGCGTTCTCGAACCGCTCTTCCCGCTGCTCGACGACCTGCGGCGCGCATTCGCCGAGGTCCCGCCCGACCTCGCGGACGACCCGTGGGCCCAGGGCATCGCGATGCTCCGCTCGCAGCTCGACACGACGCTCGCCGGGCTGGGGCTCGAGCCAGTCGGGACGGTTGGTGAGCCGTTCGACCCGACGCGCCACGAGGCCGTCCACCACGAACCGGACCCGACGGCAGACGGCCAGGTCGTTGACCTCGTGATCCGCCCGGGCTATCGCCTCGGCGGGCGGCTGCTGCGACCCGCCGAGGTCGTCGTCCGGGGCCCCCTCGTCGAGGGTGGCCGCGGATCGGCCTCGGAATCGACAGGCCCGTCGGACGACGCCCGGCGTCCAGAACCGACCCGACATGGACGTTCCGACGACGTCCCCAACGCTGGAGGCTGAATCATGGCAAAGGTCATCGGAATCGACCTCGGAACGACCAACTCCGCGATGGCGGTCCTCGAAGCGGGCCAGCCGACGATTCTCGAGAACGCCGAGGGCAGCCGCATCACGCCGTCCGTGGTCGCGATCGACCCGAAGACAGGCCAGCGCCTGGTCGGGACGCTCGCCCGGCGGCAGGCGGTCACGAACCCCGAGAACACGATCTTCTCGATCAAACGCTTCATGGGCCGCAAGTTCGACGATCCGATCGTGCAGGAGGCGATCAAGCGCGTCCCCTACAAGGTGGCCAGGGCGGCCAACGGGGACGTCCGCGTCGTCATGGGCGGCAAGGAGTATTCGCCGCCCGAGATCTCGGCGATGATCCTCCAGAAGCTGCGCGAGGACGCCGAGGCCAAGCTTGGCGACAAGGTCAAGCAGGCCGTCATCACCGTGCCGGCCTACTTCAACGATGCCCAGCGCCAGGCGACCAAGGATGCCGGCCAGATCGCCGGGCTCGAGGTCCTCCGCATCGTCAACGAGCCGACGGCGGCGTCGCTCGCGTATGGCCTCGACAAGGTCGGGCGGGACGAGGAGATCGCCGTCTACGACCTGGGCGGCGGCACGTTCGACATCTCCGTGCTGCGCGTCGGCGAAGGGGTCATCGAGGTGCTCGCGACCAACGGCGACACCTTCCTCGGCGGCGACGACTTCGACCGCGCGATCATGGATTGGCTGATCGCCGAGTTCAAGAAGGACCAGGCCGTCGATCTGAGCGCTGACCGTGTCGCGCTTCAACGCGTCCGCGAAGCAGCCGAGAAGGCGAAGATCGAACTCTCGTCGACCCAGTCGACCGAGATCAACCTGCCGTTCATCAGCGCGAACGCCTCGGGCCCCATCCACCTCCAGATCACGCTCACCCGGTCCAAGCTCGAGCAGCTGACCGAGGGGCTCATCCAGCGCACTCGTGACCCGGTCGAGAAGGCACTCGCCGATGCGAAGGTCACGGCGTCCGATATCGATGAGGTGGTGCTCGTCGGCGGCCAGACGCGCATGCCGGCGGTCCAGGAGCTGGTGAAGAAGCTGTTCGCCGGGAAGGAGCCGCACAAGGGCGTCAACCCCGACGAGGTGGTCGCCGCCGGGGCGGCAGTCCAGGCCGGCGTCCTGCAGGGCGACGTCAAGGACGTGCTCCTGCTCGACGTGACGCCGCTGTCCCTCGGCGTGGAGACGAAGGGCGGCGTCATGACCGTCCTGATCCCGCGCAACACGACGATCCCGACGCGCAAGAGCGAGATCTTCTCGACCGCGGAGGACAACCAGAGCCAGGTCGAGATCCACGTCCTCCAGGGCGAGCGGCCGGTGGCCTCGGAGAACAAGAGCCTCGGTCGGTTCATCCTCGACGGCATTCCCCCGGCCCCGCGCGGGACACCGCAGATCGAGGTCACATTCGACATCGACGCCAACGGGATCCTCCACGTCTCCGCCAGGGAGACCGCGAGCGGCAAAGAGCAGAAGGTCGTCATCGAGCCGGCGAGCGGCCTATCGCAGGCCGAGATCGACCGGATGGTCAAGGAAGCCGAGCAGCATGCGTCCGAAGATGCCCGGCGGCGCGAGGAGGTCGAACTCAAGAACCGGGCCGACAACCTGGCCTACGCGGCCGAAAAGCTCCTTCGTGAGAACGGGGATCGGCTGCCGAGCGAGCTGAAGCTCGAGCTCGACGACGGGGCGCAGGCCGTGCGCCGGGCGCTGGATCAGAACGACGTTGCGGAGCTCCGGTCCAGGGTCCCGGCGCTGGAGACCGCGATGCAACGAGCTGAATCGGCCGCGACCCGTGAGCCAGTCGGCGCGGCAGCCGGGGGCGGCCGTGGCGACGGTGGCGGCGGCGAGGAGCCACCGCCCGGAACGGTCGAAGGCGAGTTCCGGGAGATGTGATTGATCGCGGCGCTCCCCAGGCGGCGGCGGACATCCAGCCGAATGCCAGCAGGAGGATCCCCTGACTGAGAGACAAGCGCAGGACCGAGGCGGCATTCGTCCGGGTCGAGAGCCGGATCATGGTGCCGCCATCGCCCTGGTGATGCCGCCTTCACCACGGGCCGCGAGACAGCCCCCCGGGTGCTCGGTGCGGCATGTCTCGCGGCCCACTCACCGAGCGGCCCGGCGGTCAGCGGGCACCCCGCGATGACCGTCGCGAGCCGTGCCGCACCGCCGGTCAGCCGCGCCGACGTGGAGCGACTGGTCAGATTCGACGGCCGAGGCGCTCGCGTCCTCAGCGTCTACCTCGACATCCACCCGGAGCGGCAGGTCACGCGCTCCTATCGGATCGTGCTCGAGGATCTCGCGAGGGCCGCCCGCGACCGGCTGGACGAACAGGCTCGCCTCGAGCTCGATGCGGAGGTCGCCAGGGTCCAGGCGTGGCTGGAGAAGGAGGAACCACCTCGCGCACGCGGACTGGCGATCTTCTCCTCATCGGCGACGGATCTGTGGGAAACCTATCGCCTGCCCGCGCCGGTTCCCGACCGCCTGTCGTTCGAGACCCACCCGGTCATCATCCCGCTGCTCAGCCTGATCGAGGACTACGAGCGCTACGTCGTCGCGCTCGTTGACAAGGAATCGGCCCGCCTGTTGACGGTCTTCGAGGGCCGGATCGAGTCGGTCGAGACGTTCAGCGACGACGTCCCGGCCAAGCACGATACGGGTGGCCCGGCCCAGGCGCGGCTGCAGCGGCACCACGAGGACCATGTGCTCAGGCACGTGAAGCGTGTCGTGCAGCGGCTGGCCGAGCGGCTGCGCGACGCCGAGTTCGACCGCCTCATCCTCGCCGGGCCCGAGGAGGCGACCACCGAGGTCCGGCATCACCTGCCCCATGAGCTGGCTCGTCGCCTCGTCGCCACAGTCCCGGCCGAGATGTTCGCCACCGATGACGAGATCCTCCGGATCACGCTCGAGATCGAGCAGCGGGCCGAACGCGAGAGCGAGGACGCGATCGTCACGGCAGTGATTGATGCGTCGCGCTCGAACGGCCCGGGCGCCTGCGGGATGTTCTCAACGCTGGAGGCAGTCTGGCTGCGCCAGGTCCGGACCCTGGTCCTCGCCGATGGGCTCAGTGCGTCGGGCAGCGAGTGCCCAGTGGACGAGGGGCTGTACCCGGACCCGCCCGGGCCGTGCCCGATGTGCGGCGCCGAGACGGTCGCGGTCGCCGACATCGTCGACCGGGCCGCCCAGCTGACGATCGAACAGGACGGCGACGTCGAGATCGTCCACGAGCGGGCAGCGCAGCGGTTGCGCGATGCCTGCGACGGCATGGGCGCCGTCCTCCGCTTCCGGCTGCATGCCTGATGGAATTCCAGGACTACTACGCCGTGCTAGGGGTGCCCAAGACCGCCACCGAGAAGCAGATCCGGACCGCCTACCGCAAGCTCGCGAGGCAGCACCATCCGGACGTCAATCCAGGGAACAAGGAGGCCGAGGAGCGCTTCAAGCAGATCAACGAGGCGTACGAGGTCCTGTCCGACCCCGACAAGCGCAAGAAGTACGACGAGGTGGGATCGCGCTGGCGCGAGTACGAGCAGTGGCAGCGGACCCAGGGCGCCGCCGGCGCGGCGCAGCCGTTCGAATGGGAAGGCTTCGGGGCGCAGGGACCCGGCGGCGTTCGCTACCAGTACCGGACGGTCGACGCCGAGGACCTGCGGGACATGTTCGGCGACGAGTCGCCGTTCTCGGACTTCTTCGAGAGCATGTTCGGGGAAGGCGGTGGGACCCAGGCGGGACGCAGAGGGCGCGCCGCTCGGGGGCCGCGACCACGAGCGGGCGCCGATCTCGAGCAGCCGGTCGAGGTCAGCCTCTCCGAGGCGTATCGCGGTACGACGATGCAGCTGGAGATGCGCGCGGCAGACGGCAAGACCCGCCGCATCGAGGTCAAGATCCCGCCGGGGGTCCGCACCGGCTCGCGCGTCCGGGTCAGCGGCCAGGGCGGTCCCGGCCAGGGTGGCGCCCCGGCCGGCGACATCTATCTCGTCGTCACGGTGGCGCCCGATCCGCGCTTCGAGCGCCGCGGCGACGACCTGCACACGCAGGTCCGCGCGCCAATCGAGACGCTGCTCCTCGGCGGCGAGGTCCGGGTGCCCACGCCTGACGGCCGGACGCTCGCGCTGTCGATCCCGCCAGGCACCCAGGACGGCCGGGTCTTCCGGCTCCGTGGCCAGGGGATGCCGAGGCTTGGCGCGGCGAACGTCCGCGGCGACCTCCACGCGGAGGTCCACGCGACGCTCCCGGAGCGGCTGTCGAACCACCAGCGCGAGCTGATCGAGGAATTCGCTCGCTCGCGCGCCGAGTCCACGGATGGAGCCGTCAGACGATGAACGACCGAACCGGCCGAGCCGCCGTCTACGAGCTCGAGACGGCGGCACGCCTCACGAGGCTGCCGCCGGCACGCGTCCGCCGGTATGTCCGGGTCGGCCTCATCAGGCCATTCCGCGTGGAGGGCCGAACGCCACTCTTCAGCGACGCCGAACTGGCCCGACTGCGCACGATCCGCCGCCTCGGGGAAGACCTTGGACTCAATGCGGCCGGCGTCGAAGTCGCGCTTCGGCTGGTCGACGAGATCAGGACGCTACGCAACGCGCTCGACGCGCGACCCGACCGCCGCTAGCCAGGAGGCCATCCCATGGCGATGAACATGAACAAGCTGACCGAGAAGGCGCAGGAGGCGATCGTCGCCGCGCAACGGCTGGCCGAGGAACGGCATCACACGCAGCTCGAGCCTGAGCATCTTCTGCACGCGCTCGTCGCCCAGGAGGACGGCGTCGTGCCCGCCATCCTCGAGCGCCTCGAGATCCCGACCGGGAGCGTCCTGGAGGGTCTGGAGCCTGCCCTGGGTGGCTTCGCGCGCGGCTCGGGTCCAACGCAGGTCCAGGCGTCCAATCGGTTTCGGCGCGTCTTCGAGGCGGCAGCCCGCGAAGCCGAGCGTCTGAAGGACGACTACGTCTCCACGGAGCACTTCCTGCTGGCCCTCGCCGACGACGCCGAGACGGGCGCGGCGGGACAGACCCTCCGCCGGCTTGGGGTCACCCGCGACCGGTTGTACGCGGGGCTGCAGGCGATCCGCGGCGGGCAGCGGGTCACGAGTGCGACCCCCGAGACGACCTACCAGTCGCTCGAGAAGTACGGCCGGGACCTCACGGCCCTGGCCCGCGAGGGCAAGCTCGATCCGGTCATCGGCCGTGACGAGGAGGTCCGGCGGGTGATCCAGGTCCTCAGCCGGCGGACGAAGAACAACCCCGTGCTCATCGGTGAGCCGGGGGTCGGCAAGACGGCGATCGTCGAGGGGCTCGCCCAGCGCATCGTGCGCGGCGACGTCCCGGAGGACCTGAAGGACAAGCGGATCGTCGCGCTCGACCTCGGCGCGCTGGTGGCGGGAGCGAAGTACCGCGGCGAGTTCGAGGAACGGCTCAAGGCGGTCCTCAAGGAGATCACTGACTCGGCCGGTCGCATCATCCTCTTCATCGACGAGCTGCACACCGTGGTCGGCGCGGGGGCAGCCGAGGGCTCGATGGACGCCTCGAACATGCTGAAGCCGATGCTGGCGCGCGGCGAGCTGCACACGATCGGCGCCACGACCCTTGACGAGTATCGCAAGCACATCGAGAAGGACGCGGCCCTCGAACGCCGCTTCCAGCCGGTGTACGTCGGCGAGCCAACCGTCGAGGACACGATCAGCATCCTGCGCGGCCTGCGCGAGCGCTACGAGCAGCACCACCGGGTCCGGATCAAGGACTCGGCGCTGATCGCGGCCGCGGTCCTGTCGGATCGCTACATCTCGGACCGCTTCCTGCCCGACAAGGCCATCGATCTCGTCGACGAAGCCGCCGCCAAGCTGCGCATGGAAGCGACGAGCATGCCCATCGAGCTCGACGAAGTGCGCCGCCGGATCATGCAGCTCGAGATCGAGCGGGAGGGCCTGCGCAAGGAGAAGGACAAGTCGTCGAAGGAGCGGCTGTCCAAGCTCGAGAAGGAGCTCGCCGACGCGAAGGAGCAGGCCGCCCAGCTGGAGGCCCGCTGGAAGAGCGAGGTCGAGGAGCTCAACAAGGTCGCCCAGATCAAGGAAGAGCTGGACGCCGCTCGCGGTGCACTCGAACAGGCCTCACGGCAGGCCGACTGGGAGAAGGCCGCACGCCTGAAATACGAGACCGGCGAGCTCGAGAAGAAGCTCGAGGCCGCCGAGCAGGCGCTCCGCGACCGCGTCAAGCGTGGTCGGACGCTCGTGAAGGAGGAGGTGGACGAGGAGGACATCGCCGAGGTCGTCAGTCGTTGGACGGGCATTCCCGTCAGCCGGCTGCTCGAGGGCGAGATCGAGAAGCTCATCCACATGGAGGATCGGCTCCGCGAGCGGGTCATCGGCCAGGATGAGGCGATCACCGCCGTGGCCAACACCGTCCGCGCCGCGCGGGCCGGGTTGGGCGACCCGAACCGGCCGATCGGCAGCTTCCTGTTCCTCGGCCCAACCGGGGTCGGCAAGACGGAGACCGCGCGCGCGCTCGCCGAATTCCTCTTCGACGACGAAGCGGCACTCGTCCGGATCGACATGAGCGAGTACCAGGAGCGCCACACGGTCTCGCGCCTGATCGGCGCCCCACCCGGGTATGTCGGGTACGAGGAGGCCGGCCAGCTGACCGAGGCAATCCGTCGCCGGCCGTACGCCGTCGTCTTGTTCGACGAGGTCGAGAAGGCCCACCCGGAAGTGCTCAACATCCTGCTGCAGCTCCTCGACGACGGGCGGTTGACGGACGCCCAGGGCCGGACCGTCAACTTCCAGAACACGATCGTCATCATGACGAGCAACCTCGGGAGCCAGCACCTCCTCGACCCACTCACGATGAGCGGGGGCGGCGTCGTGGACCTTGCCGAGCGCGAGGCGGCGCGGCTGCGCACCCGGGAACGCGTCATGGATGCCGTCCGCGAGCACTTCCGACCGGAGTTGCTCAACCGGATCGACGAGGTCGTCATCTTCAACGCGCTTGGCAAGGAGCAGATCAAGGCGATCGTCGACATCCAGCTGGCCGACGTGCGGGAGCGCCTCGCCGACCGCAAGATCGAGCTCGAGCTCACCGACGCGGCCAAGGAGCTTCTCGCGATCGAGGGGTTCGACCCGGTCTACGGCGCGCGGCCGCTGAAGCGCGCGATCCAGCAGAAGATCGTCCAGCCCCTGGCCATCCACCTGCTTCGTGGCGAGTTCCACGATGGCGACAAGATCGTCGCCGATGCCCGCGGCGGCGACCTGGAGTTCCGTCGCGTCGACGAGCGAGTGGCCGTGGCGGCCGGCGCGTGATGGCGTCGGCCGGCAGACCGCCCTCCGGTCGGCGGAGACGTGCCCTGACCCTGCGCTGCCAGCGAGTCAGCCGGGGATACGCCGTCGTGCTGGGTGAGAGCCTGCCGCGGCCGCTCGTCGAGACCTGGGGTCCCCCTACGCCAGCGACGGTCACCGTGCACCCGCGCTGGCGGCCGCGGGCCGACGTCGCGGAGACCGCGCGATCGATCGTGGTCACGGTCGAACTGGCAGGCGTCGATCCGGACGAGGTCGAGGCAGTGCTGTACGAGGATGCGCTCGTCATCGATGGACGCCGGCATCTGCCCGGTCCCGGCCCCGGCGGCGTGTACCACGCCGCGGAGATCAACCAGGGCCGGTTCCGGCTCGAGGTCGGTCTCCCGGCCCGGGTCGCCGCCGGGCTGAGCGACGCCCGGTACGACCGGGGGCTGCTCCGGCTGACTCTGACCAAGGCCGATCCCGCCGGAGGCGGCAGTGGTCACTGAGCCCGAGGCGCCGGAGGCCTCGCCCTCGACGCCGGCCATTCCTGACGCCCTGCCGGTTCTGCCACTCGGCGGTGGCGCGGCGGTCCTCCCGTTCATCGTTGCGCCCTTGACGGTGGGCCAGGAGCGCTCGGTCCGCCTCGTCGACGATGTCATGCGCCGCGATCGGTTGATGGCCGTCGTCGCGAGCCATACCGGCGCGCCGCAGACACCCGGCCCGGACGAGCTCCACCGCGTCGGGACCGTGGCCACGATCCTCCAGCTCGTCCGCGGCCAGGACCGCACCCTGCGGCTGCTCGTCCAGGGCGTTGCGCGGATCCGCGTGGTCGATTTCCTCCAGACCGAGCCGTACCTCGTCGCCCGGATCGAGGAGGCGCCCGAGCGGCACCAGCCGACGGACGAGAGCGAGGCGCTCCGGCGAGCCGTGATCGACGTCTTCCGCCGCCTCGTGATCATGGCCGACGAGCTCCCGGGCGAGCTCGTGACGGCAGCGGAGAACCTCGCCGACCCGATCCAGGTCGTGTACCTGATCGCTTCGTCGGTGGCCTTCTCGCCCGAGGCCCGGCAGGAGCTCCTCGAGCTCGATCCCACCGAAGCCAAGCTGCGTCGGCTCATCGAGCTCCTCCAGCACGAGATCGCCGTGCGCGAGCTGGGTCAGAAGATCACCAGCGACACGACGGAGCGGCTGTCGAAGACCCAGCGCGAGTTCTACCTGCGCCAGCAGCTCGAGTCGATCCAGCGCGAGCTCGGCGAGGAGGACCAGCCGGAGCTCGCCGACCTGCGCCGCCAGATCGAGGACGCCAGCCTGCCCGAGGATGCGCGTCGCGAGGCGGATCGCGAGCTTGCACGTCTTGCCACCATTCCGGCGGCCTCGCCAGAGCACGGCATCATCAGGACGTACCTCGAATGGATGGCCACACTGCCGTGGGCCGTGACGAGCGGCGACGCCATCGACGTCACGCTCGCGCGGCGGGTGCTCGACGAGGACCACTACGACCTCGAGAAGGTGAAGGATCGGATCCTCGAGTACCTCGCGGTCAAGAAGCTCCGCCGGGACCGGTTCGAGCGCCGGGCGGCCGAGGCCGGGCGCATCGAGGGCGGCGAGGCGAGCGAGGCGAGCGACACGGAGCCGGCGCCGGGCCCGAACCGCATGCGCGAGACCGATGTCGACCGCGATGCTCGCGATCCGATCCTGTGCTTCGCCGGCCCGCCGGGCGTCGGCAAGACCAGCCTCGGCCAGTCCATCGCCCGGGCGCTCGGCCGCAAGTTCGTCCGAGTCTCGCTCGGCGGCATCCACGACGAGGCCGAGATCCGCGGTCACCGCCGGACCTACATCGGGGCCCTGCCCGGCCGGATCATCCAGGCCCTCCGACGATCCGGTACGCGGGACCCCGTCTTCATGTTGGACGAGATCGACAAGGTCGGTGCCGATTGGCGGGGCGATCCTTCGTCCGCGTTGCTGGAGGTGCTCGATCCCGCCCAGAACGACACCTTCGTGGACAACTACCTCGGCGTGCCGTTCGACCTCTCGCAGGTGCTGTTCATCGCGACGGCCAACACCCTCGACACCATCCCCGACCCCCTTCGGGATCGGCTCGAGATCCTGCAGCTGTCGGGCTACACCGACCACGAAAAGATCGAGATCGCCGAGCGCTACCTGATTCCCAAGCAGGTTGCGGCGCACGGGCTGCGGCCCGGGGAGCTGTCGTTCGAGCGCGAGGCGCTCCGGGTGATCATCCGCGGCTACACGCGCGAGGCCGGGGTGCGAAGCCTTGACCGGCAGATCGCGGCGGTCTGCCGGAAGGTGGCCCGAGCCATCGCCGAAGGCGGGACCGCATCGGTGCACCTGACTCCGGACATCGTGGAGACCTACCTTGGGCGGCCGAGGTTCTTCGACGAGATCGCCGAACGGACCGACCGGCCTGGCGTGGCCACGGGCCTCGCCTGGACGCCCGTCGGCGGTGACGTGCTGTTCGTCGAGGCGACGTTCGTGCCGAGCGCCGAGGAGCGGTTGATCCTGACCGGGATGCTGGGCGACGTGATGCGCGAGAGCGCCCAGGCGGCGCTCTCGTTCGTCCGCTCCAACGCCCGGGAGCTCGGGATCGATTCCGCCGTGTTCGAGCGGACGACGGTGCACCTGCATGTGCCGGCCGGAGCCATCCCCAAGGACGGGCCATCGGCCGGAGTGGCGATGGTCGTGGCGCTCGCGTCGCTGGGCGCAGGCCGACCGGTCCGCCCGGACGTCGCCATGACGGGCGAGATCACGCTGCGCGGTGCCGTCCTGCCAGTCGGCGGGATTCGCGAGAAGGTGCTGGCCGCCCATCGGGCGGGGATCCGCCGGGTGATGCTCCCGCACCGAAACGCGGCCGACCTCGAGGATGTTCCGCGCGAGTTGCGGGACGAGATCGAGTTCGTCCTGCTGGACCGGGTGGAGCAGGCGGTCGTCGAGGCACTCGACCGCGCCGCGACCACCGCCGGCGTCGGGGGATCGTAGGGCCCCGTCTCGTCCCGTTGAGCTCACCCGGATCGCCATCGACGCTGCTCAGCCACCAGCCGACCGAGGCGTATCGTCGGCATCGCCCGCTACTGCCCGACAGGCCCCACTGCGTACGCTCATGCGATGCACCAGGCTGAGGCTGCATCCCACCCACTGATCCATTGCACGCCGCCGAGCGACCCTTCGTTCCTTGCCAGTGTGTCGCGGTCGTACGCCGAGGCGATGGAGTCGCTGTCGGGCGAATCGGCCGTCCTCGTCGGAACGCTGGTTCGCCTCCGCAGGCAGTACCCGGCGGCATGGATCATCCCCCTCTGCATGGCCCGTCAGGACGCGCCGTTCGCGGTGTGGCTGGTTTCACGCGAGGGGTGGGCCGAGATCGAGCCGGTGCCTTCTGCGGCTGACGCCGTCGCTCGCAGTGCCGCGTCGGCCAGCCGCGCAACGCGCGCGGCGCGCCAGGACGCCTGATACGCCGTATCGACCGCTACTGCGCGGCGAAGGATTGCCGGTCAGAGTCAGATCTTCTGCCGCGGTACGACGCGGCCCCGCACCCATGGAGGCGATCCCATGACGCTCGTCCGCCGTCCGCTCGACCGCAATCAGATGCCGTTCCGCAACGCGATGGAGCGATTCCTCGGTGACTGGCCCCTTGGCTCGCTGCCGGGTGGCTACACCGAACTCGCCCCGCCACTGGACGTTCGCGAGACCGATGACGCCTACATCATCGAGGTAGAGCTCCCCGGCGTGGACCCCAAGGACACCGAGGTAAGCATCGAGGGCCGGACCGTGACCGTCCGTGGGCAGTTCGCCGAGGAGGAGGAGAAGCAGGAGGGCAACTTCCTGCTTCGTGAGCGTCGCCGGGGCCAGTTCATGCGCGCCGTGGCGTTGCCGGGCATGGTCGAGGTCGACAAGGCCACCTCGCGATACGAGAACGGCGAGTTGACGATCACGCTCCCCAAGGCAACCCAGAACCGTGCCCGCCGGGTGGAGATCCAGTCCGGCAATGGCCGCTCCGGCAACGGGCGCCAGAGGAGCTGAATGCCACGCCTCCCGGCTGGGGCTCGCGGCGGATGACGGCCAGGAATCGCTGGGTTCCCGCGCACCGTGCGCTGGCCGTCGTCCTGTTGCTGGCGGTTGCAGCCGCCGGTTGCGGGAATCAGGGCTCGACGCCGGGACCGTCATCGGCCGCCGTCGGGCCGATCGGCGCGGGACTCCAGGCGGAGTTCGAGGAAATCGTCGACCGGGTCGCTCCGTCGGTCGTGCTCATCCAGACCTCGGACGGCCTCGGATCGGGCGTCGTCTACGACACCAAGGGCCACATCGTGACGAACGCCCACGTCGTCGGCGACGAGACGCAGTTCATGGTTTCGGCGTCTGACGGCCGGCAGAGGACGGCCACGCTGGTTGGATCGTTTCCGGTCGACGACCTCGCCGTGATCCGGGCCGAGGGTACCAACCTCCCGCCGGCGACCTTCGGCGACTCGTCGCAGCTCGATGTCGGAACGGTCGTGCTCGCGATCGGCAACCCCCTCGGTCTCCAGAGCAGCGTGACCGAGGGCATCATCAGTGCCACGGGCCGTACCGTGGTCGAACCCGGCGGAGCCGCGTTGCCGAACACGTTGCAGACCAGTGCGGCCATCAATCCCGGAAACAGCGGCGGCGCCCTCGTCGACCTGACCGGGGCTGTCATCGGGATCCCGACCCTCGCCGCACGAGACCCAGGCATGGGCGGAGCAGCGCCCGGAATCGGCTTCGCGATCCCATCGAACACGGCCAAGGAGATCGCGCGGCAGTTCGTGGAGAATGGCAAGGTCGTCTCGTCGCACCGGGCGTATCTCGGGATCCAGTCCGCAGCGGTACGCGGCGTCCGGGGCGTCCTCGTCTACTCGGTCGATGAACGGGGCCCGGCCGCGAAGGCCGGCATCAAGCCGGGCGAGCTGATCGTCGAGATCGATGGCAAACCGACGCCCGATCCCGCCGCGCTCGCGGCAGTCCTTGCCGAGCTCCGGCCCGGCCAGACCGTGAAGGTCGTTCTGCTGAAGTCCGATGGGTCGACGCGGGAGGTGTCAGTCACCCTGGGCGAGCTGCCCAGCGCCTAGTGGGCCCGGCCTCGCAACGTCGTGGAGAACGTCGCCCACGGCAGGCAGATCCGTCGTCTGACCATCGTCCGCCACGCGTGCCCGTTGCTGCGTCCCGCCGCGTCGTCGGGGTAGCGGTCGCTACTGCGGCCCGTCGCTTCCGCTGCCAAGGTGAACTCCTTCAGCACCGCGATCGCAGCGCCTCAGCCAACGCTCCTCATCACAGACGCGGGTTCGCGGACAAGGTGGGGCAGTGATGACGAGCGCCTGCCACGCGCGAGGAGGACCCGATTGACCAAGGGATCCACTGACTGACGCCGACTCCCCGGCGTCCCGCCCAATTCCCGGTGCAGGAAAGGAGATCATCCATGGCCGTCGTCGTGCAGAACGATGAACAGCTTCAGCAGGACATCATCCGCGAGTTCAAGTACGAGGCGAGCCTCCAGCCGAACGAGATCGGCGTTGCCGTCAAGGACGGCGTCGTCACGCTGACCGGATACGTCGACAGCTACCTCAAGCGCTGGGCAGCCGAGGAGGCGGCTCATCGGGTTCGCGGCGTCAGGGCCGTGGCCAACGACATCGAGGTCAAGCTGCCGACATCCTCCGAGCGCACCGACGCTGACATCGCGGCCGCGGTGACCAGGGCACTCGAGTGGGACGCCTTCATCGACATCGACAAGCTCGACGTTACGGTCTCCAAGGGTTGGGTCACCCTCAAAGGTGAGGTCGAATGGGGCTTTCAGCGCGCCGACGCCGAGCGCGTGGCGCGCCGCATCACCGGCGTTCGCGGGGTGAGCAACTTGATCGCGGTTCGACCGCGCCAGCGGCCATCGCCGGATGAGATGAAGAGCAAGATCGAGGATGCCCTGGTCCGCAGCGCGGAGACCGATGCGAAACGGATCAATGTCGAGGTCCGCGGCGACAAGGTGATCCTGACGGGGACGGTCCGCGCCTGGGCGGAGAAGCAGGAGGCGGAACGCGTCGCCTGGTCGGCGCCAGGTGTCGCGTCGGTCGAGAACCGGATCGTCGTGTCCCTCTAGCGCTCCCGCCATGCGCCCGAGCCGCGAGGCGACCCTGGGGGAGCCTCGCGGCCCCGGTGCGTTGACGCGCCAACGTTCAGAAGAGGATCGATCGGTGGCAGATCGCCGCATCCCGACCATGGAGTCGCGGATCAAGATCCGACCCGGCACGCAGGTCATCTCGGATGGCAACCAGGTCGGCCGGGTCCAGCGCCTCATCCTTCGGCCCGACGGCGAGGCCGAAGGCATCATCGTCAGCGGCTGGATCGTCCTGGGTCACGACGTCTACGTCCCGATCGAGGCCGTGGAGAGCGCGGATCCCGATGCAGTCCATCTCTCGCTCAGCTTGGCGGATCTGTCTCGACTTCCACCGCTCGATAGGGACGCGGAGCATGCTCGTCCCGGCGACGCCCCAGGCACGTCAGTGGCGCGCGCGAGCTTCCTCCGCCAGGCAAGTTCGGGCCGGGCCGAAGCCATCGTGGGCGGCTGGCCGCTCCGGGCCGGGCAGCGCGTCGTCGCCACGGATGGCGATGTTGGTGACCTCGATGTGGTGTTGATCGACCCTCGAACGGATCGCGCGACCGGATTCGTCGTCCGCAAGGGCAGGCTCGTCGTGCGCGACGTGATCGTGCCGATCGACTGGGTCCAGTCCGTCACGCCGGACCGGATCACGCTTTCGGTGCCCAGAGCCCGGCTCGACAGCCTGCCCGAGTACCGGCCCGATGAGGAGGTCACCCGCGACGTCGTCGACGCTCTGTGGTACCGCTCGCAACTCGGCCCCGCAGACGTCCAGTTCGTGGACGTTCGAACCCGTGACGGGATCGTCGAGCTCAGCGGTCACACCCACACCGAGCGCACGCGGAAACGGATCGAGGAGGTCGCCCGGGGGGTTCGGGGCGTCGTCGACGTCCGGAACCATCTCGACACGTACGAGGCGCTCGAGGCGGCAGTCCGGGAGGCCCAGCGAGCCGCTCGTCAGGCCGCTCGTCAGGCCAGCGATTAGTCGAGTTCGCCGAGTCTCCACGAACTCGGGCGAGCGAACGTCGGGCGCCTGCCCAGACGACCGGCCGTGGGACTGCCACCCTGCTCCGCGAATCGACCGAGGGAGGGACCCATCGATCCACGGACAGCGGATCACGCATGCTAGGCAGAGGACAGGTGACGAGCGCGCCGTCAACGGAACGAGTCCTGAAGGCCTTGCTCGTCGGGAAGCCGTGGAGCATGACCGATGCGAGCCCTGATCTTCGACCTCGATGGAACGCTGATCGACACGGTCTACGCTCATGTCTTCGCGTGGCAGCAGGCGCTGGCCGAGGCCGGGCTGCCGATCGAAGGCTGGCGCATTCACCGGCGAATCGGGATGAGCGGTGGTCTGTTCACGCGGGCCGTCGCGCGTGAGGCCGGCCGTCCGCTGAGCGACGGCGAGGCCGAGTCGATCCAGCAGCGCCACGGCGCGCTCTTCCGCGAGCTTCTGCCCGAGCGGCGTCCGCTGCCCGGAGCCGTCGAGCTCCTGGCCTTTCTGCGCGACGAGGGCATCCCCCACGGAATCGCGACGTCGGGTCGGCGACCCGAGATCGACGCATCGCTGGATGCCCTTGGCGTCCCGCAAGGGATGGTCGTCGTCGACCGCGGCGACGTCGTCCGGGCCAAGCCGGAGCCCGATCTCTTCCTCGCCTGCCAGGAGCGCCTGGGCGTCGCGATCCGGGACTGCTACGTCGTTGGAGACGCCGTCTGGGACCTCCTCGCGGCGCGCCGCGCGGGGATGCTCAGCGTGGGCGTGCTCACGGGCGGCTACGGCGAGGACGAGCTGCTCGGTGCTGGCGCATTCCGCGTCTATCGGGGTGCCGACGAACTGCACGCGTCGATCGACGAGCTCGGCATCTGATGCGTAGATCAGGAGGCTCGATGGCATGGCCAGGGTGATCTTCCACATGACGATGTCCCTCGACGGGTACATCGCGGAACCCGGTAACGACCCCGCGGAGCAGCGCTGACATGACGCTCCCACGGATGGACAACGTCCTGATCGTCGTCGACGACGTCGAGGCGGCGACCGCATTCTTCGTCGACCTTGGCCTGGTGCTCGAGGGCCGGATGACCGTCGAGGGCGAGACCGTCGACCGCCTCCTCGGGCTGACCGGTGTCCGCGCTGACCTCATTACGTTGCGGACCCCGGACGGCCACGCGCGCATCGAGCTCGACAAGTTCCACGCGCCACCGGCGGTGCGAGACGGGGGAGAGCACGCGCCCGTCAATGCGCTCGGGATCCGCCGCATGATGTTCGAGGTCGATGACATCGATGCGGTCCTTGGTCGCCTGCGCAGCGACGGTGCGCAGCTCATCGGCGAGGTGGTGCAGTACGAGGACAGCTACCGGCTGTGCTACGTCCGCGGCCCCGAGGGCATCATCGTCGCACTCGCAGAGCCGGTCGCCTGAACGTGCCCGCCCGGAGAGCGCTGGCCGCCTAGCATGACGCCATGAGCGAGAAGCGAACGACTGCCCGGGCATTCCACGACGCGGCCGGGGTCGAGGACTGGCGCGTCCTGTTCTCCGGTGCCCACGCCTACTTTCTCGTCGGATCGTTCACGGAAGCCGCACGGTTCGTGTCGGAGATCGCTGAAGTCGGGGAGGCCGTTGGCCACGTTCCCGACGTCGACGTGCGACCCGAAGGCGTCACCGTTCGCACCGCGTCCGGCGAGTACGGAGCCCTCAGCGATCGCGATGTCGAGCTGGCGCGGCAGATCTCGGCAGTCGCTCGCAGGTTAGGGATCGAGCCCGACCCATCCCAGGTCCAGGTCGTGGGGATCTCCGTGGCCCAGGACGCAGGCGTCGACGTCGGTCCGTTCTGGGCCGCAGCCCTCGGGTACCGCAGCCTTGGACCCAACGAAGACGTCGTCGATCCGCACCGACGGAACCCGCACGTATCGTTCCAACCGCTCCGGAACCCCAGGCCGGGCCGTGGCCGGACCCACATCGACGTCAGCGTACCGGCCGATCAAGCCGAAGCACGAGTCGCGGCAGCGCTCGAGGCCGGCGGGCGCCTGGCGGACGCCACGCATGCGCCCCAGTGGTGGACGCTCGCGTCGCCCGAAAACCACGGTGTCGACATCGCGGCCTGGCCAGACTTCGAGGGCGAGGAGGACTGAGTCACCCGCGTCATGGTTCGTCGCCACCCCGGTCGTCGCGCCGCACCGCGCCACACGCCGGTCGCCTCACTCGACGACGCCGGCCCCCGCGGATGGGTTGACGACCATCACCCGCCCCGTGAGCCCCGTCGCCCGGCGGTAGCTCAGCGTGACCGATTCGGCGAAGTCGTCGACGCGATTGCGCTCGACGACGTTGATCGTGCAGCCGCCGAACCCCGCGCCCGTCATCCGTGCGGCGACCCCACCCGGCGCGGCGGTCGCGGCCTCGACGAGCGCGTCGAGCTCGGGCGAGCTGACTTCGTAGAGGTCGCGGAGGGACGCATGGCTCGCCGCGAAGAGCCGGCCAACCGCCTCCATGTCGCCCCGCTCGAGCGCGTCGACGCAGTCGAGGACACGCTGGTTCTCGCTCACCACGTGCTGGGCCCGCCGCATCGTCTCGTCGTCCAGGAGGTCGGCGGACTCCGCCAGCGTGGCGCTGTCGACATCGCGGAGGCTCTTCACGGACGGTCGCCGCGACCGGATCAGCCGGGTGGCGCGTTCGCACTGTTCGCGCCGCGCGTTGTACTGCGAGGCGGCAAGCCGGCGTGGCGAGGCGCTGTCGCACACGACGAGTGCGTGCTCCTCGAGCGGCAGGGTCACGGCCCGGTAATCCAGCGATCGGCAGTCCAGCAGCATCGCGGCCCCCGGTCGGCCGAGCGACGAGGCAAACTGGTCCATGAGTCCGCAGCGAACCCCCACGAAGTCGTTCTCGGCGCGCTGCGCGATCCGGGCCAGTTCCATCCGGTCCTGATCGGTATCAGGACGGCGATCCGCGTCGAGCAGCGCCCAGGCGCTGGCAAGCTCGAGCGCCGCCGATGACGACAACCCCGCGGACATCGGCAGGTTGCTCGCGAGAACGGCGCGAAAGCCGCGGACCGGCCACCCGGATTCGGACAGCGACCAGGCGACGCCGGCGACGTAATCGATGCTGCCGCGGCCCGGCCGTGGCAGCGCGTCGAGCTCGAACCGGCTCGTCGTGCCGTCGGCGAGGAGCGTCAGTTCTACGACACGATCGTCCGTCGGGACCAGCGCCATCATGATCCAGCGATCGATCGCGACCGGCAGCACGAAGCCCTCGTTGTAGTCGGTGTGCTCGCCGATCAGGTTCACCCGCCCGGGTCCTCGCACGACCTCGATCGTCTCGGGGGCTTCCGCCGCGATCGGATACCGAGCGATCAACCGTTCCCGGAGAGCGGTCGGATCGAGATCGCCTTCAGCCCCTGGGAGCGGCGTCACGTCGCGGACGACCGGCCGTCGCTCGGCGTCGTCGCGGTGCCGTCGGACGGCTCGCGTCGGTCGGATGCGGCCCTCAGCCGGCGCGCAGCCTCCTCGGCTGTCAGATCACGCTGGGGCTCCGCGAGCAGCTCGTAGCCGACCATGAACTTGCGAATCGTCGGCGACCGAAGCAGGGGCGGGTAGAAGTGGGCATGGAGCTGCCAGCCCGCCGCCGACCGCCTGCCGAACGGCGCCTGGTGCCAGCCCATCGAGTAGGGGAAGGGGTGAGCAAACAGGTTGTCGTAGCGGCTCAGCAACCCGATGAGGGACGTCGCAAGCGACGTCCGACCGGTGGAGTCGAGGTCGGCGAGGCGACGAACCGGAGCCTTCGGGATCAGCAGGATCTCGAACGGCCAGACCGCCCAGAACGGGACGATCGTGAGCCACTCGTCGTTCTCGGCGACGACGCGCGGGCCGCCGCGCTCCTGGCCGGCGTAGTCGAGCAGGAGTGGCCGGCCGGTTCGTTGATGATGACGTCGCTGGCGCTCCAGCTCCCGTTCCGCCTCGACGGGAATCGCCGAGCCCGCCCAGATCTGACCGTGGGGGTGCGGATTCGAGGCGCCCATCTCGCGGCCGCGGTTCTCGAAGACCTGGACCCAGGCGTAGTCGCGGCCGAGCGCCGTCGACTCCTCGGCCCAGAGGTCGATCACGTCGCAAACGGCGGCTGGGTCGAGCTCGCCGAGCGTCAGATCGTGGCGCGGGCTGAAACAGAGCACGCGACACGTCCCTCGCTCGCCCTGGGCTTCGAGCAGGCCGTCGACCGTTCGCGTTGTCCTCCCGTCGGGGCGGAGCGCCGCGAAGTCGTTCGTGAAGGCAAAGGTCGAGGTGTACGGGGGGTTCTGATCGCCGCTCGCACGGGTGTTGCCCGGGCACAGATAGCACGTCGGGTCATAGCGCGGACGGGGTGGGTCGGTCGAGGGCAGGACGTCGCCCTGCCACGGCCGCTGCGTCCGCTCGGCCGACACGAGGACCCATTCGCCGGTCAGCGCGTTGAAGCGACGATGGGGCGACGACGGCGGACCCGCCTCGTCGCCAGACGCGCTCGCTCTGTCAGGGCTCATGGTCGGCGTCTCCGGCCCGCTTCGGGGCTGTGTATGTCACACGCTACCCGCTCGGACGAATCCGCTGGTCCGGAACGTGTCCCCGTTCCCACGGACCGGATCAAGCATCTGGCGGCGCTGGCGGACCCGTTCACCCAAGCGGTCGCGGGGTTCCTGCCATCCGACATGACGGGACAGGGCCGGCACGGAGGAGTCGGGTGCCGGCCCTGCCTCGATCAACGATGGAGGCGACTGACGGTGACGCCATCGAAGTCGGCCGTGAACCCGCCGCCGCCCATCGCGACGAGCCCGATCCGGGCGTCGTCGCCAAGGTCACCGGCCCACGTGCCGCCGCGGGTCCACGTCGCGCCGTCGTGGCTCGTGTAGGCGGTATATCGCTCGGTGCCGCCATATGGGCCATCGACGCTGCCCGATCCGTCCGTCCGAACGACGATCCGCAGCCACGTCCATTCGCCGGGAGGTCCGACGACCGTGTTGCCGTAGCGCGGGTAGCCGTCGGGGACCGTCTCGACCTCGCGGGCGAACTCGGTCTGGCGCGTATTCCAGATCGACACGGTCGTGAGTTTGATGAACGAGTCGTCGTTCTCGTAGAGCACGAGCCCCGCCTGGACGTAGTTCCAGCAGCAGCCTTCGGCCGGCACGGACAGGCGAACCTTCGTCTCGACGACGTAGTTGCCATCCGGGGCCGGCCTCGTGAGCACCGACGCGTTGTTGCTGTCGACGAAGAGATCGGCGTCCTGGGTCTCCATGTGGAGCGCTCCACCCGAGACCGAGTACGACCCCGCGTCCGGCGGCCGGACCCAGCTCCAGGCTTCATCGAGCGCCGCGCCCGCAAACGCGTCCGAGAACGCCGGCAGCGCCGCGCCGAGGGCGTCCTCACGGAGCGCCGGTTCGGCCGGCGTGGGCCGATCGCCGGGTTGGGCGGCAGGCGCGAGCTGCGGCGTATCCGACACGAATCGGCCGCCCCGAACATACGGCCAGCCATCGATCCACTCGATGCGATCCATGAGCGCCGGTCGCTTCGTGAAGCCCACGGCGCCTTCGAAGTACGGATCGGTGACATCGACGGCGTGGTAGATCGTCCACCACTGACCGGCCAGATCCTGGAACACCGTGTTGTGGCCGGGCCCGACCCAGCGGTTGCCGCTCATGCTGAGGGCGACCGTGCCGCCGGCGCGGCCGTCGGTGGGATCGGTGGGATCGACCGTATCCTCGTTGTCGTTCAGCGGCACGCCCTCGCGGTCGACGAACGGTCCGACCGGGCTCGTCGATCGCCCGACGAAGACGCTGTAGCCGGTCTGGGGACCGGCGCAGCAGTTCGTCGCCGACGCGAAGAGGTAGTAGTACCCGCCCCGGACGACGACCTCCGCTCCCTCGAACTTGTTCGCGATCGCGACGTTCGACTGCGTCGCCGGATCCGACGTCAGGCCGTCCTCCGACAACTGGCGCACGGAGATTCCGCCGAAGTAGCTGCCGTAGTAGATGTAATCGGGGCCGTCGGTTCGGAGGACGTCGGGATCGAACACCCACCGCCGCGAGTCCGGGCCGCAGCAGTCCGCGCCATGCGGCTCCACCGCCGGCGTCCCGGAATCCGTCCACGGCCCCAGCGGGCTGGGCGCCGACGCGACGCCGATCGCGCTGCCCCCGCCCGGCAACGTCGTGTCGGTCACGGTGTAGTAGAGGAGGTACTCGCCGGTCTCGGGGTGATGAACGATCTCCGGCGCCCAGAGGCCGGCCGTCGGGGTCGCATAGGCCGGTCGCGTCGGGAACGCGTCGCCCTCGTAGGTCCAGTGAACCAGGTCCGCTGACGACAGCATCGGGATCAGGTGGAACCGGAGCGACCCATCCGGAAGGCGATCCTCGTCGTTCAGCGGGTCGGTGGTGCAATAGAGGTACCAGCGACCTTCGCCTTCCTGACCGCGAATGACGGACGGATCGGCGCAGCTCTCGACGACGTCGTCGCCCGGGATGACGGGCTCCAGCGGGTTCTGGTAGGTCGCACCGCCGGCGCCGAGCGAGGCCGTTGGCGTTGCCAGCGCGGCCAGCGCAATGACGACGAGCGCGGCTCGGAGGCGGCCGATCAGGTGAGTGGCGTGGTGGCGCTGGCGACTCGGCGCGCTGTCGTCCTTCCGAGCGTCACGCGAGTCCGGGCAAGTCCGCATGACTGGTCCTCCTGCTGGGCGGCCGTCGCATTTCAGCGTGCGCCGTCCAGAGTTCCACAGGGATTCCTGTGCCGATGGCTTCTCCAGCGTACCGTCCCATGCAAGGGGCAAAGGTTGGCAGGCGGGAGTCGGGGGACCGTGTGCTACTTTCTCCGCATTGATCCGGTAGAAGTCGTGCGACTCGACGGGCCCGGGCAGGCCGCCTGATGGATGCCAGTCACGCGGGCCGCTCCCAGAGGTGTCACGGTCATGGGCCCCACGATCGAATTCCGGGAAAGGCTCTCGCTCGACGGCGAGTGGACGTTCGTCCCGGATCCGGAGGGCGACGGTCTCGGCGGAAGCACCCCGGGCGCACCGATCCTGGTTCCCGGCTGCTGGGAGGCGGCGTCGGACGCGTGGCGCGGCCTCACCGCCGGGTGGTATCGCCGGACCGTGACGATCCCGCCGCGCTGGCGCGAAGGACGGGTCGTTCTCGCGTTCGGGGCCGTCATGTACCACGCCAGGGCTTACGTCAACGGGCGGCTCGCGGGCGAGCACGAGGGCGGGTACACGCCCTTCGAGATCGACGTGACGGCACTCCTCGAGGCGGCCCCCGAGAACGACCTCGCCGTCCACGTCGTCAATCCGATGGGCGATCTTCGCCGCTACCCCGCGGAGCCCGAGGACTTCGACGCGGCCGCCGCGCGAACGCCCGCGTTCCCGGTCGCGGAGGTCCCGCACGGCAAGCAGACGTGGTACTCGAGCCAGAGCGGGATCTGGCAGTCCGTCTGGCTGGAGAGACGACCGAGCTGCGGGCTACGTCCGCTTCGTGTCGACGCCGAGATCGCCGAACCTGCGGTGAGCGTCCATTGGGCGATCGATCCGGGCGCGGCGCCCCCCGACTCGCCGACGATCGAGCTCGCCGTCGACGACCCCGACGGAGCCACCGTCGCCCGGATGACGGTCGATCCGGGCGGGTCGTTGACAGGCACCGCCCGCCTGCTGATTCCGGACGCCCGCCTCTGGGATATCGGCCAGCCGAACCTGTATCGCGTCACGGCCAGGCTCGCGGAGCGCGGCGAGGCGAGGGACGCCGTCGAGACGCGATTCGGCCTGCGCGAGATCGCGACCCGCGACGGTCGAATCCTCCTCAACGGCCGTCCGATCTACCTGCTCGGCGTTCTCGATCAGGACCTGTACGACGGAACGATCTCGACACCACCGTCGCGGGCGATGCTCGACGACCAGATCCGCAAGGCGCAGGCGCTGGGGCTGAACCTCCTGCGCTGTCACATCAAGGTGCCGGACCCGGCGTATCTCGAGGCGGCCGACGAGGCCGGGCTGCTCGTGTGGTGCGAGCTCCCGAACTGGGGAACGTTCACGGCAGACGCCGCCCGCCGCGGGCGAGAGACGCTCGCCGCAATGGTCGAGCACCTCGGCAATCACCCGTCCGTGGTCATCTGGACGATCATCAACGAGGACTGGGGCACGCGCGTTCGCGAGGAGGCGCGCGACCGGGCCTGGCTCGCCGATACGTACGCGTGGCTGAAGGCGCTCGACCCGAGCCGGCTCATCGTCGACAACTCCGCGTGCGATACGCACGCCACGCCGAACTTCCACGTGCGATCGGACATCGCGGACTTCCACGTCTATCACGAGGCGCCCGACAACGCGTCTCGCTGGCGGACCCGGATCGACGACTTCGCCCGACGGCCGTCGTGGCTCTGGAGTCCGTTCGGTGACGCCCGACCTACCGGCGCCGAACCGCTGGTTCTCTCGGAATTCGGCAGCTGGGGATTGCCGCGTCCGGCCGACGTCCTGCCCGAGAACGGCGCGCCCCCGTGGTGGGCCGGCACCGGCCGCAACCAGCTGCGGCCGGAGGGCATCCGCGAGCGGTTCGCCGACCTCGGCCTCGACCGCATCTGGCAGAGCGTCGACGACCTCGCGGTTGCGACGCAGTGGCACCAGTTCGAGGCGCTTCAGTACGAGGTCGGCGAGATGCGCCGGCACGACTCGATCCAGGGGTACGTGATCACCGAACTTGCCGACGCCTACTGGGAGGCGAACGGTCTCCTCGATCTCGGCCGCCGGCCGAAGGCGTTCCACGATCAGGCCCGGTCCTTCAACAACCCGGACGTGGTCGTGGCCGATCTCGACCGACGCGACTTCTTCGCCGGCGACGCCCTTCGCGCGACGATCTACCTCGGGGCGTACGGCCCAGCCGCGCCGGGCGGGGCGATCGCCTGGCGGCTCGGCAGGTCGGCGGGTGCGGGCGCGCCGGGCGGCCCCGGCGGCGAGCCGTGGCAGTCCGGCGAACTCCCGGTCGGCGACTGGCCGGCCGGCGGTGCTCGGCTCGTGGGCGAGCTCCGGAGCACGATTCCCGACGATGCCGAGAGCGGCGACGCGACGCTGGAGCTCCGGGCGATCGATGCAGCCGGCGTCACGCGGGCCGAAACGGTGGTCCGTCTCGCGATCCTGCGGGGCGACGCCCGGTCGACGACGAAGCGGCGTTCGATCGCCGTCGAGGATCCGACCGGGATCTGGCGTATTGCGGAACGCCTCGAGGCGATCGGGCATCGCGTCGGCGCGGCCCGAAACCGCGATCTGCTCGTCGCGAGCGACCTCTCGCGCGAGGTGCTCGACGACGTCGAGCGTGGCGGTCGCGCGCTTGTCCTCGCCAGGTCACGGTCGGCGATCCCGGGCGACCTCAAGCTGGACCGGCCCGCCGTCGTTCGCGCCCGCGGGCTGCCCGATCCCGACGCCGCCGACTACCGGAATCCGTGGGACGGCGACTGGGTCACCGCCTGGAGCTGGTTGCTTCCAGGTGTCGTCCCCTCCGTTCCGACCGGCAACCCGTTCGGCTTCGTTCACGCCGAGATCATCCCCGACCATGTCGTGACGGGCTACGACCCCAGGCTCCATCGCGACGAGGTTGCGGCCGGCATGTTCGCCGGCTGGGTTCACGCCCCGGCAGCGCTCATCTGGAGATTCCCGCAAGGCCGCGGCTGGCTCACGATCACGACGCTTCGCGTTGCGCCCGAGAGCGGACCGGTCGCGACCGCCATGCTCGATGGCCTGATCCAGCATGCGCTCGGTGACGGCGGAGGCAGCTAGGCGCCGGCTTCCGCGAGCGAGACGTAGCCGCGCTCAAGCAGACCGCGGACGAGTTGCAGCGCGGGCGCGCTGGCGCCGGCATGGTCGACCGCGGTCAGCGTCTCGCGGACGGTCCGGCTCCCGTCGAGCTGCAGGACGAACGGGATGAGATCCGGCGGGATCGTCATCGAGACCCCCAGGCTGTCGTCGAGCGTCAGCTGCGCGGGCTCCACCGTGTATCCGTCTGGCCGCGAGACGAGCGACTGCTCGAGGCGATGGGGTGCGTCGAGCGCGACGGAGGTGTCGAGGAGGCGTTCGTCCTCGATTCCGGCCGCGATCCGGTCGCCGGCCGCGAAGAGCCGGGCGAGATGCGCCGGCCCCTCGCCGCGCGGCTCACCGTCCAGCTGGAGACCATGGACCCACGACGACGTGCCGGAACGTCGAAGCGCGATCCCGCCGGATGCGATCGCCTCGATCTCGCGCGTCCGGTCGTACTCGAGCCAGCGCCCCAGGAGTCGCCGGAACGCGTCAGGCTCGACGTATTGGGAGCGGCCATTCCAGCGGACCGCGTAGGACAGTGGGTCCTCGACACCGTGGAGCATCACGACCGCATCGCAGCCGGTGCCCTCCAGCCACGATCGCACCGGATCGAGCCAGCGCTCGCCCCGCGGCACGATCCAGTTGCCGAGAATCGCCGCAAAGCCGCCGTCGGCAAGGTGCTCGGCGGCGCCCTCCGCGACCCGTCGCGAGAGCTGGTCGTCCGGGAGCTCGCTGTGCCGGAAGACGAAGGCCGAGTCCGGTCCGATGACGAACGGCGGGTTCGAGACGACGCGATCGAATCGCGCTCCGGCGACCGGCTCGAACAGGCTGCCCTCGCGGACATCGATGTTCTCCAGCCCGCTGAGCCCGGCACTCAACCGGGCGTACCGGAGCGCGGCCGGGTTGACATCGGTCGCGACGACTTCGTGGGAGAGCGTCGCGAGCGCGAGCGCCAGGATGCCGGAACCCGTCCCGAGGTCGAGCGAAGTTTCGGCGTCGCCAGGGATGATCAGCCGGGCCAGCGTCTCGGCGGCGGGCGTTGGGCCGCTGACGTGCTCGGGCCAGAGGGGCCCTGCCGGATCGACGTCGTGGGCCACGATGAAGTCGCGCCACGGCGTGAGCTGGGCCGTCGGCTCGGTCCGGGCGCCACTGGTCCTGACGAGGCCCGCATCGCCGAGTACCTCCAGGTCCGGCCCGAGTCGCCGACGCAGCTCGCGCGTGTCGAGCGATTGGCCGAACAGAAAGAGGCGGACCAGGCTCGAGAGTGGCTCGTCGGGTCCGAGGAGCCGCAGGAGCACCGGGACGTCCGGGCGACGTACCCCGAGGCCTACGTCGATTCCGGCCGATCGAATCCCGCCGGTGTCGTAGCCTGCGCGCTCCAGCAGCGCGCGCACCCGCTCGAGCGGGCGTCCTCCGGACCGCTCAGCCGGGATCGGTCGCCTCCGGTACGAGATCGGTCCGCTCGTCGCCGTCGGACCCCACCCGAAGCTCCGTGGTGTACTCCAGTCGCATGACGAGGTCCTGCGGATAGTGCCCGAAGCGACGCCCGAAGAGGTTCAAGCCGCCGACGTTGGCGGCGTCGGGACGGACGCCGAGCCGGACGCGGATCGGTTGGCGGGGCTTGACGCCGAGGCTCGCGGTCGTGACACCGGAGAGCGGGACGCCGTCGATCGCGGTGCCGTCCTTCGTGACGTGCCACCGCTTCAGGACGCCGAACTGCGAGTTGTCATCCTCCCACCAGCGCGGCGTCAGGCGTCCTCGCGTGCCGCCGTAGTCGCCCGGGCTGGTCCATTCCCCGAGGTGGACGTCGTTGATCCAGACGCTGATGTCGCTGGGCCAGTCCGCGTCGTGGAGCGGCGCCTCGCTGGCGACCTCCGCGGTGAGCTGGGCCGCGATGAGCTTGGCGCCCGGGGGGACGCGATTCGGGAACACGTACTCGACGAATCCTGAATGGAACCATAGCAACTGGGCGTGAATGCGATCCGGCTCGTAGAACGCGTGCGGGTCGTCCAGGTAGCCGATGAGACCGGTCGCGGACGCCAGGCCACAGGTCGGCACGGTCTCGAACGCGGTGTAGGCGCCGATCGGCATGTGGATCTCGACGCGGTCGCGGGTGTGGTGCGTGCCACGCGGGAGGTCGATGACAAGCTCGTCGTAGGTCCGGGCACACACCTTCTGGAGGCCGCGACTCGCCGGCTGCAGCTCGGTGTGGAGCAATCCCGCTCGTTCCAGGATGCCGATGTGCATCGCAGCCGTCGACGCCGGAAGGTCGAGGTCCTGCGCAACCTGGCTGAGTGCCACGACACGATCACCGAGGTATTCGAGGATCTCGAGCCGCGTCTCGTTGGCGAGCGCCTTGAGGAGGCCAATCGTCGCCGCGTCGGGCGAGCGGGCGTCGATCAGCAGTGCCTTGCCGCTCGGCAGGATCTGCTGGAGCTGTGGCGAATTTGAAATAGGAATTGGCAGCGTCATGACGCGCACATGGTACGCGGCGTAACAACCTCGCCGCGCGGCGCAATGTCGGCGCCGGTTGGCTTGACGTAACTGCTACGTTTTGCTGGAACACTCCAGCAAACGCCGCTAGTGGCCGCGTCAAGACTGCTCGGACGTCCGGGCGGAGGAGGAGAACCGTGGCGATCGACGAGCGTGCTGACCGCATCGATGCGGCCATCGCCATGGCGGGTCGCTCCGTCAGCCGGCGAGACTTGTTGAAGGTCGCCGGAGCAGGTGTCGGGTATGCCGCCCTGGCCGCGATCATCTCGGCCTGCGGTGGCGGCCGGGCGACCACACCGCCCGCCGGCGGCGCGAGCGTCGCACCCGGCGCCAGCGCCGCACCGGGTGGCAGTGGCGGAGCGGCGATCCAGCCGCCGGCCACGGCAGTCAATCTCGACTTCTGGAACCCGTTCACCGGTGGCGACGGTCCGTACCTGAAGAAGATCGTCGACCAGTTCAACAGCGAGACCCCGAACGTCCAGGTCAAGTTCTCGACCCAGAAGGACCTCTACGGCTCGCTCCACGCAGCGAAAGCTGCGAACAAGCTGCCGCAGGTCTCGATCGTCCATCTCGATGCGATCCCGCAGAACGCCTCGGACGGGATCTTCCAGCCGATCGACGACCTCATCAGCGCGCTCGGGCTCTCGGAGGCGGACTTCACCGAGGACGTCTGGAAGAACGGCCTCTGGAAGGACCATCGGTACGGCGTGCCGCTCGACACCCATACCCTCAGCTTCTACTGGAACAAGGCCCTGTTCCGAACTGCCGGGCTCGACCCTGAGACGCCACCGACGTCGAAGGACGACTTCGTCGCGGCCGCGAAGGCGATCACCGAGAAGGCCGGAGTCCCGGGATTCATGGTCGTTCAGGGCGGCGGCGGCGCCAACTTCCTGCTGGGAATCGAGTGGGCCACGACGTTCTACCAGGGCGGCGGCGAGTGGACGAACGAGGACTTCAGCGAGTCGTTGATCAACAGCCAGGCCGGCGTCGACTCGTCGAACTTCTGGAAGAGCCTCGTCGACGACGGCATCTCACCGAAGGGCACCGAGAGCGACACGGAGATCGCCGCGTTCAAGCAGGGCAAGAACGGCATGGTGATGTCCGGCATCTGGGAGACGAACGGCTACATCGAAGCGTTGAAGGACGACCTCGGTGCGGGACCCGTGCCGCAGATCTTCGGAAAGGGCGTCTGGTCGGGATCCCACAACATGGGCATCACGACGCGCGAGATGTCGGCCGAGGAGAAGCAGGGCGCCCAATACTTCATCTCGTGGATCTCGGAGCATTCGCTCGAATGGGCGAAGGCCGGTCAGATCCCGGCTCGGCAGTCCGTGGTGAATTCGGCTGAGTTCAAGGCGCTGCCGGTCATCCCCGACATCCAGAAGCAGCAGGCCGACGCCCGGTTCTTCCCGCCGTTCCCGGCCGCAGGCGACGCACTCTTCGGTCCCCAGGGCGCCGGCCAGGCGGCGGTCGCCGCGGTCACCGGCAAGAAGGACGCGAAGGCGGCGCTCGACGAGGCAGCCGCCAACATCACCAAGCAGCTCAAGGAAAACAAGGCGAAGTACGGGTTCTGACAGCACGTCAGCAACGAGCGCGGCAGGCTTCCCTCCTCGTGCCTGCCGCGCTGGTTGATTCAGGAGACCGTCGATGACCGCCGCCGCCGCACCGCCCCCGGTCGCCGGCACGACCGCCCCGACGCGATCGCTGCGCCGGATCGGCGAGACGTGGTATGCGGGCTACCTGTTCATCCTGCCCCACTTCCTGCTGTTCCTGTTCATGGTGGGGCTGCCGTTCTTCTACAACCTCTACATCGCGCTGACCGACTACACGTTCGGCGGTGAGGCGCAATTCGTCGGACTCGAAAACTTCCAGAACCTGGCGAACCCCGACGACTACCACTTCCCGGTCTTCTGGAACGGGGTCTGGAACACGATCCTGTTCGTCCTGACGAGCACGCCGCTGCTCGTCGGCGCGGGTCTCGGTCTGGCGGTCCTCGTGGACGGCAAGTACCGCGGCCGGAACTTCTTTCGGGCCCTCTTCTTCGCCCCCTGGACGCTCGGGATCGCCGTCGTCGGCCTGCTGTGGTGGTGGCTGCTCAACAGCCAGTCCGGGCTCCTGACACTGTTCCTCCAGGGCCTCGGGGCCCAGAGCGTCAGCTGGCTCACGACCAACCCGCTCGCGTGGTTCTCGATCAACGTCGCGACGCTGTGGTGGACGGTCGGGTTCAACACGATCATCCTGCTCGCCGGGCTGCAGGCGATCTCGCCGGATCTCTACGAGGCCGCGTCGATCGACGGCGCGACGAAGTGGCAGCAGTTCAAGGCGGTCACGATCCCGAGCCTGCGGCCGATCCTGCTGCTCGTGATCACGCTCCAGGTGATCGCCTCGTTCAACATGGTCGGGCAGTCCCAGATCATGACCGGCGGCGGGCCGGGGAACGAGACCCGGACGGCGCTGCTCTACATGTACGAGACCGGCTTCACGAACGGCGGCCAGTTCCAGCTCGGCCAGGCCGCCGCGATGGGCCTGATCGTGGCCGCGATGATGGTCGTCGTCAGCATCATCAACTTCCGCGTCTTCCGCTCGGACGAGGCGTAGCGATGGCTGGCGAGCTCGAGCTCAAGACCGCCGGAACCCAGGCCGCGACGACGCCGCGGCGACGAAGGGTCAAGCCCGGGATGGTCGTCCTCTACGCCGTCCTGCTCGTGCTCGCGCTGTTCTTCGTCGTCCCGCTCGTGTGGATGGTCTCGACGTCGCTGAAGTCCGGGGCGGCGGTGTTCACCGATACCGGCTGGATCCCGGAAAACCCCAGCCTCGAGAACTTCGAGACGATCTTCGGGTCCGACTTCCCGGTCGTGAACTGGTTCATCACGAGCATCCTGAGCGCCTCGATCGGGACGGTCCTCGTCGTGATCCTGACCTCGATGTCGGGCTACGCGTTCGCCCGGATGGACTTTCCGGGAAAGCGGATCCTGTTCACCCTCCTGATCACGACGCTGCTGCTGCCGCCCGTGATGTTCCTCGTGCCGCAGTTCCTGATCATCCTCCAGGTCGGAAACATCATCCCGGAGCTCGGGCTGGCGACGATCCCGGCGTACATGCTGCCGCACCTCGCCGGCGTCTTCGGCGTCTTCTTCATGCGCCAGTTCTTCCAGGGCATTCCGGCCGAAATCGAAGAAGCCGCCTACGTGGACGGCGCCTCCCGGTTCAAGACGTTCTGGTCCGTGGTCCTGCCGCTTGCGGCGCCGGCACTGGCGACGCTCGGCGTCATCACGTTCCTCGCCATCTGGAACGACTATCTGTGGCCGCTGGTCAACTGCACGTTTGACGCCGACGCCTGCACGCTCCAGGCGGGCCTCGTGAACTTCCAGGGTCAGTACAGCGCCGAATACGGCCTGCTGATGGCAGGGACGGTCGTCGCCGCGCTGCCCGTGCTGATCTTCTACGTCGTCGCCCAGCGCTTCGTCATCCAGAGCGTCGCCTCGGCCGGCGTGAAGGGCTGATCGTGCCGGGTCGGTTCGATGGGGGCCGGCGCGAGCCCGCGCGGAAGCCGACGAGCCGGCGGATCTCGCGGCGACTCGTCGGCCGACCGGGGCTCGTCCTCGGCCTGACCGCGCTCATCGCCTGTTCACCCGGAGCGACGGGTGCGCCGAGCGGGTCAGCGGGCAGCGAAGGCAGCGGCGCGACAGGAGCGACGAGCAGCGCGAGCCCCGCGAAGCCGTCCGGGTCGGCGACCAGCGGGGCCGCGTCCCTCGCGCCGGGAACCTTCAGGAATCCCGTGATCGACGACGACTTTCCGGACCCCTTCATCCTCCACGCCGGTGATGGCTACTACGCGTATGCCACCACGGATGGCGCCCAGAACCTCCAGCTCGCACGATCGACGAACCTCGTCGACTGGGAGGCCCTCGACGATCCGCTTCCGACGCTTCCGAGCTGGTCATCAGGCGATACCTGGGCACCGGAAGTGCTCGAGACGTCGGCTGGCTTCGTCCTGTACTACACGGCCCACGACGGAGCGTTGAAGCGCACTGACGGCAACGGCAGCCAGTGCATCACGCTCGCGGTCGCGTCCAGCCCGGAAGGCCCGTTCGTCGACGACTCGACCGAGCCGCTCGTCTGCCAGCAGGAGCTCGGCGGGTCGATCGATGCGACGCCGTTCCGCGACGGCGACGGCAGCCTCTACCTGATCTGGAAGAACGACGGCAATTGCTGCGGCATGCGGACCCGGTTCTACATCCAGCCAATGTCGGAGGACGGCCTCGCGCTGACCGGTACGCCGGCCGACCTCGGCGTGGTGAACGACGAGCCATGGGAAGGCGCGCTGATCGAGGCGCCGACGCTCGTGTTCGACGACGGCACCTACTACCTGTTCTTCTCGGCGAACGGCTACGACACGGAGTTCTACGCCGTCGGCTACGCGACGTCGAAGACGGTCCTCGGGCCGTACGTCGATGCGCCCGAGAATCCAATTCTCGCGAGCGCCTGGGATCGCCCGGTGACCTCGCGGGCACGGGGGCCCGGCCACCAGTCGGTGATCGCCTCAGACGACGGCGGGCTGTGGATGGCGTACCACGCCTGGGACGAGGACGCGGTCGGGTACGGCAACTTCGGTCAGCGTTCGGTCTGGATCGACAGGCTCACGCTCGACGGCGGGAAGGCGAGCGTCGACGGTCCAACCGATGAGCCGCAGCCCATCCCATGACCGCTCAGGACGCGCGCGATGCCCTCTCGACCCCGGGCCTCGAGGTTGACGACGGGTTCGTCGTCGCCACCGGCATCGAATGCAGCGCGCCGCGCGTCGACGGGAAACGCGTCGACGAGCTCGTCAAGACACGGCATCGGGAGCGGTACGCCGACGACTTCCGCCTCGCCCGGGAGGCCGGGGTGCACTACCTGCGCTACGGGATTCCGTTCCACGACATCAGCCAGCCGGCCGGCTTCGACTGGACGTGGGTCGACGGGGCACTCGAGGCGTGCCGAGCGGCCGGCCTGACCCCGATCGTCGACCTGATGCACTTCGGCGTCCCGGACGACCTCGGCGACTACCAGAATCCGGCGCTGCCGGACCGATTCGAGGGGTTCGCCCGGGCCTTTGTGGAGCGGTACCCGTGGGCCCGCTACTTCACGCCCGTCAACGAGCCATTCATCACGGCTGCGTTCTCGGCGCGGCAGGGCTTCTGGAACGAACAGCTGAGCGACGAGCGGGCGTTCGTCCGGGCGCTCCTCAACGTCGCCCGGTGTGTCGTCGTCGGCGCCGCGGAGATTCGCCGAGCCCGGCCGGACGCCGTCCTCATCCAGGCCGAGACGTGCCAGTACACCCATCCGCTCGTCCGCGAGGCGATCGACCAGGCGGATCTCGAGAACGAGCTCCGCTTCGCGACGTTCGAGCTTGCGTTCGGCCGCCGGCTGCCGGATCCCGTCGTCCGGCACTTCCTCGACCATGGTGTCGACCGCGACGAGCTGCGCTGGTTCGAGGCCAACGGCTCGGACGAGAACTGGGTCGTCGGCAACGACTATTACGCGACCAGCGAGCTGGCGATCGGCGCGGACGGGCACCTCCGCTCGACCGGCGTCCGGCTCGGCTACTACGAGCTGGCGCACCAGTATCACGAGCGGCTCGGCCGGCCGATCATGCATACCGAGACGAACGCCGCCGGCCCGAACGCGGACGCCTGGCTCGAATCCCAGTGGACGGACATCGTCCGACTCCGCCGCGACGGGCTCCCGATCCGGGGATTCACCTGGTACGGACTCGTGAACCACGTCGACTGGGACTCGACGCTGACGGTCGACGCCGGCCGCGAGAACGCGTGCGGCCTCGTCTCGCTCGCGCGCCGCCCGCGTCCGATCTTCCGCCACTTCCAGCGAATCACACGGTCAATCGATGGAGGCCGAGATGGCAGCAACGCGACTTGAGAATCCGCCCGCGATCGACGTCGCGGACGACGTCGCCCGCCTGAACGCAGAGGGCATCACCGCCCTGAAGGGAGCCTTCTCGCCGGCGTGGGCGGAGCAGCTCCGGGAGGACATGATGACGGCGTTCTGGCCGGCCATTCAGCGTCCCGGCGGCGCCGTCGGGCGAGGACCGCGGCGCTGGTACGTCGAGGTCCATCCCGAGGACATCTCGGGATTCGTCGACCTCGTGACGCATCCCTGGGTCGGCGCGATCTGCGAGAACGTCCTCGGCCCCGACTACGAGATCGTCGAGATCGGGTTCGACGTCCCGTTCCAGGGCGCGAAGTTCCAGCCCTGGCACCGCGACTTCCCCTCGCCGGCCGACACGTATCGCGACCACCGGATGACGTCCCTCGCGTTCAACCTGACCGGCGTCGATGTCACCGAGGACATGGGCCCGTTCGAGATTGCGCCGGGCACCCACTGGGACGACGGCCGGGAGTGGAAGGCGGAGATGTTCCCGGCCAAGGAGGATTACGAACGGTATGCGTCGCTCGGAGCGCGGAAGTACCCGAGGGCCGGCGATATCTCGGCGCGGACCGCGCTCGCGATCCACCGCGGAACCGCCCACGCCTCACCGATCGCGAGGCCCGTCCTCGTCCTGGGCGTCGACGCACCCGGCGCCGGCCATGCCGCGCTGCACGACATGATGGTGACGCCGGCCTTCCACGCTTCGCTTCCGGAGTCCGTTCGGCGCCACCTCGTGTGCCGAGTCGTCGACGAGCTCACGCCGATCACGCAGAAGCACGACATCGAGGGCCTCATGATGGCCAGCGACGGCTGAACGCGGATCTGACGGGCTGACTCCCGCTGCGCCGGCCAAGCCGGCGTTTCCGCTGCCCGAACGGGCGACGCCGCTGCCCGAACGGGCACCCGACTGCGCCTCGCCGACCGGGTCGCCACCGGCAGCCCGCGCGTATCCTCGGCTGACAGAGCCGACGCAACCGGGCGCCTGAGCTCGCGCCCGGTCTCGTGCCATGGACGCCGGGGGTGCGATATAGCCGGACCGATCCGCCTTGCCGACCAGGCACACGCCCGACCGGCCTCGGGACGCTTTCCCGTGCCGCTCGACGCTCCGCTCGGGCCACCCCAGGTCCATCTCATGGTTCTTCAGCGCAAGGCCGGCAACCGCGCGGTCGCGGCGATGTTGCGTGGCGAGCGCCGGCCGCCGTCGCGCCCGACGCCGGCCGTCCAGCGGAAGCCGTCCGCAGCCGACCGCCGCCGCCGCGCCCGGGCGACGAAGCTCAAGGCGGCCGACGCCAGGAAGCTGATCGGGGACACCCTGCCGCATGTTCTCCAGTCGATGACCGAGAGCCAGCTCGACCAGCTCCAGAAGGTCTTCGACGCGTCGGTCGTGAACCCCGACGTCCAGTCGGAGGCGGCCGCCATCGACCGCAAGTCGATCATCGCCGAGTCCGGCGGGTACGCGAACCGCGACCCCGATCTCGTCGCAAAGGCCGATCGCGTCCGGGAGCGGGGCCTGGTTCCGGTCGGCGAGAGCGACAAGCGGGTCCGGCTCGATGTCGACAAGCTCCTGACTCCGGATGCACTCGCGCCACGGACTGACAACCCCGACGAGGTCACGTACCTCCAGCGCGTCAAGAACACCCTCAACGCGAAGGGCGTCTATCTCCGGGTCGCGCCGAAGCTCGTGAAGGATCCCGAGGACCCGTCGCGGCACATCATCGACCCCCGCCAGTTCGAGGCCTGGCTGTCGCTCGGACCCGCCGGCGATGCGATCCCCACGAAGGACGGCCGAATCGACCGGGACGCGCTGATCGGCACGACCGTCCTCGGTGCGGGGTACTACGAGAACGTCGATCAGGGTCCGGTCCAGGCCGCGATCGATCGCGAGGTCAAGCGCCTCCGCGGCCAGATCGAGATCGGCCAGGAGCAGCACATGTTGCTCTCGAAGAACCGGAACGAGGCGGCGCCGTTCGTGCCCGAGATCTCCGACTTCTTCGGCGGCGCCGACTTCCCGGATTTCTCGATCTGGGACCAGCCCCACAAGCTGCTCCTGCGGGCGATGGAGTTCAATGTCGGGGGCAACGTCAACTCGTCGCAGCCGTTCCTCGTCGTCGCCGCGATCGCCACCCGCAATGCCGCCAACCTGCTGCATCAGTACATCGACGATTCGAGCGCCGGCGCCGAGCGTGCGATCAAGGTCCTCAAGGTCGCGAAGACCGCGGGACAGGTGGCCGAGGTCGGGCTCGCCGTGACAGGTGTCGGGCTCATCGCGAAGGGTGGCCGCGTCGTCGCGACGGAGGTCGCCGCGTCGGAGGTGGACGTCGCGGCGGAGGCGCTCGTGAAGCGCTACGCAGCCCGGAACGGCATCGGCGCGGACGAGCTCGCTTCGGTCCGCTACGTCCCCCAGCCGAAGGGCAGCATCGCCGGCGGCGTCAAGCCGGGCACGAGCTCCGGCGCCGGTTCGGGCTGGCACAAGTGGTGACCCTCGGCGTGCGCGCCGCCCTCACTCGGCCAGCCAGGGCGCCAGCGCGGCGCGAAGGTTCCCGGCGGCGATCGTCAGGCTCTCCTCGCTGAGGTTCGTGTTCATCAGGACTGCGATCGAGAGCCCGTCCTCGGGAAACGCCAGGAGCTGTGTCGTGTAGCCGGGCACGGTGCCCTCGTGGCCGACGGCCGGGACGCCGAAGCGGGGTTCGTGGTCGTGGGCAGCAAGGCCGTAGCCGCTGTCGAACGCCGTCATGTCGGCGAGCGCCTCGTCGCCGAGCACGGAGCCGCCATAGAGCAGATAGCCCCATCGCGCGAGCGTCAACGCGTCCGAGGCCATGCCCCCGGCCGGCCCGGCCGACGACGCCAGGCATCGAGCCGGGAGGTAGCCCCCGCCGATGTCCAGCAGCGCGTCGGGTTTCGGCACTTCCTCGCCTTGCGGGCGGATGACGAACGGGGCGGCCACCGGCGGGGTCGGCCGCTCGGCGTCCTGGTAGATGAGCCGCTCCAGGCCGGACGTGGCAAGCACCCCGGATCGGAGCGCCTCGCCCAGGTCCGAGCCCGTGACGTCCTCGATGAGAATTCCCGCGAGAACGTAGTTGGCATTCGTGTAGCGGAACTGCGCGCCCGGCTCGAAGTACGGATCGAGCAGCGGAATCTGTCGGATGTCGTCCATCGAGATGGAGGCAGCGAGATCCGAGCACGTCGCGCCCGGATCAGCATTCACGTCGCCGATCCCGCTCCGCATGCCGAGGACCTGTCGAACGGTCGCGCCGTTCGTCGGCAGCTCGTCGGCCCCGATGTACGTCGCGATCGGCTCATCGAGGCCGACGACGCCCGACTCCACGAGCTGGAGGACCTCGGCCGCGATCACGGTCTTCGTGACACTGCCGATGCCGAACTGGGCGGCAGGGTCCAGCTCGGCGGCTCCGTCGGCTGTGCCTGCGGCGCCGGCCCACGTCCCACGGCCGGCCGCGATGACGGCGGCGGCAAGCCCCGGCGCTCCGATCGTGTCGCGCGCGTCGTCGAGGACGGCCTGAAGCGCGGTCGCGGCGGCCGCCGGCAGGTCGCCGATCGGGACTTCGGGAAATGCGCCCAGGCCGAACCCGTGCGCGGGCGACGGGATCGAGGCGGGCGCCGACGGCGACACCGGCGACGGAGCGGTGGGGGCCGACGGCGATCGCGAAGCCGTTGCCGGTGGCTGGCCGCCGCCGCAGCCGACGACAGCCAGGACGACGACCAGCGCTGCCACGGCTCTCAGCACCCGACAACGATGGGAGGCGAGCATCGTCCGCAACAGGGCCGAACGGCCCATTGGAGCGTTCTTGTCTGGCCGGCGCCGAGACGTGTGTGACCTTTGGCCCTGTTGCTCGGATCGGACCGGGTCGATGCTCACCGGTCATCAGGCTGGCGCTGACCGGCCTGGCCGATCGAAGGAGGGCTCCGATGGCCAATCGCATCATCACCGGCGTGATCGCGGTCTGGACGGTCGGAATGGCAATCGGGATCGTCGCCGCGGGGCTCGGTATCGGCCGCGACTGCGCCGGGCTGAACGGCGGCGAGCTGAACGCGTGTCTGGCCGACGCCTGGACGCGCGGCGGAATTGGGCTTGCGATCCTGTTCGTCCTGTGGTTGGTCGTCTTCCTGCCGATGGCAATCATCTGGTCCATCAGCCGTCCCAGGGAGAACGTGACGGTCTTCGGACCTGCCGGCCAGCAGGTCATGGTCTCGGAGGCGGAGGCGAAGCGGCGGGTCGAGCAGCAGGGCTGGTCCTACCAGCCGCCGCGTCCCGCGTAGCGCTTTGTCGCCACGCCTAGGCGTGGATCGCGTCGAGCGTGATGCGCCGGGCGTGGATCCGGACGATCACGCGCGTCTCGCGCGCGCGTTGCGCTTCGGGGTACACGTAGCCGTAGAACCGCGGATGCGATGTGTACTTGCGCGTGAGCCTGTCGACGTGCGCCTCGGCGCCATCCGTGATCAGCTCCGCCGTGCCCCGGATCTGCATGAAGCGAGCCGTGTTGGAAGGGTCGACGACGAGCAGCGAGAGGCGCGGATCGCGGCGAAGGTTGCGGCCCTTGAGGCGCTCGAGCGTCGTATTGACGAGGGCGCAGTCGCCGTCCGTGTCGACCCAGACGAGGCTCGACTGTGGCCGGCCGTCGCGCGCGAGCGTCGAAAGGACGCCCGGCACCGACCGGGCCAGGAGGTCGGCATGCGAGGCCGGGATCTCGACCGATTCGGTCGCGACGGTGGTCGTCATCACGTTGCTCCTGGCCCCGTGGCATCGAGCGCCACGACATGGTCCGGCCTGATCCGGCACAGGACGGGGATCTCCGTCTCGGCGAACCCGGCCGGAATGCAATCGCCGAAGTAGCGCATCGGCCGGCCGACGTACTTCGAGGCGAGCTCATCGAGGTGGCGGCCTGCACCGTCCTCGGACATCTCGATGACCGTGCCCCGGACCTCGAGATACCGGAGGTCGTCGCGAGGGTCGTAGCAGAGCAGCGTCACCCGCGGATCGCGCCGCATGTTCCGCTCCTTTGCGAAGCCGCGCATCGTGTTGACCCGGACGAACGTACCGTCGAAGTCGCACCACACGACCGAGGTCTGCGGCGATCCATCCGCGCCGAGCGTCGTCAGCGCGGCGACCGGCGGGCACTCGACGAGGTCGCGATGCGACGTGGGAATCTCGTTGACGGCATGGTCGTCCCGGATGCCGATTGTGGGCATGGCACGCACCTCCGGATGGGTATCCCGCGATCGGCCGGCCGAACCCAGTGCCAACGAGCCCTGGCCGCCCGGGCCGACGGTGGGGAATCCGGCGGCTCAGCGGGGGTCCATCGGCACTGGCCGTGGAACCGCGGCGCTCGGAGACTCGACGCATCACGCGCAACGCAGCGAGGTTCTGGCGATGACCACCGCCATCCGTCCCCCCGAAACCGTCGACGCCACGATCCCGGCAGAAGAAGAGTCGCCGGCGGCAGAGGCCACAACCAGACCCCAACCGGCGCCACTCGACGTGGCGCGGCTGCGCGCTGCAATCGACGAGATCCTCAGCCGCCACGCCACGGTCGGATTCGCACTCGGCGTCGTCCGCGAAGGCCACCTGGCGTTCTTCCACGGTCACGGGTTCGCCGACATCGAGGCACGGACGCCGATCACCGAGGACACCGTGTTCCGGATCGCATCGATCTCGAAGACGTTCACCGCGATCGCCGTCATGCAGCTCTGGGAGCAGGGCCTCGTCGATCTCGACGCCCCGGCGAACGACTACCTTCGCGCGTTCCGGCTCGTCGGCGCTGATCCGGCGTTCCGCCCTGCCACGATCCGGCATCTCCTCACCCATACCGCCGGGATCCCTGAGGTCGTCCGTCCAACGGACCTGTTGCGGCCAGACTGGGGTGACAGCATCCCGCTTGGCGAGCCGATGCCGACGCTGGCGCGGTTCTACGGCGAGCACATCCGCCTCGAGACCGAGCCCGGCACGGCATTCGCCTACACGAACCACGCCTTCGCGGCGCTCGGCCAGATCGTCGAAGACGTCAGCGGCATCCCGATCGACCGCTACCTGCGTCAGCGGATCTTCGAACCGCTCGGGATGTTCGACACGGATCTGCTCCGCTCGGAGTTCCTCGGACCGCGCCTGGCGACGGGCTACACGCTCGGCCGGAACGGGCCCGAACCGGTGGCCGTCCGCGACTGGGTCCCGGCCGCCGCTGCGTCGGTCTGCTCCACGACCCGCGACATGGCCCGATATGTCGCGGCACTCGCAGGCGGCGGGACCAACGACCACGGCACGATCCTGCGGCCGGACACGCTGTCGATGATGTTCCGGCCGGCGTTCCAGCCCGAGACGCGGGTCCCGGGCATGGGCCTCGGGTTCGACCGGCATCCGATCGCCGACCACGAGGTCATCGGACATGGAGGCATCCTGCCCGGCTTCAACTCGCAACTGTTCGTCGCGCCGGACGACGGGGTCGGCGTCATCGCCCTCACGACCGGCGGCCGCTTGGCGATGCTGTGGCTGCCGACCGAGATCAGCCGCCTTCTCGGGGTGATCCTCGGCGTGCCGGAGGCCAGGATCAGGACCGACGTTCCCCAACGGCCCGAAGTCTGGTCGGACATCTGCGGCCGATATCGGTTCACGGGCCGGATCACGGACATTCGAGCCCGGCTGATGACTGGCGCGGGAGCCGTCGTCTCGGTCGATGGCGACGGCCTGCTGCTCCGATTCCTCAGCCCGATCCCGGCGCTCCTGCGCGGGTTCCGGCTCGTTCCCGACGACCCTGAGGATCCGTACGTCTTCAGGATCGACCTGGCCCGGTTCGGCCTGTCGACGGCCCGGATCGTGTTCGGCCGCGACGAGCTCGGCGTCACGGGGATGCACGCCGACATCGTTCCGATGGCACTCCGCAAGGTGGTCGAACCGACGGAGCCCCGCGAAGTCGCGTCGCCGTTCGTCCGCGCCCTCGCGTTGTCGATGGCGGCGACCGCAGCCGTCGCCGCCGGACGCCGCCTCGCCGCACGGCGCCGACGCCCCGCGGCGTGAGCGGCCGGCCGGCGTCGGGCAGAACGGAGGCAGTGCCGGTCGAGCGCCTGTCGGCCGATGACCTGATGATGCTGCGCGCCGGGAATCCCTGGCCGCAGCACATCACCGCGCTGGCACTGCTCGACGGCGCTCCGCTGCTGGACGAGAACGGCGCCGTCGGGCTCAGCGCGGCTCGCGCCGCGGTCGAGTCCCGGCTCCATCTCGTGCCTCGCTTCCGCCAGCTGCTACACACGCCCGGCCGCGGGCTCGGCGCGCCGTTCTGGACTGATGCGCGGGCCTTCGACGTTCGCGACCACGTGCTCGCCGTGCGGATCCCGTACCCGGGTGGCGAGGCGGAGCTCCTGGCCACCGTCGAAGATCTCCGCCGTCGTCCGCTGGAGCTGTCAAGGCCGCTCTGGGATCTCTGGTTCCTGGACGGCCTCGCCGACGGCAGCGTGGCACTCTTCGTTCGGATCCACCACGCGATTGCCGATGGCATGGCGGCGATGGTCGCGTTTGGTGCGTTTCTCGATGACGCTCCCGGAGGAGCAGCGCCCGAGATGGCGCCGCCGTGGCAGCCGGTCCGGAGGCCGGGCACCCGCGAGCTTCTTCTCGACAATGTTCGGCGGCACCTCGCGTCGCTCGCCGGCAGCTTCGACGCTGCACGTCACCCAGGAACGACCGGGCGCGCCATCCGGGCCGCACTTCCCGGCCTCCGAGAGCTCCTCGCCGAGCAACCCGCCTCGCTCACGACGCTCAACCGCCTGGCCGGTCCCGACCGCCGACTCGCGGTGATCCGGACGACCGACGACCTTCTCGGCGACGTCGCGCGCGCGCATCACGCCACGCCCAACGACGTGCTCCTGGCGATCACGGCGGCCGGCGTTCGGGCCGTGCTGGAGCATCGCGGCGAGCTCCGTGACGCGACGACGATTCGCCTGTACGTGCCGGTCTCGATGCGGCGAGGACGCATCCGGCGCTCCGGGGCGGCCGGCCGCGGCAACCTCATCTCGCAGATGGCGGTGCCGGTGGCGCTCCGCACCAGCGATCCGGCGGCGCGACTTCATCTCATTACCGCGGAGACGGCCCGGCGGCGACATCGGAAACGGGTGCGACTCGGTCAGTGGTTCCACGCCGGCCCGGTCACCCGTCTGCTGCTGAAGCTGATCACGCGCCAGCGCGTGAACACGACGACCGCCTACCTGCGGGGGCCCGGCAACCGAGCATCTGCCTTCGGCGCGGAAGTGCTGGCCGTCTACCCGGTGATTCCCCTGATCGGCAACGTCTCGCTCGGCGTCGGGGCCATTTCGTATGGCGGCGACATCGACATCGGCATCACCGCCGACCGGGTCACGTATCCGGATCTCGAGGTGCTCGTCGCCGGGATGCGTGCCGAGCTCGGCGCTCTCAGCCGATCGGCGGGGACGGCAGCGGCACCCGATCGCAAGGTGAGCGACCGCAGCGCCGCCTGACCGCGGGACCGATGAGTTCCGGGGCGACGCTCCGTCTCAAGGGGCGAAGGAGGTCGCGTGACCCAGCCGATCCATCGTGCCCGCCACGTCGCCTCTGCGTCGCCACCAGCACTCGAGACCCGTGGCCGTCTGGAACCCGAAGACGTCGTCCTGCTCGGCGAGCGGCTCCGCGAGATCGCTGGCGGGCGCTCAGGACGGCCCGTCAGATGCGATGTCCACGCGATCACGCAACCGGACATCGGGACGGTCGGGGCACTGGCGGAGCTGGGCCTGCTGTCGCGTCGTCTGGGCTGCCGGTTGCAGCTCGCCGGGACTCGCCAGGAGCTGCTCGAGCTCATCGAGCTCGCGGGCCTCGACGGGCTAGCCGTCGAGGTGATCCGCGAGCCCGAAGAGCGGGAAGTAGCGCTCGGTGTCGAGAAAGAACGTGATCGCGGCGATTCGATCGCCTGACAGCTCGAGGACCTGGAGCGACCACGGGGCGAGGCCACCGTTCACGGGATCCGGCTTGTACTGACCGAACGCGTAGCGGCCGTTGGCCATCGTCGCGATCAGCCGGGAGCCCTCGCAGCCGATGCCCGGCCCGAGGCACCACTTGACGACGTCCGCGTGGGTCTGCAGCCACAGCTCGTACGGCGGCATCGACCACTTCGCGTCGTCGTGCAGGAGCGACGTCAGCGCGTCCATGTCGTAACGCTCGAACGCGTCGACGTAGCGGGCGAGCAATGCCTGCTGCTCGGCGTCCAGCTCGTCGATCGGGTCGCCCTCGTCGACGTCCTTCGTCGAGAGCGTCGCCCGTGCCCGCTGGAGCGCGCTGTTCACGGACGCGACGCTCGTATCGAGGAGCTCCGCGACCTCGTCCGCGTGCCAGCGCAGCACCTCGCGCAGGATCAGCACGGCCCGCTGTTTGGGCGGCAGGTGCTGGAGCGCCGCCACGAACGCCAATCGGACCGACTCGCGGGCGACCGCGACATCCGCCGGGTCGCCGCCGGCGGGCGTCACGAGCGCATCCGGAACCGGCTCGAGCCAGACGTCCGCGGGCAGCCCGTCGCCGAGCTTCGAATCGGCGGATGACGCCGGCCCCATGTCGACCGGGCGCTCGCGGCGCTTGCGGCCGTTGAGCATGTCGAGGCAGACGTTCGTCGCAATCCGGTAGAGCCACGATCGGAGGGCGGATCGGCCCTCGAACTGGTCGAACGAGCGCCATGCCCGGAGCAGCGTGTCCTGCACGGCGTCTTCCGCCTCGAACGCGGAGCCGAGCATCCGGTAGCAGTATGCGGTGAGCTCTGAGCGGTATTGCTCGAGGGCGGATTCGATGGTCGTTGGGGTGGCGGCGGGCGCGGCCTGGAGCTGCGTCATGAGGGGGCGCGGGACGACGTTGGCATATCGGGCAGTCTAGGCGGCCTTCTCGCAACGTGCCGTCAGGTATCCCGGACGAATATCCCGGACGAACGGAGGCGCCGGGCAGACTTGCCGGCGCCACACATCAAGACGGCGGCGGCGCTCCCAACTCATCGGTCGGGCGGCCGCCGTTCGAGCGCATCGCAGCGGGCCGAAACTGTCGCGGATTCGCAAACACCCACGCCTTGGGCGGCCACCTCGGTGCAAGGCCCCGGAGCGACAGTCAGTTGGTCGCCTGCCCGTTGCCGGTTCGTTGAATCCGACCCTCCGACGGTCCGACGGTGCGCGGCGGGATGACGCAGACCAGCGTGGAGGAGACACATGCGTCGACCCTGGCGCGCCGTGACGACCGCGGCGATCTCAATCCTGATCTTTGCAGCGTGCAGCAGTGGCGCCACCCCGGCCCCAACGGGCGGCGGTGCAGCCAGCCCCGGCGGCGCCGAAAGCCCGTCGACCAGCGGCTCTCCCGCCGCTCCGCCGTCCAGCTCCTGGGATCCCCAGAGCGTATCCGGCACCGTGATCCTCTCGGGATGGCAGTCGACCGGCGCCGAGGGTGACGCGCTCCAGGCGACGCTCGATGCGTTCCAGGACGCCTATCCGAACATCACGCTCGACTACCAGCCGATCGCGACCGACTATCCGACGGCGATGGCCGCCAAGTTCAGCGCCGGCGAGCCGCCGGACCTTTTCTACGTCGACTCGAGCGTCGCGCCCGACTGGATCGATCAGGCCGTTCTCCAGGAGCTCGACACGATGGCCGCGGAGCGCGGCTTTGACACGAGCCAGTTCTTCGAGGGCTACCTGAACGCGTTCAAGGGCCCGGACGGCAAGACGTACGGTTTCCCGAAGGACGGCAACACGCTCGCGATGGCCTACAACGAGGACATGCTGAACGCGGCCGGCGTCACGCCGCCGACGAATTGGGACGAGCTCAAGGCCGCCGCGGAGAAGCTCACGACCGGTGACCAGAAGGCGTTCTGCCTCAACCACAGCCTCGACCGCGCCCTCGCGTTCATCTACCAGAACGGCGGCTCCCTGCTGAGCGACGACAAGACCCAGAACACGTTCGATTCGCCAGAGGTGACCGAGGCGCTCCAGACCTACCTCGGGTTCTTCAAGAACGGCCAGGGTGCCCGCGCCGGCGATCTGGGTGACGACTGGTGCGGCAAGGCGCTCGGCGAGAAGCAGGTCGCGATCATCTTCGAAGGCGGCTGGCTCGACCCGTACATGTCGTCGACGTATCCCGACGTGAACTACAAGTGGGCAGAAATGCCGATGGGCACGGAGAAGGCCACGCTCGGCTTCACCGTGAGCTACTCGATCGGGGCCGATTCGGCGAACAAGGACCCGGCCTGGGTGCTGCTCCAGTACCTGACCGGCAAGGACGGCATGACCAAGTGGACGGAAGGCGGCATCGCCCTGCCGTCGCGCAAGGATGTTCCGACGCCGGCAGGCAAGGACGTCCTGCTCGCCGGAGCCGAATACGCCCGTCCGTGGAGCTTCATCCCGGGCTTCAGCAAGATCAACGACGCGTTCAACAACGCGATGACGACGCAGATCGAGGCCAAGAGCGACGATCCGGCGCCGGTCGTGGATGCGACGTCGTCCGCGATCGACGACGCACTCGGGCAGTAACCAGGGTCGAAGCCTGATGGCGGGCCCGGCCGACCCGGCCCGGGCCCGCCGACCCTGACGGGGGAGTGGGAGTCGCCCCATGGCAGTCGGAGTGACGGCGGGCCGGTCGGCCGGTCGTGGCGTCGCGGGCGAGCGTCGTTCCGAGATGCTCACCGGGCTCGCGTTCGTCTTCATCCCGCTGGTGCTGTACGTCGTCATGTACTTCGGGGCGATGATCTTCGCCGCATATATCAGCCTGTGGCGATGGGGGCTTCGGGGCCCGCGGCGGTTCCTCGGACTCGAGAACTACCAGGAGATCTTCGGCGACCCGATCTTCTGGAAAGCCGTCACGAACACCCTGTACTACGTCGCGGTCTGGGTGCCGCTGACGATGGCGCTTGGGCTGTTTCTCGCGGTCATCGTCAACGAGGGCCTCCGCGGCAGGACGTTCTTCCGGGCGGCGTTCTACTTCCCGACGCTCGCGAGCTCCGCGGCGATCACGATCGTCTGGATCTTCCTCCTTCAACCGGACGGGCTGTTCAACAACGCCCGCGAGGTGCTCGGTCTAAACCCGCTGTTCGCGGCGTTCGGGTTCGACGAGAACTTCAACTGGCTCGGCAGCTCCCGGACCGCGATGAACGCGATCATCCTGCTCAACGTCTGGACGACGTCGGGCACGGTCATGCTCTTCTACCTGACGTTCCTGCAGACGATCGGCAAGGAGATCTACGAAGCCGCCGCGATCGACGGGGCGGGTACGTGGCAGACGTTCCGGCGGATCACGTTCCCGTTGCTCCGGCCGGCCCACTTCTTCGTCGCGACGCTCCTGGTCATCGGTGGCTTCAAGCTGTTCGACCAGGCGATCATCGCCGGCGGCCGCGGCGGTGAGCCCAGCAACTCGCTGACCACGATCGTGCTGTTCATCTATCGCTCTGCGATCACGGATTCCGAGTTCGGCTACGCGGCCGCCGTCGGGGTCGTGCTGTTCGTGATCATCTTCTCGCTGACGTTGGTCCAGCGGCGGCTCTTCGGCGAGGCGCCGTCATGGTGAGGGCGTCGCGGCTCAGGGGGTCTCGGTCCTGCGCGCCAGTGAGGGCGTCCCGATGACGGCGACACGCGATCCTGCCGTCGACTCCCTAACGACCTCGCAGGAACCGCCGATGACGGTCGTCGCGGCCGGCAGCCGGAACGGCCGGACGCTCCGCCGGACGGTCGTGTACGCGCTGCTGATCGGGTACGCGATCCTGATGCTGATCCCGTTCGTCTGGCAGGTCATCACGTCGTTCAAGACCGAGCCGGACGCGCTGCGGCTGACGTTCATCCCGCAGCCATTCACGCTCGAAGGCTGGCAGCGCGGCTTCTTCACGCTCGACCCGAGCATTCCCCAGCTGTTCCTGAACAGCGTCATCGTCGCCGGGGGAGTCACGCTGACGAACCTCGTTCTCGCGAGCATGGCCGGCTACGCGTTCGCGCGACTCCGGTTCCCGCTCCGCGAGGCGATGTTCATCGCCGTCCTCGGGACGCTGATGATCCCGGACCAGCTGCGATTCGTGCCGGTCTACCTGATCGAGCGACAGTTGGGGCTGATCACGCGCAACCCGATCAACTACCTCGGGGTCATCCTCATCCTCGCGGTCGAGGCCCAGCAGCTGTTCCTCATGCGACAGTACTTCCTGTCGATCCCCAAGGAGCTCGAGGAGGCGGCGAAGATCGATGGGGCCGGCCACTTCACGACGTTCCTGCGGGTGATCCTGCCGTTGGCCGGTCCGGCGCTTGCCGCGGTCTCGATCCTCGCGTTCCAGGGCGCGTGGAACGGATTCTTCTGGCCGCTCCTGATCCTTCAGTCGCAGGACCACTGGACGCTGCCGCTCGGGTTGTTCGCGTTCCGGGGCCAGTTCAGGACCGAGTGGCCGGCGCTCATGTCGGTGACGGTCGCGGCGATCGTGCCGATCCTCCTCATGTACGTCTTCTTCCAGAAGTACTTCGTGGCGAGCGTGGCGTCGACCGGTGTCAAGGGCTGAGGCGCTCGCGGTGGCGGGCCCCGACGACGACGGCGCCGACGCCGACGGCGCGGCCGATCGCCGCCGAGGCACCGGCCGGCCGAGGAGTCCCGGCATCGCCGCTTCGTTCCGCGCCGCGGCGACCGACTTCTACTACCAGTCGATCCGGCTCGTGCCGGCCAACGTGGCGTGGGGCCTGACGCTCCTCGCGTGGCTCGCGTTCGGCCTGGGCGCCGGGCCGCTGATCGCGCTCATCACGGCGCCACTCCTCGCGGTCCCGTACGTCGCGATCGCCCGGCTCGCCGTCCTCACCGCGCGTGGCCGCGACGTCGTCCTGTCCGACGCGGTCGACGCGATCCGGCGGTTCGGCCTGGTCGCGCTCGTGGCCGGCGCGCTGTCGGCGCTGGGCTTCGCGATCCTCGCCTCGAACGTCATCGTCGGTGCGAACCTCGAAGGGCCGGTCGGCTGGGTCCTCTCGACGCTCGCCGCGGCGGGACTCATCGGCCTGTGGGTGTACGGCGTGCCGTTCTGGGTGCTGCTCGTCGACCCGGATCGCGACGGCCAATCCGTTCGGGCCAAGGCGCGTCTGGCCGCGCTGCTCACCGCCGCCGCCCCGGGACGTCTCTCGTGGCTGGCGTTCCTCCTGTTCCTCGTCCTCGTCGTCAGCACGATCGCGATCGTGGCGCTGCTGACGATCGCTCCGGCCTACTCGCTGCTCGTCGCCTCGCGCTACACGTTGCCGCTCTCCGACCGGCTCGAGGACTGGCTCGCGGCCCACGGCCGCGCGATCGGTCCGGGCCGCCGCGGGGACGCCGCCGGCTGAGGGTGGTGCCAGCCCGCCCGACGCGCGCCCATCGGAACGGGTAGCGTCAGCGCGTGACGTTTCCCGTCCAGGTCGGCCCGTCGTCGATCACCATCAACCGCGACGACCGGTTCATCGTGTGCCAGCCCGACGGCCGGATCCTCGGCGGTCCCGACGACGGCTTCTTCACCCGCGATACGCGGTTCATCTCGTCGTGGGACCTCTGGATCAACGGCCGCCGGCCGGTCCTGCTCAACTCCGCGCCGATCCAGTTCTTCTCGGCCCGGTTCGAGTACACGAACGAGTCCTTCCTCGACCCGACCGGAGTCGTCGACCGCCAGGCGCTCGGCATCCGCGTCGATCGAACGGTCGGCGGCGGCGTCCACGAGGACCTCGACATCACCAACTACGCCCGCCGGCCCGTCCGGCTGACGATCGAGGTCGCGATCGATTCGGACTTCGCCGACATCTTCGACGTCCGGTCGGACGCGCTCGTTCGGCGTGGCGTCGTCAACACCCGCTGGTTCCGCTCGCGAAGGGAGCTCCGAACCAGCTATGAGAACGAGTCGTTCCGCCGCGAGCTGATCCTCGCCGTCGACAAGTCGGACGCCCCGCCGCAGTACGCCAACGGCCGGCTGGTCTTCGTCGCCCGAATCCCGTCCAAGGGAACGTGGCACACCTGCCTCCGCTGGCTCCCGATCACCCAGTCCGACGCGAAACGGCGACCGTCGACGCTCGGCTGCAACGCCGTCGAGCCGCCGTACCCCTCGTCGGGCCCGCGGCTGCCCGAGGTCACGCTCGAGACACCGAACACGACGGTCCGTCGGGCATGGGACCAGGCGGTCCGCGACATGGAAGCGCTCCGCCTCGAAGACCCCACGTTCGAACGAGGCGTGTACATCCCGTCCGCCGGCGTGCCCTGGTACGTCACGCTGTTCGGCCGGGACACGCTGGTCGTGTCGATGCAGTCGATCTCCGGCTACCCCGAGTTTGCGTCCGGTGCGCTCCGCCGTCTCGGCGCGATGCAGGCCGAGGGGGACGACCCGGAGCGCGACATGGAGCCGGGCAAGATTCCCCACGAGATTCGCCACGGCGAGCTCGCCCAGCTCGGGATTCTGCCGTACCAGCCGTACTACGGCACCCACGACGCGACGAGCCTCTACATCGTCGTGTACTCGTACCTCTACCAGTGGCTCGGCGACGAGTCGATCCTCCAACGGTATCTCGCGAACGCCGAAGCCGCCCTCCGCTGGATCGACCGCCACGGTGACAGCGATCGGGACGGGTTCCAGGAGTACGCGACGCGGTCGACTCACGGTTACTACAACCAGGGCTGGAAGGACGCCGGCGATGCGATCCCGCATGCCGACGGTTCGCTCGCGCCACTGCCGCTTGCGACGTGCGAGCTGCAGGGCTACGTCTGGGACGCCAAGCACCGGATGGCCGACGTGTACGAGCTGCTCGGCCGGGGGGCGGACGCCCGGCGACTGCGGCGCGAGGCGAACGAGCTGTTCGAGCGATTCAACGACGCGTTCTGGTGGGACCAGGAAGGGACGTACTACCTCGCGCTCGACGGCAAGAAGCAGCCCGTGAAATCCGTCGCCTCGAACGCCGGGCACCTGCTGCAGTCGGGGATCGTGCCGCCCGAGCGCGCGGGCCGCGTCGTGAAGCGACTGCTCGCGGACGACATGTGGTCGGGCTGGGGCGTTCGGACGCTCTCGTCGGACCACGTTGCCTACAGCCCGTTCAGCTATCACACCGGAACCGTCTGGCCCCACGACAACGCGATGATCGCCGGCGGGTTCCGGCGATTCGGCTTCGACGCCGAGGCGGCCCGCGTCGCCCGCGGCCTGTTCGACGTCGCCGAGCGCCAGCTCGCGTACCGCCTGCCCGAGCTGTTCGCGGGGCTGCCGCGGCGCGAGGCGAGCTTCCCGGTCCAGTACCTCGGCGCGAACGTGCCCCAGGCGTGGGCCGCCGGCTCGATCCTGCGGCTGATCGCCGTTCTCTGCGGAATCCACGCCACGTCCGATCGGGACGGCTCGCGGCTGTACGTCAACCCGGCCCTGCCCGAGTGGCTGCCGGAGCTCACGATCCGCAACCTTCGGGCCGGGCGCGGCTCGATCGATCTCGCCGTCCGTGACGGGACGGTCGACGTCCTGTCGAACTCGAGCCAGTTCGAGGTGATCCACGGCCCGGCCCCGCGGCCGGTCGGAACCGAGACCCGCGTGCGGGGGCGCCGAACTGTTACGTAGATGGCACGCCCGATTGACAACGGTGCTGCCTCGCTGTGATTCGGCCGGTCAGGCTTACGCAACGTCGTGCCGCAGTCAGGTTTACCTCCCGCTCTTCATCTGAATCCAGGCGACGACCCGGCATTCGCCGCCGACGTCGGACGTCTCCTCGCATCGGGCCTTCGTGACGCCGCGGAGTTTCAGGATCGCCTCCGCGACCGGTACCCAGGTGCGCTGGTCCGTCCCCGCGAGCTGGCGCATGAGCCGTTCGTGCTGTGGTACGTGTACCGCGACGGGCGCTGGGTCCACTCCGACTGACCGACCGGTTTCTGAGAAACGGCCGGCGGCTCTCAGAACGGTCTCAGAGATGCGGCCGACGGTTGGCCTGAAACCGCCTCTTCCCGCGCCGGAGGAACCGATGACCGAACCACGCCCGACGGGGCCCGCCGACGTTGACGCGCCGAACGAGAGCGCGACCTTCCACCAGGACCTTGGCCGGCGCGACCGACGACGTGTCGTGGCGATGCTCGTCGGCGGCGTGGCAGTCCTCGGGATCGCGGCGGCCGCCGTCGCTGCGTCGCCCGCGACCGCGGCTGATCCAAGCGCCAGCGCGGCGCCCCAATCGACGGCGAAGCCCGAGTCGAGCGGCGCGCCCGGCGACCATCGGGGCTGGCCCGATGGACCCTTTGGCAAGCGATTCCGACTCGGGTTCGGCGATGGTGACGGCGAGGTTCGGGGCATCGTTCGGCCGGGCGGCGTCGAGATCACCGCGATCGATGGCTCGGCCCTGTCGCTGCGGACGGTCGATGGCTGGACCCGGACGATCACCGTGACGTCCGACACCGAGATCACGAAGGGCGGCGACACGGTCACGGCCGGCGATCTTGCCGTCGGCGACAAGATCCGCTTCCGCCAGGAGCGCAATGACGACGGCTCGTTCTCGATCACCCGGATCGCGGTCGTCGAGCCGACGGTCGCCGGCACGGTGACCTCCAAGACGGGCTCGACGATCACGATCGAGCAGCGCGACGGGACGTCGGTGACCGTCCACGTCGACGCCGGCACGTCGTTCCGCGTCGAGGGCGCGAGCGGCGCGGCCGACATCGATGACGTCGCCGTTGGCATGAAGCTGCTCGCCAGCGGCGAACAGACCAGCGATGGGTCGCTGAACGCGTCGCGCGTCGTGGCGGGAAACGGCCGGCCGTTCCGCGACCACCCCGGCAAGAACGGGCCCGACACGAGCCCGGCGCCGTCGGCGAGTCCCGGCTGAGCCAGGGCGCTTCAACGACAAGGAGACCCGAGGCGTCGCCTCGGGTCTCTCGATATCCGACGAACGGCGCGACGATCGGGGCCTCTCACGTTCTTCTCAGCCGCGGGCGCTTGACTGGTGACCAACACACCGGATTCGGACCACCAGGAGCGCCCCACCATGACCGAATGGTCGAAGATCACCCCGGACCCCATGCCCGCCGCCGCTTCGGCCGCGCCGTCACCGACGACGGCGGGCGCGACGCAGGCGGCGCCACAATCCGCGTCCGTCGGCTACCCGTCCAGCCTTGCCTACGCATCCGCGCCAGCCACGCCGGCGCCCGCGATGACCGATCGTCGCGCCTCCTCCCGCGGCATTCGGTCCGTCGTGGGCGCCAGCGTCCTGGCCGCCGTCCTCGCGTCGGTCAGCACCGTCGGGATCATCTCCGCGACTCGCCCAGCCGCTCCGGCCTCGGCGGGTGCGGCAGCCACGCCGGAGGCGGTCGCCGCAAAGATCATCACCGACGCCGACCTCCCGGCGATCGTCGACACGGCCCGCCAGTCGGTCGTGACGATCACCGCGGACGGCATCTCGGCTGGTGGCGGCTTCCCGTTCGGCAACATCCCCGCGACCGGCGTCGGGTCCGGCGTCATCCTCACCGAGGACGGCTACGTCCTCACGAACCGCCACGTCGTCGATGGCGCCCAGTCGCTGCGCGTCGCGCTCTACGACGGGACCGAGCACCCGGCCGAGGTCGTGAAGATCTCCGACACCGACGATCTCGCGCTGATCAAGATGGACGCGACGGGCCTGAAGCCGGCCACGATCGGCGACTCGTCGAAGATCGTCGCCGGCCAGACGGCGATCGCGATCGGCAGCCCGCTCGGAACGTTCACCGAGACCGTGACGAAGGGCATCGTCTCGGCGCTCGATCGCGACATCACCGTCAGCGACGAGCAGACGGGCCGGCCCGTCAGGCTCCACGATCTCATCCAGACGGACGCCGCGATCAATCCCGGCAACAGCGGCGGGCCGCTGCTCGACGCCTCGGGCGCCGTCATCGGCATCAACACCGCGGTCGCCGGCAACGCCGAAGGCCTCGGCTTCGCCACGCCGATCAACAAGGCCGCGGACCTCATCGCCCAGGCAAGGGGCGAGGCCAGCTAGGACGCCCGAGACGCAACCGATGCGGCCCGACCCCGTGCCCGCTCATGGGCGGCTCGTCGGGCCGCCCCTCGTCCGGCTCTATGATCAGCCCGCCGTGGCGCCCGTCGCGGCGGGGGCTCTCGCCCTCTAGCCCGGAGGACATCGATGCATCTCCTCGTCGTCGAGGATGACGAGCGCCTCAGTCGGGCGCTCCGGCGCCTGCTCGAGGAGGACCGCCACGTCGTCGACGTCGCGCCCGACGGCGAGACCGGGCTCGCGATCGCGGAGGACGGGACCGGCATCGAGGCAGTGATCCTCGACGTCGGCCTGCCGGACATGTCGGGCCTCGAAGTCGCCCGCCGCCTCCGCCGCAAGCGCGCCGAGCTGGCGATCCTCATGCTCACCGCCCGCGACACCGTTGATGACCGGGTCACCGGCCTCGACGCCGGCGCCGACGACTACCTCGTGAAGCCGTTCGCGTACGAGGAGCTCTCCGCGCGGTTGCGCGCGCTGTCCCGCCGCTCCGGCGGCGAGCGCCGGCCGGCACCGGTCCTCGAGGTCGGCCCGATCAGCCTCGACGAGACGACCCGACGGGTCACGGCGGCCGGCCGCGAGGTCGACCTGAGCCCACGCGAGTTCTCGTTGCTGGAGTGTCTCCTCCGGCATCCCGGCCAGACGCTGACTCGCGATCAGCTGCTCGACCAGGCGTGGCCGTTCAGCGTCGCGGTGACGCCGAACGCGGTCGACGCGTACGTCCACTACCTCCGGACGAAGCTCGGCGATGTCGGCTCGCGGATCCAGACGGTCCGCGGCGTCGGCTACCGTCTCAGCGATGCCTGACGGAGCCGCGATCCGCGACGGCGAGGTCGGCGACTCCGCCGATCAGGAGGCGCTGAGCTCCGACGCCCGGTTGATCCGGCGCGTCCGCTGGCAGCTCGTCGCGTGGAGCGGCCTCTCGACGCTGCTCGTGCTCCTCGTGCTGGGGGCGGCGCTCTACCTGATCGCCGCCCGCACGCTCGACGCCAGCGGCAACGAGCAGCTCGCTGCCCGCGCCGCCGACTATCGGGAACATCCGGATCCAGGCCGGCCGGGCCTCGGCTTCAGCTTCGGCGGCGGCGGCTCGGGGACCTTTGCGTTGCTTGCCGACGCGAACGGCGACGCGGTCGGGCGCGGCAGCTTCTTCATGCCCGACGCCTTTCCGATCGAGGAAGGCATCGACGGCGCCCGCGTCGCACCGACCGGAGTCGACGTTCGCACGACGCAGGTCCGCAACGTTCCGATCCGGGTCCGGACGGAACGGGCCCGGTCGCTCGACGGTCAACTCCTGTTCATCCAGGTCATCCAGGACCGGACGGCCGAGCAGGAATTCCTCGATGCGATCCTCCGCGTCCTGCTCGTCGGCGGCGCGGTCGTGGTCCTGGTCGCGCTTGGCTTCGGTGCGGTGTACGCCCGCCGGGCCCTCGTGCCGATCCGCGAATCCCTCGCGGCCCAGCGGCTGGCACTGCAGCGCCAGCGAGAGTTCGCCGCCGACGCGAGTCACGAGCTGCGGACGCCGCTGACGGTCGTGCGCAGCTCGCTCGACTTCATCCGCCGCCACCCGACGGAGTCCGTGGCAAGCGTCGAACCGGCGTTGGACGACGTCGACGCCGAGGTCGCCCGACTGACGTCGCTCGTCGAGGACCTGCTGCTGCTTGCGCGGTCTGATTCGGGCGCCGTGCCGATCGCGAGGCAGCCGCTCGACCTGGGAGACGTCGCCGCAGCTGCCGCCTCGTCGATGGCCAAGCCGGCGGATGCCAAGGCCGTCCGCGTCGTCGTCGACCCTGAACCGGTGATGGTCGAGGGCGACCCGGTCCGGCTCCGACAGCTCGTGATGATCCTCGTCGACAACGCGATCCGCCACAGCCCCAGTGGCGGCGAGGTCCGGGTCGCCGTCCGCCGCAACGGCGACGCCGCCTATCTCGACGTCCAGGACCAGGGCCGCGGCGTGCGACCGGAGGACATGCCCCACGTCTTCGATCGCTTCTGGCGGGCGAGCGGCGCTCCGTCCGGCGGTACCGGGCTCGGGCTCGCGATCGCGAAGTGGATCGTCGATCGCCATCGGGGCCTGATCACCGTCTCGAACCGGGCGGAGGGCGGCGCCCAGTTCCGGGTGACGCTGCCCTCGCTCGAGGGCGCTCCGGCCTGACGGAATCGGCCGCCCGGCCGCTCGATGCGACAATCGCTCTCAGACGGCTCTCACGCTGGGCCGCTGGAATCCCGTTCGACGGCGATGAACCGCCGCCCGAGAGACCCGCCCAGGAGACCGTCGTGACCGCCCCTCAGTCCGCGCCCGCCACGCAACCCGATCCCGCCGCGGCGTCGCGCCGGCGCTGGCTGACCGTCGGCGCCGGGATCGTGGTCACCGCGCTGCTCGTCGGCGCCTTCATGGGCTTCTTGTACCTGTTCCTCCGTCCCGCGGCGCCCCCAGCGGTCGGCGCGACGGACGGCTCGCCGACGCCCGCGGCGGGCTCGCAGACCGCGGCCACGCCCGCGTCGTCCGAGTCCGCCGATCCCGCGACCCCGGGCTCGATCAACGGCGGATCCACGGCCGGCGGCGCGCTCGACGGAACGTGGACCGTCGATCCGTCCCTCGGTTCGTTCTCCGACTTCTCGGGCTCGTTCGTCGGCTATCGCGTTCAGGAGGAGCTCGCGAGCATTGGTGCGGCGACCGCCGTCGGCCGGACCCCGAACGTGACCGGCAGCGTCACCCTCGACGGGACGACGGTCAGCGCCGCGGACTTCACCGCGGACCTGACGACGCTCCAGAGCGACGACGATCGACGCGACGGGCAGCTCCGCCGCCAGGCGCTCGAGACCGCAACGTACCCGACGGCGACGTTCACGTTGACCCAGCCGATCGAGCTCTCGGCGGCCCCGGCAGACGGCGAGGCCGTCAGCGCGACCGCGACCGGAGACCTGACGATCCACGGCGTCACGAACTCCGTGTCGATCCCGATCGAGGCCCGCCTCGCAGGTGATGTCGTGACGGTCACCGGCTCCACCGAGATCGTCTTTGCCGACTATGGGATGAGCAGCCCGCAGTCGTTCATCGTCCTCTCGATCGCCGACCGCGGCACGATGGAGTTCCAGCTCCAGCTGACGAAGGGGTAGCGTCGCTCAGGCGACCCAGACGGTTCCGGGTCGGACGGCTCGGACAATGCCCCCGAGCGCCGCCGGCGTGAACGCGACCACCGCGACGAGCAGCCAGTCGAGGGCGTCGAGCGACGTCGCCCGGAATGCCTCGGACAGGACCGGGACGAACGGGATCAGGGCCTGGATGGCAACGACGAGGATACCCGCGGCGGCGAGGAACGTGTTCCGGGGCAAGGCGCCGTACGGCAACGTCAGGCTCCGGTTCGCATAGGCCCGAACCGCCTGACCGACGACGAGCCCCGTGAACGCGACCCACCGGGCGTGGTCGGGCGGGCCCGGGTGCCACGCGAGGATCGCCATCGCGGCGAGCGCGGAGAAGCCGCCGGCCAGGGCGATCCGCCCGAGCAGCCCGGTGGTCAGCAACGGCTCGCCCCGGTCGCGGGGCTGGCGCCGCATGACATCAGGCTCCTCGGGCTCGCGTTCGAAGGCGACCGACGTCGACACGTCGATGAACAGCTCGAGCCAGAGGATCTGGATCGGCCAGAGCGGCTGAGAGAAGCCGACGACCGTCCCGACGAGGATGAATCCGAGCAACGCGACGTGGGTCGACGTCAGGAACACGAGGCCCTTCTTGACGTTGTCGACGATCCGCCGCCCGTCGCGCACGGCGTACAGCAACGTCGCGAACGAGTCGTCGCCGAGCACGAGATCCGAGGCGCCCTTCGCGACCGCGGTGCCGCTGCCCATCGCCACCGCGACGTCCGCGCGGTGGAGGGCCGGCGCGTCGTTGACCCCGTCCCCCGTCACGGCGACGGTCCGTCCGATCCGCCGCGCCGCGTCGACGAGCCGCAGCTTCTGTTCGGGGAGGGCCCGCGCGACGCCGTGGAGCGTCGGCAGCTCGGCGTCGAGCCGGTCGTCGTCCCACGCGTCGAGCTCCCGGCCGGTGACGATCCGTTCGGCACCCAGCCCGGCTTCGGCGGCGATCGCTGCGGTCGTCGCCGGGTGGTCACCGGTCACGACGACCGTCTGGATCCCCGCCTCGGTCGCGGTCCGGAGGGCCTCCCGGACGCCGTCGCGGATGGGGTCGGCAAACGCGACCAGCGCCCGAACGCGCCACGGGACGCCAGCCAGGCCGTCGCCACTCGCGTCGCCCGTCCCGTCGCCCGTCGCGTCCCGCGAAGCCAGCAACAGCAATCGCCGTCCCGTCTCCGCCTCCCGACCGACGAGCCGCAGCCAGTCCGCGCGGTCCCCGTCGCCCGCCTCCGACAGCGCCAGCACGGCTTCGGGAGCCCCGAGCGCCGACTCGACGACGCGATTCCCGGGCGACCGCCACGTCGCCCGGGCAACGGGGGAGTGCTCGGTCGGGGGCTCGGCTGCGACGAGGTCGACCTGGCGCAGCGTCCCGTTCCCGCCGGCTTCGGCGATCGCCGTCTCGAGCGCCCGGCTGAACGATCCCGCCTTCGCACCGCTGCCGGCCGCGCGCCAGGCGTCCTCCTCGGCCCTGATCGCCTCGCCGAGGATCGCAGTCCGCTCCGCCTCCGTGGGCGACCCCTCGATCACCAGCACGTCGGCCACCGCGAGCCGGTTCTGCGTGAGCGTCCCGGTCTTGTCGGTGAGGATCAGCCCGACTGCGCCGAGCGTCTCCTCGGCGCTCAGCCGCCGGACGAGGACGCCCCGTCGGAGCAGCCGGTGGGCTCCGAACCCGAGGATGACTGCGAGCAGGATCGGCGGCTCCTCGGGGATCGCCGCGATCGCCGCGGAGATGCCGGCGAGGAGGTTCTCGCCGGGTGGGTTCCCGCGGAGGAACCCGCTCCCGACCGTGACGACGATGAGGAAGATCGCGACGACCAGGAGGATGCGGACAAGCCGGTCCAGCTCCCGCTGGAGCGGCGACCGCCGTCGCTCGTCCTCGCCCAGTGCCGCGGCGATCCGGCCGGTCTCCGTCGCGGGGCCGGTCGCCACGACGATGCCCTCGCCGGCGCCCCGGACGACGCTCGTCCCGGAGAACGCCATCGATCGGCGCTCGACGAGCGATGCGCCGGGCGGGTCAGGCGCGACGGCCGACGCCTCCGGCACCGACTCGCCGGTCAGGACGCTCCGATCGATCGCGAGCGCGGTCGCCGCCGTCAGGCGCAGGTCGGCCGGCACGACGTCTCCCGCACGGAGGAGGACGACGTCGCCGGCGACGAGCTCGCGGGCCGGCACGTCGAGCGCCCGGCCGGCACGTCGGACGCGGGCGATCGGGGCACCGGCGGCGCGCAGCTCGTCGAGGGCCCGCTCCGCCCGGAACTCGGTCACGACGTCGGCGCCGACGATCGGGATGAGCCCGGCCAGGACCAGCAGGCCGTCACGAACCTCGCCGAGCAGCACCGCGCCGATCCCGGCGGCGAGCAGCAACAGCACGAACGGCTCCGTTACCGCGTCGACGACAAGGGCGAGGACGGTGGGCGGTTTCGCGGCCTCGAGCTCGTTCGGGCCGCCGGCTTCGAGGCGAGCGGCGGCCTCCTCGGCGTTCAATCCGCCGGCGGCGTCCGTCGCGAGCGCGCCCGCGACCGCCTCGGCGCTCATCGCCGAGGGTTCGGCGGGGATCGACCAGGTCACGGCGCCAGCCTACCGCCGTCCTATCGGATCGCTCCCGGCCGAGCGTCGTTCAGCCGAGGGCCAGATGGCTCCCGTCGTTCCAGAGCTCGATGACCCGCTGCTCGCGCTCCCAGCCGAGGCGCGACAGCGTCGCCGTCGACAGCTCGAGCAGCGCCCCGGCGCGCGGCGGCAGGAAGATCCAGCGAGCCGCGAGGATCCGGAGGCAGTGGCCGTGGCCGAAGATCGCGACGTCGCCGTCGATCGCCAGCGCCGCGTCGATGACCCGGTCCACGCGGCGCCCGACGTCCTCGGCGGATTCGCCGCCGGCGGCCGGCACGTCGGCCGTCCAGATCGTCCAATCGGGGTCCTCGGAGCGGATGTCGTCGGTCGTCCGGCCCTCGTATCGCCCGTAATCCCACTCCGCGAGGTCGTCCGTGACGATCGCCTCCCGTTCGAGCCCGGCGATGCGGCACGTCTCGCGCGCCCGCAGCCGCGGACTCGTGAACACGGCCCCGAACCGCTCCCGCGCCAGGCGGCGGGCAAGCCGCCGCGCCTGCTCGACGCCAACGTCCGTCAGCGGCAGGTCGGTTCGGCTCGTGTGCTGGCCGGAGCGCGACCATTCGGTCTCGCCGTGCCGAACGAGGAACAGGCGCGTCTCGGCCACGCCGGCGCTCAGCCCCCGGTCGCGGAGCCGGCGCTCAGCCGCCGCCGCACGGCTGCGACGGGTTGAGCGAGGCGCTGCCCGCGTTCGCGGTCACGTTCAGCTCGGTCCGGACCGATGCGGTGTCGTAGCCGGGCGTCTCCCAGCCGTCATCGGTCCTGACGAGGCCCGCGTCCTCGAAGTTGTTCGAGGAGATCGGGTTGTCGCCGGTATGCAGCCGCAGGCCGACACCGTCGGGTGCGCAGATCACGAGTGAGCCGGCGTTGACCGTCAGGCTGCCCTCGACCGCGAGCTCCGGAAGCCACGTTACGCTCGAGCCCGCGTTCACCGTGCCGCCGAGATCGGTGATCGTTTCCGCGCCTCGGAGGTCGAGCGTGAGCGATCCGGCATTGACGGTGGACCGGACGCCCGCGAGCCTCGCGCCATCCATCTCGACCACGCCGGAACCGGCGTTCAGGGTCACGCCGAGATCGATCGTCGGCTCGGTCGGGACGCGGACCGTCCAGGTCTCGCGACCGCTGCTGAACGGGAAGGTGCGCGTCGCCGACTCGATCGATACGCCCGTGTCGGAGCGCTCGATGTCCGGCACGCGGCCTTGCGCCGAGCTGCCCGAGAGCGACCACGCAGCTCCCGAGCCGGTGACGACGCTCAGCTCGCCGCAGCTGAAGGTGATGTCGATGTCCGCCTGCGATGCGAGCTCGCCCTCCTGGGTTGCGAACGGCGTTCCCGTCCCGCCGCCGCCGCAGCCGACGAACGGGATCGCGCCGCCCTGGACGACCGACGCCGCCATCGCGCCGAGGCATACCGACACGATCACGCCGCCGATCCAGCCGGCGGCCCGGCCCGAGAGGATGATCGAGATGCCAATCGCAATCAGGAGGACCGGCCAGAGTTGCCACATCGCCGCGACGACGGACTCGGGGATCCAGCCCTGGCGGGCTGCGAGGAGGACGCCACCGAACGTGATGAGGAACAGGCCGATGTACAGGAAGCGGCGGTTGATCTGCACGTGTCGAACCTCCGCCGGAACCGTACACGACTGTGCTAGCCTCGGGCGGCGCCGGTGCGGGGATCGCGGCGCAGCGGGCTGGGAGGAGCGATGCGGCTCAGCGAGTGGCGTGCGGCGGCCCCGACGAAGGATGCTGGCGGCTCGAAGCTCGCCGCGCTGGTCGACCCCGTCCTGGCCGGGCTTGGGGTCGCCCCCGATCCCCACTGCTGGATCGTCTGGGGAGAGGACCCCGGCACGCGCCACACGATCCTCGTTCCGACCGACGCCGGTCTCGTCACGTGTTTCGTCCGCGTCCTCGTCCCGGCCGAGGCGCCGCGGGCGACCGCGAAGCTCGTCCGCTGGAGCCGTGTCGAGCTCGGCGAGCTCGCGATGGAGACGTCGGCCGGTCATCGGCTGCTGAGCTTTCAGGTCGAGGGACACGTCCTCCAGGGCGCGGACGACATCGCGGACCAGATCGCCGCCTTCGCCCTCGACGTGTTCGCGGCCATGGATGGCCGGCCGCGGCCGGAGCCTCCGTCGACGCGACGGCGGACTGGCCCAACGGCCGCGGTCAAGCCGGCGGCGCGTGGCCGCGCGAGCGGTTCGCGCGGCTCGAGCGGCCCAACCGGCACGCGGCGCTGACTGGCGAGGCGCCGGGGCAGGCGGGAGCGGGCGTCGGGCCTCCGGGCGCCCGACTCGCGCCGTGGCGCCGGACGATTCGGTACTGGGTCAGCCGCTGGATCGCCTGGGCCGTCACCCGGTCCTACGTTCGGCCGAGCCTCGAGGGTCGGGAGCTCCTGCCGAACGGCCCGGCGATCTACTGCTTCAACCACCTCAACTGGATCGACCCGTTTGTCCTGATGGCCACGCTGCCGATGCGGCCGCGCCTGTATTTCTTCGGCCCGAAAGAGGAGGACATGGCGGTCGGGCCGCGGAACCGGGTCATGAGCTGGACGTGCGCGACGATCCCGTACCGGCCGGGCAAGAACGACCTGATCGAGGCGACGCGACGCGTGTCCGCTGTGCTCGCCAGCGGCGGCGTCGTAGCGATCGCGGGGGAGGGCAGGATCCACGCTTCGGAGCGGGAGCTGCTACGACTGGAGGAGGGACCGGCCTACTTCGCGCTGCGATCGAACGTGCCAGTCGTGCCGATCGCGATCAGCGGCACGAGCTGGCTCCGCTTCGGCCGCCGGATACGGGTCGTCGTCGGCGACCCGCTCGAGGCCGCTGGCCGGCCGCGCCGCGAGGCGGTCGACGCCCTGACGACCCGCACCTGGGAGGCGCTCTACGCGATGGTCGCCGACCGGCCCGATTTTCCGCCGCCCGGGCGGTTCGGCCGGTGGATCACGGAAGTCTTCAACGACTGGCCCGAAGGCGAGCGTCCCGTCGTCGAACCCACCGTCTGAGCGCGCCGCATCTGCGATACTCGGGACATGGCTGACACGGGCCTTTCGGCTGATCCCAGGGAATACCGGTCGCGTCTCGCGGAGCAGAGTGATGAGCAGATCGACGCCTGGGCAGCCGAGCTCATGCGCGACGTCGCGATCCGGCGCGGCGTCGTGAAGGTCATCGACGACTTCCGTTCGGCCGCGTCCCTGAACGAAACCGAATTCGAACGGGTGTTCGCTTCTGGCGGCGGTCCGCCGGCGGTCGTGGGCCGGAACCGCGAGGGCAAGCTCATGGTCCCTGCGATCACGCTCTTCGCGCTCGTGCCCGGGATCCGCTCCCAGGTCGCCGATGGCCGGACGCGCCTGATCGAGTACCTCGTCAAGAACATGGACGAGCTCGTCTACGTCTGACCGCCCGGTCCCGGCTCCAGATCCGGGGCCGTCGGCGAGTGCCCGCATCGTCGGGCTCGTCCGCCTGACCCACCCGTTCCCTTCGATCCTCGACGGCATCGCGACCGCCGTGCTCGCCCTCGTCGCCGGGGCGAGCCTCGCCGACGCCATCCTGCTCGGGGTCGCGATGACCTCGCTGCAGGCCGCGATCGGTGCGGGAAACGACGTCGTCGACGCCCCGGCGGACGCTGTCGCGAAGCCGGCCAAGCCGATCCCGTCGGGTCTCGTGAGCCACCGCCTGGCAACGTTCGTCGGCGGTGCCGCGACCGCAATCGGGATCGGGCTGTCTGCGACGGTCGGTGGGTTGGGAACGGTCCCGATCGCCGTGGCGATTCTCGCCGTCGGGTTCGCCTACGACCTCTGGTTCAAGGGGACTGCCTGGTCGTGGCTGCCGTTCGCCGTCGGCATCCCGATCCTGCCGGTGTACGCATGGTACGGAGCTACGGGCGGCGTGCCCGAGGCCTTCGCGGTCCTCATCCCGGCGGCGGTCGCCGCGGGTGCGGCGCTCGCGATCGGCAACGCCCGGGCCGACCGCGAGCGGGACGTCGCGAGCGGCGTGGCGTCGATCGCCACCGTGCTCGGGGCCGAGCGTGCCTGGGCGATCGAGGTCGCGCTGATCGTCACCGTCGGGGCCGTCGCGGTCATTTCGGCCGGGGCAGCCGGAGCCTCGGTCGGGCGGGTGGCGATCGTGGGGCTCGCCGCGCTGGTCCCGATCGCGGCGGTCCTGGGCTCGGCCAACCTCGAGCCGTCGGGTCGCGAGCGCGCATGGGAGGCCGAGGCGGTCGGTGTGGCGCTGCTGGCCGTCGTCTGGGTCTGGGTTGCAGTGGCATAACAAAGGCCGAGCGGGCCTCCGGAGCGCCTAACGCCCTCGCGCGTGGGATCGTTCTTCCAGGCGTAGCACGAGGAGACCCGTTCATCGTGAATCGTTTGTCGCGCCATGCCCGAGGGGTCCTCGTCGCGATCGCTGCCCTGGTGCTCACCGCCGGGGCCGCGGTCGCGGCTCGCCCGACCACCGCACCGGCACCCCCCGCTGCGGCGTCCGGCGGACTCGACCGCGCCGTGGAAGCGGCCGGCAAGACAGTCCCGGTCGCCGTGCCCGTCGACCTCCCCGAGCAGCCGACCGTCGACGAAGACGCCGACGACCCGGTCGAACACGGGGACGCGCCCGAGGCCAACGCCGGCGAGCATCCGGACAACCACGGCGCCGCCGTGTCGGCCGCCGCCCAGGGCCCGACGCCCGACTCGGCGACGAACCACGGCCAATTCGTCCGATCGGTCGCCACAGCGAACCACGGCCAGGATGTCGCCGCCGACGCTCGGGCCGCGGCCGCGGAGAAGGGCGCCAAGCCCAACCGCTGACCCCTTCCGGAGCCAGCGAAGCCGGCGCCTTTCGGCGCCGGCTTCGTGATTCCAGGGTGGAGGACCGCTAGTCGGTCTCGCCGCTCCGGACCATTGCGATCGCGTTCTCGAGCTTGAGCTTCGCGATCGTGAGGTACTTCGCCAGGTTCGCCCGGTCGACGTCGGAGATCGAGCTCACGACGTCTGGCGCCCGAAGCACGCCGACGAGCTCCTCGACGGCGTCGGCAAGCTGGTGCCGGGCCTGGACGAGCGAGTCGTCGCGGAGGTCCGCGGTCGCTCGCGGGGCACCGGTCCAGCCGTCGTCCTCGGCGTGGTGACCGTTGCCGTTCGTCATGTCGCCGGAACCATCGGCCGCGCCGAGCTCGTAGGCCTCTGCCGCGTCGCCTTCGATCGCGAGGCGAGCCGGCCGCCCCTCGATCCGCTCCCGCAGCTTGACAAGCGACAGCTCGCCGCTCGCGACCTTGGCCGCGAGCCGGCGGCGCTTTTTCTCGTCGGTGACCTTCAGCAGCTCGTAGGCATGGGACAGGGTGTCTTTGCGCACAGACACCAGGTCACGAATCTCCTCGGGTGCATCGGCGAGGCGCAGGCGGTTCTCGACGTAGCCCTTGTCCTTGCCCAGCTTCTCGGCAAGCTTCCGGATGCTGTATCCGTGGTCGTGAATCATCCGGTCGTACATCGTCGCCTCTTCGAGCGGCGACAAATCCTCGCGCTGGAGGTTCTCGATGATCGCGATCTCGAGAGCCGCCTCGTCGTCGAGGTCCTCGACGAGCGCGGGCACCGTCTCGAGGCCGGCCTCGCGCGAAGCCCGCCAGCGGCGTTCACCGGCGACGAGCTGGTAGCGATTCGCGCCGAGCGGTCGGACCAGGATCGGCTGGAGAACGCCGTGTTCGCGGATCGAGGCCGCGAGCTCGTGGAGCGCGTCCGGGTCGAAGACCATCCGCGGCTGGTCCGGGTTCGGCTCAATGTTGTCGACGGGGATGACCCGGACACCGGTCGCCCGGCCGACATCGGCCGACTCGGCCGACAGGAGACTGACGATCGCGGGCGAGAGCTCGCGGTCCTCGGAGAGGCGGCGGGCGGCGGCGGCGCGGAAATCAGGCCTGGCCAAGATCGATCACCTCCCGTGCGAGATCGCGGTACGTCCGGGCGGCGTCGGATCCGCCGGCGTAGACCGTGATCGGCCGGCCGGCGAGCGGTGCCTCGCCGAGCTTGACCGTGTTGCGAACGATCGAGTTGAAGACGTGGTGATCGCCGACGACGCGCAGCTCGTCGAGCATGTCGCGCGCGAGGTTGGTGCGGCCGTCGTAGAACGTCGGCAACAGACCCAGGATCTTGAGGTCCCGGTTCAACTTCATCCGGATCATGTTGATGACCTTGACGAGGTTGTTCAGGCCCTTCATCGCGTAGTACTGCGTCTGGACCGGAATGATCACGCTCTGGGCGGCGACCAATCCATTGACGGTCAGCAGGCCGAGATTCGGCGGGCAGTCGATCAGCACGTAGTCGTAGCCGGACACGTTGCCCTCGAGTGCGTCGCGCAGCACCTGCTCGCGACCGAGCGCCGTGAACAGCTCGCCTTCCGTGCTCGCGAGGTCGATGTTCGCCGGCGCGACATCGATCCCTGCGCTCTCCGTTGGCAGGATCACGTCCTTCAGCGAGGCACGACCATCGGCCAGGACGTCGGCCATCGAGCGCTCGACGGTATTGAGGTTGACGCCCAGGCCGGCGGTGAGATTCGCCTGAGGGTCCATGTCGATGCACAGGACCCGAAAGCCTTCTTCCTCGAGGGCACCCGCCAGGTTGATCGCGGTGGTCGTCTTTCCGACGCCGCCCTTCTGGTTCGCGATCGCGATCACGTTCGTCACCTGGGGGTCACCTCGAAAGTGCGAAAAAGTGCGATGAGGACACGGCGCGGGATGCGGCTGACGGGGGCGCGTCGGCATCGTACCCCAGGGAAGGTGTGGCTGACCGTCGTGGTTATCCACACAGTTCGCGAGTTGTTCACCGATTCTGTGGATATGTCGGGTGCCTGAACCAGTTTGCGGAGACGCACGGTTTCCACGCGTCGGAGGCAGGGAGCGCGGCACTATCATTGCCGCTGTCCTTGCGCAAAGACGATTTCGACGGAGGCGTGCCACCGTGCCGACGAACGAAGAGCGGGTCGAACGGTTACGCGCGATGCGCGCGGAATCGCTGCTCGGTGGGGGACAGGCGCGGATCGATCAGCAGCACGCGCGTGGAAAGCTGACGGCACGCGAGCGACTGGACCTGTTGCTCGACGCGGGATCGTTCGTCGAGCTCGACGCGTTCGTCCAGCCGCGCTCGACCGATGGCGAACACGACGGCATTCTCGGCGACGGCGTCGTCACGGGCCACGGCAGGATCGAGGGCCGCGACGTCTTCGTGTTCAGCCAGGACTTCACCGTCTTCGGCGGATCGCTCTCCGAGGCGTACGCCGCGAAGATCTGCAAGGTCATGGATCTCGCGATGAAGGTTGGCGCGCCGATCGTCGGACTGAACGATTCGGGTGGCGCCCGAATCCAGGAAGGCGTCGTGTCGCTTGGCGGCTACGCCGACATCTTCCTCCGCAACACGCTCGCGTCCGGGGTCGTGCCCCAGATCTCGGTCGTCCTCGGACCGTGCGCCGGTGGAGCGGTCTACTCGCCGGCGATCACCGATTTCACGGTGATGGTCGAGGGCACGAGCTACATGTTCGTGACCGGACCGAACGTCGTGCGCGCCGTAACGCACGAGGATGTGGATTCGGAGCGACTTGGTGGGGCCACGACGCACACGACGATCAGCGGCGTCGCCCATCTGCGGGCGCGTGACGAAGCGGAAGCGCTCACGTACGCGCGCCGAATCCTCGACCACTTGCCGCAGAACAACCTCGGCGATCCCCCGCGCCGTGAAACCCGCGACACATCCGACCGCCGCGATGGCTCGCTCGACACGATCGTTCCCGACGACCCGACCAAGCCGTACGACATGCACGACGTCATCTCGCGCATCGTCGACGACGGCGACTTCCTCGAAATCCAGCCGGGCTGGGCCCAGAACATCATCACGGGCTTTGCGCGACTCGACGGACGGAGCGTCGGGATCGTCGCGCAGCAGCCGGCGGTGCTCGCGGGTGCCCTCGACATCGACGCGTCGACGAAGGCGGCGCGTTTCGTGCGCACGTGCGACTGCTTCAACGTTCCGCTCGTGACGCTCGTCGACGTCCCGGGATTCTTGCCTGGCGTCGGCCAGGAGCACGGAGGAATCATCCGCCACGGCGCAAAGCTGCTGTACGCGTACTGCGAGGCGACGGTCCCGAAATTGACGGTGATCACCCGGAAGGCCTACGGCGGCGCGTACGACGTCATGAGCAGCAAGCACATTCGCGGCGACATGAACTTCGCGTGGCCCACCGCCGAGATCGCGGTCATGGGTGCGGAGGGCGCCGTCAATATCCTCCACCGAGAACGTCTCGCCGCCGCGGATGACGCGGCCGCCGAACGCGCCACACTCGTCGCCGACTACGAGGAGCGGTTCGCGAACCCGTACATCGCGGCCGCACGCGGCTACGTCGACGACGTGATCCTCCCGTCCGACACCCGGCCACGATTGATCGCGGCTCTCGAGCTGCTCGCCGACAAGCGCGACACGAATCCGCGGAAGAAGCACGGGAACATCCCGCTGTGACCTCGACCGCCCCGGCGTCTTTGCGCAAAGACGCCCGCGGCCAGGCACCGCCGTTCCGCCGGATCCTGGTCGCGAACCGCGGGGAGATCGCGGTCCGCATCATCCGGGCATGCCACGAGCTTGGTGTCGAGGCCGTCGCGGTGTTCAGCGACGCGGATGCGATGGCGGACCATGTCCGCACCGCCGACGAAGCGGTCCGGGTCGGGCCGGCACCGGCCCAGGAGAGCTATCTGCGGATCGATGCGATGGTCGAGGCCGCCGCCCGTACCGGCGCCGAAGCCATCCACCCCGGCTACGGGTTCCTCGCCGAGCGAGCCGAGTTCGCGCGAGCGGTCGAGGAGGCTGGCCTCGTCTTCATCGGACCCCGAAGCGAGACGATCGCCGCGCTCGGCGACAAGCTCGCGGCTCGACGCGGCGCGGCGAACGCGGGCGTCCCGATCGTCCCCGGAACGCTTGAACCAGCGGCCGTCGACCGGCCGGACGACGCCGCCGCGATCGTTGCCGAAGCTGAGCGCATCGGCTTCCCGCTGCTCGTCAAGGCGGCCGCCGGCGGTGGCGGACGAGGCATGCGACGTGTCACGACGGTCGAGGAGCTGCCCGCCGCGCTGGCCGCGGGGTCCGCCGAAGCGAGGTCGGCATTCGGCGACGGCTCGGTCTACCTGGAGCGCGAGATCCGGCCGGCTCGCCATGTCGAAGTCCAGTTGATCGGCGATGCCGACGGCCGCGTCATCGCTCTCGGCGAACGCGACTGCTCGCTGCAGCGCCGCCACCAGAAGCTCGTCGAGGAGTCGCCCGCACCCGGCCTGGACGGGGAGCAGCGGCGCGCGCTTCATGCCGCGGCGATCCGGGCGGCCGAGGCGGCAGGGCTCGTCAACGCCGCGACCGTCGAGTTCCTGTTGGACCCGGATGGCCGATTCTGGTTCCTCGAGGTCAACACGCGACTCCAGGTAGAGCACGGCGTCACGGAGCTTGTGTCCGGTGTCGACATCGTCCGCGAGCAGCTGTGGATCGCCGCGGGTCGGGCCCTGTCGCGGGAGATCGTCGAGGCGGCCGGGCGCGCGGCGAACCCCAGCCGGCACGCAATCGAGGTCCGGCTCTCCGCGGAGGACCCGGCACGGGAGTTCGTACCGTCACCCGGCCGGATCGGTCGCTGGGCGATGCCCGCGGGCCCGGGCGTGCGCGTCGACACCGGCGTCGGGGCGGGGGACCGGGTGCCGCCGGACTACGACCCCCTGATCGCGAAGCTCATGGTCGTCGATGTCGACCGACGGGCCGCGATCGCGCGGCTCGCGAGAGCCCTCGACGAGACGGTCGTGACCGGCATCCAGACGACGCTGCCATTCCACCGCTTCGTCGCTCGCCACCCACGGTTCGCGGCCGGCGACCTCTCGATCGACTGGGTCGAGGAGGAGTGGACGCCCGCGGTCGAGCGGGATCGGGCGCGGGCCCTCCAGGCGGCATCCTGGGCAGCCGCCTCGGCGCCGGTTGCCGGTCGCGAGCGAGCGGCGGACCCGGCTGGCCAGGCGCGACCGGGCTCGGCCTGGACCAGTGAGGGCAGGGCGCGGGCCGTCGACCGGTGGCCGCGATGACGCGGCGCGTTCGCGTCGTCCCGGCGCCGGCCTCGCTGATGCCCGGCGATCGTTCGATCGTCGTCGCCCCGGACGATCCGGCCGAGGTCGTCGTCGAGCCGTTCGGCGACGGCCGCGCCGTCGTGCATGGCCCCGACGGCACGGATCGCTGGGCCTACCTCGGATCGGCGAACCGCCTGCCGGACGGCCGATCCGTGGTCGAGGTCGTCGTCGACGGCTGGCGGTTCGAGCTCGAGCTCGAGGACGATCACCGGGCAACGCTCCGGGAGCGCGCCACGCGGGCCCGGGACGCGAGCGCCTCCACGGGCCCGCTCGAGGTTCGGGCCGCGATCCCGGGTCGTGTTGCTGCTGTCACGGTGACCCACGGCGACGAGATCGAAGCCGGAGCGACGCTCCTCGTGGTCGAGGCGATGAAGATGCAGAACGAGCTCCGGGCTCCGCGCGCCGGGCGGGTCGAGCGGGTTGCGATCGGCGCGGGCGAGACGATCGAAGTGGGGGACGTGCTGGTGGTGATCGCATGAGCGGCGACGACGTCCGGCGCTGGCGCGAGACGACGCGGGCGAAGGCCGTCGCGTCCGCACCGGAGCGTCGGGAGCGCTTCACGACCAGCAGCGACATCGAGATCGCGGACGTCTACACCGCGGAGGACCTCGCCAGCCTCGACTTCGACGAAGCGCGCGATCTCGGCCTGCCGGGCGAGCCGCCGTTCACCCGCGGCGTCCAGGCCACGATGTACCGCTCGCGGCTCTGGACGATGCGCCAGTACGCCGGCTTCGCCACCGCCGAGGAGACGAATCGCCGGTTCCGCTATCTCCTCGAGCAGGGCCAGACGGGCCTGTCGGTCGCCTTCGACCTGCCGACGCAGATGGGCTATGACTCCGACGCACCGCAGGCGGCCGGCGAGGTCGGCCGGGTCGGTGTCCCGATCTCATCACTCGCCGACATGGAGGTGCTCCTCGACGGACTGCCGCTGGGCGAGGTCAGCACATCGATGACGATCAACTCGACGGCGGCGATCCTGCTCGCGCTCTACACGGCGGCCGCCGAGAAACAGGGCGTGCCGCGGGAGCGGATCTCGGGCACAACCCAGAACGACATCCTCAAGGAGTACATCGCTCGCGGCACGTGGATCTACCCGCCCCGGCCCTCGATGCGCCTCGTGACCGACATCTTCGAGTTCTGCTCGAAGGAGCTGCCCCGCTGGAACACGATCTCGATCAGCGGCTACCACATGCGCGAGGCGGGTGCCTCGGCCGCCCAGGAGCTGGCGTTCACGCTCGCCGACGCGATCGCCTATTGCGAGGCGGCGGTCGCGCGCGGGCTCGCGATCGACGACTTCGCCCCTCGGCTGTCGTTCTTCTTCGCCGCCTGGTCGGAGCTGTTCGAGGAGGTCGCGAAGTTCCGGGCGGCGCGTCGGATGTGGGCCCGGATCGTCCGTGATCGCTTCGGCGCGAAGAACGAGCGCTCGATGGCGTGCCGGTTCCACGTCCAGACCGCCGGCTCGTCGCTGACCGCCCAGTCGATCGACAACAACGTCGTCCGGACGACGGTCCAGGCGCTGTCGGCCGTGCTCGGCGGCGCCCAGAGCCTCCACACGAACGCGCGCGACGAGGCGCTCGCCCTGCCGACCGAGGAGAGCGCCAGGCTCGCCCTCCGCACCCAGCAGATCCTGGCCCACGAGAGTGGGGTGACCGAGACGCCCGATCCGCTGGCCGGCTCGTACTTCGTGGAGTCGCTCACGACCCAGCTCGAGCAGGCCGCCCAGGACTATCTCGACGAGATCGACGCGATGGGCGGCACGCTCGCCGCGATCGAGGGCGGCTTCCAGCAGCGCCAGATCCAGGAGTCGGCGTACCGCGTCCAGTCGGCGATCGAGCGGGGAGACCTCGTCGTGGTCGGCGTGAACAAGTACCGCGACGACGCCGCGCGGGCGGCGCCGCCGAAGCTCCAGAAGATCGACCCCGAAGGTGAGCGGCGCCAGGTCGAACGGGTCCGGCGGGTTCGCGCCGAGCGGGACGCCGCCGCGTGGGAGGGAGCGCTCCGTCGGCTGGAGGATGCCGCGGCGGGCGACGAGAACGTGCTCCCGGCGCTGATCGAGGCGGTCGAGGCGTACGCGACGGTGGGAGAGATCAGCGATCGGCTAAGGGCGGCGTGGGGCGAGCACCGCGAGCTCATCACGGTCTGAACGGAATCCGCCAGCGGCGGCGCCATCGGCCCGAATCGGTCTGGGCCAGCACGTCCAGAGCCTCCGCCCGCCCCTCGAACGGCAGCGCCGCCTGGGCCGCCGAGAGGATCACGTCGAGGGGCACCTCGTCGTTCTCGACGACCGTCACATGCGGGATCACCTCCGAGATCGCTCCGGCGTAGGGCGGATGCTCCGGGAAGCACGCGGCGACGCGGTCGATGAGCGCGGTGAACGGCGAGCTCGGGCGCGGCTCGAGGTAGACGAGGCCCGGCCATCGGGCAGCCGTCGTGAACGTGACGTCGAACGCCCGGAACTCGCCTGCGATCTGGCGAAGGTCTTCGCGGATGGCCGGCATCAGCTCCGACGCCGGCACGAACGGGTAGAGGATCGTGACATGGGCCGGTACGCCAAGGCGAGCAGCCCGGTCGTGGGCGCGGCGGACTCTGTCGATCGAGGCCGGGACGCGGATCCGGACGACGATCGCCGACTCGAGCTCACTCATGGGTCAGCCGACACTGTACGCTCCGCGCGATGCCCGCCCGACCCGCGACCGCCCAGGTACCTGCGAAGATCCGCCGCCTCGGCCGCGTCCACCACGTCGCGCTGATCGTCGCCTCGCTCGACGACGCGTTGCGCTTCTGGCGCGACACGCTCGGCCTCGAGCTCGAGGTGATCGAGGACATGGCGCACGACCGGGTCCGGATCGCGTTCCTGCCGGTCGGCGAGTCGAAGGTCGAGCTCGTCGAGCCGACCGACGACACGACCGGCGTCGCCCGGTTCCTCGCGAGCAAGGGCGAGGGCTTCCACCACGTCTGCTTCGAGGTGGCGAACCTCGCCGAGACGCTGCTTCGGCTCGAGATCGACGGCGTGGAGCTGATCGACACGGCGCCGCGCAAGGGGGCCGAAGGCCCGGTCGCGTTCCTGCATCCGCGGAGCTGCCACGGCGTTCTCGTCGAGCTGATCGAGGCGCCGGGCGGTCCCTCCTGGAAGAGCCTCGGCTACTGAGGCTTCGAGGCCAGGATCGAGAACGACAGGGGCAACTGGCCCTTCGCGGATTCCGGTAGCCGCCACGAACCGTCGGCTGACTGCTCCAGGAAGTCCAGTTTCCAGGGGAGGAACGGGTACTCCCGAAGGGACTCGATCCGCAAACCGGCCTCGATCAGCGCGGTGACGATCTCGCCCAGGCCGTGGTCCCAGCCAAATTCCTTCGGGACGGTGACCGGCGCATCGGGGTCCGCGTACGAGCCGATGTTGTCGAACGCCAGTGGCGCGCGGTGCTCCCAGTAGGGGTACACGAGCTGGAGCTCGCCGGGCGCGACGCCCTCGTTCTCGAAGACCTGGGCGATCGGGTGAATCTCGGTGATGTAGAACCGGCCCCCGGGTCGAACAAAATGGGCGACCACCTCGGCCCAGCGCCGGATGTCGGGCATCCAGCCGAGCACACCGCGCGACGTGTAGACGAGATCGAACTCGCCCTCGAGGACGTTCGGCAGCTCGAACAGGTCCGAGCGGACGAACCGCGCCTGGTCCCCAAGCCCGATCTCGGCAGCCGTCTTCGTCGCGAGATCGATCGCCGCCTGGCTGAAGTCGGCACCGGTCACGTTCGCGCCAAGGCGCGCCCAGGACAGCGAGTCGATCCCGAAGTGGCACTGCAGATGAAGCACCGAGAGCCCGCGGACGTCGCCGATCTCCTCGCGCTCGTGGTCGGACAGCCGGATCACCGCGGTGTCGCGCTTGAAGCCCTCGAGGTCGTAGAACTCGGACCGTTCGTGGATCTGCGTCCACTCGTCCCAGAGCTCGTTGTTCGCCCGCACGGCTTCCGAAGGATCGACGGTCTCGTCAGGCTTCGTGTAGTCACGGCCCGTCGTCATCGCATCCTCACAGTGACCAGGCGAACAGCACGTCCCGCGCGCTGTCGGCGTCGCGGGCAAACTGCACGATCTCGCCGGCGAGCTTCCGGATCCACGGCTTCTCCTCGCGCGGCAGCTCGCCCAGATCCTCCTCGACGAGGTCGATCCAGCGGCCGGCGACGGCGTCGACCTCGCGATCGGGAATGAGGGCGACGGCCGTGATCCAGCTCGGGTCGATGCGCTCGACCGAGCGCTCGGTCAGCTGCGACGGCCGGTCGAGATCGCGCCGGGCGTCGATGAAGTCGATGGGCGAATCGCCGCCGGTCACGCTCCGGGCGGCCTCGGAGAAGAGGTCGAGCCACGTGGGGTCGAGCCCGCCGCCGAGCGATAGGTGAGCCGCGAACCGTTCGCGATCCTGGAGTCCTGCCCAGTCGTCCACGGCGATCGCCAAGAGGATCTCCTTCTCATTGCCCGCGATGAGATCCATCAGCGCGCCCACGGTCGCGACCTACAGCCCGAGGTGCAAGCGGATGGCCTCGTCGATCGCGTTCATGCCATCGGCGGGAACGACCCCTAGCAAGTCGCCGATCCGCTCGACGGCGACCGACCGAATCTGTTCGGCCTGCGCCTTCGAGTCCCTGTCCAGGCCGGTCTCGGCGGCTTCGAGCAGGACCTGGAACGGGTAGACGCGATCGACGCTCGACGTGACCGGGATGACGGTCACCACCCCTCGACCCAGGCGCCTCGCGGTGGCGTTCGCCATGTCGTTGCTGACGATGACCGCCGGCCGTCGCTTGTCGGCCTCGAATCCGCGGATGGGCTCGAAGTCGACGACATGGATGTCGCCGCGGCGCATCACTCGCTGAACCCGTCGGCTGTCGCGGTCTCCCAGTCGCGGACGTCGTCTGACGACGCCCATTCATCCCATGCCGCTTCGTAGGCCCCCGCCAGGTCCGCCGTCCGCAGGAGACGGACCGCCCGATGCACGGCGGCGGACCGTGATTCCAGGCCACGCTCCCTCGCGTACTCGTCGAGAAACTCGACATCGTCGCCGGGAAGGCTCACGCTCAGCTTCATACCGTGATCCTACTCGGGTAGCACGAGGGTAGCAAGACCTAGCCGCGATAGCCCGCGTCGCGAAGGAGTGCCGGCAGCTCGGTGGGGGAGCCCGCGACCCGGAAGCCGGCCGCCTCGAGCGCCTCGACCTTCGACGCCGCCGTACCCCGACCGCCCGAGATGATCGCCCCGGCGTGGCCCATCCGCTTGCCTTCCGGTGCGGAGCGGCCGGCGATGAACGCGGCCTTCGGTACGTCGCGGAGGTGCTCGCCGGCCCAGGCGGCCGCCTCTTCCTCGGCCGCACCGCCGATCTCGCCGATCAGGACGATCGCGTCGGTGTCCGGATCGGCGGCGAACAGCTGGACAACGTCGAGGAACGTGGTCCCGATCACCGGGTCGCCGCCGATCCCGACGCACGTCGACTGGCCGAGACCCGCGTCGCTCATCGCCTGGACGGCCTCGTACGTGAGTGTCCCGGACCGCGACACGACGCCAACCCGGCCCTCCCGGTGGATCGAACCGGGGATGATCCCGACCTTGGCACTCCCCGGGGACGTTGCGCCGGGGCAGTTCGGGCCGATCAGCCGGGCACCGGCCGAGCGGACCACCTCGACTGCCGGGATCATGTCGAGCGCCGGGATTCCCTCCGTGATGCAGAAGATCGTGGCGATCCCGGCATCGGCCGCCTCCATGACCGCGTCCGGCGCGCCCCCGGCAGGGACGAAGATGCAGGAGGTGTTCGCGCCGGTCTCGCGGACGGCGTCGGCCACGGTGTCGAAGACGGGCACGGCTCCGTCGAGGGCGGTCTGGCCGCCCTTGCCGGGCGTGACGCCGGCAACGATCCGCGTCCCGTACGCATGCATCGCCCGGGCATGGAACTCGCCTTCTCGACCGGTGATTCCCTGGACGACGAGCCGCGTCTCCGGGCCGATGAGGATGCTCATGCCACGCCCGACCCGGCCGACCGACTCGCCGCGACTGCCATCGCCGCGGCCTCATCGAGCGTTGCCGCCGTCTGGAACCGGGCCTCGGCGAGCAGCCGCGCCGCCTCCTCGGCATTCGTCCCGACGATCCTGACGACCATCGGAACCTCGCGATCCTGCTGCGACCGCGCCTCGATCAGGCCGCGCGCCACCTCGTCGCCCCGGGTGATCCCGCCGAAGATGTTCACGAGGATCGCGTTCACCTTCGGATCGGACAGGATCAGGCGCATCGCGTGGGCGACTTTGTCGGCCCGCGCGCCGCCGCCGATGTCGAGGAAGTTCGCCGGCTCGCCGCCGGCCCGCTTGACGAGGTCCATCGTCGTCATCGCCAGGCCGGCGCCGTTGACCATGCAGCCGATCGTCCCGTCGAGCTTGATGAACGTCAGGCCCGCCTCACGCGCCTCGCGGTCCTCGGGCGCCTCCTCGTCGGGGTCCCGGAGATCCTCGAGCCCGGGGTGGCGGGGGAGGGCGGAGTCGTCGAGCGTGATCTTGGCGTCGAGGCACACGAGCCGCTCCACGACGGCTCCGTCGGCGCCGACTTCGCGCACGATCGCGAGCGGATTGATCTCGACGAGATCCGCGTCGTAGGCGGTCATCGTGCGGACGAGGCCGCGAGCGATCGCGACGGCGTCCTTCAGATGCGCCCCGAGGCCCAAAGCGAACGCCATCCGGCGCGCGGCGAACGCCTGGAGCCCGAGCGTCGGGTGGGCGTGGAGCCGGACGATCGCGTCGGGCCGCTCCTTGGCGACCTGCTCGATCTCGACTCCGCCTTCGGCGGAGCCCATCAGGAGGATCCGGCGAGCCGCACGGTCGAGGACTGCCGCCAGGTAGAACTCCCGGACGATGTCCGCCGCCGGGCCGACAAGGACTTTGCGGACGGTGAAGCCCTTGATGTCCATCCCGAGGATGGCCCCCGCGACGTCGCGCGCCTCGTCGGCCGACGCGGCCAGCTTCACCCCGCCGGCCTTGCCCCGGCCGCCGACGAGCACCTGGGCCTTGATCACGACCTTACCGGCGCCGCCCTCGAGGAAGCGCCCGGCTGCCTCGACGGCCTCGTCAACGGTGTGGGCGACAGCCCAGTCAGGGACCGGCAGGCCCTGGGCGACGAGCAGCGACTTTGCGTCGGCTTCCTGGATCTTCACGCGGGCAACGCACTCCTCGGAGGGCCGATGGGAGGCCGTGGGACGGCCGGGGATGGGACGCGATGGTACCGCGTCGGGTTTGAATGGAATCGGAACGAAATCCCGTGCCGGATCCGCCAAGGGGGTAGCGCGGCGATCCCGACCGCGCCACGATCGAGGGGCACATGCAGCGCGAGCTGGTGGAACGGGCGCAACGTGGTGATCGCGAGGCCTTCACGGACCTCGCGGCCGCGTCGCTCGCGCGCCTCGACGCCGTCGCGAGACTGATCCTGCGGGATCCCGACCTGGCGAAGGACGCCGTCCAGAACGGCCTGCTTCGCGCGTGGCGGGACCTGCCCACGCTTCGGGATCCCGACCGATTCGACGCCTGGATCCGGCGTCTTGTCGTTCGGGCCTGTCTCGACGAGCTCCGGACCCAACGTCGTCGACCGATCACGACGACGGTGATCGACATCGGAGGCGCCGTGGCAGACGCGTCGTCGGCCATCGCCGACCAGGACCAGCTGGAGCGTGCCTTCCGCCGGCTTCGCCCGGAAGACCGCGCGATCCTCGTCCTCCGACACTATCTCGACCTCTCCGTGCCTGAAATCGCCGATTCCCTGCGGATTCCGCTCGGTACGGCGAAGTCCCGGCTCCATCGCGCAACGGACGACCTCCGGGGCGCGCTGGCTGCCGACGCGCGGCTCGTGCCTGCGTACGCGGAGGAACCGACGGCATGACGACGAGACTCGATCTCGACCGCACGCTCGCCGAGTGGTTCCGCGCGGACGCGGGCGAGGCGCTGCCCGACTACCTCGACGAGCTCGTGGATCGGGTGGCGCGCGAGCCCCAGCGGCGGTGGTGGTCGAGCCCCGAAAGGTGGCTTCCCGTGGACGTAACCGCACGCGCCTCGACGTTCGCCCTGCCGCGATACGGGCGGCTCGCGATCGTCGCCCTCCTGATCCTGGCGATCGCAGCGGCCGCAGTCTTCGCGGTCGGGTCCCGCAATCAGCGGGTGCCCCCGCCGTTCGGACCCGCCGCTAACGGCTCGATCGTGTCCTGGAGCCAGTCCGGCGACATCATCGCCGCCGACGCCGATGGTTCGAACTCCCGGATCATCGTGGGCGGCCCATCGTTCGATTTCGCTCCATGGTTCTCGCATGACGGCACGCGGTTCATCTTCTGGCGCGAACCGACCGCCGGCCAGGATCTCGTCATGGTGGCGAACGCGGACGGCAGCGGCGTCCGCGCGTTAACCGACACGCTGCTCTACGCGGATTGGTTCGAGTGGTCTCCTGCTGATGACGCCATCGCCGTGGTCCATACGCAGGCCGGTACGGGCAAACGCCTGCTGTCGATCGTCGATGCGACGGGCAAGGCGCCACTGCACACACTGGACCTGCCGCTCGGCGTCGATAACGACGTGTACTGGCTGCCCCCGAATGGCGACGAGCTGCTCTTCACGGCCCGCGACAAGCCAGAGGACCCTGAGAACGGGCTCTATGCAGTCAAGCGAGACGGGACCGCGTTCCGCCAAGTCGCACCAGTCGCTTCCTCGCACTACAACAACCTGGCCGTCGCGCTCGACGGGCAAAGAATTGCCTTCTCGAACGTCGAGGCGGATTCCTCGGGAAACGGCATCGGATGGCACATTCACCTGCGGGACCTCGCGACGGGCTCCGATACGCAGGTGACCTTCGACCCGCGGGCCGACGGGGAGGTGGACGAGCACGAACCGATCTTCTCGCCCGATGGCACGCAGTTGTTGCTGTGGACTCAGACGGGTGACACGGGCCGGCTCGCCGTCGCGCCAAGTGACGGCACCAGCCACGCCCGATCACTCGGGCCGCCGTTCCTCTGGGATGACGAGTACTCCTACGCGTTCTCGCCCGATGGTCGGACCGCGATCCTCAACATCGGCAAGGGCACGACCTGGTTGTTCGATCTCGAATCCGGGAAGGGGACTCGTCTGTCGGAGGGAATTCCAAACTTCGCGAGCTGGCAGCGGCTCGCGCAGCCCCTGCCCTGACGTTCGTCTGGCTCGCGGCCGGTCGCTTCCCGGTGGCCGGCCGCGCCACGCCCCCGAGCACGGATACAATCGGGCCATGGCCCACCGTGTCACCCTCATCCCCGGCGACGGCATCGGTCCGGAGCTGGCGGAGGCCACTCGCCGCGTCCTCGACGCGACCGGCATCGAGTTCGAGTGGGAGGTCGTGGACGCCGGCGAGGCGCTGATCGCGACCCACGGCACGCCCCTGCCGGATCACGTCCTCGACTCGATTCGCGCCAACAAGGTTGCGCTCAAGGGCCCGATCACGACGCCGGTGGGCGAGGGCTTCCGGAGCGTCAACGTCACGCTCCGCCAGGCGCTCGGCCTGTACGCGAACCTCCGCCCGGCCCGCTCGATCAAGGGGCTCGAGACCCGCTACGAGGACGTCGACCTCGTCATCGTCCGCGAGAACACCGAGGACCTCTACGCCGGCATCGAGCACATGGTCGGCCCGGACGCCGCGGAATCGATCAAGATCATCACGAGGGCCGCCTCGGAGCGCATCGCCCGGTTCGCGTTCGACTACGCGGTCGCCAACGGCCGCCGCAAGGTGACGGCGGTCCACAAGGCCAACATCATGAAGCTGTCTGACGGCCTGTTCCTCGAGAGTGTCCGGACCGTCGCCGCGGACTTCGCCGGCCGCGTGGAGTTCGAGGACCGGATCGTCGACAACATGTGCATGCAGCTCGTCCAGAAGCCCGATCTGTACGACGTGCTCGTGCTGCCGAACCTCTACGGCGACATCGTCAGCGACCTCGCGGCCGGTCTCGTCGGGGGACTGGGCGTGGCGCCCGGCGCGAACATCGGCACCGAAGCCGCGGTCTTCGAGCCGGTCCATGGCTCGGCCCCGAAGTACGCCGGCCAGGACAAGGCCAACCCGACCGCGCTCATCCTCAGCGGAGCGCTGATGCTCCGGCATCTGGGTTACCCCGACGCCGGCGACCGCGTCGAGCGGGCCGTCCGCGACGTCATCGCCGAGGGCCGGACGGTCACCTACGACCTCGGCGGCAACGCGGGCACGCGGGCCTTCGGGGACGCGATCATCGAGCGGCTCGCCGCCGTCCCAACCGCCCAGGCATGAGCAGCGACCTCCCAGGAGACGGTCCCGCCCTCGCGACACGCGCCTGTGCGGCGCCACCACCGGCTAGAATCGAAGCTCCCGGCCGGTCGCGCCCACTACCCAGCGCCCGGCACCGTGACGAGGTCGCCCAGCCGCCATGGCCGTGATCCGGAGCCCGATCCGCGCGCCCCTCCGCACGCCGATGAAGCCGCCCGGAACGGCGGCGCTCGGTCTCGGGAAGACATCGCGCAAGGACACGTGGTGGCTCGCTCCCGGCGTGCAGGCTGTCGTCTTCACGGTCTGCGCAACGTACCTGTTCGTCAGCGGCATCCTGCTGTGGCCGCTGTTCCAGACGCCATACGAGGTCGATGGCTACCTCTCGCCGCTCTTCTCGCCGCTCCTGTTCGAGGATTCGCTGCCCTGGTTCATCAGCCCCGGCTTGCTGATCCTGTGGATCCCGCTCGGCTTCCGGGCGACCTGCTACTACTACCGGAAGGCCTACTACCGCTTCTACTTCGCGGACCCGCCGGGCTGCGCCGTGGGCGAGCCGACGGTTCACAAGCGGTACTCGCTGGAGGCGGCGTTCCCGTTCATCCTCCAGAACCTCCATCGCTACTTCCTCTATCTCGCGTTCATCCCGCTCTTCTTCCTCTGGGTCGACTCGGTCGCCTCGATCTTCCCGCCGAGCGGCGGCGTACGGATCGGTCTGGGCGTGTTCGTGCTGTTCTTCAACGCCGCGCTGCTGAGCGGCTATTCGTTTTCGTGCCACTCGCTGCGCCACCTCGTCGGGGGCAAGATGGATTGCTTCTCGTGCAGCCGCCGGGCCCAGGTGCGCTACGCCGGCTGGCGCAGTCTCACGAGCCTCAACCGCCACCACATGTTCTGGGCCTGGGCGAGCCTGCTGACCGTCACGTTCGCCGACGTCTACGTCCGGCTCCTGGCGCTGGGGATCATCACCGACCCAGCGATCCACTTCTGAGCGCGTGACCGCGTGACCACCCCGTGATCGACCGGCTCGAGCGACACCCGCACGACGTCCTCGTCATCGGCGCAGGCGGTGCAGGTCTGCGCGCGGCGATGGAGGCGGCCGACGCGGGCGCCAACGTCGGCCTCGTCTGCAAGTCGCTGCTCGGCAAGGCCCACACGGTCATGGCCGAAGGCGGCGTGGCGGCGGCACTCCGCAACGTCGATGACCGCGACAGTTGGCAGACCCACTTCCGCGACACGATGGTCGGCGGCAAGCTGCTGAACAACCCGCGGATGGCCCAGCTCCACGCGATGGAGGCGCCGGACCGCGTCCGCGAGCTGGAGGCGTGGGGCGCTGTCTTCGATCGGACGCGCGACGGACGGATCCTCCAGCGGCCGTTCGGCGGCCACTCCCATCCGCGGCTGGCGCACGTCGGCGACCGAACTGGCCTCGAGATGATCCGGACGCTCCAGGACCGGGTCGTCGCCGCGGGCATCGCGGTCTACATGGAATGCACGATCACCCATCTCATCAACGGCCGCGACCAGGTCCGCGGTGCGCTCGGCTACTGGCGCCAGTCCGGGGAGCCGGTGGTGTTCCCGGCCAAGGCGACGGTGCTCGCCACGGGCGGCGTTGGCCGTGCCTTCCAAATCACCTCGAACTCGTGGGAGTACTCCGGTGACGGCCAGGCGCTGGCGTACCTCGCTGGCGCCGAGCTGATCGACATGGAGTTCGTCCAGTTCCACCCGACCGGCATGGTCTGGCCGCCCGGCGTGCGCGGCCTTCTCGTGACCGAAGCCGTCCGGGGCGAGGGCGGGATCCTTCGCAACAAGGACGGCGACCGCTTCATGTGGAAGTACCTCCCGGACGACCGTCGGGACGAATACGCGGCCTCCGATGCGGAGGCGGCCACCTGGGTCGAGGCGCTGAGCGCCGGCCGGACGACCGACGCGCGGCGGCCACCGGAGCTCTCGACACGGGACAACGTCGCGCGGGCCATCTACACCGAGGTCCGCGAGGGCCGCGGCTCACCGCACGGCGGCGTCTTCCTCGACATCAGCTACCTGCCCGCCGATCACGTCCGGCGGAAGCTGCCCTCGATGTACGAGCAGTTCAAGGAGCTCGCCGACGTCGACATCACGGCGGGGCCGATGGAGGTAGGGCCGACGACCCACTACATCATGGGCGGCATCAGGGTTGACCCCGAGACCGGCGCGACGACACGGGCGGGCCTGTTCGCCGCCGGCGAGGTGTCGGGCGGGATGCACGGTGCCAATCGGCTGGGCGGCAACTCGCTCTCGGACCTGCTCGTCTTCGGTCAGCGCACCGGGGCAGGCGCCGCGGACTATGCGAAGACGCACGACGACGAGCCGTGGCTCGACCCGGCCGCCATCCAGGCCGCCCTGGGCGAGCTATCGGCGCCGTTCCAGCCGGACGATCGCGGTGAGGGCGAGAGCCCGTACCGGCTCCACGAAGAGCTCCAGGCGGTCATGCAGTCACGGGTCGGCATCTTCCGAACCGCCGACGATCTCGACGAGGCGATCAAGAGCCTCGACGCCCTCCGTCGCCGCTGGCCGAATGTTCGGGTCTCGGGCGGCCGCGCCTATAACCCTTCGTGGAACCTCGCCTTTGACGTCCGCAACATGATCGTCGTGTCCGAGGCCATCGCCCGCAGCGCCCGGCAGCGTGAAGAGAGCCGCGGTGCTCACAGTCGGATCGACTTCCCGGAGCCCGACGACAAGAAGTGGGGCACGAAGAACAGCGTCGTCAGGCTCGGTGTCGACGGCCTGGAGGTCGGGACGTCCAAGCTGCCCAAGCTGCCCGACGAGCTCCGGGGCCTGCTCGCGAAGGAGGCTCACTGATGGCCGACGCCCACCTCCGCGTGTTCCGGGGCTCGCCGACGACCGAGAGCCGCTTCGAGGAATTCGACGTGCCGGCAGAGGAGGGCATGGTCGTCCTCGATGCGCTTCATTGGATCCAGACGAACGAGGCGCCGGATCTCGCGGTCCGCTGGAACTGCAAGGCGGCGAAGTGCGGCTCGTGCAGCGCAGAGGTCAACGGTCGCCCGAGCCTGACGTGCAAGACGCGACTATCCGACTTCGAGGAGGGTGAGACCATCCAGGTCGAGCCGATGCGGGCGTTTCCGCTCGTTCGTGACCTCGTGACCGACGTGTCGTGGAACTACGAGGTCAACCGGGCGATCCCGCCGTTCCAGCCGCCGGCGGACCAGCCGCAGGAGACGTGGCGCTGGCAGCAGGAGGACATCGAGCGCGTCCAGGAGTTCCGGAAGTGCATCGAGTGCTTCCTGTGCCAGGACGTCTGCCACGTGCTTCGCAACCACGAGACGAAGCAGCCGTTCATGGGCCCCCGGTTCCTCGTCCGCAGCGCCGGCCTCGAGATGCACCCGATCGACCAGGCGGACCGCCTCGAACACCTCAAGGACGAGGGCGGAATCGCGCTCTGCAATATCACGAAGTGCTGCACCGAGGTGTGCCCGGAGCACATCAAGATCACGGACAACGCGATCATCCCGCTCAAGGAGCGCGTCGCCGACCGCTACTACGACCCGATCCAGATCTTCTGGCGGAGGCTCCGGGGCGGCGACAGGGCGAAGGCACCGGCGGCCGCGCCCGCCGCCGACGCTGCGGTCGGTCCCTCGCCGACGGACGGGAGCCCGAGCTGACGCTCTGGGACGACGAGCCTCCGGCCCAGGCCGCCGGCGACGGGCCTCGCCGATTCATCATCCGAACCGACGGCGCGGCGCGCGGCAACCCTGGGCCCGCCTCCGCCGGAGCGGTCCTGATCGACGCCGCGCGGCCCGACGCGCGCCAGCCGCTGGCGCCGCCCGACGCGTCGATCTCCGACTACCTCGGGATCCAGACGAACAACGTCGCCGAGTACACGGGCGTCGTCCGGGCGCTCGCCCTCGCCCGTGACCTGGGCGCGACGGAAGTCACGATGCTGCTTGACTCGAAGCTGATCGTCGAGCAGCTGGCCGGCCGCTGGCGGGTCAAGGACGCGAAGCTGATCCCGCTCTGGGAAGAGGCGCGTCGGACGCTCCGAAGCTTCTCGCGCTGGTCCGCGGACCACGTGCCGCGGGCCCAGAACGGTGCCGCGGATGCGCTCGCGAACGAGGCGATCGATCGGGTCGCGGCCGGCGGGCCGGCGTCCGTGGTACGGCGGCCGGGAACCGCGGAACGGGGAGGGACGTCCGGTGCGGGATGAAGCGCGCGACGTTCCTCCTGGTTCTGCTGTCCCTCGTTCTCGCCGGCTGCTCGCAGGCCGGCGCTGAGATGAGCCCCACCCCGACCGCTCCGCAGTCCCTCGCCGGCAGCAGCTGGACGGCCATCTCGGTCTCCGGCGCGGCACCGCTCCAGGGCCGCGAGCCCACGTTGGTCTTTGCCGATGACCAACGCATCAATGGCAACACCGGCTGCAACGGCTTCTTCGGCGGCTACGCCTACGGCGACGGCGAGATCGAGTTCTCGCAGGTGGGGATGACGATGATGGCATGCGAGGACCCGGTAAACACCGTCGAGGCCGCCTTCACGAAGGCGCTGAACGCCGCGACGACGGCCGCGATCGACGACGGCGGGCAGCTGCTGATCGCCGGGCCCGGGGGCGAGATTCTCTTCGCACCGGCGCCAACGCCGGGGTGACGTCGCGCCTAGTCGGAGGGCTCCTGCTTGTCGGAGCTCTCCTGCTCGCGGCTTGCGGTCCGCTGACCCGCGAGGCGCATCCCGCGACGCTCACGAACACCGCCTGGCGCGCCGTCTCCATCAACGGTCAGCGGCCGGTCGCCGGCAGCGAGCCGACCGCCCGGTTCATGGTCACCGACGCCAACGGCTCCGGCGGCTGCAACGACTGGTTCTCGCCGTACACCTACGACCCATCGACCGGCCACATCGCGTTCACGCAGCTCGCCATGACCGCGCGCGGATGCGATGCTCCCGCGCTTGAACCCATCGAGAAGGCGTTCTCGGACGTCCTCGTCGCGGTCACGGACGCTTCGATCGATCCCGAGGGCCGGCTCGTCCTGTCAGGCTCGGCCGGCGACATCGTGTTCGCCGTGGACGCAGTCGGTGGCTGACGAAGCGCTCGCGTTCGGCCGGTAGAATTCGGCGGTCAGCGAGGCGGTCGGATGGTCGCGCGACGATCGGGCAACCGACGGCGTGAGGAAAGTCCGAGCACCGCAGCGCAGGGTAGCGGGCAACACCCGTCCGCCGCGAGGCGAGGACCAGCGCCACAGTGACGATGCCGGCTTCGGCCGGAGTGAAACGCGGCAAGCTCTACCCGGTGCAAGGCCAAATAGGAGGGCGCAACCCGCGCGGGGCAACCCGCCGGGGGAGAGGCGCGCTGCCCAGCCCTCGGGTCGGCCGCATGAGCCGTCGGGCAACCGGCGGCCTCAGATGGATGGCCATCCGTGGCGTTTCGCCACGACAGAACTCGGCTTACAGACCGCCTCGCTGACATCGGCCTTCCGCCTGGCAGCCGGCCGCTGCGACTTCGCAACCACCGCACAGCGCCCTGGTACACCGCGTCGAACCGTCGGTTGGCCGGTACCCGAGCATGGCGAACTTCCTAGTCACCGCCACTGGCGGCATCGAGCAAGTGAGGGACCGGCTGACGCGGTTACCAAGGCTACGCGCCCTGGATGAGACGTCGCGGGCGCTCGACGGCTGCCGCTAGTCCTCGTCCGGCCGGAAGGTGTGCGGCGCCGTGCAGGCGTTGCAGATCGGGGCGGCCGATTCGAGGTTCCCGAGCGGGATCGGCACGCGACGGTCGGGCAGGAGGCACTCGACGTCGTAGACGCGGTCCGGTCCGGCATCGACCTGGATGAGGCGCCGGAACGTGCACCGCTTGATTCGCTGGGGGGCGAGCCGATAGGCCTCCGGATCCGGGGGCACGATCGGGAGCGGTAGGGCCATCGAGTTTCGGACTGGGCCTCGAATCTCTCTTCGCCGAGCCGCACGCCCGGTCGGGCGGCGGAGCCTAACACCCCCCGGCAGCCAACGACAACACGCTAAACGTACTAGATTTGCGGCGTCCAGCGAGGGGTCTGTGCACCGGAGGGTTCGTGGAGCAGGACGGCCGCCCGACTGCGGACGGGGAGGAAGTCTCGCCATCCGTCGAACCCATCTCGTGGGACCAGGTCGTCGAATCCACCCCGCCGATCGCCGGCGAATCGCTCGCCGCGACGATCGGCGCGCTTGCGGATCCGGCAACGCGTTCGCCGATCCCCGACACCTGTCCGTTCTTCCGGACGGTCGACGATGCCGGTGTGGCCGCGCCGCCCATCGAGGCGGTCCACCCCGCGAACCGCTGCGTGGCCGTGGGCGAACCCACACCCCAGTCGCCGCGTCAGCAGGAGCTGGTGTGCCTGACGAGCGGACACAACAACTGTCCGCTGTATCTGCGCGGCTCACTCGTCGCGGCCGATTCGCTCGTCCCGCTCCGGGATCGGCGCACGCCGTCGACTCCGGTCGTTGCCTCTGCGCTGTTGCTCGTCGCGGCGACCGCGATGTCCGTCGGCTTCCTGCTCGTCCGCGGGAGTTTCGACCTGCCGGCCGCCGCTGCGGCCTCGGCTCCGTCACAGGCCGCGGTCGTGGCATCGCCCTCGTCGGTCGTCTCATCGCCGGCCGCGACGATCGCCGAGCCGAGCGTCGGGTCAACCGATGCGGCCGCACCGCCCGCGACTCCGCCGACGGAGCCACCCGCGACGCCGACGCCGACGCCCGCTCCACCGACGCCTGCCCCGACGCCGGCGCCGCCGACGCCCCCAGCCCCGAGACCGACGAGCGACCGCTACCTGCTCCTCGTCCCGTGCCCGAACGCCGCGGACTGCTGGATCTACACGGTTCGCGCCGGTGACAACCTCCGGAGCATCGTCAATTACTTCGGGGTGGAGTACGGCGACGTGCTTTCGATGAATCCGGCGATCACGAACCCGACGAACATCCACGCCGGCGACGAGATCCGCATGCCGCCGCCGACCCGGTGACGCGTTGATGGGTGCGATCGACTACTCCGGCGTCGAGGTCCTGACCTTCGACTGCTACGGGACGCTGATCGACTGGGAGGCGGGGATCGCGGCCGGCCTCGGGGCGGTGACGCGGGCACACGGTGTCGACGTCGCCGACGAGGACCTGCTGACGAGGTACGCGGGCCACGAGGCAAGGCTCGAGGAAGGTCCGTACCTGCGCTATCGCGAGGTGCTCGGACGGGCGTGTCGCGGCGTCTGCTCGGACCTGGGGTTCGAGGCGACCGACGTCGAAGTCGACGCGTTCGCCGGGTCCGTGGGTGACTGGCCGGCGTTCCGGGACTCCGCGGCCGCGCTCGCGGATCTCACGCGTCGCTACAAGCTTGCCCCGATCACGAACTGCGACGACGACCTCTTCGCCGCGTCCAGCCGGCGCCTCGGCGTGACGTTCGACTGGATCGTCACTGCCCAGCAGGCGGGCAGCTACAAGCCCAGCCACCGCACGTTCGAGCTCGCCTTCGAGCGGATCGGATTGCCGCGCGAGCGGATCCTGCACGTCGCCCAGAGCCTGTATCACGACCACGTGCCGGCCAAGGAGCTGGGCCTGCGGTCGGTCTGGATCAACCGCCGCGCCGGCCGCGAGGGCTCCGGCGCGACGCCGCCGGCAGTCGCCCAGCCGGACGCGGAGTTTCCCGACATGGCGTCGTTCGCGGCGGACGCGCTGAGCGCTTGACGCCGAGCACCGACGCCGACTCGGCGGGCGGGTCAACCCAGGCCTGAGGCCATAGCTCGATCGAACGGCGGGTCAAACGTCGGCGGAGCCAGCGCTCCAGGCGCGCCGGAGGTCGCAGCCACGGAGCTTCGACGCCAGGTGACCCGCCATGCGGGTCCGTGCGGCTCACGCTTGCAAATTCCCCATTGACGGGGTTCCCGATGGCGGTATGATGCGCTGAAGTGGTGTGAAGTGGCCCAAAGTGGGGAACAAGACACCACGATCCGCGCACTCATTCGCGCAACAACCCGCAAGTGGGGAAGCCCGCCACGTGTTCACCGGCGAGTACCGGCATTCGGTGGACGACAAGGGACGGATCGCCGTCCCTTCGAAGTTCCGCGCCCAGCTCGACGACGGCGCTGTCGTGTCGCGCTGGCTCGACTCGTGTCTGGCGATCCACACCAAGGCCGGCTGGGACGCCCTCGCCGACAAGGTCGCGACGCTGCCCATCACCGACGAGGGCGCTCGCCGCTTTCAGCGATTCATCTTTGCCGGCGCGGCCGATACGACCCTGGACAGCCAGGGCCGCGTCCTCGTTCCGGCCTACCTGCGCGAGACCGCCGGCCTGCAGTCCGAAGCCGTCGTCGTCGGCTCGCGCGACCACGCCGAGATCTGGGCCCCGGCCCGCTGGGACGACTACCGCCGGTCCCTCGAGGACCCGGAGTCGCTCGCGCAGGCCCTCGAGGGGCTGGGGATCTAGGCGTGCACCACATGCGCTTCCAGGGTCCGCTCGGGATCCGTCCGTCGTGGGTGGAGGAGTGATGAAGGAAGGGCACATGCCGGTGCTGGCGGAGGAGGTCATGTCGATGCTCTCTCCGGCGTCCGGCAGCCTTCAGATCGACGCCACCCTCGGCGGCGGTGGGCACACCGAGCGGATCCTGGAGGCGACCAACCCTGATGGCCGCCTCCTCGGTCTCGACGCCGATGGGGCGGCCATCGCCAGAGTCGACGCGCGGCTGCGCGAGCGATTCGGCGATCGGTTGGTCCTGCGGCAGGCGAACTTCCGAGAGCTCGCGACCGTCGCGCCCGAGGAGGGCTTCGGCGCGGTGGACGGCCTGCTGTTCGACCTGGGCCTGTCGAGCTTCCAGCTCGCCGACACCGACCGCGGCTTCGGCATTCGTGCCGGCGGCCCACTCGACATGCGATTCGACACGAGCCGCGGCGTGCCGGCCGCGGAGCTGCTCGCGACGCTCGACGCCGACGAGCTGACCGCGTTGTTCAGGCGCTTCGGCGAGGAGCCGAACGCGCGACGGATCGGCCGGGCGATCGTCGATGCACGAAGGACGGCGCCAGTTGCCTCGGCAGAGGAGCTGGCCGCGCTCGTCGAGCGCGTCTCTCCCGGGAACCCTCGCGGACGAAGAAGGATCCATCCCGCGACCCGTGTCTTCCAGGCACTCCGAATCGCCGTCAACGAGGAGCTCGATGCACTCCAGGACGGGCTGGCCGCCGCGGTTGACCTCCTGCGGCCGGGCGGCCGGCTCGTCGTTCTCTCGTATCACTCGCTCGAGGACCGCATCGTGAAGCGGTTCCTCGACACCGAGCGCAAGGGCTGCGTCTGCCCGCCGGAGCTGCCGGTCTGCGTGTGCGGGCGATCGCCGCGGCTGCGCCTCGTGACGCGCCCCTCGCTCACCCCGACCGACGCCGAAATCGCCGAGAACCCCCGCGCGAGGAGCGCGCGCCTGCGGGCCGCCGAGCGCATGGCCGCCTGAGCACATCGGACCACGCCAGTACCGGGAAGGAGGTTGCCACGATGAGCAAGCGCCACCAATCGAGCCGTCGCAGGGCCTACGGCCGCCGCCAGCACGAGCTGCGCGAGCGGACGTCGCGATCGCACTTCCCGGAGCAGTCGGAGAACGACTTCGACGAGCCGGCAGCCACCTCGTCGAACGACCCCTTCGCGTTCCTGGACCCGCGGCTGCCGCGGCTCCGCTATGGCCTGAGCGACTAGCGCGTGGCCATCTACGAGGGCGCACGTCCCCAGTCACCGCTCTTCCCGACCCGAGCCCGACGTCGCGGCGAACCACCGCCACCGGCCCGGCGTCGGGTTCGCGGGGCGATCCGGGCCCGACGTCGGTCGAACCGGCTGTCGTTCGTGCTCGGCGGGATCGTCGTTGCGTTCGCCCTCGCGTTCTTCTCGCTCGCACAGTCGGTCCGCGTCTCCGCGACCGGCTACGACATCAACCAGATGCTCGGCGAGCGCGACGCGCTGCTCCAGCGCAAGCAGGAGCTCCTCTCGGATCTCAACCGGCTCGGCCGGGAACCGGCGATCCGCAAGCAATCGATCGACGCCGGTCTCGGGCAGCTCACGGAGCCGCTCGTGCTCGGCGAGCCCGTCGTCGTCACCCAGCGCAACCCGTGACAAGCGACTGACCGAACCGACCAGGACCTGATCGAGAGACGACCGAATGCTCGGACGGACCGACTCCCGTCGCCGAATGCTGCTGCTGCTGATCACGTTCGTCGTGATCGCCGCATCGCTCGTCGCGCGCCTGGCCTACTGGCAGGTGACCCAGCAGCAGCGCCTCGCCCAGGAGGCGTTCGAGCAGACGACGATGCGGAGCGAAACGCCCAGCCGCCGCGGCGACATCTACGACCGGAGCGGCGTCGTCGTCCTCGCGACGACCGTCGACCGCGAGCGGCTCGCGGCGATGCCATCGCTGCTGACTCCGCAACGCCGCCAGCAGGTCGCCGCGGAGCTCGTCAGCATTCTTCGGCTCAAGGACGAGGACGCTGACCTGCTGACGCAGCGAATGCTGACGAACCGCAAGTACGTCGTCCTGATCCACGGCCTCGAGCGCCAGAAGGCGGACCTCGTCCGCGCGGCGGCGACATCGGGTCGCATCGAGGCGGTCACGCTCGAGCCAGAGCCGGTGAGGGTCTATCCGCACGACGGAGGCGGCCCCGATTCGACGCTCGCGGCGCAGCTCCTCGGCTTCGTGAATCGCGACGGCGAGGGCCAGTACGGCGTCGAGCAGTATTACCAGGACCAGCTCGCCGGCCGGCCCAAGATCGTGCACGCGCAGCGCGACGTCTCCGGCCGGGCCGTCCCCGACACCGCGGTCATCGAGGACGCGGGAACGCCCGGCGAGGATATCCAGCTCACGATCGACGCCGGCCTCCAGCTCGCCGTTGAGCAGGAGGTCCTCGCGGCATGGGCCGCCGACACCGCGAAGAGCGTCTCCGCGGTCGTCATCGACCCGTACACCGGCGAGGTCCTCGCCGAGTCGACGTACCCGTCGTACGACGCGAACAACTACCAGTCGGTCGCCGCGATCGACCCGAACCGCTTCATCGACCCGGTCGTGAGCTCCGTGTACGAGCCCGGCTCGGTCTTCAAGATGCTCACCGCGATCGCCGGCCTCGAGACCCACACGGTCACGACGAAGACGAAGATCAAGGACGTCGGGACGCTCATGCTCGACAAGGGCCGGACACACGTGGATGACGCCGACCGCCGGGGCAAGGGCTGGATGACGTTCGAGGACGGCATCGCCTATTCGCGGAACGTGGTCGCGGCGAAGGTCGCGCTGGCCCTCGGCGCGGACACGAAGGAGTCGTCCGCGATCCTGCACGGGACGTGGTCGAAGATGGGCTTCGGGGCGAAGACCGGGATCGACCTCGCGGGCGAAGTCCACGGCCTCGTCAACGACCCGACGATCACCCAGTGGCAGCAGATCGACCTTGCCAACGGCTCGTTCGGCCAGGGCGTCGCCGTCACGCCGATCCAGCTCGCGACCGCCTTCTCGGCGATGGTCAACGGCGGGATGCTCGTCCAGCCCCACGTCGTGAAGTCGATCGGGTCGACGGACGTCACACCGACGAGCCGCGGTCAGGTCATCGACCCGTCGCTCTCGATCACGCTCACGTCGATGATGCGCCACGTCGTCACCGAGGTGCCGTTCTACCGCGACCGAACCCTCGTGAAGGGCTACGACGTCGGCGGCAAGACCGGTACCGCGCAGATCTGGGACCCGACGGCGCGCGGCGGGCGCGGTGACTGGAAGCACAACCTGTTCAACTACAGCTTCGTCGGCTACATCGGCCGGGAGACGGGCGTGCCGGATCTCGTCGTCGCCGTCCGGATCAACGAGGGCACGCCGAGCATTGCCCGCGTCGGCCAGCTCGAGATGCCGGTGATGTCGTTCGAGCTGTTCCGGCGGATCGCGACCGACGCGATCACCCGGCCAGGGCTGCTGCCGGAGCGTCGTCCGCCGGTCACGGACCTCGCGTCGACCGGCCGGTGAGGGGCTCCTATGCGACACTGGACCGCGTGACCGATCCCGCGATTCGTCCCGGGCCCGAGGGCGACGTCGCCGATCCGAGGTTGACCGCAGGGGACCTGGTCGAAGCCACCGGCGGCCGGCTCCTGGCCACCTCCTCCCGACCGATTCTCGGTGGCGCAGTCGACTCCCGCGAGGTCGTCTCCGGGAACCTGTTTGTGGCCCTGCCGGGCGAACGCGTCGACGGTCATGACTACGTCGGCTCGGCCATCGCGGCAGGCGCGGCGGCGGCGATCGTCGCGCGGCCGCCCGACGGTGTCGCCCTCGACGAGGTCGACGCGACGATCGTCCAGGTGGAGGACCCGCTCCGGGCGCTCCACGCCGTCGCCGCCGGCTGGCGACGCCGATTCGATCCGCTCGTCGTCGGCGTCACGGGCTCGATCGCGAAGACCTCGACGAAGGAGGCGATCGCGACCGTCCTCGCGTCCGAGCTCGTCACGCTGAAGAACGAGGGCAACCAGAACAACGAAATCGGGTTGCCGCTGACGGTGCTCCGGCTGCGGCCGGATCACCAGGCCGCGGTCCTCGAGATGGGGATGTACGTCGGCGGCGAGATCGCCGAACTGGCCGCGATCGGCCGGCCGGAGATTGGGGTCGTGACCGCGGTGCAGGCGGTGCATCTCTCGCGCATCGGCACGCTCGACGCCGTCGAGCAGGCGAAGGGCGAGCTCGTCGAGGCGCTGCCGCCAGACGGGGTCGCGATCCTCAACGCCGACGACGAGCGTGTCCGCCGGATGTCGTCGCGGACCGATGCCCGGGTGATGACGTACGGCTTCGCGCCCGATGCGATGGTTCGCGCGGACGAAGTCGCGTCGGCCGGCACCGACGGGATGCGCTTCGAGCTCGTCGCGGATGGAGCCCGCCGCCCCGTCTCGATCCCGACGCTCGGCCGGCTCGCCGTTCACAACGCGCTCGCCGCGGCCGCGGTCGGGCTGGCCTCCGGGTTCCCCGCAGATCGCGTCGCAGCGGCACTCGCGCTGGGCTGGTCCGCGCCGCATCGGGCGGTCCTCATCCGTCGGGGCGGCGTGACGATCGTCGACGATTCCTACAACGCCTCTCCCGGATCCGTGCTGGCGGCGCTCGACCTGCTTGCCGGGATGCCCGGTCGTCGGATCGCGGTGCTCGGCGAGATGCTGGAGCTGGGTGACGACCACGAAGCGGGCCACGAGCGGGTGGGGACCGCGGCCGCGGCGACGGCCGACCGGCTCATCGTCGTCGGTGAGGCGGGCGTGGCCGGGATCGCGCGGGGTGCCCGTGCAGCGGGCCTCGCCGGGGATGCGCTCGTCGAAGCGCCCGACCGGGCAGCGGCGCTCGCGGAGCTCGAAGGGATGGTCGCCGACGGCGACGTGATCCTCGTCAAGGCGTCCCGCGGCGTCGCGCTCGACCTGCTCGTCGACGACTTCGTCGCCACGCTGGACGCTCGCGGCGGCAGCGACACGTGACCGTCGAGCTGATCCAGGGCCTGCTGCTCGCGTTCGCGATCATGGTCATCCTCATGCCGCCGTATATCCGGATGCTCCGGGCCACGGGGTTCACGAAGCAGATCCGGATCGAGGGCCCGGAGGCGCACCTCGTCAAGCACGGGACGCCGACGATGGGCGGGGCGCTGATCATCGTCGTCGTCGTCGTCCTCTACCTCTTGCTGCGCTGGCCGCCCGAGGGCGGCATCTACGCGCCGCTCGCGACACTCGCCGGCGTCGGCCTGCTCGGTGCGTTCGACGACTACCTGAACGCGAAGACGGGGGAGGGGATCCGGGTTCGCCAGAAGCTGATCTGGCAGGTCGTGTTCGCGGTCGCGGCCGCGTTCCTCATCCAGCGGACGTACGCGATCGACCAGATCGCCGTGCCGTTCTATGGCCCGCTCACCATCGATCCCGCGATCTACGTCACGTTCGCCGCGTTCGCGATCATCGCCGCGAGCAACGGCGTCAACATCACCGACGGCCTCGATGGGCTCGCCGGCGGGACGCTCATGATCGCGTTCGTGGCGTTCCTCCTCGTTGCGCTCCTGAACAACCCCCAGCAGCCGAACCTGGCGTTCCTGTGCTCGCTGATCATCGGGTCGCTGCTCGGCTTCCTGTGGTTCAACGTCCACCCGGCCCAGATCTTCATGGGTGACTCGGGATCGCTCTCGCTGGGGGCTGCGCTCGCGGTCATCGCGCTGATCACCGGCCAGATCCTGGTGCTGCCGCTGATCGGGCTGATCTTCGTGATCGAGACGCTGTCCGACATCATCCAGATCGGCTACTTCAAGCTCACTGGCGGCAAGCGGGTCTTCCTGATGGCGCCGCTCCACCACCACTTCGAGCTGGCGGGCTGGGACGAGGAGAAGATCACGCTCCGGTTCTGGATCGTGGCGATCCTCGCGAGCCTCCTCGGCCTGACGCTCTTCCTGGCTTCGATCAGGCAGCTGGCGTGAGCGCGACGATGACGACCGATCGCCCGATCGATCTCGATACGCTGACGCTCGGCGACGTCCTCGATGGAGTCCTCCGCGGGCGGCCGATCACCGTCCTCGGGTTCGCCCGATCCGGGATTGCGCTCGCCCGATTCTTCGCCGACGCCGGGGCCGCCGTGACGATCTACGACGGCCGGCCCGCCGCCGAGCTCGTCGATGCCGTCGATGCCGTCGGCGACCGGGCGATCCGTCTCCTCGTCGGGCGCGACGTGGAGCCCGCGACGGCCTGGGCCGGTGCCGCGCTCGTCGCGACGTCGCCCTCGATCAACCCGGACTTCCCGACGACCGAGCCTCGCCTCCGCGCCGCGCTCCAGGCCCTCGTGGCAGATCCTCGCGGCCCGGCGCTCGTCTCCGAGGCCGATCTCTTCCTCCGACTCTGCCCCGCGCCGACCGTCGGCGTCACCGGCACGAAGGGCAAGACCACGACGTCGTCGCTGATCGCCGCGGTGCTGGCGGCGGATCCGTCGCATCCGGCCGTGCTGGGAGGCAACATCGGGATCCCGCTGGTCGAGCGGCTGCCCGAGCTGACGCCGTCGCACCGAGTCGTGATCGAGCTGTCGGAGCTGCAGCTGCCGACGCTGTCTCGCGGGACCACGGTCGCGGCCTACACGAACGTGACCTCCGACCACCTCGACCGGCACGGTTCGCTCGAGGGATACCGCGCGGCGAAGCGGCGCCTGGCCGAGCTCGTCGACCCCTCGGGAGCTCTGATCCTCAACGCCGACGACCCGGTCGTCGCGGCCTACGCCGATCTCGGGACGGCGCCGGTCACGTTCTACACGGCCGAGGGCCCGCTGCCGAGGCGCGGCGTCGGCGTGGCCGACGGCTGGATCGTCGCCGACGGCGCAGGCCGTGTGATGCCGCTCGACGAGTTGCGAATCCCGGGCCGCCACAACGTCTCGAACGCGCTGGCCGCGGTCGCCGTCGGGCTGTGGTTCGGCCTCGAGCCCGAGGCGATTCGGCGCACCGCCGCGGGCTTCACCGGCGTCGAGCACCGCCTCGAGACGGTCGCCACCGTCGACGGCGTGCGGTACATCAACGACTCCCAGGGCACGCAGCCCGACGCGGTCGTCGCGGCACTCAACGCGTTCCAGCCGCCGATCGTGCTGATTGCCGGCGGCCGCGACAAGGGCGTCGACCTCTCCGGGCTCCCGCCGGTCGTCGCCGAGCGCGCCGTCGCAGCGGTGCTGATCGGTGAATCGGGCCCGGCGCTCGAACGGATGTTCCGTGAGGCGGGCCTGCGCGACACCCGCCGCGCGGCGTCGCTCGACGAGGCGGTCGCCGAAGCGGACGCGATCGCCCGCGAACGGCTCGCCGCCGGTGCCACCGCGCCCGCGACCGTGCTGCTCAGCCCGGCCGCCGCCAGCTTCGACATGTTCGTCGACTACGCCGCCCGGGGTCGGGCGTTCAAGGACGCCGTCGGGCGCGTCACCGCAGCTCGCGAACGGAGGGATCGATGAGCGCCTCGCTGCCAGTCACGCGGGCCGCCGTCCGGCCGGTCGCCGGCCGCCAACCGGCCAAGCCGCGCAAGGAGACGCTGAAGCGCGAGCGCCACCAGGCCGACTACACGATCCTCGTCGCGGTCCTGTCGCTGATCGCGATCGGCATCCTGATGGTCTACAGCTCGTCCGCGATGAAGGCGTATCTCCGCGACGACGACACGCTGTCGATCGTCGGGCCGCAGATCGCCTGGGCGGCGATGGGGCTCGTGCTGATGGCGATCACGATGCGCGTCGACTATCGCTACCTGCGAATGATCTCCGTGCCGGCGTACCTCGTGGCGCTCGTGCTCCTTGCCCTCGTCTTCGTCCCGAGCCTGAACGTCGTCGTCGGTGGGTCGGCGCGCTGGCTGAAGGTCGGTCCGCTGCCCGCGGTCCACCCGGCCGAGATCGCGAAGCTCGCGATGGTCATCTACCTCGCCCACTGGTTCGCGAAGCGCGGCACGAAGATCCGCGGCTTCTGGACGGGCACGATCCCGTTCCTCGTGATCGTCGGCCCGATCGTGGCGCTCGTCTTCAAGGAGCCCGACCTGGGGACGACGATCGTGCTCGGGCTGACGGCGCTGACGATGTTCTTCCTGGCCGGCGCGAACATGCTCCATCTCGCCTGGATGGGCGCGCTCGCGGTCGTCGGGATCATCGTCGCCGGCCTCCGTGGCTACCAGATCGAGCGCATTCAGGCGTGGCTCAATCCGTGGGCCGACCCGCTCGGGGCCGGGTTCCACACGATCCAGGGGCTGCTGGCACTCGGCCTCGGCGGGCTCCTCGGCGCGGGGCTCGGCGAGAGCCGGCTCGCCGGCGGGCTGTTCCTGCCGAACGCGAGCAACGACTACATCTTCGCGATCATCGGCGAGGAGTTCGGTCTGATCGGCGGGGTCGTGGTGATCGGCCTGTTCGTCGTCCTTGCCTACTCGGGTATCCGGGTCGCGCTCGCCGCGCCCGATACGTTCGGCGCGCTGCTGGCCGCCGGCATCACGGCCTGGCTCTGCATCCAGGCGTTCATCAACATCGGCGTCGTCGTCGTGCTGATCCCGGTGACGGGCATCACGCTGCCATTCATCAGCGCCGGCGGGTCGTCGCTGCTGGTGAGTCTCGCGGCCGTCGGCGTGCTGTTGTCGATCTCGCGCGAGACCGTCGAACGAGGGACCTGGAACGATGCGCCTGCTGATCGCGGGCGGCGGCACGGGCGGACACATCTACCCCGCGCTCGCCGTGGCCCGCTCGCTCCGCGCCCGGCCGACCCCGCCTGAGCTCGTCTGGCTTGGCGGTCGCCGCGGGCTCGAAGCCGGCCTCGTGAAGGGCGCCGGAATCCGGGTCCGGCGGCTGGTCCTCCGTTCGCTGCGGACGGTCGACATCAGCGTCCACACGGTCGCGGATCCGCTGCGGCTCGCGGCGTCGGTGCCCCAGGCGGCGGCGATCCTCGCCCGCGAGCGGCCGGCCGCGATCTTCACGACCGGCGGCTACGTCGCGGTGCCGACGCTGCTCGCCGCCGAGCCGCTCCGGATCCCGGTCGTGCTCTGGGATGGCAATGTCGTTCCCGGCCGCGCGGTCCGCTACACGGCCCGGTTGTCCGACGCGATCGCCGTCGCCCACGAAGCGACCGGCCGAGCCCTGGCGGGAAGCGGCGCGCCGTGGTTCCTGACCGGCACGCCGATCCGGGACGTCACGGAGGTTTCGCGCGCGGACGCGCGCCGACGCCTGGACCTGCCGGACGACGCCCGGGTGATGCTGATCTTCGGCGGCTCGCAGGCGGTCGCCCGGTTCAACGCCGCCGTCTCGGATGCGCTGCCGCGGCTCGTCGAACGCTGCTTCGTCATGCACGTCGCGGGCGATGAGGGTTACTCGGGGGCCCTCGCCGCCCGCGAGCAGCTCCCGACCGAGGGGCGGACCCGCTATCGGCCGTACCCGTTCCTGCGCGACGAGATGCTCCCGGCGCTCGTGGCGGCGGACCTCGTCGTGGGTCGCGCCGGGTCGTCGACACTGGCGGAGGTGACCGCGCTCGGCATCCCGTCGGTGATCGTGCCGTACCCCCACGCCGCAGGGCACCAGACGCTGAACGCTCGGGTGCTTGCCGATGCCGGCGCGGCTCGCCTGATCGCCGACGAAGACTTCGACGCGGACGCGCTCGTGGCGGCGGCCGACCTGCTGGCACCCGACGGCGACGCGGCGCGCGCGGCGATGGCCGATGCCGCCCGATCACTTGGCCGGCCGGGCGCCGCCGACGCGGTCGCAACGCTGGTCCTGGCCGCCGCCGAACGGCGGCCGCTGCCGCCGGCCGATGAGATCGAGCGGATCTCGCGGGGAGCCGCCGCGTGACGGCCGCCGCCGCCGAAGCCGCCTTCGATGCCGCCGCGATCGGGACCGCGATCCAGCGCCGGATCGGCGTCAAGACCTCGCGAGACGAGCCGCTCGCGCGGTTCACGACGATGCGTGTCGGTGGGCCGGCGGACCTGTTCGCGACCGTCCACAACGTCCACGAGCTGCGGGCGATCGTCCGGTTCGCCCGATCGCGCGAAATCCCGCTCACGCTGCTGGGGCGGGGGAGTGACGTCGTCATCGCCGACGCCGGGATCCGCGGCCTCGTGGTCCAGAACCGTGCCGAAGGCTCCCGGATCGACGAGGCCGGCGCCCGCTACACCGCCGAATCCGGTGTCCCGATGGCTCGCGCCGCGACCGAGACACAAAAGGCCGGGCTGTCCGGGCTCGAATTCGGGCTGGCGATTCCGGGGACCGTCGGCGGCGCGGTCTGGGCGAACGCGGGCGCCCACGAGAACGACGTCGCCGCGGTCGTCGACTCGGCCGACGTGCTCCTTGGTGACGGTTCCGAGGCACGCCTGCCGGCCGCGGACCTCGGGCTGACGTACCGCGACTCCCGATTCAAGGCGGAACCCGCGGACGTGGTCCTGGGAGCGACGTTCCGTCTCGAGACCGCCGACGCGGCGACGATCGCCGGCCGCCTCGATGAGATCCGGAAGTGGCGCCGCGAGCACCAGCCGCTCGGGATCCCGTCGGCGGGCAGCGCGTTCCGCAACCCGCCCGGTGATTCCGCCGGCCGCCTGATCGACGAGGCAGGGCTGAAGGGGTTCCGGGTCGGCGGCGCCGCGATCTCCGAGAAGCACGCGAACTTCATCGTCAACGACCAGAAGGGCACGGCCGCCGACGTCCGCGCGGTCCTCGACCGGGCCCGCGACGAGGTCTCGAGGCGGTTCGGCGTCGAGCTCGTCCCGGAGATCCAGTTCCTCGGCGACTGGGGGAGCGCCGGGTGAGCGCCAGCACCACGCCGGTCGTGGTCCTGCTCGGCGGTCCATCCGCGGAGCACGACGTGTCGGTGGTCAGCGGCACGGCCATCGCGGAGGCACTCGCCACGAATGGTCACCCGGTCGAGCAGATCCTCATCGACCTCGCCGGCCGCTGGTGGCGACTCCCGCACGACCATCGCCGGCAGGGTCGCGAGCCGGCGGCGTACGACGATCCGGAGGCGCTCGGCGCGACCGGGCCCGAGACGATGGGTACCGCGCTCGACCGCCTCCGCGGGCTCAACCCGAAACCGGTCGTCTTCATCGCGCTTCACGGCCCGTTCGGCGAGGACGGGACGGTCCAGGCGATGCTCGAGGCGGCGGGTCTTGCCTACACGGGCTCGGGCGTCACCGCTTCCGCGATCGGCATGGACAAGGCGGTCTTCAAGCGACTGACCCGGGGAATCGGGCTGCCGGTCGTCGACTGGATCGAGATCCGGGCGGCGCGCTGGATGTCGGATCGCGGCGCGGTGCTCGCGCAGCTCGAGGCGTTCGCCCAGGGGACCGGCGATCAGCGGCTCATGGTGAAGCCGTCGCGGCTGGGCTCGAGCGTCGGGATGACGCTCGCCCACGCTCCCGCGGAATACGCCGCCGCCCTCGACGAGGCGTTTCGGTATGACACGGTGGCGCTCGCGGAGGCGTATCTCGACGGCGCCCGCGACCTCGAGGTGAGCGTCATCGGCAACGACCACGCCCGGCTCGAGCTGTTCGGCCCCGGCGAGATCGTCGCCGGCCACGAGTTCTACGACTACGCCGCGAAGTACACGCCGGGCCTGTCGGAGACCTCGACGAGCGCGGAGGTCTCGGGCCAGCAGCGGGCGACGATCCTCAAGATCGCCCGCGACGCCTACCGCGCGATCGGCGCCGAAGGCTTCGCCCGCGTCGACTTCCTCCTGCGCGGCGACGACGTCTACCTGAGTGAGATCAACACGATCCCGGGCTTCACGCCGATCAGTCTCTTCCCGACGATGCCGGCCGCCGGTGGCTACTCGTTCGGCGACGTCGTGGAGAAGGTGCTCGCGCTCGCGATCGAGCGCCACGAGGCGCGCGCCGGGGGAACCGTCCGGCCCGAAGACCTGCCTCGATGACCGTCCGGCCTGCGCGTCGCGTCGGCGGCCCCGGTCGGCGAACCCGAACGATCCGCCGTCGATCCGCCGGCCTGACGCCGGTCCGGGCAGGCGCCGTGCTCGCGATGCTCCTCAGTGCCGCGGCGATCTACGGCCTCGCGGCCAGCTCCGCGTTCGGTTTCGAGCGGCTCCGCGTCGAGGGCGCGACGATCACCGGCGAGGCGGCCGTCCGCGATCGCCTCAGGCTCAAGAGCGGGACGAACCTCTTCGAGATCGCGACCCAGCCGCTCGAGGAGCGCCTCCTCGAGATCCCGGCGGTCGCGGCGGCCGAGGTCTCCGTCGGCCTGCCCGACACGGTCGGCGTGCAGCTCCGCGAGCGGCGCCCGATCGTCGTCTGGCGGTCGGGCGAGGATCGCTGGTATGTCGACGAGTCCGGCCTCCTGTTCGCGGCGGCCCCGGAGACACCGCCCGACGAGCTCGGGCCGTTGCCGGTCATCAGCGACGATCGAACCGCGTCGCGGGCGTTCCGCGTCGGCTCGAGGATCGATCCGATCGACCTCGATGTCGCCCGGCGCCTGGCGGGCCTCACGCCGGCCCAGGTCGGGAGCGCGGCATCCGGTCTTTCGGTCGGCGTGAGCGACGAGAACGGATTCACGATCAGCTCGATCCCGCGCAGCTGGGTCGCGGTGTTCGGCTTCTACGGCCGCAGCCTCCGGACGGCGGACCTGGTGCCGCAGCAGGTCGTGTTGCTCCAACAGCTCCTGCGCAAGGCCGGCGAGGACACGGTCGCGCTCGTGATCCTCGCCGACGCGACCGACGGCACGTACATTCCGAAGGAGTCGCCGGCACCCTCGCCGACGCGGTCGGCGGCTCCGTGAGGGCCTCGGCAACCGGCCTCGGGGCAAGTTGCCGCTCGTCGTCCGCGTCGAGTAGCCTTGCCCAAACGCACCAGAGAGAGGACGAGACCGAGTGTTCCTACCCCTGGCGGGTCTCCTTCTGGGCGTCCTTGCCGGGCTCGTCCTCAACGTCAACGTCAGCTTCGAGTTCAGCCGGTATTCGGCCGTGGCGATCCTCGCCGCGCTCGATTCGGTCCTCGGGGCCGTCCGCGCCGAGCTCGACGGGGTCTACGACAATCGGATCTTCATCAGCGGGTTCCTCACCAACGCGATCGTCGCCGTGATCCTGACGTTCATCGGCGACCGGCTGAGCCTGGACCTGTACCTCGTCGCGCTGATCAGCTTCGGGCTTCGGATCTTCAACAACGTGGCGCTGATCAGACGCCACTTCGTCTAGGGAGGCAGGACGGCCCACGTGGAGAGAGAAGCGGTCCTCGTCGGCATCGACGTCGGCACGTCCAAGGTCTGCACGCTCATCGGCGAGGTGAGCCGCGACGGACGCCTGACGATCATGGGCCACGGGACCGTCCCGTCGTCGGGTCTCAAGAAGGGCGTCGTCGTCAACATCGACCAGACCGTCCGCTCGATCGCGGAGTCGGTCGAGAAAGCCGAGCGTCTGTCGGGCTGGAAGATCGACCGGGCGTTCGTCGCGGTCGGCGGCCAGCACGTCGAAAGCATGAACTCGCCCGGCCAGGTAGCGGTCAGCGGACCTCGCAAGGAGGTCTCGCGCGAGGACGTCAACCGCGCGATCGAAGTCGCTCGGGCGGTGTCGATCCCGTCGAACCAGGAGGTCCTCCACGTCGAGCGGCGCGGCTTCAAGGTCGACGGCCAGGAGGGCGTGAAGGATCCGCTCGGGATGAGCGCACTGCGGCTGGAAGTCGAGGTCCACATCGTGACCGGCTCCGCGACCGCGGTCCAGAACCTCTCGAAGTGCGTGGCCGCGGCGGGCGTGAAGATCGACGAGCTGGTCGCCAGCGGTCTCGGCTCCGCCGAGGCGGTGCTGTCCGAGACGGAGAAGGAGCTGGGCGTCGCCGTCGCGGACATCGGCGCCGGCACGATCTCGCTCGCGATGTTCGCCGACGGCTCGCCGTTCCGGACCGCGGTGCTGCCGGTTGGCGGCAACAACGTGACCAACGACGTCGCGATCGGGCTGAAGACGTCGCTCCAGGTCGCCGAGGAGCTGAAGATCCGCCACGGGACGTGCAACCTGGCGTCGGTCGACGACGACGACGAGATCAACGTCTCGGTCCTCGGCGAGGAAGCCGGCCGGACGATCAGCCGCCTCGAGGTTTGCCAGATCATCGAGGCCCGGATGCGCGAGACGTTCGAGCTGGTCCGGGGCGAGATGAGCCGGGCCGGTTCCGGGATGCTGCCCGCGGGGATCGTGCTCACCGGCGGCGCGTCGCAGCTGGCCGGAACCGCGGAGCTCGCGCGCGAGGTGCTCGCGATGCCGGTCCGGGTCGCTGCCCCGGCGAACATCGGCGGCCTCGTCGACACGATCCTCAACCCGTCGTACTCGACGTCGGTCGGGCTGCTCCAGTGGGGCGCGGGCTCGATCGCGGCCGGCGAGCCGCTGCGCTACGAGAGCGCGCCGGCGATGGGCGGCCTCGGCCGGATCCGGGACGCGCTCCGCAGCATCTTCCCCTGAAGACGACCGAGCTCTCGGTTCGGACGGGTTCCGATCCCGGGCTCTTCGACCTGACCGGCGCCTGCGGCTCGTTCGTCGATGGGGAAGGGGACGGGCTGCTGAGCGTCTTCGTGCCGCACGCGACGGCGGGGCTCGTGATCATGGAGCTGGGCGCGGGCTCCGATAGCGATCTGCTCGAGGCGCTCGACGACCTCCTGCCACGGGATTCGCGCTGGCGCCATCGCCACGGGTCGCCGGGTCATGGCGCGGACCACGTCCTGCCGCTCCTCGCGCCGCCGACGCTGACCGTTCCGGTGGTGGACGGGCGCCTTCAGCTGGGGACGTGGCAGTCGATCGCGCTGCTGGATCCCAACCGGGACAACCCGACGCGGACCGTTCGGCTGACCTTCATCCCTGGTTGACCTCGCGGATCTCCGGCAGATCGATGGCACACGCATACGGACATGCCCGAAGGGCTGACTCGCGGGTCAATTGAGCTCGCCTCAAGCACCGTTCTCGGCCACTCGGCCTCATGGCTGCTGGAGCCGGGTATGTATCGATCTCGCGGATACGCTCCGGGGCAAGGTAGTCGCGACAGTGCTAGCCCGAGCGGAAGAAGCTGCTGTCGGGGCGCCGGACTGCCCGCACGCGATGGGTCCCGATCGGAGACGCGCTCATCGCCGGCGCGCGCGCGGAGTCCTGCGCCGCCGAAACCGGGATTTCAGCACTCGGGCGACTCCTCGCGGAGCCAAGCCCGGACGGAGCTTAGCGGCGGGCGCGGACTCGGCTGAGCCGGCGCCGCGGCGCGACGAACACAACGGCGGACGCCAAGGCGACCAGCCCCACGATTACCGCGAATCCGTCGTTCGACGTTGACGGCGACGCCTGCAACGCGTCGGTCGGAGGCAGCGTGTGACCCGGCGTGCCGACGGCTTCCTCGACCTCCTGGGACGGTTCGGACTCGTCCGGCGGGCAGGTGATGGAGCTCGCGGGATTCTGCTCCGCAGGCGTGAACGCGACGGCGACGTCGGCGGCGTCGACGGCGACGCCGAGCCGCTCCGCGTGGACGCTCTCGGCGAACACGCAGCCGGTGTCCTCGTCGGTGAACGTCGTTTCCCTCGACGCGCTGACGTCGACGACGACGGCGTCGCCTTCGCCGGCCTCACGGGGAACGGCCTCGACCACCGCGACCCCGCTTGCGTCAGTCGTGGCCGTGAGCTCGGCGAGGACGGTGTCGCCCTGGCGGGCCTTGACGAGGACGGCAGCGCCCTCGACCGGGAGGAGCGTGACGCCGTCGACGAACGTGACGGTCACGGTGGCGTCGGTCTCGACCGCGGCGCGCGCGCCGACGGGCGCAGCGACGAAGGCAGCGAGGAGGCCGACCAGCAGCCAGAGGCGACGGTACCGATGGATCACGCGCGCTCACCCCGAGTGGTACGAAGGTCCTGAGCCGAGCATCGCAGCCGCCGGCGCGCCGTGTCCACTAGGGCAAACGCCCCATTGCCGCCCGGCACCGCCCGAGGGGTGCGCCGGCGCACCATCGCGCGCCACCGTCGGCGGCCCGACAGCCCCGGAGTCGCAGCGTTCACGGCCCGCACGCGCGCGACCCGGTGGTAGACTCCGCCCAACCCGACCGAGCCTCGCACGCGTGCCCGAGGAACCCTGGCCCGATCGGCCGCCACGACCAGCCAACACAGGCCCCGGACAGCCACCGGAGGAGAGGCGATGCCGCTGCGTTCCGATTCCGAGAACTTCGCGTTGATCCGCGTCATCGGCGTCGGCGGTGGCGGTAGCAACGCCGTCAACCGGATGATCCGGGCCGAGATGATGGGCGTCGAGTTCATCGCCTGCAACACGGACGCCCAAGCGCTGCTCCAGTCCGACGCGCCGCACAAGATCCGGATCGGCGACAAGATCACCCGCGGTCTGGGTGCCGGCGGCGACAGCACGATCGGCCAGCGGTCCGCGGAGGAGGATTCCGAGAAGATCGGTCAGGCCCTCGTCGATTCCGACATGGTCTTCATCACCGCCGGGCTGGGCGGTGGCACGGGCTCGGGCGCGGCACCCATCGTCGCCCAGCTCGCGAAGGAGGCCGGGGCGCTGACGATCGGCGTCGTGACGAAGCCGTTCACGTTCGAGGGCGCGAAGCGCAAGCTCGTCGCGGAGAAGGCGGCCGAGGAGCTCAAGGCCCAGGTCGACACGCTGATCACGATCCCGAACGACCGTCTCAAGGACGTCGTCCAGAAGAACACCTCGATCATCGACGCGTTCCGAGTCGTCGACGACGTCCTCCGCCAGGGCGTCCAGGGGATCAGCGACATCATCACGATGCCGGGCCTGATCAACCTCGATTTCGCGGATGTGCGGGCGATCATGAAGGACGCCGGCTCGGCGCTCATGGGCATCGGCCGGGCGACCGGCGAGAACCGTGCGATCGAGGCTGCCCGTCAGGCCATCGCGAGCCCGCTCCTCGAGGTCAACATCCAGGGCGCTCAGGGCATCCTGTTCAACATCACCGGCTCGTCGAGCCTGTCCCTGTTCGAGGTGACCGAGGCGGCCGAGGAGATCCGGGCTGCGGCGGATCCGGAGGCGAACATCATCTTCGGCACGAGCTTCAACGAGCGGCTCGGCGACGAGGTCATGATCACGGTCATCGCGACCGGCTTCGACGGCACCCGCCGGCGCGAGCCGCGGGCCGCGGCCGCGAACCAGAGCCTCGACGCCACGACCAGCGGGCGGGCTCCGCGCGAGCGGGACTTCCTCGAGGAGCTAGAGCGGCAGCGGGTTGAGACCGACGGCGGCTTCCAGATCCCGACCGACGACCAGACGGCGGCTGCGGCGAGCACGCCCGTTCGGACGGTCGGTGAGCCCGTCCCGGTCAAGCGCTCCGCCGCCTACGACGCGGACGACCTCGAGATCCCGAGCTTCCTTCGCCGGAAGTAACACCCTCGGCCGATGACGGCGGATGAGGCCGACGTCGGCCGGCTCAGGGCCGCCCGCGAATCCGTTCTCGATCGAATCGCGTCTGCCTGCGCGCGCGCGTCGCGGGAGGCGTCCGGCGTGGCCCTCGTGGCCGTCTCGAAGACCGTACCGGTGGAGCGGATCCGGGCCGGGGTCGCGGCCGGGCTGACGACGCTCGGGGAGAACCGTGTCCAGGAGGCCGAGGGCAAGGTCGCGGAGGTCGAGGGCGCGACGTGGCATCTCGTCGGCCCGCTCCAGAAGAACAAGGCTCGCCGGGCCCTCGAGGTCTTCGAGGTGATCGAGTCCGTCGACTCGGCGGCGCTCGCACAGCGGCTTGACCGGATTGCCGGCGAGCTGGGAACAGCCCGCCGGACAAGCGTGCTGCTCCAGGTCAACGTCGACGACGATCCAACCAAGGCAGGCTTCGACCCGGTGGAGCTCGAGGACGCCCTGGGTCCGATCCTCGACCTCCCACGACTCGAGGTCCGCGGCCTGATGACGATCGGCCGGCAGGTGGCGAGCGCCGGCGACGCCCGCTCGACGTTCGTGGCGTTGCGAGAGCTGTCGGATCGGCTCCGGACCGCCGACAACCGGCTGGGGCCGGAGCTCTCGATGGGCATGACCGACGACTTCGAGATCGCCGTGGAGGAGGGCGCGACGATCGTCCGTGTCGGTCGGGCCCTGTTTGGCGAACGGCCCCACGACCACGGCGACGGACCACACACGCACTAGCCCGTTCCCCACCGTTGTGAGGACGTGTGAAGAGGTGCTGGTAGACTCGGGGCCGTGGAGCCCATTCTCGGGGGCCGGCCCACGATCAGCCGGCGCTGAGCCCTGACCGATCCCGACGTCCGTTTCGCCGTCCGCCTTACCCCGCGTGCGGGGTCCGACGCTGTCGATGGCGTGGTCGACGGCGTACTCAAAGCCCGTGTCGCCGCGCCGGCGATCGGCGGTGCCGCAAACCAGTCGCTCGTCAGGCTGCTCGCCGACGAGCTGGGCGTCGCGAGGCGCGACGTCCGGATCGTCGCGGGCGCCGCGGGACGCCAGAAGCTGATCGTCGTGGACGGCGTCCCGGAGGCCTCGATCATTGCCCGGTGGCCGGGCCTGAAGGTATGATCGAGGACCGGGCGATTGGCTCAGTGGTTAGAGCACGCGGTTCACATCCGCGGGGTCACTGGTTCGAATCCAGTATCGCCCACCACCCACACTCACTCGTCGTCGGGTGACCGCGCGTCGCCCTCGATGCGCTCGGCCCAGAACCGCGACCCGCGGAACGTTTCGACAAGACCGTTGAGGTATGCCTCGCCGTCATGCGGGTCGACGAGTCGACCGCTGGCGTCGGCCACACCTTGGGCGAGGATCGCCTCGATTCCCGCTCGGTCGTCGGGAACGGCCGGGATCATGACGGCCGGCCCTCCACGTTCCGTCACGACGATGCGGGCGAGCAGCTCGGTCTCAGCGGTGTCGGGCCGACGCCGGTACAGCTCGACGACGCTCATCGGGGCGGCCGCGCCTCGGTTGCGCCCTTCATGGCGGCATCTCCAAGCAGCTGATCGAGGCGGGCAAGGATTCCCGGGATGGCCTCGTCGCCGACGAGCGGACGAAGCTTGTCCACGAACGCCTGCCGGTTGCGGCCGATGTCCTGCAGGTTCCCGATCATTTCCGCGTCGTAGGTCCGTGGCAGGTCGTTGGCATAGACCCCGACCCGCGCCCGCTCGACCGTGCTGGTGAACGACAACTCGCTGTCCAGCGGGTGGAGATCCTTGAACGAGCCGTCCGGCCCGAACTCGATCAGGTAGTTGCCGGTGTTCAGGCCGCGGTCGACGTTGTTGATCAGGAAGTCGAGGGCATCGAGGCGGGCCCGGGCGTGCTTGAACTCTGGGGTGGCCTGGAGCGCCTGGAACGCCGGCTCATCGCGTTTGGCGAAGTCCTCGATGCTCTCCATCTCCCACCACTCGGTGAGCGATCCCTTGCGACCGCCGATGTCGACGAGCTCGACGTGGGGCGTTCGGAAGCCGAGGTCCTTCGCGGCCAGCTCCGCCCCGACGGCCCGCGTCGAATACGTCCCGGGCTCGATTCCACGGTCGGCGGCCCGGGCGACCTCCGCCTCCTGGTCGCTCGGCTTGAAGAGGTGCTTCTGGCCGGTCAGTCGGTCGATCACGATGATGCCGCCCGACGAGCCCTTGGTTCGTCCGACCTCCTCGTAGCGCGAAGCCTGGCGGTAGGAGTAGACGTTCGGTCCCTTGGGCGTCGACGTCATCGGCGCGTTGGCTTCGCGAACGAGGTCAGAGTCGGGCGTCATGTCAGGGCGGTACCGCCCGGCCCCAGCCTGGCCCGGGCCCACCTCGCCCGGGCCGGCCCTGGCCGCGCCGGCGTCGCCGCCCTGGATCCGTCCCGGATCGGGCTCGTCGAGCGTCGTGATCGTCTCGGCACCCGTCGGTCGAAGGTCGGGTGGCTCCGGCCCAGTTGCCGCATGGGGCACGCCGCCCGGGCCAACCTCCGAGCCGGGTCTGGCCGAGGCCGGCCCGCTGGGCAGTGGCGCGCTGCCGACGGGCATCCACGCGGGCACCGGCTCGAACTTCAGGCCGGGGAACGCTGCCTCCATCGCCGCCTGGTAGTCCTGCATCGACTTGTAGCGGAGCGGTTCCTGGCCCGGGCGCAGGATCCAGTACGGGTCGGGCCGACCCGGATCGAACCCGAAGAGCGTGGTCTTGCGCCCGTCCTTCGTCATGTAGGAGATCTCTGACGCGCGGGGCGTGCCACCGGCGGCGATCGATTCCTGGACCAGCACGCCGAAGTCCCCGGACGCCCCGCTCGGGAACTCGTTCGCGGGATGAACGACCCCGGTGCGACCTTCGCTGGGATGGCTGTGGGCAACCAGCTCCCAATTGCCGACCGGTGACTGCGACTCGAGATCCTGCTTCCATCGCTGGGCTTCCGATCCGGGGGTCGGGGCCTTCGGCTGCCCGGTCGGATCGAGCTCGACGGCGACGAAGGCCTTCCGCCCCTGGATGACGATGAACTCGCCGGTGACGGTATTGCGGTAGACGCCGACTTCGCGGTACGGGTCCTCGCGCTGCAGGTTCTCGAGGACGTTCCTCGCCTGGTGGCCGTCCCGCGAGTCCCGCAGCTTGATGACATCGTGCTCGGCCAGGGCTCCGGGCGGGGGCGGCGGATCTTCCGGGTTCCGCCCGTGTGCCTTGTAGAACTGCTCTCTGGCGCGCTGAAGGTCGCCCTCCGCAGCGATGCGCATCGGGGCCTGGTCGCCAAGGCCCAGTGCGTCGACCTGTTGCATCTGACGCTTGGCGCGCTCGTAGTTCTCGTGAGCGATACGACGTTCGTCCGGCGTTCCGAGCCTGGCGCCGCTCGAGCCGCCCTGCGACATTGGGACGCGATCGGTCGCGGCTCCGCCCGGCTCGCCGTCGCCTGGCGCAGCGGTCGGTCCCCCGGACGTCTCGGTGGGGGCGCCCCCGGCCTCACCGGCGGAAGGTCGTGAGCCACCGCCTGGCTCGATGTCCGCGCCGATATCCGGGGCGGGCGCTTCGCCGTGGCCGGGCGTCCCGGGGCCGGGCGCGGCTTCCGTGATGTCCGTGCGTCGCGTGGCAGTGGTCGTGATCGGGGTCATGTTGTTGACCCGCCTGGGGTCGGCGTTCGGCTCGAAGCGAAGGAGCGGTTTCTGCCCCGGATCGTGCGAGGCGATGATGTCCTGGTAGATCTTCTTGTCCTTCGGCGACTGCGGAGTCCAGCGGAGGTGAGCGCCGTGTTCCACGCCGATTCCCATGCCCCGCAGGAGCTCGGCGAACCGATTTGCCTCTGCGTCGGTCATCTGTCGGTTCGGGTCCGCCCAGTGGATCTCGAAGATGTCGACATCGCCGGCAACGGCCCGGTACCGAGGGTTGCCCTCCTTTGGGGCGCGCGGGTCGATCATCGTCACGACGCCGCTGACGACGTGAATCGTTCCCTCGTTGGTCAGCATCTGCATGTCGCCGGCCAGCTCGTGGAACTCCTGCTTGCGCTCGATGAAGCGCTCGACGACCCGCTCCCAGTCGCCCCGGCTCATGCCCTTCGGCTGCGGCGGCAACTCCGGGTTGAAGTAGCCGACCAGGCCGAGTGAGCCAGCTGGCGCGCCGAGCAGCCGGTCCGCCTCGTTGATCGTCTTGGCCTTGATGACCGCGGGCTTGGGCAACGCATCCTTGGCCAGCCGGCTTTTCGTGTGAATGCCGGGCGGCCGGACGTCGACGACGATGCCGTGGTTCGTCGCGAAGTTCTTGAGCGTCTCGACGCTGCCGTTGGGCATGCCCGGCTCGTGGGCCGAGGACGGATACGGGCCACCGCCGCCCGCCCCGGCGGCCCCGGCCGGCCGGGTTCCTGATGGTCCGGCCGGACCGCCCGCCCCGCCGGTGGCGCCTTCGGCCTCGCCGCCGATCGGTTTCGTCGGCGAGGCGCCCTCGCCGGTCGGGCTTGTGCCCTCGCCCTTCACGGGTCGTCCCGCGACCTCGTCGGGATGGGCCGGCTTCGGTGTCGGCTGCTCGTGCTGCCCGGGTCGTGTCGGAGCCAGCTCCGCTTCGCTCTCGCGCTTGTAGGCCGACTGCTTCCCGAGGTGGTTGATGACCTTGTCGCGCGCGGCCCGTCCGAGGATCGTGGCGATGGCCGCCTGCTTCTCGGGGCCGCCCAGCGAAGTGTCCTTTACGACCTGGTCGATCTGCTGGTAGATCGCCATCGGCACGAGCCACTCGTTGACGTAATCGGCCGACTCCGTCGCGATCTTCAGGACCACGCCCGTGGTTGTCTCCTTGACCCCCTTCAGCTCCGACAGGGCCTTGCCGCCCTCCATCAACGGAGCGAGGACACCCATGATGTCCATCACGGTCTCGAAGTTCGCGCTCAGCTTGTCGTTCGCCGCACGGTCGTAGAGCTTGTAGCCAGCATCGACCGCGCCGCCGATCGTCGCGAACGTCGCGAGGGCGGCACCGCCTTCGACGAACGGGGCGACCAGGCCCGCGATCTCGACGAGGTTCTGGAGCCGTTTCTGCCACCGGCCGAACGCGCCCTGGGTCATCAGCATCGTCCGTGGGACCTTGGGCTTGCCGACGGTCTCGCCAAGCTCGGGAATATCGATCGCCAGCGTGCCCCGGCCGTATTCGGCCTTCTCGGCGAACTGCTCGAATGCCTTGCGGATCGCCTCGTTGTGGCCCTCCGCGCCGGACATCGTTGCCTCGCCCTCGTACTCCCGCTGTGTCTTCTCGGAGGTGACATCGAGCAGGGACCACTTCGGCCGGTAATCGTCGGAGCCCATCGACTGGCCGAGCATCATCGCCATCCGGACGACGGCGCCGTTCTCCTCGGATACCAGCGTGACCCGCGGCCGGACCTCCTTGGTGCTCAGCCGCTCCTTGTCCCACTTCCGGGCGAGCTTGAGCCGCTCGTCCTTGGCCTTGCGCGCCTTCTCGAGGTCCTCGAGCCGGTTCTCGAGCTGCCAGCTGGCGTAGAGGCCCATCTCCTTCTGGACCCGGATCGCGTCAGCGAGGACCTGGCCGGACAGGGGCTTCGTGTTGCCATTCAGGAGGAGGAGCATCCGGACGGCGGTCATCTCGCGCTCGAGCTGCGCGAGGTCTTCCGCGAACGTCTCGCTCGTCGTCCGGGCCGAGGCCGCCTGCTTGGATGCCAGGCGTGACGCGAGCATGTCGACGGCGACCTTCTTGCCCGGATCGTCCGGCGCGGCCTCGTACGCCTTCTGAGCGATCTCGAGGGCCCGCTTGAGCGCCTCGATCGTCGATTGCTCCTCGCGGTTGACCTCGGTCGCCCGCTGGTCGATGTCGATCACGCGAACCGGGAACGCGGCAATGCTCGTGCCCCGCCGGCCGGGCGGCGGCTTGCCCGGCTCGGGAGCCCGCTCGATCGGATTGACGAGACAGCGAACGACGTACTCGCCGGGCTTGTCGAACTTGATGGCGCGCCGGTTCTCGGGGGACGTGACCTTGGCCAGCCAGGCTCCGACGACGGCCTTGGCGATGTCCCACGTGGCGCTGATGCCCTGGACGGCGAGCATGCCGGCTTTGATCGTCCAGGTACCCGAGACGTCGTACCACTCGAGGCTCGGCCGGTCCTTCTTGAGCTCCTCGGCCTTGAGCTCCGCTTCCCGGCCGACGGTCCGGAAGTTCTCGAAGTGACCGACCTGGCGGACGTTCTCGCGATCCTTCTTCGCGTCGACCGCCGCCGTCCGCGCCGCACCTTCCTCGGTCCGCTCGAACTCCGCCTTCGAGACGTCGATGACCTGCCAGTAGTACGACAGGAACTCGAGGCGGGCCCAGACCTGATTCGCCAGCCCGAACGTGATCGCGTCCCAGTCGAGGATCATGTCGAAGTCGTGGTTCGCGCCGGTCACGGTCGTCGCCCAGCCGCGGGGCGAGACCTCGGCGCCGGAGCCGCCCTGCATCTCGAGCTTCGAGGGATAGGCCATGCCCGTGGCGTTGAACGAGGTCGCCTCGGCGAGGTCGGCCATCGACGCGGTCTGGCCGCCCTTGCCCTCGGACGAGGTCGGCATGTTCTGATCGGCCAGTCGCCGCCCGGTCGAACGCATCTGGCCGGCCGCTTCCTGGATCCGCTGGCGGAGAGCGTCCGCGTTCTCGCCCTTCTTCATCGGGATGGCCTTGTGCCCACCGCCGACCCAAACGTTCATCCACGGGCCGTTCTTGCCGGGGTAGGGGACGACCTTGTCCGGCTTCGCTCGGGGCGGTGGACGGATGCCGCCGCGTCCGCCACCGATCACGAGCGGTGCCGCACCGGTGCCGACGCCCTCGGCCGCCGTGCCCGTCCCGACGATGTCCGTCCCGCCGCCGCCCTCGCCCTCGCCCTCCCGGCCGGTGCCGGTGCCGTACTGGTCGCCCGGCTCGAGGCCGTCGCCGAGCGTGGTCAGGATGCGGTCGTACTGCTGCTCTGCCCAGCGTGGGAGGCCTTCCTCCTTCGGTTTCTCGGTCGTTGCGGTGCCGGTGCCCTTTCCGCCTTCGGCCTTGAAGCCGGGCCGCGGAATGCCCTCGACGTCGACCGCCAGATCGTTCGCGGAGTAATAGGCGAGCAGCAGCAGCTGGCCCGGTCCGTAGTTGCCGGTCGGCGGCTGGAGGCCGAGGAACGGCACCCCGGTCATCGAGCCGTCCTCGAGCTGGTACATCTGCCAGACGCGCTTGGAAGCCGGCTCCGACACCAGAATCACGCTGTCGATCGGGACCGGAATCTTCATCGGCGGCAGGTCGTCGGGATCGTTCGGGTCCTGCGGCCGGGCAAAGTTCGACTCGACCTCGGCGAGCGTGCCGCGTCCGTCGAATCGGTAGACCGCATCGCGGCAGAAGATCGTCGCCGCCATGATCGTCGGTGTGAAGTCCTGCTCGGCCTGGTTGATTCCGCGGGCCCGGCCGGCGCCCTTCACAGCCTTGTAGTGGAACGACTGGGCGGCGGTGATGAACCCCGGCATCTCCTCGATGGCCGAAGCGAGGTCGGTGACCTCCAGCGGATACGAGCCGACCTTGGCGGCGCCCTTGCCCGCAGCTGCTGCGGGTCCGTCGCGCTGGACCGAAACGCCCGAATCCGCTGCCGCGGTCAATGCCGCGACGACAGGTTGCACGGGTGCGATCGGCGATGGTTCGTTTGGCGGGCCGATCGGCGAGGACGGCGACGGAGGGACGTCCGGCGGTCGCGGCGGATCCGAGGGCGCCGAGGTTGCGGCATCCGGCGTGACCGTCGAGGCGTCGGCATCGGCAATGACGCCCTCGACGTCGCTCTCGACCGAGGTGACGTCGGCATCACGTGCGACGGCGCCGGCCGACCCCATCGTCTCGACCTCCGGTCGGACCAGCGCATGACCGGCGCGCCTGTGGCTCCCCGCCAGGACGGATGCGACCGCTCGGTTGCCGGCGGTTCGCTGGAGGGCGACAACGTCGATCGGACGAAGCATGCTGCGTCGGAGCGCGTCCGACCGAATCGGTCCCGCGGCATCGTGGGGGCCCTCGACGACCGACAGCGCCTCGAGAGCCCGCTCCGGCGCGCCCGGCTCCTGCGCCGGGCGAGCGGATTCACGCTCGCGATGGGCGCGCTCGGCCGGGAGCAACGTCGTTGCGTTGTCGGGCATCACCAGTGCGTACGTGAGCGTGCGTGACCAAGCTCGTGGCCCCGGCCACGGCTCCAGTCAGCATCACACACGGCATCGGCGCGTCCTCCGTTCGGACGGTCCGAAGGTGAGGCACCGAGGCCGGCGATCGGGGCAGCGACGAATGCCCGAACGGGCAGCGTGGTTCAGGGGGCGGCGGTCAGCCGCCGAGGACGATCCGCATCTTGTCGGCCAGCACCAGGGCGGTCGCGTCGCCGGTGAACGGCTTGTCGTCGACGGTGACCTCGCCGGCGGCGATCGCCTCGCGCGCCTTGGCGAGCAGCTCGTCGTCCGGATAGGTCTTCCCCCAGATGTCGAGGAAGTCGCCGAGCGTCGGGTGAACGGTCTCGGGCGCCTCGATGTGAACGACGCCGTTGGCGTCATGGGTATGGACCCAGTACATGCACGTGGTGATTCCGATGTTCGCGGGCGGCGCATACAGCTGCCCGTCGACCCGGATGCCGACGCCCGAATGGATGTGGTACGCGCCGTCGTGACCGCCCAGGTCGCAGCCGATCTCGGTGGCGGTCGACGGCATGGGCGTCGCAGGCGCCGCCGGGTTCGAGGTCGCGTCCGGAGGCGGCTGGAGCGTCTGCGTCGGTTTCGGAGCAGCCCCGGGCGCACAGGCCGCGAGCGCGATCCCGAGGACCACGGCGGCGACGGAGGCGCGGAGGCGGAGCATGGCCGCGGAGGATACGCGATCAGCCCGAATCCGGTGCCTGAAAGGTCAGTGCAACCGCGGGCGCGGGCACGGGGGCGAGGGATCGAGCCCGTTCGGGCTACGTTCGAACGGAGGCGGGAACGCCCGCCGAAGGAGGCACTCCATGCTCGAAGCCCAAGGCACGACCGCGACGGCCGACCGACCCGAGATGCATGACGGCGAGGACTTCGTCTGCCCGAACTGCCATTGCGAGATCATGCTCAAGCACCACGGCGACTTCGCGAAGATGGCGAACATGACCCAGTTCACGTGCTGCTGCGGCACCAGGATGGAGCCGGAGCACGCCCGAAAGGGCAGGTAACGCGAGCCTGCCGAACCCGCCGTCCCTGACTACGCCCGGGCGCCGAGGCTGCGTCTGAGCCGGCGCCAGCGCTCCAGTGCCCGTCGCTCTTCGGCGGGTGACAGGTCCACGCCGCCGAACCTCGCGAGCGCGTAGTCGGCCGCGAGCAGGTCCAGCGAGAGATCCGCGGCGGGCGTTCCTCGCAGGCGAGCCGCGTGGGCAGCGGGCGTCTCGGTCGCGTCCCGGCGCACGTCGGGTCGGCGGTCGATGTCCGCGAGGAGCCGGATGTATGCCTCCTCAGCCGTCACGGGTTCCGGCAGCGCCCGCCGCCGTCGCAACCGTCGGGCGGGCCGGTTCGTGCTTCCGTCGCCGTGGTCGATGCTGCGGATCTCGACGAGTCCGGACGGGTCCGGCGTCGTGCGGCGGCTCCACAGGCGGGCGAGGACCAGCACGACGATCATCGCGGCGACGACGATGACGAGCAGCCCGACCGGCCCGAGGCCGCCCGATCCCGGCGGCGCCGCCGAACCGGCAGCTCCGCCGCCAAGGCTCTCGGTCGTGATCACTCCGCGCGATCCCAGCAGCCGGAACAGGCCGATCACGAGGACGACGCCCGCGACCGCCAGCGCGACCGTCCGGACCGTCCCCCGATTGAACCCGAGCACGAGGCCGACCACGAGCAGCGGGCCCACGGCTGACCCGGCCGCGAGGGCGAATACCGGCGACAGATCGGACGCGGGAACGGCGACGGCCAGCGTCGTCAGGACGAGCACCACGAGGAGCGCGACCCAGGTCGGGTTCCGCCGCCAGTCAAACCCGGACCCCGCGCCAACCGCCGTGAGACGGGCGATCGCGAGCGCGACGACGGAGCAACCCGCGAACACGATGACCGCGACCGTCGCGTCCGCGAGGAACCGGGCCCGGTGCGGTTCCGCGATCATGCCGCCCGCGAGTGCCGCGATGGCCAGACTGGGGACGCCGACGGCGAACACGGTCGCCAGGGTCCCGGCCGAGATCGGGAGCTTCGAGTGGGTGAACCCCCGCAGGACGGCGATCCCGGCGACCCAGCCGGCCGGGTTCACGCCGAGAGCCGGCACGACACCGACGCTCGCGAGCGCCGTCCTCGCCGCCGGAGCGCTGAGCCAGCCGATGAGTCCGCCGATTGCCACGAGCAGCAGCGCGACGCTTGGCCAGCGGTCGCCTGCCGCCGGAGCAAGCACCCGCGCGGCGACGACGCCCGCGAGGACGAACAGCGCGAGCGCGCCGATCCCGAGATGCGGCTCCTGAAGGGTGTACTCCGCGATGAGTCCGCCGGCGACGGCGATCCACGCCGCCTCGGCGACGATCGCGAGAACGAGCGGCACGAGGTCAAGGAGCCGCCCGACCGTCGATCGTGCGCGGGCGGTCGCGGCTGGCGTCGTCGTGGACGGCGGAACCGGCGCACCGCTGGGCGCTTGGCCGGACTCGGCCGTGTCCCGGCCGCCGCCGGTCACGACGCAGCCTCGAGCGCGGTCGCGGTCTGCCACGGCCCGTTGAGCCGCGCCGCCCGGGCGACGAATCCGGCCGATCGCGCCCGGGCCGCATCGACCGTCGCCTCTCGCCCGCAGGCGAGGACGACGACACGACAGCCGGCGCGCTCGAGCCGCCGGAACCAGCCCGCGAACGGCGTCGCGTCCCGGGCCGTCACGACGAGGATCGTCGTCCCCGGCCTGGCCACGCGCCGGACGAGGCCGAGCAGTCGCTCGAACGGCGCCGACGGATGGGCTGACAGGCGGGCGAGCATGTCGAGGACCCGTTCCGCCTGGCCGCCGGCGGAGGAGACCGGCACATGCGCGAACCGGCTCTCGGCCCCGGTGAAGCCCGCGGCCGCGATCCCGAATGCGGCGCGCTCGGTGGCGAGGGCCCGCGCGACGGAGGCCGCGACCACGTAGAGATCTTCGATCTCATCGGTCTCCACGGCCAGGTCCCAGGCAGGACCATGGGCGATCTGGACGTCGAGCACGATCAACACCTCGCGGTCGCGCGACGGCTCGAAGCGCTTCGTGACCGGCGCGCCGACGCGGGCGCTCGCGCGGTGGTGGACGCGTCGCAACGGGTCACCCGGTGTGTACGGCCGCACCCCGGCGAACCGCGACGGATCCTCGGTAAGGCCGGCCTTCGAGCGTTCGACGCCGCCCCACTGGTCGGGTCGCTCGATCCCCGTGGTGCCGACCGTTCGGGGCCGGACGATGAACCGGGCCCGCACGTCGCGCTCCTCGACGAGCGCCTGGCGGGCGAAGAGATCGCCGACCGACAGATCGACCGGGCCAAGGTCGTAGACGCCCCGGCGCTCGGCGCCGACGTGGAACCGGCGCGTGACCCGCTCGAACGGCGCCAGCGTCCATACGTTTCGAAGCGCGCCGCTGCCGCGGCTGCTGTCGACGAGATCGCGCTCGCGGACGACGACCCCGAAGCTCGCGTCGTCGTCGGCCCGCAGCCACGCGAGCGGGAGGCGTTTCCGGTTCCAGACCTCGATGGTCATCGGGATCTCCTCGCCCCACGTCGTCCGGTCGGAGGCAAGGGTTCGGCGGTAGGTCACGCCTTGCAGCCCGTAGCGAGTCCACACCGCGCGAATCGTCTCGAGCAATAGCACCACGAGACCGAGGACGACGACGATCGGCGCCCCGACGAAGGCGCCGGCGAGCACGAGGAGGACGGCCGCGAGGGCCCGCCCGCTCATCGCGTCAGCTCGTCGTCGACGGCTCGGATGAAGGTGGCACCCCCGCCGCGTCGACGGCCGGGACGGCCGGGACGGCTGGGATCGGTGATTCGGCCGCCGGTCCGGCCGTGAACGGCGGCGCGGGGACGCGATCGAGGATCGCCGCCATGGCCGATTCGGCGGTCGCACCGCGGAGGCTCCGGTCGAGGTCGACGACGAGGCGGTGGGTCAGGACGGCCGGAGCGATCGTCCGGACGTCGTCCGGGAGCACGAAGGCGCGGCCCTCGAGGAGCGCAGCCGCCTGCGCGGCTCGGTACAACGCGACGGACGAGCGCGGACTGGCGCCCAGCTGCAGATCGTCGTGCGAGCGGGTCGCCCGGACGATCGCGACCGCGTACGCCTCGACGTCGTCGCTCACCGCCACGGCGCGGACGCCGTCGCGGAGCGCCTGCAGGACGGCCCCGCCCGCGATCGGCCGGATCGCGTCGAGCGGCTCTGCCTCCGCCCGGTGGCGCCGGGCAATCCGCCGCTCCGCGTCCTCGGCCGGATAGCCGATCCGGATTCGCAGCAGGAACCGGTCGAGTTGCGCCTGCGGCAGCGAGAAGGTCCCCTCGAACTCGACCGGGTTCTGGGTGGCGAGGACGATGAACGGGTCGGGCAGCGGGTGGGTCGTGCCCTCGATCGAGACCTGCCGCTCCTGCATCGCCTCGAGCAGCGCCGACTGGGTCCGGGGCGTCGCCCGGTTGACCTCGTCGACGAGCAGGATGTTCGTGAAGACCGGACCCGCCACGAAGCGCAGCCGACCGCCCTCGAAGATGCTCGAGCCGGTGACGTCGCTCGGCAGGAGATCCGGCGTGCCCTGGACCCGCGACGTCCGCAGGTCGAGGGCGCGCGCAACCGCGCGAGCCAGGAGCGTCTTGCCGGTGCCGGGAACGTCTTCGACGAGGACGTGGCCGTCGGCGAGGAGCGCGACGAGGACGAGCCGCAGCGGCTCGTCGATGCCGACGGCGGCCTTGCCGACCTCGCGTCGGAGCTCGTCCCAGAGCCGCCGCCCGGTCCACGCCTCGGGCGCGTCGCCCGGCCGGTGCTCGGCGTCCGCCGCCGCGACCGCCCCGTCGATCTCCGCGTCCACGCTCAGTTCGCGGCCAGGCGGCGAAGGACCGCGGGCAGGATCCCGCCCTGCTCGAAGTAGCCGACATCGATCGGGCCGTCGAGGCGGGCGATCACCTGGAAACGCCGCTCACCGCCGCCCTCGTCGTCGCGGGCGACCACGCCGATGCGCTGCTTCGGGCTGAGCCCTGCCTCGATCCCGCCGATCGTGAAGCGCTCCCGTCCGGTCAACCCGAGCGACGCGGCGCTCTCACCGGGCAGGAACTGGAGGGGCAGGACACCCATCCCGACGAGGTTCGAGCGATGGATCCGCTCGTAGCTCTCGGCGATGACCGCCTTCACGCCGAGCAGGGCGGTGCCCTTCGCGGCCCAGTCGCGTGACGACCCGGAGCCGTACTCGCGCCCGGCGATCACGAGGAGCGGAACGCCCTCGTCGCGGTAGCGCATCGCGGCGTCGTAGATGAACTGCTCCGCGCGGTCCGGGAGATGGACCGTCCAGGGTCCCTCACGGCCCTCGACGAGCCGGTTGCGCAGCCGGATGTTGCCGAACGTGCCACGCATCATCACCTCGTGGTGGCCGCGACGCGCACCGTACGAGTTGAACTCGAGCGGCCCGACGCCGTGCTCCTGAAGCCACGTCCCGGCGGGCGACGTCGGTGAGATCGAACCGGCCGGGGAGATGTGGTCCGTGGTGACGGAGTCGCCGAGCAGAGCGAGGACGCGCGCGTCCTCGATGTCGCGGGGCGGCGCCGCCTCGGCGCTCAGGCCTTCGAAGAACGGCGGCTTGGCGATATAGGTCGATGCCGGATCCCAGGCGTACCGGTCGCCGTCGGGGATCGGCAGCGCCCGCCAGCGATCGTCGCCTTCGAACACGACCGCGTAGGTCCGCCGGAACAGGTCAGGGTCGATCGAGTCCCCGATGACGTGGCGGACTTCGTCCGGCGATGGCCAGACGTCGGCGAGGAAGACGGGCTTGCCGTCCGACCCGGCCCCGAGCGGTTCGGTCAGCATGTCGATGTCGACGCGGCCGGCGAGCGCGAACGCGACGACCAGCGGCGGCGATGCGAGGTAGCTGGCGCGGGCGAGTGGATGAATGCGGCCCTCGAAGTTGCGGTTGCCGGACAGTACGGCGGCGACGACGAGATCGTTCGATTCGATCGCGGCCGCGATCGGCTCGTCGAGCGGGCCGGAGTTGCCGATGCACGTCGTGCAGCCGTAGCCGGCGAGGGCGAACCCCAGCTCCTCGAGCGGCTTCATCAGGCCGGCGGCCTCCAGGTACCCGGTCACGGCCCGTGAGCCCGGCGCCAGCGAGGTCTTGACGACCGGATTGACCCGCAACCCGCGGGCGACCGCGTTCCGGGCCAGCAACCCCGCCCCGACCATGACGGTCGGGTTCGAGGTGTTCGTGCACGAGGTGATCGCGGCGATTGCGACAGATCCGGTCCGGATCGTCGCCCGCTCGCCGTCGACCTCGATCTCGATCGGCCGATAGGACCGGCGATCACCGCCTACGGCGACCACCGATGGCCCGTCGACGGTGGTCGCGGGCCGGGCCCCGGGGTCACGCGGCTCGGCCGTCGCGAATGACGGCGGGTCGCTCGCCGGGAACGACTCGACGCTCGCCTCGTCGACGTCGCCCGCGGGCCGGTGCCCCTCGAGGCCCGCCTCGTCGAGCGCTCCCAGTCCGTCCGGATACGCGGCCCGGAAGCTCTCACGCAGCTCGCTCAGCAGCACCCGGTCCTGCGGCCGGCGCGGGCCGGCGACGGACGGCAGCACGGTCGCGAGATCGAGCTCGAGCTCGGCGTCGAACGCCGGCCCGCGACCGGGCTCGCGCCAGAGGCCCTGCTCGCGGGCGTAGCGCTCGACGAGCGCGATGCGGTCGTCGCTTCGGCCGGTCAGCCGGAGGTAGGCGAGCGTCTCGTCGTCGATCGGGAAGATCGTCGAGGTCGCCCCGAACTCCGGGCTCATGTTGCTGATCGTGGCCCGGTCGGCAAGCGACAGCCCCGCCAGCCCGTCCCCGGCGAACTCGACGAACGCGCCGACCACTCCGAACGAACGCAGCATCTCCGTCACGACGAGGACGAGGTCCGTCGCCGTCGAGCCGCGCGGAAGCTCGCCGTGAAGCCGGACGCCGACGATCCGCGGCATCGGCTGGTAGAGCGGCTGGCCGAGGAGCACCGCCTCGGCCTCGATTCCGCCGACGCCGTACCCAAGGACGCCGAGCGCGTTGATCATCGTCGTGTGCGAATCGGTTCCCACGAGCGTGTCGGGAAACGCGATCCGCCCGGGGCCGCCCCACGGATCGGGGGCGTCCGTCACGACCGTCGCCAGGTACTCGAGGTTGACCTGGTGGACGATCCCCGTCCCGGGCGGCACGACGCGGAGGTCACGGAACGCGGTCTGCGCCCAGCGGAGCAGCTGGTAGCGCTCGCCGTTCCGGGCGTACTCGCGTTCGACGTTGAATGCGAACGCTGCCGGCGTCCCGAACCGGTCGACCTGGACCGAGTGGTCGATGACGAGGTCGGCCGGGACGAGCGGATTGACCTTCCCCGGGTCGCCGCCCAGCTCGGCCATCGCGTCGCGCATCACCGCCAGGTCGACGACCGCCGGCACGCCGGTGAAGTCCTGGAGGATCACGCGCGCGGGCATGAACGGGACCTCGGCCTCGGCCGCGACACCCGGTCGCCATGACGCGAGCGTCTCGACCTCATCGCCGCCGACGATGCCCCGACCGGCGTGGCGGAGCAGATTCTCGACGAGGATCTTCAACGTGACGGGCGCAGTCTCGAGATCGAGCCGATCGGCGACCGACGCGCGCAGGCTGAAGTAGTCGGGGAGCCCCGGACCGAGGCTGGCGCGGGCACCGAACGGGTCGGGCTGATGGTCGTGATCGAACACGCGTCCTCCGTCTGGCGGTCGGTACACTCGTCGCGTGGAAGAGTACCGCGCGAGGCCGACGGCCCGGTCCGGCGGACCCGGCGGCCGATGAAGGCCTGGGGCGAACCGCGGCAGGGGGCGGACGAGCAGGGCGCGGAGGCCCACGACGTCGACGGCCGGGACCGCGCCGAGGCCATCGAGGCCCTCGAGGCACACGGCGTCGACCTCGACCCGGTGCCGCCTGGCCATCACCGCCACGGCGACGACGTCCACGCTCACGACCATCCCCATCCTCACGCCCGGGCGGAGGCCGGCGAGCCCCCGGCGACCGGGATCATCGGCGCCGGGGCGGTCGGAACTGCGCTCGGCGTGGCGCTTCACCGGGCCGGCTGGCCCGTCCGCGCCGTCGCGAGTCGCGACGCCGGTCGTCGCGAACGCTTCCGGGACCTGGTCGAGGGCAGCCGGGCGTTCGCGGAGGCGGCCGCGCTCGTCGACGACGTCGAGCTGATCATCGTCGCCGTCCCGGACGACGCGGTCGCAACGGTCGCCGCCGAGATCCGGATGTACAGCGGCCAGGCGATGGTCCATACGAGCGGCGCGCTCGACGGGTCGGTCCTCGCGCCCGCGATGGCCGCCGGGACGCAGATCGGCTCGTTCCATCCGCTCGTCGCGTTCGCCGACACAGAGCGCGCCGTCGCCGCGCTCCACGGTGCGACGGTCGCAATCGAGGGCGACGACCAGCTCGCCGATCTCCTCGGTCGGATGGCCGAAGCGATCGGGGCGACGGCTGTCCGGCTGGCGCCCGGCTCGAAGTCGGCCTACCACGCCGCGGCCGTCCTCGCGGCGGGCGGCTTCGTCGCGCTCCTCGACGCGATCGCCGAGCTGGGGCGTGTCGCAGGACTGGACGAGGCGGGATCTCTCGCCATCTACGGACCGCTCGTGGAACAGACGCTGGGCAACGCCCGGGCGCTCGGCATCCGGGCGGCACTGACCGGCCCGATCACCCGCGGCGACCGCGGGACGCTCGAGGCGCATCTCCGGGCGCTCGAGGCCCACGCACCCGGCGTTCTCGACCTGTACGCCGCCGCCGCGGAGCGCGAAATCGCGCTCGCCGAGGACCGTGGCGCACTGACACCGGAGGCCGCAGCCGACCTGCGCAACTCACTTGCAACGCGTCCCTGAGGCGTTACCATTGCGGCCCATGGAACGAAGCATCGCCGCGAAATACGCGGCCCGGCCGGCGGCTCGATTCGTGCGTCCGTCGGCCCGGGCGCGGGAGTCGCGACTGGGGCTTCGCGCGGCCGGATCGTTCCAGGCCGCATCAACCCGGCCGACCGTGCTCCGTCGCCAGAGCGGCAGCGTGCTCGCTCGACTCCGCGGCGGCTGGCGCGCCTTCCGCGCCGCTCGGCCCGTCCGCCCAACCGATGGCCGGCCCCGGGCCTCGGTCACGATACACTGGGCCCGCTCCGGTCGCGCCGGCACGGACCGCCGCTCCAGCGCCGCCACGGCGCCGTGGCGCGGCTGAGGACCTCGACCGCCACTTCTGCCGGCGGAATCGTCGTTCGATACGAGGGCGGCACGCCCCAGCTGGTCGTCGGTTGCCGTCGGCGCGACCGCCACATCGTCACGTGGACGCTGCCGAAGGGCACGCCCAACCCCGGCGAGACCCGCGAGGAGACGGCGACCCGCGAGGTTCGTGAGGAGACCGGCCTCGACGTCCGGATCACCGGGCCGCTCGACTCGATCGAGTACTGGTTCGTCCAGGGTGGGACGCGGATCCACAAGACCGTCCACTACTACCTGATGGAGCCGACCGGCGGCGACCTCGGCCGCCACGACCACGAGTTCGAGACCGTCCGCTGGGTGCCGTTCGACGAAGCCCAGAATCTTCTGACGTTCGAGACCGAGCGGGCGCTCGTCGCCCGGGCGGCCGAGACCCTCGCCGTGCGGGCCGGTGGCGAGGGTGGCGAGGGCCGCGAGGAGCAGGAGCCGCCGCGGACCGCGGGGACCATCGCCCCGGCCGGTCACGGTGCCTGACGTGGCGGAGACGGTCGACACCGGCATTCACGACACGCCGCTTCGCGATCGCCACGAGGCCCTCGGCGCGAAGCTGATCGAGTTCGGCGGCTGGCTGATGCCGGTCCAGTACAGCGGGATCCTCGACGAGCATCGCGCGGTCCGCGAGCGGGCCGGGCTGTTCGATCTGTCACACATGGGCGAGCTCTTCGTGTCGGGCGAGGAAGCGGGGCGGGCACTCGCTGGTGCGCTCATCACGAATCCGCCCGCCCTGACGGTCGGCCGCGCTCACTACTCGATGATCTGTGCCCCGGACGGCGGCGTCATCGACGACCTGATCGTGTACCGCCTCGCCGAGCAGCAGTACCTCGTCGTTGCGAACGCCGCGAACGCCCATGTCGTGAGCGATGCGCTCGCTACGCGCCTGGATGGGTTCAAGGCGGTCCTCGACGACCGATCGCTCGCCACCGCGCTCTGTGCCGTCCAGGGTCCGCGCTCCGTCGAGATCGTCGCGCCGCTCACGGATATCGCGCTCGACGGGCTCAAGTACTACGCGATCGCGGAGGGCACCGTCGCCGGCATCCCGGGCCTCGTCGCCCGGACCGGCTATACCGGCGAGGACGGCTTCGAGATCTTCGTCGAGACGGCCCGCGCCGGCGACCTCTGGGACGTGCTGATGGAGGCCGGGGCGGCGCACGGCATGGCTCCGATCGGCCTCGGCGCCCGGGACACGCTCCGGCTCGAAGCGGGAATGCCGCTCTACGGCAACGAGCTCGACCGCGAGACGAACCCGTTCGAGGCCGGGCTGGGACGCGTCGTGAAGCTCGACAAGCCCGACGACTTCGTGGGCCGCGAGGCGCTCGAGAAGGTCGCGGCCGACGGCCCATCGAAGCGGCTGGTCGGACTCGTCATGCGGGGTCGCGGGATCGCCCGCCACGGCTATCCGGTCCATGCGGCCGATCGCCGAAGCGGCGTGGTGACCAGCGGGACCCAGTCGCCGACCCTCGGCAAGGCGATCGCGATGGCGTACGTCGCTCCGGCCGACGCTGAAACGGGTACGATCCTTGACGTCGAAATCCGCGATCAGCGGGTGGCCGCGGAGGTCGTCGACCTCCCGTTCTATCGCAGGCCGATCACCTCCTGACGTCGTACGTTGAATCGCCAAGTGCTCCCCGGTGAGCCGGTGCGCTGCCCTCCGAAGACCGAGGCGACGCCCCGCGAGCCATCGGTCTGAGGAGGAGTTGCCGACGATGGTCCCCACGGATCTCCGCTATACGAAGGACCACGAGTGGGTCCGCGTCGAGGGCGACGAGGCAACCGTCGGAATCACCGACTACGCGGCGAAGCAGCTCGGTGACATCGTGTTCGTGGAGCTGCCCGACGCCGGCAGGACCTTCGAGCAGCACGCGACCTTCGGCGTCGTCGAGTCGGTCAAGGCCGTGAGCGACCTCTTCTCGCCCGTTTCGGGCGAGGTGACCGAGGCCAACGCCGCGCTGGCCGGGGCGCCGGAGCTCGTGAACAGCGATCCGTTCGGGGAGGGCTGGATGATCCGGGTGAAGGTCGCCGGACCGGCCGAGGTCGAGGACCTGCTCGACGCGGCGGCGTACGACGCGCTGATCGCGGAGGGCTGAGCGCGGATGCCGTACGGACCGCACGCTCCCGACGATCGCGAGCGGATGCTCGCGGCGCTCGGCATCGCGAGCGTGGACGAGCTCTTCGCCGACATCCCCGAGGGCCTTCGGTCGAGCGGCCTGAACCTCCCCGAGCCCGAACCGGAGCTCCAGCTCGCGGCGCGACTGCAGGGTCTGGCCGCCCGCAACCGGACGGACCTTGCTTCGTTCCTCGGCGCCGGGGTCTATCGCCACTGGACGCCCGCGAACGTCGACCAGCTGTTGCTCCGCGGCGAGTGGTACACAGCGTACACGCCCTATCAGCCCGAGATCAGCCAGGGAACGCTCCAGAGCATCTATGAGTACGAGTCCCTCGTTGCGGAGCTGATGGACCTCGACGTCGTCTCCGCCTCGCACTACGACGGCGCGGCGGCCACGGCGGAGGCCGCCCTGATGGCATGCCGGGCGACGCGCCGAGAGCGGGTCCTCGTGTCGCACGCGATCCACCCGCATTACCGGGCCACCCTCCGGGCGTACTTCGGCGGCGGCCTCCAGCTCGACGAGATCCCGGTCGTCGCGGACGGACCGGACGCGGGCACGACGGATGTGGCGGCGCTCGAGCGGCTCCTGGCGGACGGTGATGCCCCGGTCGCCGGCGTCATCGCGGGCCAGCCGAACTTCTACGGGCTGATCGAGCCGATGGAGGAGATCGGCCGGTTGGCGCATTCCGCCGGCGCCCTGTTCGTCGGCGTGGTGGAGCCGGTGTCGCTGGCCGTGCTCGCGCCGCCTGGCGCGTACGGCGCCGACATCGCCGCGGGCGAAGGCCAGCCCCTGGGGATCGCGCCCCAATACGGCGGCCCGTTCCTCGGCCTGCTCGCCTCGACGGATGCGCTCGTTCGCCAGATTCCGGGCCGCCTCGTCGGGATGACGACGGACCTCGAGGGCAAGCGCGCGTATGTGATGACGCTTCGCGCGCGAGAGCAGGACATCCGGCGCGACAAGGCTGCGAGCAACATCTGCACGAACCAGGCCCTGCTCGCCCTGGCCGCCTCGATCTACCTTGCGACGATCGGGCCACACGGGCTGCGGGACGTCGCTGCACTGGGTGCGGCCAAGGCAGCGGAACTCGAGGCGGCCCTGGCGGACGCCGGCGCATCGCGCCTCCATCCGGGGCCGTATCTGAACGAGTTCGCGGTGACCGTGCCGCGCGCGCGCGCGGTTCACCGTCGGCTCCTCGACCGCGGCGTGCTGGCGGGCCTCGCCCTCGCCGACGCCGAGCCGGACGACCCGGCGCTGGCTGACGCGCTGCTCGTCTGCGCAACGGAGGTCACGACCAGCGACGAGATCGCGCGCTTCGCCGCCGCGCTCCGCGAGGAGCTGGCGTCGGACGGATCGGACATCCCGGACGCCGGTGACCGTGTCGATCGCGGTGCGGCGATTCCCTCGGGGGCGTCGCGATGACGGTCGTCGGCGAGCGCCTCCAGTCCACGCTGTTCGAGAAGTCGCGTCCCGGCCGCGGTGGCGACAAGATCCCGCATCCCCCGAAGGACGCCCTCGACCGGATCCCGGCCGCGGCGCGCCGCGACGGTGTGCCGGCCCTGCCTGAGCTCAACGAGCCAGAGGTGGTTCGGCACTACGTCAACCTCTCGCAGCTGAACTACGCGATCGACACCGGGTTCTACCCGCTCGGCTCGTGCACGATGAAGTTCAACCCGAAGCTCAACGAGTGGGCGGCCCGCCTGCCGGGCTTCGCGACGCTCCATCCGATGGCGCCCGACGAGGTCGCCCAGGGGACGCTCCAGCTGCTCTGGGAGCTCGAGGGCATCCTCGCCGAGGTCAGCGGGATGCGAGCGGTGACGCTCCAGCCGGCGGCCGGCGCCCACGGTGAGCTGTGCGGAATCCTCATGGTCCGGGCGTACCACCGGGCGAACGGCGACCTCGAGCGGGACGAGGTCCTCGTGCCGGACTCCTCGCACGGGACGAACCCGGCGACCGCTTCGATGGCCGGCTTCCGGACGATCACGATCCCGTCGGCGCCCGATGGCGGTGTCGACGTCGACGCGTTCCGGGCCGCACTCGGGCCGCGGACTGCGGCCGTGATGATCACGAACCCCTCGACGCTCGGTTTGTTCGAGAAGCGGATCGGCGAGCTGCTGGACGCGGTCCACGAGGCGGGCGCGCTTGCCTACATGGACGGCGCCAACCTGAACGCGATCCTCGGCCGGTTCAAACCGGGTGAGGCGGGCTTCGACGTGATGCATTTCAACGTCCACAAGACGTTCTCGACACCCCACGGCGGCGGCGGGCCCGGCGCCGGCCCGGTGGGCGTGGGCGAGAAGCTGCTGCCGTACCTGCCCTCGCCGCGCGTCCTGCGCGACGACGACGGCACGTTCCGTCTCGAGCGGCCCGACGAACGGCCCACGTCGATCGGGCGGCTGCGTTCGTTCGTCGGGAACACCGGCGTCCTCGTGCGGGCGTACGCCTATCTGCGCGCACATGGCGGCTCGGGCCTGCGCCAGGTCAGCGACGACGCGGTCCTCGCGGCAAACTACCTGAAGAAGCGCGTCGGCGAGGCCTACGAGATCCCGTACGACCGGGCGTGCAAGCACGAATTCGTCGCATCGGCGACCGGGATCAAGAAGCGGACCGGAGTCCGGACGCTCGACATCGCGAAGCGGCTGATCGACCACGGCTTCCACCCGCCGACGATCTACTTCCCGTTGATCGTGGACGAAGGGATGCTGATCGAGCCGACGGAGACGGAGTCGGTCGAAACGCTCGATGCGTTCGCGGACGCCCTGATCGCGATCGCGGCCGAGGCAGAGACGGATCCCGACGTGATCCGCCAAGCCCCGCACGACGCTCCCGTCCGCCGCCTCGACGAGGCGATGGCCGCCCGGCAACCGAATCTCCGCTGGCGAGGGATGACCGGCCGGGAGATGCCCTGCCCGGACTAGGGCGACGCCAGGCGCTGCCGACGATCCCGAACGGAACTCGTGACCAAGCTCCAACGTCTCCCGCGGATCCGGCCGCCGTTCCCGGGCGTACGGAACTGCAACTGAACCTTTCTTGGAGCGCCCGGGTATCGTGATAGCAAGACGGTGCCCCGGGGGCCAGTACACACGGAGATTCGACGACGAACGACGCTGCGGGAGGCGCTGCGTCGACGGCCAGCCAGAAGCGTGATGCGGAGCTGTTGCGCCGTGTCCAGGCCGACGATCTCGACGCCTTCGAGGAGTTCTTCGCCCGCTACCGCAACCCGATCTATCGGACGGCCTATGGCCTGACCGGCGATCGGCAGGCTGCGGAAGAGATCCTGCAGGACACGTTTGCGCGCGCCTACCGGCACCGCCACACGTTCCACTCGGGTGTCTCGCCATTGCCGTGGCTGCATCGGGTCTCGCTGAACCTCTGTTACTCGCGCCTGTCGCGCCGTCGCCTCGATGCGTCGCCGATCGACGAGACCGCGGAGCACACCGTCGCTGACGACCGACCGCTGCCCGCCGAGCGGGCCGAGCAGTCCGAGCTCCGGCAGATCGTCCGCGAAGGGATCGCGGCGCTCCCTGAGAAGCACCAGAGTGTCGTCGTCCTCTACTACCTCCATCGACTCTCGCTCCAGGAGACCGCGCAAGTTCTCGGGATCCAGCTCGGGACGGTCAAGTCGCGTCTCCACTACGCGCTTCGCTCCCTCCGCGTCCAGCTCGAAGGGGACCGGCGGTTCGGTGGCGCCTACCTTCCGGCAAGCGGCGACGAGGCCGAGGTGAAGGCCTCGTGATCGAGCTGCGCGGCCCGTGCGACCGGCATCGGCCGGCCCTGCTCGACTTTGTCGACCGCGGCGAGATCGCGCCGGGCACGGCGAAAGCGCTCGCCCATCTCGACCGCTGCTCGCGCTGCACCGAAGAGCTCGAGTCGACCATGCTCGCGATCACGGCACTCCGCCGCATCGGTGACGAGGTTGCCAACATCGAGCCCGCACCGGACGCGTGGCCTCGACTCCGGGCCCGCCTCGAGACATTCCGGCCGCGGCGCTGGGCGATCATCTCGCCGAGCGCAGGCCTCGTGATGAGCGTCGCCCTCGTGGCAGTCCTCGTCGCGCCGCTCCGCCTCGGCGGAGCGAACAACCTCATTGCGACGCCAAGCCCTCCGTCAGCCGCGGAGCTCGCGGCCGACTCGCGCGCGCGCCGTATCGAAGCTGCCTATATCGCCAGCGTTCGCCAGGGAACACTCCCCGTGAGCGCGCCGGCCGCATCGCGACCGACCGCGACCTTCCTTCGGCGATACCCCGATGACATCCGACCAGAACGGAAGGAGGTGAGCCCGGCCGACCCGGTGGGACGGCTGTCGGAGGCTATTTGACACCTATGGGCTCCATGCCCATAGTTCCCGGAGCGCAGGAGCCGGACGCTCACCGTACCGCTCGGCGCATCCCTTTGATGACCGGTCCCATCGGCCCTGTCCGATCGGGATGATGGCGTCGACGGATGCCGAGAAAGGCCGAGAAACCGGCGGGCCTGCGACCAGCAAGTGTGGGGAGACACACTTAGTGGGAGGAGCATTGATGCGGAAACGTCTCGTTGGGTTGCTCGCGGGCGCGGTAATCGTGTTCGCGGCATGCGGGACAGCAGCCAGCCCGTCGCCGTCGGCCTCGGCCCCGGCTTCGGTGGCACCCCCGGCGTCAGCGCCGGCCTCGGCGCCGGCAAGTGCCGGTTCCGAGGAGATCGATCTGACGAACACCCAGTACGCGCCCGACGAGGGCACGGACGGTGGCCAGATCATCATCGGCGACTGGCAGGAAGCCAACCAGTTCAATCCGTACTACGCCAGCCAGGTGACCGAGGCGAACGTGGCATCCGCCGTGTTTGCGACGCTCACCGTGCTGACACATGACTATCGCTACGCGCCGGATCTCGCCAAGGACGTCCCGACCGTCGCCAATGGCGGCGTCAAGGCGCCCGGCGACAACGGCGACGCGATGACCGTGACGTGGAATCTCCGCGACGGCCTCAAGTGGTCGGACGGCGAGCCGCTCACGTGCGACGACTTCAAGTACGCGGCCGAGTGGGTCCTCGACCCGGACAACGTCGGCGTTGTCACCAGCGGCTTCACCGACCTCAAGGGCGGCGCCGATGGCATCGAGTGCACCTCGGACACCGAGATGGTCTGGCACTTCCAGAACATCTACGAGGGCTACATCCTTCTGATCGCGGCCCCGCTGCCTCGCCACTATCTCGAGAAGATCCCGATGGCCGACCAGGTCAACGGCGCAGGCTTCCGAGCGGACGAGGTCGCGAACCTTCCGACGAGCGGCGCGTTCAAGTTCGAGTCGGTCACGCCGCAGCAGGAGCTGCGCCTGGCCCGCAACGAGAACTACACGGGCTTCAAGTCGGGCAAGCCGGCCCACCTCGATAACCTCATCTGGAAGTGGTACGGCGATGCCGACCTGATGATCGCCGGCTTCAAGGCCGGTGAGGTCGACTTCGCGACTGACCTCCAGGACAGCGACATCCCGAAGGTCCAGGACCTCGGCGACCAGGTCTCGGCAATCCCGGCCCTGCTCTACGAGTTCCTCCGCCCGAACTGGTCGGAAGGTCCGTTTGACGCGACCAAGAAGACCGGTGGCTGCTCGCGCAACGCCGCCGTCGCCGATCGCGGCGAGGGCTGCCCGATGGCCGACCCGGCCATGCGCGAGGCGGTTGCCTTCGCGATCGACAAGAACGAGATCAACAGCCGGCTCCTGGGCGGCACCGTCCAGGTCGCCAACACCAGCATCTCCCCCGGCGCCTGGTTCTTCGCTGACCAGACCCCGGCCACGTTCGACCCGGCCAAGGCCCAGCAGATCCTCGAGGATGCAGGCTGGACCGACTCCGACGGCGACGGCATCCGGGAGAAGGACGGCCTCAAGGCCAAGATCGAGCTGTGCACGACCACGCGGCAGGTCCGCATCGACACCCTCGCCCTCATCAGCGACTGGCTGAAGGACGTTGGGATCGAGGGCGTCTCGAACGCGGTCGACTCGACGGCGATCTTCGCCGACTACAACGAGGCAACCGCCGACACGCCGTGCGGCCTCTCGGTCAGCAACTTCGACCTCGCGGAGCACGCCTTCTCGAGCTCGATTGACCCGCTCGGCAGCTACTTCAGCTACCACTCGAGCCAGTTCGAGCCGGATGGCGCGAACGACGCTCAGGTCGTCGACAGCGGTATCGATGCGGCCCTTGACACCGTCAAGAACAGCGTCGACTTCGCGGTCATCAAGGACGCCATGGCCGAGTTCCAGAAGATCTACGTCGAGAAGACGGTCGAGATCCCGCTCTACTACCGCAAGAACGTGGAGCTGGTCGGCCCGAAGCTCGGGAACTTCAATGCGAACCCGACCCAGGCCGGCCCGACCTGGAACGCCGTCGACTGGTACGTCAAGTCGTAATCGAGCCCTGACCCCTCCGGGGTCTGTGCGAGAACGCAACAGGTTCGGGGCGCCCGCCATCGCGGGTGCCCCGACCTGTATCTGGACCACGCGCTAGGCTTGTGCCACCATCGCGGCACCCGAGCGCGGGCCCTACGTAATCGGGAACGTAGAAACTAGTGGTACCGGCACAGTCAGTGGTGCGGAGACAGGTGGTGAGCCGATGACGAAATACATCATCAGGCGCGTGATCCAGGCGATCCCCGTCCTGATCGGCATCACGATCGTGGTCTACGCGATCCTCCAGCTCGCGCCGGGTGGACCCCAGGCGAAGTTCGCCCAGAACCCGCGCATGACCCCACAGCAGAAGGCCGACTTCATGAAGGCGTGGGGCCTCGACCAGCCGATCCCGATCCAGTACTGCCGCTGGATGGGCTTCTGCGATCCGGATGGCGAAGGCTTTGACTTCTTCGGCCCGACGGGCTGGCCGAACTTCCTGCCGACCGCGATCAGCGGCGCCACCAACGGAATCCTCCACGGCGACCTCGGGTACTCGATCACCTCTGGCGAGAAGGTCAACGACCAGATCATTCGGGCAGCCCTGCCGACGTTCATCCTCGCGGCAGCCGCGCTCATCATCTGGATTGGCACGGCGATCGTGATCGGGGTGTACTCGGCGATCAAACGCTATTCGTTCTTCGACAACGCGGCGACCGTGTTCGCCTATGTCGGGTTCGCGATCCCGACGTTCTGGCTCGGGATCATGCTCGTGTACATCTTCGGGACGTCGAAGATCCTGCCGGTCAGCGGGATGGTCGACATCCGCGTCTCGCCGGCCTTCGGGAACGACGCCTACTGGGTGTACTTCGGGCAGCACCCGATCGACGCGATCCTGGACGTCGGCAAGCACCTGATCCTGCCGGTCGTGACGCTCGTCGTCGTGAACATCGCCGGCGACTCGCGATTCGTTCGCGCGAGCATGCTCGACGCGTTGAACCAGGACTACGTCCGGACGGCGAAGGCGAAGGGCCTGCCGGGCCGTGTCGTGACGTTCAAGCACGCGCTCCGGAACGCCCTCCTGCCGGTCGTGACGAACATCGGCCTGGAGATCCCGTTCCTGTTCACCGGCGCGATCATCACCGAGACGATCTTCTCGTGGCCGGGCATCGGCAAGCTGACGATCGACGCCACGACGAAGTTCGACTACCCGGTGCTCATGGGTGTGCTGCTGATCACCTCGGTGATCGTCGTCCTCGCAAATCTCCTGGCCGACGTCGCATACGCGGTCGTCGATCCGCGAATCAAGTACTAGGGACCGGACGATGGCGCAGGACGTCAGCCGCGAGGTAACCGTCACCGACGTCGAGACGCCCGCGGCCGCGGCCGCGGGCCCGGGGAGTACCGACTACGAGGTCGGCCTCGAGTCGCTCAGCCAGTACCAGCTGGCCTGGCGGAAGTTCAAGAAGCACCGCCTCGCGATGATCGGCCTGGGGATCCTCGCCGTGCTCATCGCGGTTGCGGTCGTCGGCCCGTTCATCTGGCCGTATGACTTCCGCGAGATCCCGCGGCCCGACAAGATCGTCGCGATCGGCCGTCCGCCGTCGCTGGCGCACCCGTTCGGTGAGACCGGTGGCCTCCAGCGAGACGTTCTGACGCTCGTCGTCAACGGCGCCCGAACCTCGTTGTTCATCGGGTTCGGCAGCATGATCCTCGGCGTTCTCATCGGGACGATCGTGGGCTCGATCTCGGGGTTCATCGGCGGCTTCGCCGACAACCTCCTGATGCGGGTCGCCGACGTGTTCCTCAGCCTGCCGTTGCTGTTCGTGATCCTCGTGGTCGCCAACTTCCTCGGCGGCGGCAAGGGTTCACCGCTCCTTGTCGTCGGCATCTTCGCGTTCTTCAGCTGGATGGGCGTCAGCCGCCTTGTGCGCAGCCTCTTCCTGTCGATCAGGGAGAGGGAGTTCGTCGAGGCGGCCCGGGCCGTCGGCGTCCGCGACCGGCGGATCATCTTCCGCCACATCCTGCCCAACGCGATCAGCCCGATCGTCGTGGCGGCGTCGCTCATCGTCGGCGCCAACATCATCGCCGAGGCGTTCATCAGCTTCCTCGGGTTCGGGGTCGACCCGACCCAGCCGACGTGGGGCAACATCCTCGCCAACGCCCGGACGTTCATCCCCCAGGGCAACTGGTGGTGGCCGTTCTTCTCGGGCGCCGCGATCATCCTCACGGTCCTTGCTGTCAACTTCGTGGGTGACGGACTCCGCGACGCGTTCGATCCCCGGTCGCGCGCATGACCGAAACGGTCAACGTCCCAGCGCCTCTCGGGGCGCCGCCGACCAGCGACGCCCTGCTCGATGTCCGGAACCTGAAGACCTACTTCCACGTGATGGACGGGACCGTCCCGGCGGTGGACGGCGTCTCGTTCAGCCTCGGTCCCGGCCAGACGCTCGGGATTGTTGGCGAGTCCGGCTCCGGCAAGAGCGTGACCGCGCTGACGATCATGCGGCTGCTCGACATCCCGCCCGCCGAGATCGTCGAGGGCGAGGTCTGGTTCGACGGCCGGGAGATCCTGCGGATTCCGCTCGAACACATGCGCAAGATCCGCGGCAACGACATCGCGATGATCTTCCAGGAGCCGCTCACCAGCCTGAACCCGGTCTTCACGGTCGGTGATCAGATCGCCGAGCAGGTCGAGCTCCACAAGAAGGTCAAGCGCAAGGAAGCCTGGGATCGCGCGATCGAGTCGCTTCAGCTCGTCGGAATCCCGCTCCCGGAGCGCCGCGTCAAGCAGTACCCGCACGAGATGTCGGGCGGCATGCGGCAGCGCGTGATGATCGCGATGGCCCTCTCGTGCGAGCCGAAGCTGCTGATCGCCGACGAGCCGACGACCGCGCTCGACGTGACGATCCAGGCCCAGATCCTCGAGCTGCTCAAGACGATCCAGCAGCGGACCGGGTCGGCACTGATGATCATCACCCACGACCTTGGCGTGGTCGCCGAGATGGTCGACAACATCGTCGTGATGTACGCCGGCCAGATCGTCGAGAAGGGCACGGTCGACGACGTTCTGCTCGCGCCGAAAGCGCCGTACACGATGGGCCTGATCGAGTCGATCCCGACCGTCGAGAAGCGCGGCGGCCGGCTGTCGGTCATCACCGGCACTGTCCCCAACCCGTTCAACATGCCACCGGCCTGCCGGTTCCAGCCGCGATGCCCGTACGCGTGGGACCTCTGCACGCAGGTCGCGCCCGACCTCTATCGGGCGGGCAGCACCGGCCAGCTCGCTCGCTGCCATCTCCATACGCCGGCCGGGGAGGGCCGGCTATCCGGGGCGCTCGCGTCGCACGCGGCGGCGATGGATACCGGTCGGGAACTCTCCGGCACGTGATCAAGACGGGAGCACGACACACCAGATGACGACGAGCGACCAGACCTTGTCCGGCGACGTACTCGAGCCGGGCCCCGAGGGGACCGTCGCACCGAAGGTTCGCGGCCGGCTACGGAGCCGGCTGCCGGGACGCATCCGGACCGCCCGCGGTCAGCTGCTCGTGCTGGCCGGGTTCCTGTTCCTCACCGCGTTCACGTTCGGTGTCGTCTATGTCACTGGTGGCGGAAAGATGAACCTGCCGCCGACCGAGATTGCGGCGTTCACGATCATCCCGCTGGCGTTCGGCGCTCTCTGCGTGCTCGCCGGTCGGCTCCTGTTGCGCCGGTCCTGGCTGGGCTTCTGGCTCGCGATGGGACTCGCGTTCATCGCCGTGGCTGGGGGAGTCTTCGCGATCACCCGTGTCATCACGGGCCACCAGGGCCTCGCCGGCGACCCCGGATTCTTCTTCTGCATCTACCAGGGGATCCACGTCATCCTGGGCGCAGGGATTCTCGTGAACCTCGTCGGGATGGTTCGGTCATACGGCGAGATCGTGAAGGAGGCCGACCGGACCGGTCGCGACCTCCAGGTCGACCTCCGCGATATCCGTGTCAAGCCCGAGGCGGCCGCGGCCGCTCGTGCCGTCGCCGACGGCCTCTCGACGGAGGCCGGGGCCGAGGCGCTGAGCGCCTTTGACATCTCTGCGGTCGCGAGCGACGAGCGCGACGAGGCCGCCGCAACGACGCCTGCGGCCGCCCTGGCCGCCGCGATCAGCGAGGTGCCCGAGCGGCGCGTCCCGCCGCACGAGCAGGGCATCGAGCCGCTCCTCGCGGTGCGCGGGCTCAAGAAGCACTTCCCGATCGTGGGCGGCCTGATGCGCAAGCAGATCGGCACGGTGTACGCGGTCGACGGCGTCGACTTCGACGTGTTCCCCGGCGAGATCTTCAGCCTCGTCGGCGAGTCCGGCTGCGGCAAGACGACGCTCGGTCGAACCGTGCTCCAGCTGACCCCGCCGACCGACGGCACCGTCGTGTTCGACGGCTACCAGCTCTCGGACGTCGACCCCGACGACATGCGGCCGCTCCGACGCCGGATGCAGATCATCTTCCAGGACCCGTTCGGGTCGCTGAATCCGCGCATGCCGGTCCTCGACATCATCGGCGAGGGGCTGATCGCCCAGGGCGTCACCGATCGGAAGACGCGCGACAAGCGCGTCGAGGACTCACTCGAGATCGTCGGCCTCCGGCGCGACTACACGCGACGCTACCCGCACGAGTTCAGCGGCGGCCAGCGGCAGCGCATCGGCATCGCCCGGGCGCTCGCGCTTGGCCCCGACCTCATCGTCTGCGACGAGCCCGTGTCGGCGCTCGACGTGTCGATCCAGAGCCAGGTCCTCAACCTGCTGCTCGACCTCCGCCGCGACTTCAACCTGACCTACCTCTTCATCAGCCACAACCTCTCGGTCGTCCAGTACTTCAGCGACCGGGTCGGCGTGATGTACCTCGGCAAGCTCGTCGAGGAGGGACCGGTCGAGGAGCTGTACCGCGACCCGCGCCACCCGTATACCGTCGCGCTGCTCTCGGCCATCCCCGATCCGGACCCGCGCCGCCGGAAGAAGCGCCTGGTCCTCAAGGGGGACGTGCCGTCCCCGGCAGCCCCGCCGTCGGGCTGCCGCTTCCACACCCGATGCTGGCTGTACGAGAAGCTCGGCAAGCCCGAGCGCTGCACGACCGAGGAGCCGGAGCTCCGCCCAATCACCGAGGGCCACCGGACGGCGTGCCACTATGCGGAAGAAGTCAGCGACACGGCGATCGCGTCCGTCGTCGCGACCCAGTCGGTCGTCGAGACGGCGGTCGCCGAGACGGCATGACCCGCGCGCGGGCGACCGGTCGCGGAAGCGGCCGGGGCGCCGAGACCCTGGCGAGCTTCCGTTCGGCGTGGGCGCGACGGGCCGCGGCCGCGATGCTCGCCCTCGTCACGATTCTGCTTGCGGTTGCCTGCGGCCCGGCCACGCCGAGCCGCCCGGTCAGCTCGCCGCCCCCCGCGAGCGGTCCCGTGGGTGGCGCCCGTGCGACTCCCTGGCCCGGCAACGCGGTGCTCGGGATGGAGGCGCTCGGCCTCGCCGACGGCCAGATCGGCGCGGCAATGACGGACCTCAGCAAAGGCGTCAACGACGAGAACCTTTCGCTGATGCGCGAGGCCGCCGACGGTCTTTCGGGCGTCGACGACGCCCTGCTGCCGAACATGGAGAAGATCCGCCTCGAACCGGGAATGCGCTCGTTCGCGGACAGGTACGAGGCGGCGATCAAGAAGATCGCCGAGGCGGCCACGCGCTTGCGGGACGCGATCGACGCGGGCGACGCGCCGAAGATCGCGAGTGCGACCCAGGACGTCCTCGCCGGCATGACCGATTACACCGCGCTCAAACCGGAGCTCGCGGCGTGGCTCGAGCAGATGCCCGAGCAGAAGCGGATGTACACGCAGTAGCGGCTCCCCGGCGCGTGGCCGCGCCCGACGTCGCGGGTATGCTCCGCTGGTGACGCTGCCCGCTCCGCTCCGAATCGCGCTCGCCCAGATCGCGCCGCAGCTCGGCCTGTTCGACGAGAATCTCGCGGTCCATCGAGACCTGCTCCGTCGCGCTCGGGCGGAGGGTGCCGGCCTCGTCGTCTTTCCCGAGCTCGGGCTGACCGGCTATCTCCTCCAGGACCTTGCCGCAGAGGTCGCGATCCGGCTGGACGACCCGCGTCTCGCATCGCTCGCCGAGGAGACCGACGACCTGTCGGCGATCGTCTCGTTCGTCGAGGAATCGGGTGACCACCGGCTGTTCATCGCGGCCGCGCTGCTCGAGGACGGCCGGATCCGCCACGTCCACCGCAAGCTGTTCCTGCCGACGTACGGCCTGTTCGACGAGCGGCGGTTCTTCGCCGCGGGCGATGTCCTGCGGGCGACGCCGTCGCGGCTGGGCGTCGGGCTGGGGATCGCGGTGTGCGAGGACTTCTGGCATCTCTCGGTGCCGGAGCTGCTCGCGCTCGACGGGGCGCACCTGCTCGTCAACGTCTCGTCGTCGCCCGGCCGCGACCTCGCGGCAACGAACGAGGTTGGCCTCGGGACCGCGACGTCGTGGCAGACGCTGATTCGGACCTACGCTCAGCTGACGACGTCGTTCGTCGTGTTCTGCAACCGCGTCGGCGTCGACGAATCGATCTCGTTCTGGGGCGGCTCGGAGGTGATCGCCCCGAGCGGCGAGGCGCTGTTCACGGCGCCGCTCTTCGAGGAGGGTCTGTTCACGGTCGACATCTCACTGGCCGACGTGCGGCGCGAGCGGGTCGCGCTGCCGCTGCTGCGAGACGAGCGCCCGGAATGGGCGGTCCGGGAGCTCTCGCGGATCGTCGCCGAGCGCGCCGGGTTCGCGCCGGACTCGACCGCCGACGAGCATGCCGAGCCCGGACTTGACGTCGGGCCGGGCGACCCGGTCCCTCGGCCGATCGGGTTCCGACCGGGGGATCGTTCGGCGTCGCCGGACGCGGCCGCGGAAGTCGGGAAGCCCGCCGCGAAATGACCGCGGGACTGTTCGAGCTGCCGGCGGAGCTGGCCATCGACACGAGCGTCGCCCGGCGGGTCATCGGCGAGTTCATCCGGGGCCAGCTCCGGCAGGCCGGCTTCGGTCGGCTCGTGCTCGGCCTGTCGGGTGGGATCGATTCGGCGCTCGTGGCGTACCTGAGCGCGGAGGCGATCGGCGCCGAGCGGCTGCTGTGCGTGCTGATGCCGTACCGGACGTCGTCTGAGGCGTCGGTCGTCGACGCCCGGTCCGTCGTGGAGACGCTGGGCGCGGCGAGCGAGGTGGTCGACATCAGCCCGATGGTCGACGCCTACTTCGCCTCGGACCCGGACGCGACGCCGCTTCGGCGCGGGAACTTCATGGCCCGTCAGCGGATGGCGGTGCTGTACGACCGCTCGGTGACGTGGGGCGGCCTCGTGGTCGGGACGGGCAACAAGACCGAGTCGCTGATCGGGTACACGACGCTGTTCGGGGACAACGCCTGTGCGTTCAACCCGATCGGCGATCTGTACAAGAGCCAGGTCCGCCAGATCGCGCTCGACATCGGCGTCCCGGAGGCGATCATCCGGAAGGCGCCGTCGGCCGACCTCTGGCCCGGCCAGACCGACGAGACCGAGGCCGGCTTCAGCTACCCCGAGCTCGACCGGCTGCTGTTCTGGCGGATCGACAAGCGGCGGTCGGTCGACGAGATGGTCGATCTCGGGTTCGACCGGGCGATGGTCGAGCGCGTGGATCGGATGGTTGCGGGCGCGGAGTTCAAGCGCCAGGTGCCGCCGATCGCAAAGCTCGGGCCGCGAACGGCCGGGGTCGACTACCTGTACCCGCGCCGCCGGCCCGGGTCCGCCCGGGGGTGAGCGGGACAGCCGGAGGGCGCCTCTTCGTCGTCGCGACACCGATCGGGAACCTGGGCGACGTGACGCTGCGAGCCCTCGAGGTCCTGCGCTCCGTTCCGCTGATCGCCGCGGAGGACACGCGGCTCAGCCGGCGGCTGCTGGCGAAGCACGAGATCGAGACGCGCACGATCAGCTACCACGCCCGGAGCGGCCCCGGCCGACTCGCCGAGCTGCTTTCGCATCTCCGGAGCGGCCTTGACCTGGCGCTCGTGACCGACGCGGGCACCCCGGCCGTGAGCGATCCGGGCCTCGTGCTGGCGGCCGCCTGGGCCGGGGAGGGCGGGGTCGTCGTGCCCGTGCCGGGCCCGTCGGCTGTTCTTGCGGCGCTCGTCGCGAGCGGCGTCGCCGGACCGCGCTGGTCGTTCGAGGGGTTTCTGCCCCGTTCCGGACGGGAGCGACGGGAGCGGTTGGCCCGGCTCGCGAGTGACGAGCGGACCACGGTCATCTTCGAGGCGCCTGGCCGGGTGGCCGCCACGCTGCGCGATCTTGCCGACGTCTGCGGCGCCGCTCGTCCCGCGGCCGTGTGCCGGGAGTTGACGAAGCTCCACGAAGAGGTCGTCCGGGGCTCGCTCGGTGAGCTGGCGAAGCGGGCGGGGAGCGGCGAGTTGACGCTCCGTGGCGAGTTCGCGATCGTCGTCGGCGACGCGACAGCCGGCCCCAGGTCGCCCGAGGAGGCCGCCGCGGAAGGCGTCGCGACCGCGCTCGCCGAGGTCGAGCGACGAATCGCATCCGGGTCGTCGCGATCCGACGCTGCCCGACAGGTCGCCGCGGAGACCGGAATCCCGCGCCGCCGCCTGTACGTTCCTCCCGACCGCTGACCCGCTCGCCCGCTACGATGTCCGGGAGATGACGGCCCCTGCCCAGGCCGCCGATGGCGGTATCCCGATCCTCGGCCCGCTGTCGATGCCGGCCCGGATTGCCGTCGTCGCGACGGTCGCGGTCGCCATTCTCACGATCGTCCTCGACTTCGTCCTTCACGTCGATCCGACGATCCTGTTCGTCATCTCCGCGATCTCGATCCTGGGGCTGGCCTGGGTCGTCGGGCTTTCGACGGAGCGCCTCGGCGCGATCTCGGGTCCCCAGGTCGGCGGGATCCTGAACGCGACGTTCGGCAACATCGCCGAGCTGATCATCGCGTTCTTCGCGCTCCAGGCTGGGCTCATCGAGGTCGTCAAGGCCTCGATCACCGGCTCGATCATCGGCAACCTGCTGCTCGTCCTCGGCGCCAGCGTCCTCCTGGGCGGATTGAAGAACGGCGTCCAGCGGTTCAACCGTCAGGTCGCGGGCTCGAACGCCGCGCTCCTCGTCCTGGCCGCGGTCGGCCTGTTCATTCCGGCCGTGTTCGCCGCCACGACGGCCACCCCGACGGAGGGCAGCCTCGTCGAGGAGTCCGTCCTCGTCGCGTTGCTGCTCATGGTCGGATACGTCCTCTCGCTGGTCTTTGCGTTCACGAACCCTTCGGAGACCCTCGGCGGACACGAACCGCCCGAAGGCCACGGCGGCCCGGCGTGGAGCGGCCGGGTTGCGGTCGTCGTCCTGCTCGCCTCGGCCGCGTTGCTCGCGGTGCTGTCGGAGATCCTCGTCGGCGCGATCGAGCCGTTCATCGAGACGTTCGGGCTCTCGGAATTCTTCGTCGGCGTCATCCTGATCCCGACGATCGGCAACCTGGCCGAGCATGTCGTGGCCGTCCAGCTCGCATACAAGAACAGGATGGAGTTCGCGATGGCGGTGAGCTTCGGCTCGAGCCTCCAGGTTGCGCTGTTCGTCGCGCCGGTGCTCGTGCTGCTCGGGCTCGTGGTCGGCCAGCCGATGGACCTCGTCTTCGCGCCGCTCGAGGTCGCCGCCGTGGGCGTCGCGGTCGCGATCAGCGCGCTCATCGCCTACGACGGTGAATCGAACTGGCTCGAGGGCGCGCTCCTGTGCCTCGTGTACGTCGTCCTCGCGGTGTCGTTCTTCGAGCTGCACTGACCTGATCGGTCGCTGAGCGCGGCCCCGAATTCGGTTCCAACGGCCCGCCTCGACCGGGCCATTCGGCCCCTGAAACACGCACCGGTTGGGTGTTTTTTTTCCCCGTGAACCACCACGGACGGGCCCTGCGATGCGCCTCGACCTGAATCGCGAATCGCAGTACGCGATCCGCGCGCTCGTGCTCCTCGCGATCGAGGACGGGCGACCCTTGAGCGGCCGGACGATTGCCGCCCGCACGGACGTTCCGGAGCGGCTCCTCGCGCGCGTCCTTGGTCGGCTTGGTGCGGCCGAGATCGTCGAGAGCCGCATCGGCCGGACCGGCGGCTACCGGTTGAGCCGCGATCCGGCACGTCTGTCCATCCTCGAGGTCGTCGAGACGATCGAGGGCATCACCCGCAGCGACCGCTGCGTGCTCCGGCAGCGCGGCTGCGACCCGGGCGCTCCCTGCGCGATCCATCCGATCTGGTCGTCCGCGCAGGACGGCGTCATCGACACGTTGGGGGCCACCACCCTCGCCGCGCTGGTTGCGTCCGAGCGCGCCATCAACCCTGCGAGCCCCCGCGCTCTGGTCAAGGAAAGGACCGTCACATGTCCCGCTCCGTCATTCGGCTGACCGCCGCGGCGGCCGCCCTCTCCCTGGGCCTGATGGCCTGCGCCCCACCCACCGGGGCGGACTGGACGTTCGCACCGCCGGCCTCCGGCGGGCCGGCCGTGGGTGGCCAGGCGACACCGGCTCCGACCTTGCCGGAGACCGCCGAGAAGGGCGCGTTCACGATCAAGGCGTTCGATCTCGGCTTCGACCCGGCGATGGTCATGGTCGACAAGGCCGGGACCTACGAGGTCACGTTCGACAACACCGGATCGGCGCCGCACGACATCACGTTCGCCGACGGCACGAAGATCGCCGCCAATCCGGGCGAGAAGGCGACCGGAACGGTCTCCGTGCCCGCGGGCGGCCTCGGGTTCATCTGCTCCATTCCGGGCCACGAGGCGGCCGGCATGAAGGGCGAGGTCATGATCGACGGCGCGGCGCCCTCGCAGGCGGCCGGCGGCGACGATCACGGTGGGCCGTTGCCCGAAGGCGATGTCGCAGCTGACCCCAACGCCCCCGAATACAAGCTCTACGACGCCAAGGCCCCCGCCCTCCTTCGCGGCAAGGTCCACGACATCGATCTGGTCATCACGGAAGAAGAGAAGACGGTCGCCACGGGCTTCGTTCAGAAGGTCTGGACGTTCGGCGGGACCGTGCCGGGTCCGGTGATCCGGGTCAAGGTCGGCGACACGATCCGCGTCCATCTGCAGAATCCCGCCTCGAACGTGCTGGCGCACTCCATCGACTTCCACGCAAGCCAGGTCGCCTGGAACGACGAGATGACCTCGATCAACCCCGGCGAAGAGAAGGTCTACGAATGGAAGGCTGAGTACGCCGGCGTCTGGATGTACCACTGCGGCACGAACCCCGCCCTCCACCACATCGCGAACGGCATGTACGGCATGGTGATCGTCGAGCCGGCGGAGGGCCTGCCGAAGGTCGACCACGAGTTCGCGATCGTCCAGTCCGAGTGGTATCTCGGCCCGCAGGGGAAGGAGACGGACCTGGCCAAGGCCATGGCCGCGGCGCCCGCCCCGGATCTCGTCCTCTTCAACGGCGTCGCGAACCAGTACAAGGACCATCCGCTCGAGGTCCAGACCGGCAAGACGGTCCGGGTGTTCGTCCTGAACGCCGGGCCGAGCATCGACAGCTCGTTCCACGTCGTGGGCACGATCTTCAACACCGTGATCAAGGAAGGCGTGCACCTCACGAACGGCAATGCGGGCAACTGGGGCAGCCAGGCGGTCGACCTGTCACCGGCCCAGGGCGCGATCATCGAGTTCACGACCCCGGAAGACGGCCTCTACCCGATGGTCACCCACGCGTTCAACTTCGTCGGCCGCGGCGCGCTCGGCCTGTTCCAGGCGGGAGACGGCGACCCGAAGAACTAGCGAACATCTGCATTCGTTGCGGATCGGCGAGGGTGGCAAGGCGGCGATCCGAGCACCGTTTGCGAGCGCATCTCAGGATGCGTAAGCGCGGAGCGGAGGCGCCAACGCAGTCCAGCGTCGTCCAGGCGCGACAGCCGTTGATTGAGGTATGAGCGAGGCCGGCGGCGGGGAGGGGGAGACCGCCGCCGGCGCACGCTCTGGGAACGTTCGGAAGCTCAGGCGGCGACCGTCTCGCCCTCCTGTTCCTCGGCGTCCTCGGTTTCGGCGTCGGCGTCGGCGTCCTCGGCGAGCGGCTCCGCGGCGGCGGCGATCGCCGCGTCGTCGGCGTCCGAGTCCTCGTAGCCCGCCGCCTGTGCGGCGAGTGCGTTCGCCGCCGAAGCGTCGGCGTAGTCCTTCTTCCGCCGGCCGCTCAGCATCTCGACGTGATTCGCGACGACTTCGGTCTTCCAGTGACGCTGGCCACGGTCGTCGTCCCAGCTCCGCGTCTGGAGCCGGCCCTCGATCGCGACCTGCTGACCCTTTCCGAGGAACTCGCCGCAGGTCTGGGCCAGGCGGTCCCACGTGACGATGTTGTGGTACTCGGCCTTTTCCTTGCCCTGGCCGATGTACTCGTTCGTGGCGATGCTGAACTGCGTCACGGCCTTGCCGCTCGACAGGCTGCGCATCTCCGGGTCGCGCGTCAGGCGACCAGTCAACAGGACCTTGTTCACGGTCCGCGTTCTCCTTCTCGACCGGCCGACGGGTGATCGGAGGCCGGCCCTGCGTGTGCGGCGGGCTCGACGCGGCGGGCAACGGCGGCATGTGGCGCACCAAGACAGGCGCGCGGATGATGGTTGGCCGGCCCCGGCGGCGGGTTCCCGCCCGGAGCGGGTCGGCGGACCCCAGGATCAGCACATCCGTCGGTACGGCGGTCGGCGAGGCCGGCTGGATCGAGGGCGGGCAAAGCGGACGCTAGCAGGCGTCGCTTCGCCGCCAGTCAATCGGGACTTATCGGCGAATTACGTGCGAATCAGCCGGCGGCCGACTCCGGAGCGCCCGAGTCACTGTCTGCAGCGAGCGGGATGTGGGCAGTCGCGCCCTTGCGCCGTCGTCTGGGCTTGGGAGCACTGACCTCCTCGCCGGTCAACGCGGCGACGCCCGGATCTGGCAGGGGCGCTTGGGCGGCGAACAGGTCGCAGAACAATGCGATCAGCTCCGGGTCGAACTGCGTCCCGGCGTGCCGCCGCAGCTCGCGAATCGCCGACGCGTGGTCCATCGCCCGCTTGTACGGCCGATCGTGGGTCATCGCGTCGTACGCGTCTGCGATCGCGACGATCCGGGCGCCGAGCGGGATGTCCGACCCGCGCAGTCCGAACGGGTAGCCGTGCCCCGAGAACCGCTCGTGGTGATGGAGGATGATCGGCACCGCGTCGCGCAGCGCCGCCGCCTGCTCAAGGATCACCTGGCCAATCCGGGGGTGCTGGACGACCGCCCGCCACTCCGCCGACGTCAGCGCTGACGGCTTCTCGAGGATCTCCTGCGGCACCGCGACCTTGCCGACGTCGTGGAGCAGCGCTGCGGTCCGGATTCGATCGATCTCGACCTCCGGCAGCGCCAGCGTTCGGGCCATCGCCTCGACGATCGTGGCGATCAGCGGCGACGGCTGGCCGCGGTAGTGGGGCAGGGGAGCGATCACGGACGTCAACGACGCGGTCGCGGCCTCGCGCGCGGCCATCCCGATCTCGATCGCCCGCATCCGGCCGGCCGCGGAGATCGGCGCCCGGGGCACGCGGGCGTCCTCGTCGGGCTCGGCGAAGATGTACGTCTGGTTCCGGCCGAGCGACTTCGCCGAGTACATCGCCGCGTCGGCGTCACGAACGAGCGCATCGCTCGTCAGCCGCGCCCCGACCCCACCAGCGATCCCGATCGAGATCGTCACGGACACCGGCTGGCCGTCGGCAACGAACCGCTCGCCGGCGACGATGTTGCGGAGCTTCTCGGTGAGGACCGCGCCCTCTTCGACGTTCGTCTCGGTGAGGATCAGCATGAATTCCTCGCCGCCGTACCGGCCGACCATGTCGGTCGCCCGCAGGTTCGAGGAAATCGCCTGGGCGACGCCGCGCAGCACCTCGTCACCGAACGCGTGGCCGTACGTGTCGTTGACGTTCTTGAAGTGGTCGATGTCGACGAAGGCCACCGAAAGCGGCCGTTCGTAGCGGTTCGCCCGCTCGACCTCGTTGAACAGCTCGACGAGCAGCGCCCTGCGGTTCGCGACGCCGGTCAGCTTGTCGGTCGTGGCGGCGTCGGTCGTCTCCGACAGCTTCTCCGAGATCGTGTTGATCGCCCGCGCGAGGCGGTTGTCGAGGCCGCGGCCTTTCTCGGACGCCCGAACCTTCACCCCGAGCGTGCCCGCCGCGAGCTGCTCGGACGCCTTCACGAGCCGGCGATAGCGGAAGACGACGTACACGAGGATGACGACCGTGGTGGCCCAGACACCGATCGCGGCCGCCGCAACGGCCGCCAGGATCGACTGGGATCCCTCATCGACCCACGAATTCAGAGCATTCGGTGCCACGGCGAGCACGACCCCGAACGCGACCAGGGCGAGGAAGCCCAGGCCCCCGAGCAGGCGCAACATCTCGTCTCGCAGCCTACCGGCCGCTCCCTTCGGGGCCGACGCTCCGGACGTACCGCCTCGTGTCCGCTGAACGTCCCGAGCCTGTCACCACTCGGCGCACCACCGGGGGGCACGGTATACTCCCACCGTCCTCGACCAAACCAGGAGGTCGGCCGATTGCTCGAGGAAGGCACGTCGTTCGTCCCGTGAGGCGGACTCGAGTCTTCGACAAGCTCCGGCGCCGCAGCGGCGGCGCTAAGCGGGAGATATGTACCCAAGTCCCAGGGCACCGGCCCAGGGGCTTTTTTCATTCCCGCGAGGTGGCCGCGTAATGCCCGCCACGGTGATCGTGGGACTCCAGTGGGGCGACGAGGGCAAGGGCAAGACCACGGACTTCCTGGCCGAGCAGGTCGCGATGGTCGTCCGCTACCAGGGCGGCGACAACGCCGGCCACACCGTCGTCAACGGCGACGAGGTCTTCAAGCTCCACCTCGTCCCGTCGGGAGTGCTGTACCCGCACATCACGTCGGTCATCGGGAGCGGCGTCGTCGTGAATCCGGCGACGCTGATCGGCGAGCTCGACATGCTCGCGGCGCGCGGCATCGACTGCGGGCGCGTGCGCGTCAGCTCCTCGGCCCACGTGATCATGCCGTACCACGTCGCGCTGGACCGGGCGCAGGAGGCGCGGCTCGGCGACGGCAAGGTCGGCACGACGGGGCGGGGGATCGGGCCTGCGTATGCCGATCGCGCATGGCGCGTCGGGCTGCGCATGGAAGACCTCCTGGACGCGAGTCTCGTTCGCGAGAAGCTCGCGAAGGTGCTGCCCGACAAGAACCTCCTCCTGTCAGCCTCGAACGGCGCCTCTGGCTTCACGATCGACGAGCTCGTCGAGCAGGCGGCGGCCTGGGGCGAGCGGCTCCGGCTACACATCGCCGACGCCACGTGGCTCGTCCAGGACGCGCTGCGCCGCCGCGACCACGTCCTGCTCGAGGGTGCCCAGGGCACGCTGCTCGACCTCGATCACGGCTCGTACCCGTTCGTCACGTCCTCGAACCCGGTCGCCGGCGGCGCGTGCACGGGCGGCGGCATCGGACCGCTCCAGGTCGACGAGGTCATCGGCGTCATGAAGGCGTACTCAACGCGCGTCGGCTCGGGGCCGTTCCCGACCGAGCTCACCGACGAGATCGGCCAAGGGATCGCGGAGCGCGGCCACGAGGTGGGCACGACCACCGGGCGGCCACGGCGCGTCGGCTGGTTCGACGCGGTGCCGTTGCGCTACGCGGTCGCGGTCAACTCGGTCAGCGCGATCATGCTGAACAAGCTCGACATCCTGTCTGGCATCGACCCGATCCGGCTCTGTGTCGCGTATGAGGTTGACGGGCGGCGTCTCGAGGCGTGGCCGTCGTCGGCGACCGTCCTCGGCGGCGCGACGCCGATCTACGAGGAGTTCGAGGGCTGGTCCGAGCCGATCCACGACGTCCGATCGCTCGCCGACCTGCCGGAGAACGCCCGGCGGTACGTGACCGCGCTCGAGGCCCAGGCCGGCGTCCCGATCGTGCTGCTGAGCGTCGGTCCCGAGCGGACGCAGACGATCGAGCGGGCCTGGCGGCCGATCCGCCAGCGGGCTGCGGTGGCCGGCTGATGGGCGCGATTCCGGTGATGCCGACGCGGATCCTGATCGTGGGCGGCGGTGGCCGCGAGCACGCCCTCGCGTGGAAGCTCGCGGCCGAGCCAGGCGTGAACGAGGTCGTCGTCGCCCCCGGGAGCGACGCGATCGCGCTCGAGCCGCGGGTTCGCCGCGTGCCGGACGTCGACCCGCTCGATCCTGAGGCCGTCGTCGCGGTGGCCCGCCAGCGCGCCGCGGAGCTCGTCGTGGTCGGTCCCGAAGCCCCACTCGGCGCGGGCGTTGCGGACGGGCTGACCGCTTCGGGAATCCGGGTCTTCGGACCGAGCGCCGCCGCGGCGCGCATCGAGACGTCGAAGGCGTTCTGCCACGACGTCGCCGAAGCCGCGGGGGTCGCGATGGCCCGCGCCGCCTCGTTCGACGACCCTGCCGCGGCCGCCGCCTACGCTCGCAAGGAGGCCGCCAGGCGAGCCGGTCGCGTCGTCGTCAAAGCCGATGGGCTCGCCGCCGGCAAGGGCGTCGTCGTCGCTGCGAGCGCCGACGAGGCCATCGAGGCGATCGACCGGCTGTTCGCGACCGGCACCCGGCGCGTCGTGATCGAGGAGTGGCTGGAAGGGCGAGAGGCGAGCGTGATCGCACTGTCGGACGGGAACGGCGGCATCGTCGCCTTCCCGGCGGCTCGCGATCACAAGCGGCTGCTCGACGGCGACCGCGGGCCGAACACGGGCGGGATGGGCGCCTACACGCCGCTCCCGGATTTCTCGGAGTACGCGCTAGAGCCCATACTCGACCGCGTCCACCGGCCCATCCTCGCGGAGCTCCGACGCCGCGGCACGCCGTTCATCGGCTTCCTCTACGCGGGCCTGATCCTGACCGACGCCGGGCCGCGTCTCCTCGAGTGCAACGCCCGCCTCGGCGACCCCGAGGCGCAGGTCCTGCTGCCCCAGGTCGCGGTGCCGCTCGGGCCGCTGCTGCTTGCCGCGGCGAACGGATCGCTTCCGACCGTCTGGGGAAGGAAGATTCCGACGCTTGGCGGGGCATCGGTCGGGATCGTCCTCGCGAGCGCCGGCTACCCGGATGCCCCGGCCGGACCGGAACCGATCACTGGCGTCGAGGGAGCCGAGGCGCTCGGGGCGACCGTGTTCCACGCCGCGACGCGGGCGGCGGACGGCGGATGGCAGACGGCCGGCGGCCGGGTGCTGACGGTCGTCGCCCGCGGGGACGACATCACCGCTGCGAGTCTTGCCGCGGAGCGGGCAGCAGACGCGATCAGCTGGCCGGGGATGCAGCGGCGACACGACATCGGCTGGGCCGCGGCGGGCGCCGTCGGAGCCGTCTCGTGATCCGCCGCTACACGCTGCCCGAGATGGGCGCGGTCTGGACCGAACGCGCCCGGTTCGACGCAATGCTCCGGGTCGAGATCGCCGTCGCCCGAGCCCAGGCCAAGCGTGGCCAGGTCCCGGCCGACGCACTCACGGCGATCGAGGAGCACGCGACCGTCGACGTCGATCGGATCGCCGAGATCGAGCAGACGACCGATCACGACGTGATCGCGTTCGTGAGCCAGGTCGCGGAATCGGTCGGGCCCGACGGCCGCTACGTCCACCTCGGGCTCACCTCGAGCGACGTCGTCGATACCGGGCTCGCGCTCCAGTTGCGGGCCGCCGGCGAGATCCTCCTGAAGGACTGTGACCGGCTCCTGGCGGCGCTCATCGCCCGTGCCCGCGCCGAGGCCGAAACCGTGATGATGGGCCGCACCCATTCGGTCCATGCGGAGCCGATCACGCTCGGTCACAAGCTCGCCGGCTGGGCGTTCGAGCTGGATCGCGATCGACGGCGACTCGCCGGGGCGATCGACGACGCCGGGACCGGCAAGATCTCCGGGCCGGTCGGGACGTACAGCCACCTTGGCCCCGACATCGAAGCGGACGTGCTCGAGGATCTCGGCCTCCACGCCGATCCTGCCAGCACCCAGATCGTCCAGCGGGACCGCCACGCGGCCCTGCTCACGGCGATCGCGATCGTCGGCGGGTCGCTCGAGCGCTTCGCGACCGAGGTCCGCAATCTCCAGCACACCGAGATCGCCGAGCTCCAGGAGCCGTTCAAGGCCGGCCAGAAGGGCTCGTCGGCGATGCCCCACAAGCGCAACCCGATCCTCAGCGAGCGGATCGCGGGCCTCGCCCGCCTGCTCCGCGGCTACGCCCAGACGGCCCTGGAGGACCAGCCGCTCTGGCACGAACGCGACATCAGCCATTCATCCGCGGAGCGCGTGATCCTGCCCGACGCGACGATCCTGCTCGATTACATGCTGGTGAAGACGACGGGCCTGATCGAAGGCTTGGTCGTCCGGAGCGAGCGGATGCGCGAGAACATCGAGCGAGGCCTCGGGCTCCACGCGAGCAGCCGCGTCCTCGTCGCGCTCGTCGAGCGCGGCGGGCTCTCGCGCGAGGAGGCCTACGCGATCGTCCAGCGGGCCGCGTTGCGGGCCGCCGACGAGCGCCGCCCGCTTCGTGACCTGCTCGCGGTCGACCCGACGGTGGCGTCGAAGCTCACGCTCACCGACCTCGACGCCTGCTTCGACGACCAGGCGTTCCTGCGCCACGTCCCGACGATCATCGCCAGACTCGACACCCTGGAGGCCGAGATCCATGTCGCCCGCTAGCCCCGTCGCCCAGTCGTTCGTCCGCTCCGGCAAGGTCCGCGACCTCTATGCCATCGGCGAGGACCGATTGCTGCTCGTCGCGTCCGACCGGCTGTCGGCGTTCGACGTCGTCCTGCCGACCGAGATTCCCGACAAGGGCCGCGTCCTCACGGGCCTGTCGCGGTTCTGGTTCTCGAAGACTCGGTCGATCGTGCCGAACCACCTCGTCGGCGTCGCGCCGTCCGACCTTCCCGGGGGCTTCATCGAGGACGCCGCGGCCGCCGACGAGCTGAAGGGCCGGATGATGCTCTGCCGCCGCGCCGACGTCCTGCCGATCGAGGTCATCGTCCGCGGCTACATCACCGGATCGGGCTGGAAGGATTACCTCCGAACGGGTGCGGTGTGCGGGATCGCCCTGCCGGAAGGCATGAAGGAGAGCCAGCGCCTTCCGGAACCGCTGTTCACGCCCTCGACGAAGGCCGAGGTCGGCCACGACGAGAACATCGACCTCGAGGAGGCGGCGCGGCTCGTCGGCGCGGAGATGGCGGGGCGCGTCCGCGACGTCGCGATTGCGCTGTACGAGCTGGGTTCGGCGGTCGCCGAGCCGGCCGGGATCATCCTCGCCGACACGAAGTTCGAGTTCGGCGTCGACCGCGAGACCGGCGAGCTGCTGCTCATCGACGAGGTCCTGACGCCGGATTCATCCCGGTTCTGGGATGCGTCCGTGTACGCACCGGGTCGCTCGCAGGCGAGCTTCGACAAGCAGTTCGTCCGCGATTGGCTCGAGACGCAGGACTGGGACAAGACCCCGCCCGGCCCGGAGCTCCCGTCCGAGATCGTCGCGGGCACCCGGCAGCGCTATGTCGAGGCGTTCGAGCGGATCACCGGCGCCTCGTTCGACCGCTACCTCGCCGACGACGTGATCGCCGGCATCGAGGGCTGAGGATGGACGTCCGGTTCGCCGTCAACGTCCAGCCCAAGGAGGGGATTCTCGACCCCCAGGGCCGGGCGGTGGAGGGGTCGCTCGGACATCTCGGGATCGAGGGGGTGTCGGCGGTCCGCGTCGGGCGCCGCATCGAGCTGACGGTGACGGCGGAGGACGGAGCGGCGGCGCGCGCCATTGCGGAGCGGCTAGCCTCGGAGCTCTTGTCGAATCCGCTGATCGAGAGCTACCAGATCGAGGAGCTCGAGGGCTCCTCGTCGCTCGTGGGCTCTGCCTCGTGACGACCCGAATCGGGGTGGTGATCTTCCCCGGCTCGAATCGCGACATCGACGCATTCAACGGGTTGCGCGTGGCCGGCGCCGAGCCGGTCGAGCTCTGGCACGAGAACGTCTCGCTCGACGGCGTGGTCGGCGTGCTGATCCCCGGCGGGTTCGCCTACGGCGACTACCTTCGGGCCGGCGTGATCGCCAGGTTCAGTCCGGTCATGCGTTCCGTGGCCGAGTTCGCCGCGGACGGCGGGCTCGTCCTCGGGATCTGCAACGGGTTCCAGGTGCTGACGGAGGCGCATCTGCTGCCCGGAGCGCTGCTGCGGAACCGCGGGCTGCGGTTCGTCGGGCGGCAGGTTGCGATCACGCCAGAACGCCTCGACACGCCGTTTACCCGCCTGATCGACGAGCGGCGTCCGCTCCGGATGCCGGTCGCCCACGGCGAAGGCTGCTACTTCGCGGACGACGCCTCGCTCGATCAGCTCGAGCGTGACGGCCAGGTCCTGTTCCGGTACGCCGACGGGTCCAATCCGAACGGCTCCCTGCGCGACGTTGCGGGCGTGATCAACGCGTCCGGGAACGTCGCCGGGCTCATGCCCCATCCGGAGACGGCTGTCGAAGCCGTGCTGGGCTCCGACGACGGGCTGGGGATCATCCGCTCGTTCGTTGAAGGCGCCGCGCAACGAGCGGCGGCCGGCGAGCCCGCCCTCGTGAGCAGCCGATGACGCTGGCGGAGCCGCCCGTGGCGCAGGATCCTCGGGAGGAGCCCCTTCACCGCCGTCTCGGCGTCACTGACGACGAGCTCGACGCGATCCGCGCTCGCCTCGGCGGCCGCGACCCGAACGAGCTCGAGCTGGCGATGTTCAGCGTCATGTGGTCCGAGCACTGCTCGTACAAGAGCTCCCGGCCGCTGCTCCGAACCCTTCCCGCGGGCGGCGACGGCGACGACGCGCTTCTCGCCGGCCCGGGAGAGAACGCGGGCGTCGTCTCGATCGGCGACGGGCTTGCGGTCGCGTTCAAGATCGAAAGCCACAACCACCCGAGCGCGGTCGAGCCGTACCAGGGCGCCGCGACCGGCGTCGGCGGGATCCTGCGCGACATCTTCACGATGGGCGCTCGACCGATCGCGGTCCTCGACGCGCTCCGGTTCGGCGACCCCTCCTCGGCGCGGACGCGGCATCTCGTCGACGGCGTCGTGCGCGGCGTCGGCGGCTACGGCAACTGCGTCGGCGTGCCGACGGTCGGCGGCGAGCTCGTCTTCGACCCGAGCTACGAGGGCAATCCGCTCGTCAACGTGATGGCGATCGGGCTGCTGGAGGAACGGTTGCTGACGCGGGCGGCTGCGCCGGGACCCGGCAACCTCGTCGTGCTGTTCGGGTCGACGACCGGCCGCGACGGGATCGGAGGCGCGTCCGTCCTGGCGAGCGCCACGTTCGACGACGATGACCCCTCGAAGCGCCCGAGCGTTCAGGTCGGCGACCCGTTCGCCGAGAAGCTCCTGATCGAAGCCTCGCTGGAGCTGATCGAGAACGGCCTCGTCGAGGGCCTCCAGGACCTCGGCGCCGGCGGCATCACCTGCGCCACCTCCGAAACAGCCGATCGAGGCAACACCGGGATGCGCATCGATCTTGCGGCGATCCCCAGGCGCGAGCCAGGCATGGCGCCGTACGAGGTGATGATCTCGGAGTCGCAGGAGCGGATGCTCGCGGTCGTCCGGCCGGAGCGGCGCGACGACGTCCGGGCCGTCTGCGAGCGGTGGGGACTCCCGTTCGCGGTGATCGGGACGGTGGCTGGCGACGGCGACATCGCGATCGTTGAGGCCGGCCATGAGATCGCCCGGATCCCGGCCGCTGCACTCACGAGCGATGCGATCGTCCACGAGCGAGTGGCCGCCCCGCCCCTGCGCCGTCGTCCAGCGCCGGCTCCCGGTATCCCGGACGAGCTGACCGGACGTCTTCCGGAGCGCGGCATGGACCCGGGCGCCGTGCTTCTCGCGCTCCTCGGATCGGCAAACCTCGCCTCCCGCCACCCGGTCTTCGAGCAGTACGACTCGACCGTCCAGGCGAATACGGTCGCCGGGCCGGGCCACGGGGCGGCGATCGTCAGGATCAAGGGCACGACGAAGGCGCTGGTCGCCTCGACGGACGCGAACGAGGCGGTCGGCGCGCTCGATCCCTGGCTGGGCGCGGCGATGAGCGTCGCCGAAGCGACGCGCAACGTCTCGATCACCGGCGCCCGGCCGCTCGGCGTCACGAACTGCCTGAACTTCGGCGACCCGACGCGCCCGGACGCCTTCTGGCAGCTCGCCGAGGCGGTCCGCGGCCTCGGCGACGCCTGTCGGGCGCTCGGGCTGCCGGTGACCGGCGGCAACGTTTCGCTCTACAACGAGTCACCGGCCGGCCGAATCGCCCCGACGCCGGAGATCGGCGTCGTCGGGCTCCTTGGGGACGTCGCGCTGAGGGTCGGGCCCGCGTTCGCGGAGGAAGGCGACACGGTGCTGCTCGTCGGCGAGGCGACGCCGGGACTCGCAGGCAGCGCGTACGCGGCGCTGGCGGGCGTAGCGGCCGAGGACGGTCCACCCGCACTCGACCTCGCGATCGAGGCGCGGACGCAGGCGTTCGCCCGCGAAGCGGCTGCGCGGGAGCTGCTCGCCAGCGCCCAGGACGTGTCGGGCGGCGGCCTCGCGGTCGCCCTCGGGGAGGCCGCGATCTGGGGAGCGAACGACCAGGGCATCGGCGCCCGATTGCGGCTCCCGGTCGCGAATTCGCCGGCCGTGGACCTGTTCGGCGAGAGTCCGTCGCGCCTCGTCGTCTCGTGCCGGCCGCGCCGCGCACCCGCGGTCGCCCTGCTCGCCCGCCAGCACGGCCTGGCGGTCGAGGAGCTGGGCGCGGTCGGTGGCGAACGACTCGTGATCGAGCTCGGCGGCGCGGGCGCGACCGGTGCGGCGGAGGAGCGTGGCAGCCGCGTCGCGGACGCGCTCGACGTCCCGATCCGTGAGCTGCGCCACGCCTGGGAGACTGGGCTGAACCGCGCGCTCGGCTGGGAGAACGCCTGATGTGCGGCGTGTTCGGGGCCGTGGTCCCGAGCGGCAGCGGCACGGAAGCGGCCGCGATCGCGAGCCTCGGCCTGTTCGCGCTCCAGCACCGCGGCCAGGAGTCGGCCGGTGTCGCCGTCAGCGACGGCGAGCAGCTCATGCTCTACAAGGACCTGGGGATGATCAGCTCGGTCCTCGACGAGCGCCGAATCCCCTCGTTCAAGGGCGACCTCGCGATCGCCCATTGCCGCTATTCGACGACGGGCTCGACGGTCTGGGAGAACGCCCAGCCGACGTTCCGGCTCGGGCCGAGGCGGGCGCTCGCGATCGGTCACAACGGGAATCTCGTGAACACGCGCGAGCTGCTGGGTCAGCTGAATGGCGGGCGCGGGCGGCTGCCCGCCTCAACCGACACGGAGCTGTTGACGGCCCTGCTCGCCGACGAAGACGCCGCGGACACGGTCGACGCCCTGGTCCGCGTCCTGCCCCGGGTCCACGGCGCGTTCACGCTCGTCGTCCTCGACGAGCAGCGTGTGATCGGCGTCCGCGATCCGTTCGGCTTCCGGCCGCTCGTCCTCGGCCGGCTGCCGATGCCGGACCCGGCTCCCGGCGCCGCTGGGAGCCTCTGGGCCGACGACGAGACGCACGGCTGGTGCCTCTCGTCGGAGACGTCAGGGCTCGATATCGTCGGCGCCGAGTACGTCCGGGATGTCGAGCCGGGCGAGATCGTCGTCCTGGAGGCGGGTCGGGCGCCTCGGAGCGTGCGCTACGCAGCGGCGAACCCGGCCCTCTGCGTCTTCGAGCTGATCTACTTCGCCCGGCCGGACTCGTACATGGAGGGCCGCAACCTGTACGAAGTCCGGCGGCGCATGGGCGAGCAGCTCGCCCTCGAGCATCCGGCAGACACCGATCTCGTCATGCCGGTCCCGGACACGGGCGCCCCGGCGGCGGCCGGCTTCGCCGAGGCATCGGGGATCCCGTATCGCGAGGGCCTCGTGCGGAACCGGTACACGGGCCGAACGTTCATCCAGCCGTCGCAGACGATGCGCCAGCGCGGCGTGACGATCAAGCTGAACCCGCTCCGCGAGGTCGTCCGCGGCAAGCGCCTGACGGTCGTCGACGACTCGATCGTGCGCGGCACGACGACGAAGCAGATCGTCTCGCTGCTGCGGCGCGCCGGCGCGGCCGAGGTCCACCTCCGGATCAGCGCACCACCGATCTTCCATCCCTGCTTCTACGGGATCGACACCCAGGTCGAGACCGAGCTGATCGCGGCGACGCACACCGTCGAGGAGATTCGCGACTTCGTCGGGGCGGACTCACTCGGGTATCTATCGATCGGCGGCGTCCTGAACGCACTGGAGCTGCCGTACGACCGGTTCTGCTTCGCCTGCTTCGATGGCCGCTATCCCGATCCCGTGCCCTACGACGCGTCGTCGCGGAAGTTCCTCCTCGAGGAGCCAGTGACCGCCGGTGCCTGAGTCGGCGCGAGGCGCGTACGCGGCGGCCGGTGTCGACGTCGACGCCGGCGACCTCGCGGTCGAGCTCATGCGCGACGCGGTCGAGAGCACGCGCCGACCCGAGGTCATCGGCGGCCTCGGCGGGTTCGGCGGCGCGATCACGATCCCACCGCGCTACCGGGAGCCGGTGCTGATCTCGTCGACCGACGGCGTCGGGACGAAGACCGCAATTGCCGCGGCGCTCGGCAGGTACGACACGATCGGCGTCGATCTCGTCGCGATGTGCGCCGACGACGTCGTCTGCGCCGGCGCCGAGCCGCTGTTCTTCCTCGACTACGTGGCTGTCGGACGGCTCGACCCGCCGCAGGCGGCGGAGCTGGTGGCTGGCGTCGCCGCCGGCTGTCGCGAGGCCGGGGCTGCCCTCGTCGGTGGCGAGACGGCCGAGCACCCGGGCCTCATGGACCCTACGTCATTCGATCTCGCCGGCTGCTGCGTCGGCGTCGTCGAGCGCGCGCTGCGGATCGACGGGTCGGCGCCGGAGCCCGGCGACGCGATCATCGGGCTGGCGTCGTCGGGACTCCATTCGAACGGCTTCTCGCTCGTCCGCGGGCTGATCGCACAGTGGGACCTCCAGCTCGACCGGCCGTACCAGGAGCAACTGGCGCGGACGCTCGGCGGCGAGGCGACGGCGGCGGCGATGGCGGCGGAGCCGGAGCACGCGCTGGCGACGCTCGGTGAGGTGCTGCTGACACCCACGCGGATCTACGCCCGGTCGCTGCTGGCTGTGCGGGCGGCGCTCCTCGCCTCCGGTCACGATCTGCGCGGTATCGCCCACGTCACCGGCGGCGGCCTGCCCGGCAACGTCCCCCGGGCACTCCCCGGTGACCTCGGCGCGCGGCTGGATCCGCTGCGCTGGCGGATGCCGTCGGTAATGCGGCTGATCGGCGCGCTCGGTGGGCTCGCCGACGACGAGATTCGGGCGACGTTCAACGGCGGCCTCGGGATGGTCGTCGTCGTGGCGCCCGGGGCGATCGACGCGACGCTGACGGCGATCCGGGACGAGGGGTTGGCCGCAGACGTCGTAGGCGAGGTCGTCGCGACGGACCGCCTGAGTGGTGCGCGCTACGCGGAGGGCGCGCTCGCGTGACGAAGCGCATCGCCGTCGGCGTCTCGGGCGCCGGCTCGAATCTGCGGGCACTCCATGACGCGGCCGCTCGCGGCGAGCTGGGCGGGCAGATTGTCCTCGTGTTCGCCGACCGCGATTGCGCGGCGATCGACTGGGCGGCGGAGCAGGGAATCGACACCGCGGTGGTGACCGACGGCGCCGACGACGCGCTGGCCGACACCCTCGGCGGCACCTCGCCCGACCTTGTCGTGCTTGCCGGCTACATGCGGATCATCGGACCACGCGTCCTGGCCGCCTTCGCGGGACGGATCCTGAACACGCATCCGTCGCTGCTGCCCGCGTTCCCGGGCGCGCACGGCGTTCGCGACGCGCTCGCCGCCGGGGTTCGGGTTACCGGCGCCACCGTCCATCTCGTCGACGCCACGCTGGACGGCGGCCCGATCCTGGCCCAGCAGGCGATCGACATCCTGCCCGGAGACGACGAAGCCTCGCTTCACGAGCGGATCAAGGCGACCGAGCACCGGTTGCTGCCGATGACCGTGGCTCGAGTGCTGTCGGAGCGCTCCGGATCCACGGCCCCGACGCCGCGCCGGGCGCTCCTCTCCGTCTCCGACAAGAGTGGCCTGGTCGACTTCGGCCGAGGGCTGGTCGACGAAGGCTTCGAGCTGGTCTCCACGGGCGGCACGGCGCGGGCATTGCGCGGGGCCGGCCTGCCGGTGACCGACGTCGCTGCCGTGACGGGCTTCGCGGAGATGCTCGACGGCCGGGTCAAGACGCTCCACCCGCGAATCCACGCCGGGATCCTGGCGGACCGCCGACTGGCCAATCACCGCGAGCAGCTGATCGCCGCCTCGATCGCCCCGTTCGAGCTCGTCGTCGTCAACCTCTACCCGTTCGCGGCCGCCGCCGAACGGCCCGGAATCACGCTCGACGAGCTGATCGAGGAGATCGACATCGGCGGGCCGTCCATGGTCCGCGCGGCGGCCAAGAACCACGCGAACGTCGCGATCGTGACGTCGCCGGATCGGTACGGCGCCATTCTCGAGGCCGTTCGTGGCGGCGGTCACGTGCCCGACGACACCCGCGCGGCGCTCGCGATCGAGGCGTTCCGCCACACCGCCGCATACGACGCCAGGATCGCGACAGAGTTGGCGCGTCGGATGCCGGGCGCCGATACAGGCGGTGATCCCTTCCCCGCCAGCCTCACGATCGGCCTCGAGAAGGTCGAGACGCTGCGCTACGGCGAGAACCCGCACCAACCAGCGGCCCGTTACCGGCGCGCCGGCGCGGCTGCCGACGAGGGTCCGTTCGCGACCGGCGCCCCGGCGCTCCAGGGCAAGCAGCTGTCGTACAACAACGTGCTCGATGCCTCGGCGGCGGCGGCGATTGTCCGCTCGCTGCGCGGTCCGGCGTGCGTGATCGTCAAGCACACGAACCCGTGCGGTGCCGCCGAGCGCGCCACGCTCCACGAGGCCTGGGAGGCGGCCCTCGCGGGCGACCCGGTCTCGGCGTTCGGTGGCGTCGTCGCCGTCAGCGGCGAAGTCGACGACGCAACGGCGCACGGCCTCGCGAGCATCTTCCTCGAAGTCGTCGTTGCGCCGTCGTTCAGCGCGGCGGCTCGCGGGACCCTTGCGGCGAAACCGAACCTGCGGCTCGTCGAGGACCCCTCGATCGCCGAGGCACCGCCACCACCCAGCCCGCTCGGAGCGATCCGGACGGCCGGCGGCGCCGTCCTCGTCACGGCGCCCGACACGGGCACGGACGACCCCACGACGTGGCAGGTCGCCACGACCCGCCACCCGACGGACGACGAGTGGCGCGATCTCGGACTCGCCTGGCGCCTGGTGAGGGGCGTCACCTCGAATGCGATCGTTCTCGTGCGCGACGGCGCGCTCATCGGGCTCGGTTCCGGTCAGACAAGTCGGGTCGATGCGGCTCGCCAGGCCGTCGAGAAGGCGCGCGCGATCGCAGGCGAAGCCCGGCTCCGTGGTGCCGCGTGTGCGTCCGACGCGTTCTACCCGTTTCCCGACGGTGTCGACGTCTGCCTGTCGGCCGGCGTCACCGCGTTCGCCCAGCCCGGCGGCTCGATGCGCGACAGGGATGTCATCGCCGCCGCCGAGAACGTCGGCGCGACGATGGTGCTGACAGGAGTGCGACACTTCCGTCACTGAGAGGAACGCCGTGCCGGATCGACCCAGCAACGAAGAGATCGTCCGCGAATACGCACGTGCGTCGGCCGAGGCGAACCTCGAGGTCCTCAGCACGCTCCGGCACCCCGACTGGACCGTGACGTGGCCCCAGTCCGGCGAGCGGGTCACGAGCTCCGATTCGTACGCGGAGATCATCCGGCGCTATCCCGGCGGCCGGCCCGTCTCGCAGGTCGATCGGGTCGTCGGCAGCGACGACCAGTGGGTCTTCACCGGCGTCGGGACCGTGGTTCGCGTCGGGGGCACCGGGGACGCCTGGTGGAGCTCATGGACCGTTCGCTACCCCGACGGCCAGCTCTACCACTGCGTCGACCTCGTCGAGCTCGAGGACGGCAAGGTGTTCCGCGAGACCGTCTATTGGGCGCCGCCGTTCGATGCACCCGAGTGGCGGAGGCCGTTCGTCGAGCTCGCCGACGACGGGGCGTAGCGAGCCGCCCGCGCTTGACCGCGAATCGGCGCGTCCGCCATCATCGGCCGATGGCGCGACCCGGGAGCTCGATGGCGATGCCCCGGCGGCCCCGCTTCGGCCGGTCCTAGCCCAGGACCGCGGGCGGAGAGCCGCCTGGCCCCACCTGCCCCGCCAATCGAGCGCTTCGCGCCGCGGAGCGCCCGCCAGCCCTTGATCACCCGGGACTTCGACCATGCCTGACCGCTACTACCTCACGACGTCGATCGCCTACGCCAACAGCCGACCCGGCATCCACACCCTGTACGAGGTGATCGGGTCGGACGTCATCGCCCGCTGGTACCGGATGAAGGGCGTCCCGACGCGCTTCCTGACCGGCACCGACGAGCACTCGATCAACATCGCCCAGGCGGCCCTCGACGAGGGCCGTCCGACGAAGGACTACCTCGACGAGCGCGTCGCAGAGTTCAAGGCGGCCGAAGACGCCCTCTCGATCAGTGCCGACCGCTTCATCCGCACGACGGATCCCGACCACATCGAGGCCGCCCAGGAGATGGTCCGCCGGGCGTACGCCAACGGCGACATCTACCTCGGCACCTACGAGGGCTGGTACTGCCCGAACGAGGGCTTCCGGAACGCGACCGACGTCCAGGAGACGGCCCGTGGGACGATCTGCCCGAACCACCCCGACGTGCCCCTGCAGTGGCTGACGGAGAAGAACTGGTTCTTTCGCCTCTCGGCGTACCAGGAGCGGCTTGAGCGCCACTTCGCCGAGCATCCGGACTTCGTCCAGCCGGCATTCCGGCGCAACGAGATGCTCGGCTTCATCCGGGGCGGTCTCGAGGACTTCTCGATCAGCCGCGAGCGGACGCCGGGCAACTGGGGAATCCCGTTCCCGATCGCCGAGAACGGCGAGACGTCGGGACGCGAGGACGGCTCGTGGGATCCCGAGGCCGGCAAGATCTATGTCTGGTTCGACGCCCTGATCAACTACATCACCGGCGCCGGGTTCCCCGCGAACCCCGAGGAGTTCGCTCGATGGTGGCCGGCCGACGTCCACGTGATCGGCAAGGACATCGCCCGGTTCCACACGCTGTTCTGGCCGGCAATGCTCTGGAGCGCGGGGCTCGAGGCGCCCCGCCACGTCTGGGTTCACGGCTGGCTGCTCGCCGCCAAGGGCGAGCGCATGAGCAAGAGCCGCGGCAACTTCCTCGACCCGCACGACTTCGTCGCGGCCTTCGGAGCCGACGGCGCGCGCTACACGGTGCTAGCGGAGGTCCCCTTCGACAGCGACGCGGAGGTCTCCTGGGACGGCTTCGTCCGGCGCTACAACGCGGATCTCGCGAACGATTTCGGCAACCTCGTCAATCGGACGGTCTCGATGGCGAATCGGTACCTGGGCGGGGAGCGGCCACGCCCGACCGAGGGTGGCACGCTCGGCTCGTCCTGGGCCGGCGTCTTGCCGTCGTACGTGGAACGGCTCGAAGGGTTCCTGCTCCACGAGGCGCTCGCGGCGTTGTGGGACTTCGTTGGCGAGGCGAACCGGTTCGTCGACGCGGAGAAGCCCTGGGAGCTGGCGAAGGCCGTCAAGAACGGCGATGAGGCGGCTTCCGCCCGGCTTCGCGGCGTGCTCGGCGACCTGATCGAGGCCTCCCGGGTGCTGGCGCTTGCGGCGGCGCCGTTCCTCCCGAACACCGCGCCCCGCGTCCTGGAGCAGCTCGGCTACGAGTATCCGTACGGTGACGATGGCAACGGCGGCCCGCCACTCCTCGACGAGCTGCGCTGGGGCGCCAAGGCCGACGCGGCGGGAACGTTAACCGAGGCGAAACCGCTCTTCCCGCGTCTCGATGTCGAATCCGAGGCATCCTGATCGGGCGGCACGACGCCCGGTGTCCACTCCCAGCGACGGTGTCGCGCCGAGTGGACACGAGTCGAACGAATGAGCGTGCGCCCTCGACGCAGCCTGACGTCCGGCGCCACCTGAGCGAGGCGCGCGTGCTCGTCCGTCGCGAATCTGTCGACTGACACCGACATTGTCCACTCACGGCGACATACGAGGCGCATCGACGACAATCCACCGGTGCGCCTCGTCGATTCCCATTGCCACCTCCAGGCCGACCGATTCGACACCGACGTCGACCAGGTGATCGGCGCCGCTCGACTGGCGGGCGTCGACCGGATCCTCGTGCCGGGCTGGGACCCGGACTCCTCGCGGCGAGCGCTCGAGCTCGTTGACCGATTCCCGTTTCTGGATGCGTCGGTCGGGGTCCATCCCCACGACGCCGAGCGAGTCGACGACGCGGCCTGGGCCGAAGTCGCGGCGCTCGCCCCAGATCCGCGCGTGATCGCGACGGGGGAGACCGGCCTCGACTATGACCGGCTCTTCTCGCCCGTGCCCGCGCAGCTCACAAACCTGCGCCGAAACCTGCGCCTTGCGGCCGACACCGGAAAGCCGGCGATCCTCCATTGCCGCTCCGCCGCGGGCGGGCGCGACGCCCAGGACGCGCTGCTCGCTGAGATTCGGGCGTTCGGGTCAACGCCGCCGCCCGTCCTGATCCACTCGTTCAGCGGCCCGCTCGACTACGCCGAGTCGATGCTGGACCTGGGAGCGGTGATCTCGTTCTCGGGACTGGCGTTTCGGAGCGGGGAGGAAGCGACAGCAGAGGTCGCGCGCCGCACGCCGCCGGAGCGGATCCTTGTCGAGACGGACTCGCCATACCTTTCGCCCCCCGGCGCGCCGCGACGTCGTAACGAGCCGGAGTGGGTCCGGATCACGGCTGCCTGGGTCGCGGAGCTCCGCGGGGACGACCGCGATGCGTTCGGTGACCGGCTCGTGGCGAACTACGACAGGATCTTCGGCCGATCGTAGGATTGTGCCAGGCGGCGGACGGCCCTCGAGGTCCGGGACGGCGTGCCTTAGCCCAACGGCGCAAGCGTCCGACCGCCTGCCGTCAGTTGTCCGCCACATGTCGGCCAGAGCGACCTCAGGCGCGGAATCCGGTCCGAATCTCGTGCTCGCGGACGCTGGTCGACCGTGGGCTGGAGCTTCGAACGGCCGACGAGCCGCCGAGAATGCCGCCTGAGGTCGCCCGTGTCGACTTCTGGCGGAAAATCGGGCCCACGGAGCGCCGCACTACGCCTCGAAGCGGGTTGACACGCCGCGCTCAAACCGGCTAGCATTAGCACTCTCGTATTGAGAGTGCTAGCGACGCGGGTCCGGCGATCCGCGAGGGGCCAGGACAAGGGTCCCACGGGTCGTCCAGCGACCGTCGCAGCGCTCAACCACATCGTCTCGGGACGCGCTCGCGGCGCCCACAGCGGCGTGCCGGCGTCCCGGGTCCAACACCAGAGGATGACGGGGGATCTACCCACGTCACAGGAGGAAGGCACGTTGGCCACTGCCACCGCATCCGCCACGAAGCTTCGCCCGCTCGGCGACCGCGTCGTGATCCAGCCCACGGCCCGCGAGGAGATGACCAAGAGCGGCATCGTCCTTCCGGACACGGCCAAGGAGAAGCCCCAGGAGGGCACCATCCTCGCCGCCGGCCCCGGTCGCATCCTCGATGACGGCAAGCGCGAGGCGATGGACGTCAAGAAGGGCGACAAGGTCCTCTACGCGAAGTACGCCGGGACCGAGTTCAAGATCGACGACGAGGATCTCCTCATCGTCAGCCAGAAGGACATCCTCGCCGTCGTCGAGGGCTGACCCCTCGGCCCGCCAGGCACACGAACCCCACGAGTCTCCAAGGAGGGACACGGACATTGGCTAAGCAGCTCACCTTCGACGAGACCGCTCGTCGATCGCTCAAGAAGGGCATCGACCGGCTCGCCGACGCGGTCAAGGTGACGATCGGCCCCAAGGGCCGGAACGTCGTCCTCGACAAGAAGTTCGGCAGCCCGACGATCACGAACGACGGCGTCACGATTGCCCGCGACATCGAGCTCGAAGACCCGTTCGAGAACATGGGCGCCCAGCTCCTCAAGGAAGTCGCGACAAAGACCGATGACGTCGCCGGTGACGGCACGACCACCGCGGTCGTCCTCGGCCAGGCCATGGTCAACGAGGGCCTCCGGGTCGTCACGGCCGGCGCCAACCCGATGGTCGTCAAGCGCGGCATCGAGAAGGCCGTCGACACGGTCGTCTCCGAGCTCGAGAAGCACAAGGTCGACGTCAACAGCCGCGAGCAGATCGCGGCCGTCGCGGCGATCAGCGCCGCGGACCCGGAGGTCGGCGAGATCATCGCCGAGGTGATGGACAAGGTCGGCAAGGACGGCGTCATCACCGTCGAGGAGGGCCAGTCGCTCGGCCTCGAGAAGGAATACACCGAGGGCATGCAGTTCGACCGGGGCTACATCTCGGCGTACTTCGTGACCAAC
>DASUFO010000036.1:0-3927 GCA_036274475.1 Candidatus Limnocylindrales bacterium
CTACTGCCGCATCGGCGAGCGCTCGTCCCACTCCTGGTTCGTCCTCCACGAGCTCCTCGGCTACCAGCGCGTCCGCAACTACGACGGCAGCTGGACCGAGTGGGGCTCCATGGTCGGCGTGCCGATCGAGAAGCCGGTCGCCGTACCGGCGTAACTTCCCGGGGGACCGTCACAGCGCTATCCCGTCTCGTGGGGCGCCAGACTACCCCCCGGTCTGGCGCCCCGCCTTCAGCTCGTCGTCCGCGTCCACTACGCCGGCAGCGATCGCGATCCGGCCGAACCTAAAGGTTCGTCCATCGAAGGTCTGGTCGTTTGCCGGATGGCAGGCGCGCCCGCTCGACATACCGTCCATGACAGGAAAGGAGCCCGTCATGGATGGAGACCTTCGCTACGAGGCGATTCGCGACCAGATCGCGTTTCAGCACGAGATCGCCCGGCTCGAGCGATCCGCACGGATCACGCGGTCCGCACGCGCCCGTCACGAGGCCCGCGACAGCGAGCCGACTCGGCCGAGCGGCCTCGCCGCCGTCGTCGGAACGACGCGCCGGCGCCTGAGCCGCAAGCCCGCGGGCGCGTGATCGGGGAGCGCCCGGTCACCGGCGCCGCCATCGACGGCGCGGCCCCGTCGCCGGGGGCGCTGGACGCGGTGCCTATGATCGCGTCCGTGGTTCAGCGGGTGACGAGCCCGGTGTTCATCGGGCGAGAAGGGGAGCTCGAGGAGCTCACCGAGGTCATCGGTCGCGCGTCCGCCGGCATCCCGTCGACCGTGCTCGTCGGCGGCGAGGCGGGGATCGGCAAGACCCGGCTTCTCGGCGAGCTGTCGGCGCGCGCCCGGAGTCGGAACGTGCTCGTGCTCGACGGCGGCTGCGTCGCGTTCGGCAGCGACGAGGCGTTGCCCTTCGCGCCGATCGCGACGGCACTCCGCGCGCTCGTCCGCGAAGTCGACCGCGAGACGCTCGAGGCCCTCGTCGACGAATCTACCGGCGAGCTCGCCCGTCTTGTTCCCGAGCTCGGTGGCACGCCCGACGAGACGCCGCTGGCCACGGCTCGACCGAACTGGGCCCAGACCCGCCTGTTCGATGGCCTTCTGACGCTGCTCGGGCGCCTTGGCGAGCGCGTTCCGACCATCCTCGTCGTCGAGGACCTCCACTGGGCCGATCGCTCCACCCGGAACATCCTTTCCTTTCTCGCTCGAAACGCGCGCCACGAGCGGATCGCCCTCGTCGGCACGTATCGGACGGACGAACTCCATCGCCGTCACCCGCTCCGACCGTGGCTCGCGGAGATGGACCGCATGGCAACCGTCCGGCGGATCGAGCTCCAGCGCTTCGACCGCGACGAGCTCCGGCGCCAGGTCGAGGCGATCCTCGGCGAGCCGCCGACGTACGAGCTGGTGGATTCCATCGCACGCCGCTCCGCGGGCAACCCGTTCTTTGCCGAGGAGCTCGTCGCTGCCGGCCATGCCACGCCCGGCGACCGGGTCCCGGAGGATCTTCGGGACGTGCTGCTGGGGCGGATCGGCTCCGTGTCCGACCGGGCGCAGCAGATGCTCGGTATCGCGGCCGTCGCGGGTCCCGCGGTGACCCACGACCTGCTGGCGGCGGTGGCCGATGACGACGACGCCGACGTCACCGCGGCGATGCGCGAGGCCGTCGAGGCGAATATTGTCCTGCCGGCCGACATCGACGGCCAGCCCGCCTACGCGTTCCGCCATGCGCTCGTCCAGGAGGCCGTCTACGACGATCTCCTACCCCGCGAGCGTCGCGGCTGGCACGCCGGCTACGTGACCGCCCTCGAGGCCCAGCTGGTACCGGACGGTGCCGCCGGAGCCAGCCATCTCGCCGCCCTGGCCCACCACGCCAGCGCGGCGCACGACAGCCGGCGCGCGCTGGCGGCGTGGATCGAGGCCGGCCGGGCGAGTGCCAGGTCGTATGCGATGGCCGAGTCCGCCCAGGCGTTCGAGCGTGCCCTCGACCTGTGGGACGCGGTTGCGACCGACGATCAGCCCAGCGACATCGACGTGATTCAACTGATGTACGAAGCGTCGATGGCGCTGATCCAGGCCGGCGACTCGGCCCGATCCGCGGAGGTCGCGCGAAACGCCGTCGAGCGGTTCGACGCGAGCGACGATCCCCTCCGAGCAGCCCTCCTGCGCGAGCGTCTGGCCCGGGCGCTCTGGCTCTCGGCGGATCTGCCCGGTGCTATCCGCGTCCTCGACGAGGCCGTCAAGCTCCTCGACGGCGCGGAACCATCGGCCGACGTCGCCCGGGTCATCTCCGGCCTGGCCGGAACGCTGATGCTCAAGGACCAGTTCACACCGGCGGCCGCCTACGCCGAGCAGTCAGTCCTCATGGCCCGTGACGTCGGCGCTCGCGACATCGAGGCGTACTCGCTCGGAACGCTTGGCGTCGCGGTGACCGAACTGGGTGACGAAGACCTCGGCATCCGGCTGCTCCGCGAGTCCATGGTCATGACGAAGGAGCTCACGCGCGCCCACGACCTCCATCGGGTGTACTCGAACCTCTCGACGGTCCTCCAGGACGCGAGCCGCCAGGAGGAGGCGTTCGAGCTGGCGATGGAGGGCGTCCAGTGGGCCCAGCGGCTCGGGATGTGGCGCCTCCAGGGAGCATTCCTCGAAGCGAATGCCGCGTCCGCGCTCATCGAGCTCGGGCGCTGGGACGAGGCCTGGCAGATCCTCGACCGCGAGGGCGATCCCGCGACCGAAGGCGTCGGACGCCTGAACCAGGCCGTGACGGCCAGCGCGCTGGCGATCGCGACGGGCCGCGTCGAGACGGCGCGCCGGCTCCTGCACGACGTCTACGAGGTAGTCCAGCGACTCCGGGACACGCAGTTCAGTGGCCTGATGTACGTCGGCCTGGCCGAGCTGGCGATGGCCGATGATCGGTTGGACGACGTTCGATCCGTGGTGGCCGAGGGCCTCGAGCGGATGTCCGAGACCGAGGACGTTCGACGGCGGCCCGAGTTGATCACCGTCGGGCTCCGAGCCGAGGCGGTCCGGGCGGCGGACGCCCGCGCCCACCGCCGGACCGGGGATCTGGGCGACATCCGGCAGGTGGTTAGCGACCAGGTCGCGGCCCTCCGCCGGCTCACGGATCCCGCGATCGCGCGTGGTGGCGCGGTCGCCCGGTTATCGGCCGGCTTTCGACTGATCGGCGAGGCGGAGGCAGCGGGTATCGACGGCGAGCCCCAAGTCGACGCGTGGCGCCAGGCCGTTGATCACTGGCGGGGCCTCGGCCAGCCGTTTCGGGTTGCTACGTGCCAGTACCGATTCGTGCAGGCGAGCCTGGCCATTCGGGGTTCGCGCGCTGAAGCGATCGATGCCCTGCGCGAGGCGTACGCGATCACGATCCACCTCGGCGCCGCGCCCCTGCGCGAGTCCATCGAGACGCTCGCCCGGCTGGGCCGCGTTGATCTGATCGGAGAGACACCCGACGATGTCGAAGCGCCCGGGGTAGAAGCCCTGGGCCCCGCGGAGCGACCGTTCGGGCTGACCGAGCGCGAGCTCGAGGTGCTGCGCCAGCTGGTGGGCGGGCGATCGAACCGCCAGATCGGCGAGACGCTGTTCATCAGCGAGAGCACGGCCGGGGTCCACGTCTCGAACATCCTCGGCAAGCTCGGGGTGACGAGCCGCGTCGAGGCGGCGGCGATCGCCGTCCGCTCCGGCCTTTCCGAATAAAGGTGGTCCGGACGAGAAATCGGCCGATGGCCCGATGGCGGCATGAAGGCGCCGCGCTACGGTCGGGCAGTCAACGCCATGCCCGGAAGAGGAGACCACCACCATGACCGTCCCCGGCTACGCCACCGACGTCCTCGTCGACGCCGACTGGGCCAGGAGCCATCTCGACGACCCGGCCGTCCGGTTCGTCGAGGTCGACGTCGACACGACCGCCTACGAGCAGAGCCACC
>DASUFO010000037.1:0-125056 GCA_036274475.1 Candidatus Limnocylindrales bacterium
GCAGCCGATGCGCCGGCCGTCCTGACCAACAACCGCTACTCGTCGGACGTCGTTGCGGTCGCCTGCGCCGAAGTGCTCGCCCGGATCCCTGATCTCGTCGCGGACAACGCGCTGCCTCGCTGGCTGGCCGAGTTCGCGGGATACCCGATCGGCGAGCTGTCGTCGTGGCGGCTTCGCGTCGATGTCGACGACCCACTCGACCTCGTCCTGCTCCGACGAGCGCGCCCGGCGCCGCCGATCCGCTTCGGCCCCGAGGTCGAGACGAGCCGGGTCGAGGCGGCGCTCGACGCCGTCGCAGGCGTCGCCGGCGACCCGGCCTCAGAGCTCGTGGTCGCCGGGCGGACGTCGAGCACGACCCTTGCCTGGCTGGAGCGGCACACCGCGTCGCGAGTCCGGGCGATCGTCGAGGAACGGGGCCTTCGGGCGTCGGAACCCGCGGCCGCACGGGCGAAGGCCCCGAAGCCGCGTCCCCCAGCGTCCGTCCTGGGCGCGGCGCTCGACGCGGCCGGGCCGTCGTCGCTGGGCGAGGTGCTCGCGAGGCTCGGCGACGCGGCGCTCGTGGACAGCCGCGTCCTGCTCGCCCATCGCCTCGGCGCGGACGAGCGAGGCTGGCCCTCGGCCGAGGATCGCTTTGCCTCGGACCTGCTGCTCCACGAGCGGGTGACCGATCCGTGGCTGCGAGCCCTCACGCGGGCCGCCGCCGACGCACCGATCCCGGTTGTCCTGGGTGGCCACACGCTCGTTGGTCCCGGCATCCGCCTGGCGCTCCGCGGCTGATGGACGGGCTTCGCCGTGTGCCCGCGGCCGACATCGACGCGGTCGAGGGCGATCCCGCCCTCGAGGCGTTGATCCGGGACGAGATCGCCGCGAGCGGACCGATGACGTTCGCCCGGTTCATGGACCTCGCCCTGTACCACCCGGAGCGCGGCTACTACCGGGGCGCTGAGGCCAGGCCCGGTCGCGGGGGCGACTTCCTGACGGCCCCGGAGGCCCATCCGATCTTCGGCCGCGCGCTCGCCCGGCTCGTGGCCGACGTCTGGTCGGCGGTCGGCCGGGCCGGGTCCTTCACGATCCGCGAGTTCGGGGCGGGCGCGGGTGCCCTGGCGGCCGCCCTCGTCGAAGGGATCGACCGTGAGGCGCCCGCGCTCGCTGCAAGACTCCGCTACCGGGCGGTGGAGGTCGACCGCCGAAGGCTCCGCGACATCCACGAGCGCCTCGGCGCGGCGTTCGAGGACGACGACGGCGCCCCGATCGTCGGCGTCGTCCTCGGCAACGAGGTCCTCGATGCGCTCCCCACCCACCGCGTCGTGGGGGCGGTCGGCGGGCTCCGCGAGATCTTCGTCGGCGTCGACGCCAACGGCCAGCTCGTCGATACCGAGGGCGAGCCCTCGACGGGGGCACTCGCGGAGCGGCTCGACGCGGAAGGCATCCGTCTCGAAGCGGGTCAGCAGGCGGAGATCTGCCTCGCCCTCGACGGCTGGCTGGCGGACGCTGCAGCCGGCCTGAAACAGGGTCTCCTGCTGCTCATCGATTACGGGCATCCAGCGGCCGCGCTCTACGACAGCGTCCGCCGACGCCACGGCACGCTCGCCGCGTACCTCCGCCATCGCGTCCACGACGACCCGTACCGGGCGATCGGCCACCAGGATCTCACGGCCCACGTCGACCTCACGGCGGTCGAGCGCGCGGCCGCCGCCGCCGAGCTCGACCATGTCGCGACGACGACCCAGGGGCCGTTCCTCGCCGGCCTGGGCGCGGGTGACCTCCTCGTCGAGCTCCAGACCGGCCCCGCGGCCGACGTCCAGTCGTACCTCGAGGCGCGGGCGGCGCTCGTCCGCATGATCGACCCGGCGGCGATGGGCGGCTTCCGGGTGATGGCGTTCGGGCGCGCGTTGCCCCTGGATGCCCGGCTCCGCGGCCTGGCAACGGGCGCCGCGGGAGCGGGACCGCACCGGACCGCACCGGACTAGGGCGAAGTCCCTATCGACACGCTCGTCGGCGTTCGCGCACCCTGCGTCCGTTGCCGATGGGCCCGGCATCGTTCGGGCCGTCGTACACCGCCGGGGGGCGGATCGCGAACTGGCACGCGCGCTCGGCGCGATCCGTCCCCCGCCCACGCCCGCCGCGCTGCAACGGGCACTCGGCCGGCGGGCGTAGGCGGTTGCCACGACGGCCCGGCGGCCATCCCGAGGGCCTGCTTGACCGACCTCCCCTGCTAGAATGACCGTGCGTGGCCACGCTCATCCGGGGCGTATTGCGCCCCCTGGGGGAACGTCCTCGACAGCGGGCGGCGCACGACCTCAGCGTTAGCCGCGACTGCTCGGAGTGAACGTGGCTTGACCGGGATCTGGTACATCGTCGGGTTCGGCTTCGCCGGCGTCTCGTTCGTCTTCCTGACGATCGGGGCGGCGTGGCTGCTGACCCACCGCAACCGCGGCGACGCCCACAAGGGGCTGCCGTACGAGAGCGGCATCGATACGTACGGCGACACCCACAGCCGCTTCGGCCTCTCGTTCTACATCTACGCCCTGCTGTTCGTCGCGTTCGACATCGAGGTGATCTTCATCTACCTCTGGGCGATCGTCTTCCGCGATCTCCTGTTCGCCGGCTTCGTCTCGATGCTCGTCTTCGTCGGGATCCTGCTCCTCGGCCTGGCGTACGCATGGCGCAAGGGCGTCCTCAGCTGGAAATGAGCAAGCGCAAAGACCGCGTCCCGGGTGCAGCGCCGGGCGACGACGCACCGATGGGCTCGGACCAGCCGGGCAACGCGCCGGCGGCGCTCGCCGTGCGGGGTCGTTCCGACGTGGTCGAGCCGATCGTCGTTCCCAACACGCTCTGGCAGTCATCGGACCCCACTGCCTACCAGGGCGGGCTCGACTCGGACATCAACCACCTCGCACTCCTCGAGAACGATCCGGCGATGCGTCGCGACGACGCACGCTGGAGCGGTCCCCTCGAGGTCATCCCGACGAAGGCCGACTACGTCCTCGACCTCATCCGGATGAACAGCCTGTGGCCGCTCCTCTCGGGCCTCGCCTGCTGCGCGATCGAGATGATGTCGACTGCGACGTCGCGCAACGACATCGACCGCTTCGGCATGTTCCCGTTCCGGGCGTCGCCGCGGCAGGCGGATGTCCTGATCGTCGCCGGGACGCTGACGACGAAGATGGCCGGTCCGCTCGTCCGCCTCTGGGAGCAGATGCCGGAGCCGAAGTGGTGTGTCGCAATGGGCGACTGCACGTGCTCGGGCGGCCGCTACAAGCGGAGCTACTCGACGATCGAGGGCATCGACCGGGTGATGCCGGTCGACGTCTACGTGCCCGGTTGTCCGCCGCGGCCCGAGGGCCTCATCTACGCGATGATGAAGCTCCAGCAGCTGATCAAGGACCGCCGCGGCCACTGGCCCGAGCGCACGATCGGCCCGACGGTCCCGGACGGGGTCTGACATGGACCCCGTCCTGCGACGACGCCTCGAGGATCGCTTCGGGGAGCGATTGACCGGCCCGGTGCGCCAGCGTCACGACCAGACCGAGATCCGGATCGGGCCCGGTGACGTCCCCGATGTCCTCCGGGCACTCCACGACGAACCGGACTTCGCGTTCCAGGTCCTGGCCGACCTGGCCGGCGTCGATACCGGCGAGGTCATGCAGGTCGTGTACCACCTCTGGGGCGCGACCTCGCCCGATTGGCTGCGCGTCGTCGCGGACGGCCTGTCGCGTGACGATCCGCGCGTTCCCTCGGTGACCTTCCTCTGGCAGGGCGCCGAGTGGATGGAGCGCGAGGCCTACGACATGTTCGGCATCACGTTCGAGGGCAACCGCGATCTGCGCCGGATCTACATGCCGCCCGACTACACGAGCTTTCCGCTCCGCAAGGACTTCTATCTCGCCGACGACGCGGCCCGGTCGCCCGGAGCCGGCATCCGTCACATGGAACAGACCCACACGCCGCGAAATGCGACGCCGGCCGCCACGGTCCGGCGCGCAGGACGCTGACCGAGGCCCGCGATGACCCAGACGATTCCCCGCCACGCTTCCGCCGACGACCCGCGGGTCGTTCTCGACGAGCAGGTCGGCGTCTTCGAACCGATCCCGCCGTACCCGCCACGGACCGAGCGCGAGGCGGAGTTCTACACGCTCGCCGACGGCGAGATGTTCATCAACATGGGCCCCCAGCATCCGTCGACGCACGGAGTGCTGCGCGTGGTCCTCAAGCTCGACGGCGAGAAGGTGGTGGACCTCGATCCGGTCCTCGGCTACCTCCACCGCGGTGTCGAGAAGCTGTGCGAGAACGCCGACTATCACCAGGTCATCAGCCAGCTGGATCCGCTCGAGTACGTCAGCTCGCTGTACTGCGAGTGGCCGGGCGTCATGGCGTTCGAGAAGCTGCTCGACGTCGAGGTTCCGCGTCGCGCCGAGTACATCCGCGTCCTCTCGTCGGAGTTGAACCGGATCGCAAGCCACGCGCTCTTCATGGGCTGGATGGCGCTCGACCTCGGCGGACTGACCCCGATTCTCTGGAGCTTCATCGAGCGCGACGAGATCGTCGAGATGCTCGCCTCGCTGACCGGCCAGCGGATGCTGTTCAACTACTTCCGGATCGGCGGCGTCAACGGCGACCTGAACCACGATTTCATGAGCCGCCTCGGCGACTGGATGGGCCGGGCAACCTCGCAGATCGAGGCGAATGCGACGTTGCTCAACGAGAACGAGATCTTCGTCCGCCGCATGCGAGGCCTCGGCAAGATCGACGCGGGCACCGCGCTCCGGATGTGCATGACCGGTCCGAACCTGCGCGCGACGGGCATCCCGTTCGACGTCCGGCGGGCGCACCCCTACTCGGTGTTTCCGGAGCTCGACTTCGACATCCCGACGCGCGACGAGGGCGACTGCCTCGCCCGCTACCTGCTGCGGATCGACGAGATCCGCCAGAGCCTGCGGATCATCGACCAGTGCCTCCACCAGATGCCCGACGGCCCGGTGATGGCGAAGCTGCCGCGCCTGCTGCGGCCGCGACCCGGCCGGGCGTACGCCGGCATCGAGGGACCGCGCGGCCAGTACGCCGCCTACGTGATCAGCGACGGCACCGATCAGCCGTTCCGGATGCGGATCCACGACCCGTCGTTCATCCACCTCCAGTCGGTCGGCTTGATGATGCCCGGCAACCTGATCGCCGACACGATGGCGATCATGGCGAGCCTGGACCCCATCATGGGTGGGGTCGATAAGTGAACGCAATGGCCGGCGCTGGGACGGGCCATGCGTGCGTTGGCGACTGCGCGCGCTCGCTTGCCCAATCCTCGGGCCGATGGCTCGCGGGAGCGTCGCCTCGGACCTCGGAGGGACCATGCTCGCCGCCGCCTTCGCCTGACCTCGTCCGCGCGCCGGAGTGGCAGTTCGCATGACCGCCCTGAACAGGACGTGGTCGCGGCTGACCCTGCCCGGGAAGCTGATCTTCACGATCCTGCCGGTCCTCGTCGTCCTGCTCGTCGCGGTCACCGCGCTGCTCGTGATCTTCGGCCCGACGATCCTCACGTTCGTCCTCGACAACCTGTGGCTGGTGCGCTTCGTCGTCGCGGCGACCGCGGTGCTGCTGATGAGCGTGCCGACGGCGTTCCTGATCATCTACATGGAGATGAAGATCATCGCCCTGATGAATCTTCGGATCGGGCCGGACCGCGTGGGTCCGTTCGGGTCCCTCCTCTCGGTGGTCCACGGCCTGAAGGTGCTCGCGAAGGAGGACTTCAGCCCGACCGGCGCCGACCGGCTGATCTTCACGCTCGCCCCGATCGTCGTGTTCATGTCGACGGTCATGGCGCTGCTCGTCATCCCGTTCGCACCCGGCCTGTTCGGCCAGGACATGAACATCGCCCTGCTCTACTTCTTCGCGGTCGGCGGTCTGACCGTCGTCGGCCTGCTGATGGCCGGCTGGTCGAGCTTCAACAAGTACTCCCTGCTCGGCGGGCTGCGGTCCGCGGCCCAGATCGTCAGCTACGAGATCCCGCTGACGCTCTCCGTCGTCGGGCTGCTGATGCTCGCCGGGACGATGAGCCTCAACCAGCTCGCGGAGAACCAGGCCGGCTGGTTCACCGACTGGTACGTGTTCCAGCAGCCGCTCGGCGCGCTGATCTTCTTCATCGCCGCCACCGCCGAGGCGAACCGGACGCCGTTCGACCTGACCGAGGCCGACAGCGAGATCGTTGCCGGCTTCGCGACCGAGTACTCGGGCATGCGGTTCGGGTTCTTCTTCTTCGCCGAGTACGTGAACGTGTTCGTCGTCTCCGCGCTGATCGTCACGCTGTTCTTCGGCGGCTGGAACGCGCCGTTCCCGTGGCCGGAGGCCTGGCAGATCACCGTCAACCTCGACCCCGGCCAGCTCGGGATCATGCTGCTGATCCTGTTCGCGGTGATCCCGATCGCGGGCACCCTCATCCTCGCGGCGCCGTTCCTCGTCGCGCGCAGCTCGATGCCGTGGTGGCAGGCCGTGATCATCGGCTTCGTCCTGTTCAACCTCCTGGCGATCGCCGCGATCTTCGGGGTCGCGTACGTGGGCCTCGACTGGGTCGCGGGCCTGCTCTGGTTCATGTTCAAGACCTATCTCTTCGTGTTCACGTTCGTCTGGATGCGCGGCACGCTGCCCCGCGTCCGGATCGACCAGCTGATGGGGTTCGCCTGGAAATGGCTGCTGCCGGCGTCGCTCCTGAACATCTTCATCACCGCCGCCGCGATCCTCGTGGTGGCGAGGTGAGGCCGGCCCGATGATGCGCGTTCCCGGTCTCGGCCTCGCGAAGGGCATGGGCCTGACGCTGCGTCGCTTCTTCGAGCCGAAGGCGACGATCAAGTACCCGGAGGAGCGGGCCGACGTCTCGCCGAAGTTCCGCGGCCGGCTTCAGCTGCTCTACGACGAGTTCGGCGCGATCAAATGCGAGACGTGCTTCCAGTGCGCCCAGGCCTGCCCGATCGAGTGCATCGACATGGGCGGCCTCGACACGAAAGGTCGCTACCACGTGCACTGGGGCCCACCCGAGACGTACGGTGAGCGGCGCGACGAAAGCGCGCTGCGGCGCTCGGGCCGGCCGGTCCCCGACCCGGCGTACGCCCACTTCGGCGCGATCGACATCGTGCCGCTCGAGGCGATTCTCGAGGAGTTCGACCACGACCCCAAACATCTCCTCCAGATTCTCGAGGCGACGCAGGCGGCCTTCGGCTACCTGCCGATCGCGGCGATCAAGCTGATCAGCCACCGAACCGGGGCGTGGTACGCGACGATCTACGGGACCGCGTCGTTCTACCGCCATCTCCGGTTCGAGCCGCCGGGCGCGGACGCCCAGACGGCGGCGCTCGACGCGCGACGCCCGGCCGAGGCGACATACCTGGCCGGCCTTGCCGCGGCGCTCGCGGGAGCAGGTGGTGGCCCAGGACCCGCCGGCAAGAAGCACCGTGACGGTGAGCGGCCCCAGGCGTGAGCCGATGACGACGATCCTCCGGACACCCGCCGACTGGCCGTCGCTGCTGCTCGACGCCGACGCGGCGACCTCGACGCGCCGGGGCGATCCGGCTGCTGCGCTCGACGCGGCGGTGAAGCGCGGCGCCTTCGAGGGCTTGAAGCGGTGCGTCCACGAGCTCGGCCCGACCGGGACGATCGCGACGATCGCCGCATCGGGGTTGCGCGGCCGTGGCGGGGCCGGATTCCCGACCGGCGAGAAGTGGCGCCTCGCGCTGCGATCAGAAGCGGCTCAGCGCTATGTCGTCGCGAACGGCTACGGCGCCGACCCATCGGTCGCGACGGACCGGACGCTGCTCGAGACGAACCCGTTCGCAGTCATCGAGGGCATCGCGATCGCCGCGTTCTCGATCGGCGCGACGGAGGCGTTCATCGCCGTCCGGGCCGAGGCGACCGAAGCGATTCGCCAACTCGAGGGTGCGATCGCGGCCGCCGAGGATGCGAGTTACGTCGGCCCATCGATCCTCGGCTCTGGCCGGGGCGTGACGATCAGGGTTCGGCCCGTCCAGGGCGCGTACATGCTGGGCGAGGAGACGGTTCTCCTGAAGGCCCTCGAGGGCAAGCGCGGACAGCCCGAACAGCGGCCGCCGCATCCCGCCGAGCGCGGGCTCTGGGGGAAGCCGACCGTCGTCCAGAACGTCCAGACCCTCGCCGCGGTCCCGTGGATCCTCGCCAACGGACCCGAGGCGTTCGCCGCGGTCGGCTCGAGCGCCAGCCCCGGCACGATCCTCGTCCAGGTCCGCGGGCCGGGCGGCGACGGCGTGGCGGAGGTCCCGCTCGGGACGCCGCTCCGCGACATCCTTGCGCTCGCCGGCTCCGAAACGGGCCTCAAGGCGGTGCTCGTCGGCGGACCGTCCGGCGGCCTGTTGCCGGTCGACCTGCTCGACACGCCATACGAGTTCGACGCGCTGCGCGAGGCAGGCGCCCATGTTGGGTCCGGCTCGATCGTCGCCGCCGACCAGCGCGCGTGCGTCGTGGACCTTGCCCGCCTGCTGACCCGGTTCTGCGCCGACGAGGCGTGCGGCAAGACGATCCCGTGCCGGATCGGGACGCGCCGGATCAGCGAGATCGGCGACCGGATCGCGACGGGCCTGCCGAAGCCGACGGACCTCCAGCTCCTCGCCGACCTCTCGGCCGATGTCGTCGGGTCCGCGCTCTGCGACCACGAGCGGCTTGCCACGCTTCCCTACACGTCGGGAATGCGATACTTCCGAGGCGAGCTCGACGAGCACATCCTCCGCAGCAACTGCCCGGCCGGCGTCTGTCGCCCGATCGCCGTCGCGGCAGGCGCGGTCAGCTAGCCCACGAACGAAGAGATGGCCGACCTGATCACTCGCCCCGACAGCCACGAGCCAGCAGAGCTCGAACCGCTTGCCGACACGGTCGCCGAGCGCCTGCTCACGACGCAGGCGCCGCAGCGGCCGCAGTCGACGCCGCGCATCCGGATCGAGGTCGACGGCCGCGTGGTCGAAGGCTTCGAGGGCCAGACGATCCTCGAGGTCTGCCGCGACAACGGGATCGAGATCCCGACGCTCTGCTACGAGCCGAAGCTGCCCGGCTTCGGGGCGTGCCGGATGTGCGTCGTCGAGGTCGAGGGCGAGGACCATCCGCCGATCAGCTGCTCGCGCCAGGCCGAGCCGGAGATGGTCGTCCGAACCCAGACCGACGAGATGCGTCGCCTGCGGCGGACAAACCTCGAGCTGATCTTCAGCGACCACAACGCCTACTGCCTGCCGCCCTGCCAGAACAAGTGCCCGAGCCACATCGACATCCCGGGCTTCCTGAAGGCGAATGCCGAGGCGAACTGGCGCGAGTCGACGCGGATCTTCAAGCGGACGATCCCGTTCCCCTCGGTCCTCGGCCGGGTCTGTCCCGCGCCGTGCGAGGAGCACTGCCGGCGCGACGAGGTCGACGAGGCGATCGCGATCCGTGACTCGCACCGGTATGCCGGCGACCAGGTCCTCAAGGCGATGCTCGACGAGGCGGTCGATCCGCCGGTCCCGTTCGAGGTCCAGGCGAAGACCGGCCGCCGCGCGGCGGTCATCGGGTCCGGGCCGGCCGGGATGGCGGCCGCCTACTACCTCCTGATCAACGGCCACGACGTCACGGTGTTCGAGCGCGACCCGGCGCCGGGCGGGATGCTCCGCTACGGGATCCCCCAGTACCGCCTGCCGAAGGTCGAGGTCCTCGAGGCCGAGTACGAGTCGGTGACCCGGCTCGGCGGCAAGATCGTCTGCGACCAGGGTCTCGGCCGGGACTTCACGCTCGACGACCTCCAGAACCAGGGCTTCGACGCGGTTCTCGTCGCGATCGGCTGCTACGACACGAACAAGCTCGGCGTGCCGGGCGAGGACGCCGACGAGGTCCTCGACGGCCTCGAGTACCTGCGGACCGCCACGCTCGGCCTGCCGTATCCCGGCCACGCCGGCAAGCGCGTCGTCGTGATCGGCGGCGGCTTCACGTCGATGGACTGCTCCCGGACGTCGGTCCGCCAGGGCGCCGCCGAGGTCACGCTCGTGTACCGCCGCGACATGAAGGACATGCCGGCCGCGAACGAGGTCCACGAGGCGATCGAGGAGGGCGTCCAGGCGATCTTCCAGGCCGGCCCCACCCGCGTCGCGACCGACGCGAAGGGCAACGTGACCGGCTGCGAGTTCATCCGGATGCGGCCCGGCGAGCCCGATGCCAGCGGCCGGCGCCGGCCGGAACCCGCGCCCGGCACGGAGTTCATCATTCCCTGCGACCGGGTGCTGCTCGCGATCGGGCAGGGACCCGACCTGTCGTGGATCGGCCCGGGCTCGACGGGTGTCGAGGCGACGAAGAACCGCCGTCTCAAGGCGGACGCCGTCACGTTCGGGACCGGCCGCCCGGGTGTGTTCGGGACCGGCGACGTCCGCATCGGCGCCGCGACCGTCGTCGAGGCGATCGCCGAAGGCCGGCGTGCGGCGTACGCCGTCAACGCTTACCTCCAGGGTATGGACCTCGACGAGATCCGGACCCGCCAGCAGCTCGCCGAGCCCCAGCCGGAGTTCCTCTCGATCGTGCCGTTCACGAGCGAGGTCAAGGAGCCTCGCTACCGGCTCAAGGCGATGGAGCCCGAGGTCCGCAACAAGAGCTACATCGAGTACGAGCTGCCGTACACGCCGGCGGAGGCCATCGCCGAGTCGACGCGCTGCCTGCAGTGCACCTGCGAGGCGATCGGCTACTGCGACCTGCGCCGCCTCGGGATCGAGTACGGCACGACGCTCCAGACGCTTCAACCCCAGTACCACCAGGGCGCGGGCTACCGCTCCGTGACCGAGAACCGGTTCACGGGCATCAACCACGACTACATCCGCGACGACTCACACGCGTTCATCCTCCGCGAGCCGTCGCGCTGCATCGACTGCGGCCGCTGCGCGAACGTCTGCGCCGAGATCGTCGGTGCGGCGTGTTACGACTTCATGCGAATCGGCTTCGACACGCTCGTCACGACGCCGCTCGACATGAGCCTCAACGACACACCGTGCGTCTCGTGCGGTCGCTGCGCGGAGACCTGTCCGACCGGCGCACTCATGCCGAAGCCGCGGATCCTCGAGAAGTACGACGTCGACGAGAGCCGCTGCATCCTGTGTGGCATCTGCGTCGACGCCTGTCCGTACGACGCGCTCCGCGACGGCGCCGACATCGAGCTCGCCCACACCTCCCGCGCCGACCCGATGATCGACCTGCTCGCGATCGCCGCGGTCGACCGCGAGACGGAGGTCACGTACATCCGACGCGAGCGCGACTGGGCGACGCGGGCAGCCGCGGAGGGCCGACTGATTCCCGACCGGCTGCTGCCGGTGCTGCCGGCGTCGATCTCGGGCAACGGCGGGAACGGTCATGCCCGCGGCAACGGCGACGGTCACGCTCCGGGTCACCGGCTCGGTCATACCGGCGGCTCCGAAGACCCAGCCGCGACCGGCCACGCCGGCCACGCCTGAGAACCGGCGTGGCGATCGGAGAGACGATCCCGTTCACGTCGATCCCCTGGATCGACGCCCTCTTCGTCGTCTTCTCCGGGACGATGCTGCTGGCCGGGATCCTCGTCGTGACGATGCGCGACATCATCCGCTGTGGTCTCGCGATGATGGTCTGCTTCGGCGCGCTCGCGGGGCTCTACGTGATCATCGGCGCGCCGCTCGTCGCCGCCGCTCAGGTTCTGGTCTATATCGGCGCGATCAGCGTCCTGATCCTCTTCGCGATCATGCTGACCGAGACGAAGCTGGCCCCGTCGCGGCTCGTCTTCCAAACCCAGGCGCTGCCTGCGGCACTCGCATCGGCGCTGCTCGCACTCGTCGGCATCCTCGCGGTCCTGGCCACGGACTGGGGCGAGCTCACCGAGCGCCTCCACATCGCGACGGACGCGCTGGCCCGGGTGCTCTTCTCCGAGTGGGTCCTGCCGTTCGAGATCGTCGGCGTGCTGCTGCTCGCCGCCGTGATCGGCGGGGTCTACGTCGCGAAGCGTGACCGCGGCTCGGAGGACGCGCTGTGATCCGGGTCCTGTTCGGGACGGCGCTGTTCGGCGCGTTCGCGATCGGGCTGGGGATGATCGGGCTGTTCGCGGGCGGTTCCGACTCGCTCGACGCCTACCTCGTCCTGGCGATGCTGCTGTTCGCGATCGGGATGTTCGGATTCCTGGCCCGGCGCAACGCGATCAGCATGCTGATGTCGATCGAGCTGATGCTGAACGCCGTCAACCTCTCAATCGTCGCGTTCGGGTCGTTCGTCCAGGGGCTCGCCGAGGACGGCTCGGTGATCGCGCTCATGGTCATGGCCGTCGCGGCAGCCGAGGCGACGGTCGGCCTCGCGATCATCATCGCGATCTTCCGCAACAAGCGGACGCCGCTCGTCGACGAGTACGACGCGATGCGCCAATGAGCCGCCTCGCCTGATGTACGACCAGCTCATTCCGGCGATCCTCTTCCTGCCGCTGATCGGCTTCCTGTTCACGGCCGTCGTCGGACGGCGGCTCGGGAAGCGCGCCCATCTGGTCCCGGTCGGCGTCGTCGTCCTCGCCTGGCTGATCGCGATGGTCGTCGTCTTCGCGGCGCTCACCCATGCCCCGCCGTTCGACAGCGAGGCGGCCGGCTACGGCCACGACGTGCCGCTCTTCACCTGGATCCCGGCCGGCGCGTTCGAGGTCAACTTCCGGCTCTTCGTCGACCCGCTGACCGCGGCGCTCCTGATCGTCGTGACGACGATCGGGATGCTCGTCCACATCTATTCGATCGGGTACATGGCGCACGACAACGGGTACTGGCGGTTCTTCGCCTACCTCAACCTGTTCATGTTCTCGATGCTCCTGCTCGTCCTCGCCGACAACTTCCTCGTCGTGTTCGTGGCCTGGGAGCTGGTCGGCCTGTCGAGCTACCTCCTGATCGGCTTCTGGAAACACAAGCGGAGCGCGGCACTCGCGGCGAAGAAGGCGTTCCTCGTCAACCGGGTCGGCGATGTCGGCTTCGCGCTCGGGATCATGCTGATCTTCGCGAGTCTCGGCACGCTCGACATCCGGGAGGTCATCGAACGGATCGGCGAGCTCGACCACACCGTGATCTTCGCGATCTCGCTGCTGATCTTCGCCGGGGCGATGGGCAAGAGCGCCCAGTTCCCGCTCCATGTCTGGCTGCCCGACGCGATGGAGGGCCCGACACCGGTGTCGGCGCTCATCCACGCGGCGACCATGGTCAACGCCGGCGTCTATCTCGTCGCGAGGACGAGCCCCATCTTCGCCCACGCCCAGGAGGCGCTCGTCATCGTCGCCTCGATCGGCATCTTCACCGCGATCTTCGCCGCGTCGATCGCGATGACCCAGACGGACATCAAGCGGGTCCTCGCGTACTCGACGTTGAGCCAGCTCGGCTACATGTTCGCGGCGCTCGGGGTGGGCGCGTTCACCGCGGCGATCTTCCACCTGATGACCCACGGCTTCTTCAAGGGCCTGCTGTTCCTGGGCAGTGGCTCCGTGATCCACGCGGTCCACGAGGAGCAGGACATGCGCCGGATGGGCGGCCTCGCGAAGAAGATCCCGATCACGTACATGACGATGCTGATCGGCTCGCTGGCAATCTCGGGCATCCCGCCGCTCGCTGGCTTCTTCTCGAAGGACGAGATCCTCGGCGAGGCGTTCAAGCTGGGCTTCCCGTGGGTCTGGGCGATCGGCCTGTTCGTGGCACTGCTCACCGCGTTCTACATGTTCCGGCTCATGGGCCTGACGTTCTGGGGCCACAGCCGCGTCGACCCCGCCGTCGAGCCGAACATCCACGAGTCCCCGCCCGTCATGACCTGGCCGCTCATCATCCTCGCGGTCCCGTCCGCCCTGCTCGGCCTGATCCTCGGCCTGCCGCTCGGCGCGAGCGTGATCCACGGCTGGCTGGAGCCGGTGTTCCACGAGGCGGTCGAGACGCTCGGCGAGGCCGAGGCGGAATACCAGCTGCTCGGCATCGACGGCGCGCTGATCGGAGCGAGCGTCGCCGTGGCGGCGATCGGCGTTGTCCTCGCCTGGCGCCTGTTCGGCGTCGAGATCGGACGGATCCGGATGCCGGCCATGCCCGAACGGGTCCGGGCGCTGAGCGGCCGGGTCCCGTTCCTGTACCGCGCGTCGCTCAACAAGTGGTGGTTCGATGAGCTGTACCACCTGCTGTTCATCGTCATCGGCGGCCGGGTCGCGGCGTTCCTGTGGTGGTTCGACCGGCGCGTCATCGACGGCACCGTGAACGATCTCGCCGCGGTCACCGTCGGAGCCGGCAAGAACATCCGGCGGGTCCAGACGGGCCGGGTCCAGAACTACGCGCTCGGCATCGCGATCGGGCTGATCGTGATGGCCGGCTCGTTCCTCTTCCTGGCGGGCCGCTGACGATGTCGATCTCGTCGATTCCGATCCTGACGATCGTCACGTTCCTGCCGCTCGTCGGCGTGCTCGCCCTCGCGATCGCGCCCGAGCGCTACGCGCGCGGAATCGCGCTCGCCACGGCGCTCGCGACCTGGGTCGTGTCACTCCTCCTGCTCGTCGGCTTCCAGGCCGGCGGCCAGCGCGGCGAGCTGTTCCAGTTCGTCGTCGCCGCACCGTGGATCCCGGCGTTCGGGATCCAGTTCAAGCTCGGCGTCGATGGCCTCGCGCTGATCCTGGTCGTCCTCACGACGACGCTGACGTGGATCTCGATCCTCGCCTCGTTCGGGCCGATCAAGGACCGGGTCAAGCTCTACATGATCTCGTTCCTCGTCCTCGAGGTCGGCCTCATCGGCGTGTTCGTCGCGCTCGACCTGTTCCTGTTCTACATCTTCTGGGAGATCGTCCTCGTCCCGATGTACCTGATCATCGGGATCTGGGGCGGCGGCAACCGGATCTACGCGACGATCAAGTTCGTGCTCTACACGCTCGTCGGGTCGCTGCTGATGCTCGTGGCGATCCTCGCGACGGGCTTCGCATTCCAGGCCGCGACCGGCAGCTGGGCGAATGCGTTCGACTTCGAGACGCTGCGCTCGTTCGCGACGACCGGCCCGGGCTTCGCCGGCGGTCTCCAGCTTGGCGCGTTCATCGCGTTCTTCCTCGCGTTCGCGATCAAGGTCCCGATGTTCCCGTTCCACACGTGGCTGCCCGACGCCCACGTCGAAGCGCCGACCGCCGGCTCCGTGATCCTTGCCGCGATCATGCTCAAGCTGGGGGCCTACGGCTTCATCCGGTTCGCGCTGCCGCTGTTCCCGGGCGCCGCCCACACGTTCGCCGGCGTGATCATCGCGCTGAGCGTGATCGCGATCATCTATGGCGCGATCGTGGCCCTGGTCCAGCCCGACCTCAAGAAGCTCGTCGCGTACAGCTCCGTCAGCCACATGGGCTTCGTGACGCTCGGGATCTTCGTGTTCAACGAGCAGGGCATGCAGGGCGCGATTCTCCAGATGGTCAACCACGGCCTGATCACCGGCGCGCTGTTCCTGCTCGTCGGCGTGATCTACGAGCGGACCCACGACCGGACGATCGCGAAGATGGGCGGCATCTCGACGCCGATGCCGGCCTATGCCGTCGCATTCGGCTTCTTCGCCTTCGCGTCTGCGGGCCTGCCCGGGCTGTCCGGGTTCGTCGGCGAGTTCCTCTCGCTCGTCGGGGCGTTCCTCTACAGCCCGTGGGTCGCGGCCGTCGCGACGTTCTGCATGATTCTCGCCGCCGCCTACCTGCTCTGGATGTACCAGCGGATGTTCTTCGGCGAGGTCTCCGACTTCCTCAAGAACCTCCGCCACCACCTGACCGACCTCACGCCGACGGAGGTGCTCACGCTGGCGCCCCTCGCGGCGCTCGTCGTCCTGTTCGGTGTCGTGCCAGGCCTCGTTCTCGACCTGATCGCGGGCTCCGTCGCCAACGTCCTCCGTGACGTGGCGTCGCAGCCGGCCGTCGAGGTGGCACCCGAGGTCGCCGCCGTCGCCCTGCTCGCGGTCGCGATCTACGTCATCGCACGGGTGATCGTCACCGCCAACGCCGACCGGCGGGCAGCGATCGAAGCCGCCGACCTCGCGGCGGGAGCCGGCGGCTGATGGACCAGAGCCTCGTCCTGATCACGCCGCTCGTCGTCGCCATCGGTGCGGCGATCGTCGTGCTGCTGGTGGACCTGATCCTGCCCGGCCGCGATTCGCTGGCCGTCGCGGTCAGTCTGATCGGACTCGGGGCGGTTGCGGTCGCGACACTCTGGGCGAACCAGGCACCCGGCCAGGCGTACGGCGGCGCTTACGAGGTGGACGCGCTCACGACGTTCCTCGACCTGCTGTTCGTCTCGATCATCGCGCTGACCCTCGTCTTCGCGCCCGACTACCTGAAGCCACGTGGCCTGCCGATCGCGGAGTTCGCGGTCGTCCTGATGTTCGCGATGACCGGCGCGATGCTGATCGCGGCGTCGACGGATCTGCTCCTGCTGTTCCTCGGCCTCGAGCTCATGGTGCTGCCCGGCTACATGCTGGCGGCATTCCACAAGACCGACGGCTACTCGACCGAGGGCGCGATCAAGTACTTCCTGCTCGGGTCGTTCAGCTCGGCGATCTTCCTGTTCGGGCTGGCGTTCGTCTGGGGCATGACGGGCTCGACGCGTGTCGGTGACGTGGCCGCGGCGCTCACGAACATCGCCGCGACGCCGGGCGCGTTCTCGGCCGGGCTCGCGATGGGCTTCGCGTTCCTCACGACCGGCGTCGCGTTCAAGATCGCCGCGGTCCCGTTCCACTACTGGACACCCGACGCGTACCAGGGCTCGCCGACGCCAGTGACCGGCTACCTGTCCGTGGGGCCGAAGATCGGCGCGTTCGCGCTCATCCTGCGGCTGTTCGTCGAGGCGCTTGCCCCGCTCAAGGGCGACTGGCTGCCGGTGATCATCGTGCTCGCGGCCCTGACGATGACGGTCGGCAACCTCATCGCACTGACCCAGGACAACGTCAAGCGGATGCTCGCCTACAGCTCGATCGCCCACACCGGCTACATGCTCGTCGGCCTCGCGGCGTACGCCGGTGGCCAGCAGCTGGGCATCGAGGCGCTGCTGTTCTATGCCGCGGCGTACTCGTTCATGAACCTCGGCGGGTTCGCGGTCATCGCGGCGCTCCAGAAACGGGCCGGCGTCACGTCGTCGCTCGAGACGTTCGCCGGCCTCGGCCGGCGCGAGCCGACGCTCGGCGCGCTGATGACGCTGTTCCTGCTCTCGCTGACGGGCATCCCGCCGACCGCCGGGTTCGTCGCGAAGGCGCTGCTGATCCTGGCCGGCGTCCAGGCCGGCGGCTGGGTCGCGTTCCTCGCGGTCCTCGTCGTGATCAACGCCGCGGTCGCCGCGTTCTACTACCTCCGGGTCGTGGTCTACATGTACATGCGCGAGCCGGTTTCCGAGGTGGAGCCGCCGCGCCACGGCCGGCTGCTCTGGGGTGGGCTCGCGGTCGCGACCGCGTTGACGATCGTCCTCGGGTTCTTCCCATTCCTGATCACGGGGATGATCGGCCAGGCCGCGACCGCGCTCGGCGGCTGACCTACTCCGGCGTCACCTCGACGCCGGGCATGATCGACTGCACGCCGCGGGCCATGATGTCGGCCCCGATCCCGCCCAGGGCTCCGTCGCGCACGACACCCGACGCGTCGACCCAGAAGTGGACCGGCAGCCCGTATGCGCCCCAGGCCTGCTGCGCGGCGCCGTCGCCGTCGAGACCGAACGGGAACGTCGCCCCCAGCTCCGTCGCGAACGCCGCCACGTCGCCCTCCTCCTCCTTGATGTCGACGGCCACGATCACGAGCCCATCGTCCGCGTAGCGGGCAGCGAAGCCGTTCATCAGCGGGAACTCGGTGATGCACGCCTCGCACGTCGTCTGGACGAAATTCACCCAGACCGGCTTGCCCTCGAGGTTCGCGAGGTCGATCTCGCCGCCCCCGACCTGGGCGACCTTCAATGGCGGCGCGGCCTCGCCGACGTGGAAGTTCTCGGTGACCTGCGAGCCGCCCGACGCTACGGGCGGGGCGGAGGCCGAGGCCGGAGCCGCCGCAGTGCTGGTCGGGGATGCGGTGCCCGGCGATGTGGGCTCAACGGACGCTGAACCCGCCGGCGACGGCGTCGAGCGCACCGGATCCGGCCCCACGAACACGAAGCCGAGCAGCAGCGCGCCAGCAGCCAGCAGGCCGGCGAGCAGGCCGGCCACGACCGAAAGTCGGGACCCCATGGAGCGGGAGGGTACCAGTACGAGGGTCCCGGGGGCGCTTCGGACGGGCCGCTGGTAGCCTTGCGGTCCCGTGAGCAGCCTCTATTCGTTCCGCAACCGGCTCCTCCCGGCCATCCTGACCGCCGTCGGCGTGTCGCTGATCGCCGGGGGACTCCTGACGTACACGGGCGCCGTCGAGCCGAGCCTCGAGCCGGACGCGTCCGAGACGATCGTCCAGGTCTCGCCGACGCCCGTGCCTTCGCTCGTCCTGCCGACGATCCCGCCGCCCGGCACCGCCGAGCCAAGCCCCTCGCCGTCGATCCCGGCCGACCGCGTCGCAACCCGCGTCGTCGTCCCGGCCCTGAAGATCGACCTGCCGGTCGTCGAGGGCCCACCGAATCGGGTCCTGTGCAACGTCGCGATGTACGCCGAGGCACCCGGGCTCGTCCAGCCCGGCTTCCCGGGTTCCGTGTACCTCTACGGCCACGCCCGGAAAGGCATGTTCCTGCCGCTGCTCGACCAGTCGAAGAAGAAGAACGGCGCCGGCATGTTGAACATGCTCGTCGAGGTCTACACGAGCGACGACCAGCGCCTGACCTACTACATCACCGAGGTTCGCCGCCACGTGCCCAAGACGAGCGGCTTCAACGACCCGCTCTCGCGCAAGACCGAGACGCTGTGGCTCCAGACGTCCGAAGGACCGAAGGGCACGCCAACGGTCCTCCAGGTGATCGCGGAGCCGTTCGGCTCCGGACCGGCCGACCACGCCGCAGCGCACCCAACGCCGAAACCGGTCGTCTGCACGTAGGCCGACGCGGCCGTCAGTCGAGGACGATGTCCGCCTCTGCGCGCAGCTGAAGCCTCGGCGCATTGAAGGCGCACGCAGCGAGGAACCCGCCCGCGAGCACGGCGACGGCAATCGACGCCGGCAGCCGCATCCTCAGATCCAGTCGATCCGGCGCAGCACCACGGCTGCGACGATCGCCGCGATCACGATCACCCCGGTCGTCAGCCAGAACCCCGGCGGCTCGCCGCGCGATACGAGCGCGCCCGCCTCGCTCATCCCGAAGATTCCGGCGACCGCGCCGATGCCCGCGAGGATGACCGTGACGCCGGTCAGCCGTTTCATGATCCGGGACAGGTTGTTGTTCACCGTCGAGAGGTAGATGTCGAGCGTGCCCGAGATCAGGTCGCGATAGTTGTCCAGCTCGTCGGTGACGCGGATCAGGTGGTCGTACACGTCGCGGAAGTAGACGACGTGCTCGGGCGCGATCACGGTGATCTCCCGGTTCGTGAGCTGGTTCAGGACCTCGCGCGCCGGCGACGTCGCCCGGCGGATCGCGAGCAGCTCGCGCTTCAGCACGAAGAGCCGCTGAAGCGTCCATTCGGTCGGCGACTCGACGACCTTGTCCTGGAGGTCGTCGATCTCGTCGGCGAGCCTGTCGAGGACCGGGAAGTAGCCGTCGACGATCCGGTCGGCGATGACGTAGAGCAGGAAGTCCGCGCCCTTGCCGAGGATCGGGCCCACGCCGTCTCGGGACGCGACGCGGGCGTTCAGGTCGACGTCCGTGCCGTGAACCGAGAGCAGGAATCGCGAGCCGAGCACGAGGTCGATCTCGGCCGGTTGGACCTCACCGCGGTACTCGAGATCGAACAGCACGACGTGGACCATGTCGTCGTACGTCGCGACCTTCGCCCGCTCGTTGCGATCCTCGATGTCGTCGGCGATCAGAGGATGCAGGCGGAGGTCTCGCGCGACCTGCCGGACCACCTCCGGTCGGGGATCGGTCAGATCGATCCAGACGCGCGTGTCGGGCCCGGCGACCAGGTCCGCGAGGCCTTCGACGGTGTCGAGCTCACGAGTCCCGGATGCGGTCCAGCAGACGACCCGGACCCGCTCCGTCGAGGTCGCGTCGCGCTCAGAGCGCGATCGTGGGGCGTCGCTCGTCGCGTCCATCGGGCTCCCGCGGGAGGTCGGCCGCGGGCAGGTCCTCGCGGCGATCGTCGGCCAGCATACGCGTCCTTGCCGCCCCGCCCAGCGCGAGGCCCGGCGGGATTGCGACGACCGTCACGACGCCGGCGACGACGAACAACCCCACGAGGATCTCGGACGCCTTGCCGGCGGCCCACGTCTCGAGCGCGTCGACCACAAATGCGTCGCGGAGGCCTCGATCGCGGAGCTCGACCGGGATGACCTCTTTCCAGCCGTCGGGCACCGCGAAGAGCTCGTCGTAGAGATGGTTGATCGTCGTCGAGCCGTAGGCGGTCAGGACCGCGACGCCGATCGCCATCCCGATCATCCGGGCGACCGTCACGATCGCGCTCGCCATTCCGAATGACGCTCGCCCGGCACTCTCCACGGCCGCAGTCGACCGCGGCGTGACGGTCAGGCCGAACCCGACCCCGAACGCGGCGAGGACGAGGGCGACCTCGCTGAGCGCCACCGCCGGCGTCCAGCGCGCCATCCAGAGCAACGCTCCGGCCGACGCCGCCAGTCCCACGAGCGTTACGACCCGCAGCGAGAGGTAGCGAACCGCGAAGCCCGACACGAGCGCGCCGACGGCCGTCGCCGCGGCAAGCGAGCCGAGCGCGACCTGCTGCTGCTCGGGCCCGCCGTACAGGACGCGGTCGACGAACACCGCCCCACCGACGATCGCGGTCGCGAACCCGTAGCCGGTCAGCAACGATACGACCGCCGCCGACGCGAATGTCAGGCTTCGGAAGAGGCGCGGATCGAGGAACGGGTCCGCGAGCCGGAAGCCGCGGACGATCGTCAGGATCGTCGCGATGATCGCCGCCTGCCCCAGCAGGGCGCTGATCAGCAGCGGGTCGAGCCCGCCTTCGGCCGGGCTGCCTAGGAGCGTCACCGCGAGCAGCGCGCCGCCCAATGCGACACTCCAGAGCGCGGCACCGACCAGGTCGATCCGGCCGCCGCGGCGCGGCGTCTCCCAGCCGGAGGATGCCGCCCAGGCGATCAGCAGCGCGGCAACCCCGATCGGGACGTTGATGTAGAAGACCCAGCGCCAGGACGGCGCGAAGAGCGCGTGGAGCGTGTCGCCGGGAGCGCCGCCGAGAGCCGCGACGGCCGCCTCCACGTTGAGCCCGCCGAGGATCGCCGCCCCCACGAACGGGCCGGCGGCCATACCGAGAAACGTCAGCGCGCCGATCACCCCGAGTGCCCGCGGTCTCGCGTGGCCCTCGAACAGGTGCGACGCGGCCGCCGTCCCCACCGGGACGAGGATCCCGCCGCCCAGACCCTGGACGACGCGACCGGCGATCAGCTCGTCGATCGACTGCGCCCGGCCGGCGAGGAACGACCCAAGCGTGAACAGCGCCAGCGCGCCCAGAAAGAGCCTGCGGGAGCCCCAGACGTCCGCCATCCGCCCGGCGAGCGGCATCGCGACGATGTACGCGAGCAGGTAGCCGTTGACGATCCACGAGGCGCGGCGCAGCTCCGCGAACGGGTTCTGTGAGTTGGCCGAGAAGTCGAGGATGATCGTCGGCAGCGCAACGGCGGTGACCATGAGCTCGAGGCCGGCGAGGAAGACGCCGGCGCTGAGCACGCCGAGCAATGCATACGCTGAGCCCCTGGTCATCGCGGAAGCGTACCGGCGAACGCCTTGCCGGGAGCAACCAGGGACGAGGCAGGAGGGTCAAGCGCGGGATGCGATCGATCCGCCCGCTCGAGCTCGCGCCGGTTCTCGCGGTCGGCGCCTACGGCTGACGCCGCGGGCAGGAAGTCAGCCGCCCGGGCAGGGCTGTTCGCCGAGCAGCCGCCCGTCCGCCGCAAGACCGTAGCCCGCGGGGAAGACGGCGCCGTCGCACGCATCCTTGCCGGTCCGCGGAGCATCATCGGGCGCGACCGGCCACGTGTACGGCGTTCGGCCCTCGAACGGCCGCTTCCCGGCCAGGACGTCGGCGACACCGGCTCCCTCGGTGCCGGGCAGCCAGGCCGCGACAACCGCGTCGGCCGTTTCGAACACCTCGGGGACGACGAGCGGGCGGCCCGAGACCAGCAGGACGATCAGCCGATCGACCTTCGAGCGCATCACCGGCAGCAGGTCGACGTCACGCTGAAACGGCCGGAGCACCGCCGAATCGCCGACACCCTCGGCGTAGGGCCGCTCCGCGATCACGAGCACGCCCACCTTCGCCGGAGCGGCGTCATTGAGCTCGCGCGGAGTCACGAGACGAACGCGGTCGCCGAACTCCTCGACCAGCCCTTCCGCAATCGACGTTCCGGGCGTGATCTCGCCGTCGCTGCCCTGCCAGCTGATCGTCCAGCCGCCGGATTGGATCCCGATGTCGTCGGCGCCCGCGCCGGCCAGCAGCACGTCGGCGTCGCCACGCAACGGCAGGACATCGCCGGTGGTCTTCAGCAGCGTCATCGACCGAGCGACGGCCTCCCGGGCGAGCGTCCGGTGATCGGCCGCCCCGACGAGCGTCTCGCGGAGGTCGGGCATCGGCTGCTCGAACAGCCCCATCTCGAACTTCACGCGGAGGATCCGGGCCACCGCGTCGTCGATCCGTTCCTGGGCGACGCCGCCGCCGGCCACGACGTCGGTCAGCACGCGCTGGAACAGCGTGTAGTCGTACGGGACCATCACCATGTCGATTCCCGCGTTGATCGATTGGGTGACGGCGGTCGTGTAGTCCGAGTCGACCTGGTTGATCGCCTCCCAGTCCGACACGAGGAAGCCACTGAAGCCAAGCTCGTCCTTGAGGACCTCGGTCAGCCAGTGACGGTCACCGTGGATCTTGCCGCCAGCCTCGGTGCCCGAGAACGACGCCATGATGATTCGGGCGCCCGCCTCGATCGCGTCCTCGTACGGCGGCAGGTACAGCTCCCGAATGAGCGCTTCATCGCCGGCCGTGACGCCCTGATCGATGCGATAGCCGCCCTGGCCTGACGTGCCCCATGCGGTGCCGCCGTCACCGACGAAGTGCTTCGGCGTCGCGGCGACTGCACCATCGGCGGCGAGATTCCCGCCCCCCTGGAGGCCCCGAACGAAGGCCGAGCCAAGGCCCGCGACGAGCGCCGTCGACTCGCCGTATCCCTCATAGGTCCGGCCCCAGCGGATGTCCTGCGGCACCGCGATGACCGGCGCGTAGTCCCAGCGGATGCCGGTCGCCGCGGTCTCGAGGGCCGTCGCGCGGCCGACCTTCTCGACGAGCGCGGGGTCGCCGACGGCGCCCAGCCCGATGTTGTGGGGAAAGATCGTCGCCCCGATCACGTTGTTGTGGCCGTGGACGGCGTCGACGCCGTACAGGATCGGGATGCCGAGGCGAGTCTCCGACGCTGCGGATTGGTAGGCGGCGACCATCTCGTGCCAGCCGGCCGGGGTGTTGTCTGGCGGACTTCCACCGCCACCGCTCAGGACGCCGCCCACGACCGCGTCCCGCACGCCGCCGGCGTCGATCGAGCCCTTTTCGACGAGCGTCATCTGGCCGATCTTCTCGGCGAGCGTCATCTCGGCGAGGAGTGCCGCGACCCGATCGTCGGTGGCCGCCGTGGGGTCAAGCCAGGGTGCCGCCGCGGAGCTCGAGCCGGGCGAGGCGACCGAGGGGCCCGCACTCGCCGCCGGCGAGGCGCTCGGCGCCGGCGTGCCGCAAGCGCTCGCGATCAGCGCGAGGCACAGCACGAGTGTGGTGAGGCGCCTGGCGGTCACGAGTCGGAAGTATGTGGCACCGATCACGACAATGTGGCCCGGAGGGATGCCCGGATGGCGAGCGAGGACCTGGCGGTCGCCCAACAGAAGATGACTCGCGTCGTCGAGGCGCTCGAGCGCGACCTGCGGCGCGTCCAGACAGGCGCTGCGTCCGGATCATTGCTCAACGAGGTGTTCGTCGATCATCACGGCCGGCGCCGCCTGATCGACATGGCGACGATCACGATCCCGGACCCGCGCCAGATCGTCGTCCAGCCATGGGATCCGGCCAGTCTCCGGGCCATCGGCACGGCGATCAGCCAGAGCCGGATCGGTCTGACGCCGACCGTCGATGGGCCGTCGATCCGGCTCTACGTTCCGGGACTCAGCGAGGAACGCCGGCGCGAGCTCGCGGGGATCGTCCATCGCCGCGTCGAGCAGGCCCACGTCGAGGTCAGATCGGTGCGCCATGAGACGCTGGCCGCGATCAGGAAGCGCGAGAAGGCGCGCGTGATCAGCGCCGACGACGGTCGCCACGAGACCGCTCAGCTGCGGCGGCTGACCGATCAGGCGATCGACGCGGTGGACGCACGCGGGGAGGCCAAGGTCGCGGAGCTGCTGCATCTCGAGGGGATCGGTCCGCCTTGACATTCGGACCTTCCGGCGAATAGCATCAACAACGATTGATATAAACGGTCGTTGATGCGACCGTCCCCACGAGGCTCACCACCCTGTCCCCCACGCCTGCCCGCATTCGTTCGACGATCGCGTCCGCCGTCGTCCAGCCCAGTGACCTGCGCGAGCTGCGCCTCGTTCACAAGACCCTCGCCGACGTGAACCGGCTGCGGATCATCCGCCGCCTTGCAGAAGCCGAGGCCACGGTCGCCGAGCTCGTCGCCCAGGTCGGCCTCTCGCAGCCGCTTGTCTCGTGGCACATCGGCCGGCTTCGTGCCGCCGGCCTGGTGACGACGAAGCGCAGCGGTCGCGAAACGGTCTGTCGTCTCGTTCCCGAGGCGTTCGAGGCGTTCGCCGCCCGCCAGGCGGCAGTCCTCGGCATCGCCGGCGCGACTGCCCGAGAGCAGGCCGCTTCGTGAGCATGGTTTCGTCTGACACGCGGGCCCGCGTCCGGGGCATTGCCGTGCCGATCGCCGTGGCGATGGGCAAGGTCGGCCTCACGCCGAACGCGTTGACGCTGATCGGCTTCGGGATCGCGATCATCGCCGCCGTCGTCGCGGGGCTCCAACTCTGGATCCTCGCCGGCGTCCTTGTCGTGTTCGGAGGCGTTTTCGATCTCTTCGACGGCGCGCTGGCACGGGCCACCGGCAAGGCCGGTCCGCTCGGCGCGTTCATGGACTCCGTCTTCGACCGATGGGGCGAAGGGGTCATCTACGTCGGCATTGCATGGGGCTGCATCCAAGGGGGTTTCCCGGAGGGAGCCGTCCTGTCGGCCGCCGCCCTGATGTCGGCATTCATGGTCAGCTACGCCCGGGCCGTCTCGGAGCGCGAAGGCTTCACGCCCGGCAAGGGCATGGCGAACGTCGGGCTCGCTCCACGTGAGGTCCGCATCGTCATCTTGACCGTCGGTCTGATCCTCACCGGCGTCCTCGGCGGCACGAACGGGCAGAACGCCCTGGCCCTCACGCTCGGACTCATCACCGTCCTCGGCACCATCACCGTCCTTCAGCGGATCGTCCACGTCCTTCGTCAGCCAGCACCAGAGGAGCACCAGTGAGCAGCAACGGAAGCAACGGCGCCAATGCCACGAACGGCCACAAGCCCGGGAAGAAGATCCGCGTCGCGATCGTCGGCGTCGGCAACTGCGCGAGCAGCCTCGTCCAGGGCCGCTACTACTACGAGAACGCCAAGGACGACGAGTTCGTCCCGGGCCTGATGCACGTCAATCTCGGCGGCTACCACATCCGCGACATCGAGTTCGTTGCCGCGTTCGACATCGACAAGAACAAGGTCGGCAAGGACCTCTCCGAGGCGATCTACCAGAAGCCGAACAACACCTACGTCTTCCAGCAGGTCCCGAACACCGGCGTCAAGGTGGAGCGGGGCATGGTCCACGACGGCCTCGGCAAGTACCTCAGCCAGATCATCGAGAAGGCGCCGGGGGAGACGGCCGACGTCGTCGGCATCCTCAAGGAGCGCAAGGTCGACGTGATGGTCTCCTACCTGCCGGTCGGCAGCGAGGAGGCGACGAAGTGGTACGTGGAGCAGGCGCTCCGCGCGGGCGTCGGCTTCATCAACGCGATCCCGGTGTTCATCGGCCGCGAGGCGTACTGGCAGCGCCGGTTCGCCGAGGAAGGCCTGCCGATCATCGGCGACGACATCAAGAGCCAGGTCGGCGCGACGATCAGCCACCGCGTGCTCACCCGCCTGTTCATGGACCGCGGCGTTCGCCTCGACCGGACCTACCAGCTGAACTTCGGCGGCAACACCGACTTCCTGAACATGCTCGAGCGTGAGCGTCTCGAGTCCAAGAAGATCTCGAAGACGAACGCGGTCACCTCGATGCTCGACTACGAGGTCTCCGAGGACGACGTCCATGTCGGCCCGTCGGACCACGTGCCGTGGCTGCTCGACCGGAAGTGGTGCTACATCCGGATGGAGGGCACGACGTACGGCGACGTGCCGCTCAACGCAGAGCTCAAGCTCGAGGTCTGGGACTCGCCGAACAGCGCCGGCGTCATCACCGACGCGATCCGCTGCCTGAAGCTCGGCCTCGATCGTGGCCTCAAGGGGACGCTCGTCGCTCCGTCGAGCTACTTCATGAAGAGCCCGCCGATCCAGATCCACGACGACGTCGCCCGCGAGCGGGTAGAGGCGTTCATCCGGGGCGAGGACAACGAGACCCTCGTCGGCACCGAGAACCTGACCAAGGCCCAGCTCCGCAAGCTGGCGGCAGCGGCACCGGCGCCCGTGAAGGCCGCAGCGAAGGCGGCCGCCGCCGCGAAGTGACGAACGGCGGACGCGGCCTCGAGGCTCCGCACAAACGCAAGGATCCCGGATCGCGCCTCCTCGAGAAGGTCGCGGTCCGGGCCTATGCCGCGGCCGTCTGGACGGTCGCCCATGTCCCCGCATCGATCGCCCGCTGGGTGATCGGGACCGGGTCGCAGGCGGGCTACTTGTTCTGGCCGACGAAGCGGCGCTGGTCGAACGCGAACTTCGGTCATGTCCTCGGGCGGCCGCCCGAGGATCGCCGTGTTCGGCGGCTTGCCCTGCGTGCGTACCGCGAATACGCGACGTACCTCGTCGACGTCATGCGCCTCGAGACGCAGCCGGGCGAAGTCGCCGCGGCGCGCGTCGACCAGTCCGACCTCGACCACATCGAGGAGACCTGGAAGGCGTCCGACGGCGGTCTGATCTTCGCAGTCGGCCATGTCGGCAACAACGAGGCGATCGCGGCTGCCGTCGCCCATCGCGGCTGGCCGATCAACGTCGTCGCCGACGACTCGGCGTTCCCGGAGCTCTTCGAGCGGTTCACCCGGCTGCGCGAGGGCTGGGGCGTTCACATCATCCCGTGGCGCAACCTGCGGGAGATCTACACGGTGCTGCGCAAGCGGGAGATGCTCGCGCTCCTCACCGACTGGGGCTACAGGGCCGACGGGATCCCGGTCCGTTTCTTCGGCGCGTGGACGACGCTCCCGGCCGGACCCGCGACGCTCGCCGCCAAGACGAACTCGCCGATCCTGCCGGTCTCGATCCGGCGCACGGAGGGTGAGCGCTTCCACGTCTCGTACAGCCCGGTCATCACCGTCCCGTCGACATCGCCGGCGGACCTCCAGCGCGCCACGCAGCAGATCGCCGACGCCCTGGCCTCGACCGTCGGGGCGGCACCGGAGCAGTGGTACAGCTTCAAGCCGATGTGGCCGGCAACCGCCGGCGAGGCCGCGGAGCTGGAGGCGCGCGCCGCGGCGATGCTCGCCGACGACGGATCCCGCACCATCGTGCCCCCCGGCGCACCGAGCGACGCGACGCCGTCCGACGAGTCGCGCTCCGCGCCGAAGCTCAGGGCAGCCGAGGCGTGACCGGGGAGGGCCGCCGACGCGCGGCCGGCGGCATCGGGTCGGGGCGAGCCACGATCGGCCAGCGGCTGCGCGCAACGCTGCTCGCGGGCGCGTCCTGGCTCGCCTGCCACCTGCCGGAGGCCCCGCTCGTCGTCATCGCGGAGTGGGCGGGTTCGCTGGCGTACCGGCTCGCCCCGGAGCGAGCGGCGCGGGCCCGTCGCAATCTCCGCCGCGTCAGCCGCTACCTCGCGGATGCAGGCCTCTCTGATGCCCGGACGCGCGCTGCGGCAACGGACCCCAGGGCCCTCGAGCAGCTCGTTCGCTCGGCGTTCCGCCAGCACGCCCGCTACTACCTCGAGATCCTGCGAGCGCCTGGCCTCGACGCGTCGATCTTCGACGCCCGAATCCACGTCGAGAACCCCGCCGAGGTCGACGCGGCGTTCACCCGCGGGATCCCGATGATCTTCATCTCGAGCCACCTCGGCCCGATCGAGCTGCCGGCGCTGTACCTCGCGGCACGATCGGGCACGACGTTCGTCGCTCCGATGGAGACGCTCGACGACCCGGCGCTCCAGGGCTGGTTCGTCCGGACGCGGTCGACGTTCGGCGTCCGGATCGTCGGTCTGCGCGAGGCGCGGCGGACGCTCCTGGCGGCGCTGAAGAACGGCGAGCACGTGGGCCTCGTGGCCGACCGCGACATCAGCGGCGGCGGGATCGAGGTGCCGTTCTTCGGGGCGCCCGCACCAATCCCGGTGGGACCGGCACTGCTCGCGATCGAGTCCGGCGCACCGATCTACCTGGCCGGCGTCTGGCGCACCGGCCGGCTGACGTACCGGGGCCGCCTCGACGACGTGCCGGTGGCGACCGAAGGGGCGCGTCGCGCCCGTGTCGAGGCCACCGTCGCGGCGCAGGCCCGGGCCTTCGAGCGGATGATCGCCCACGCTCCGGACCAGTGGACCGCAGTGTTCATGCCGATCTGGCCGGATCTCGAAGCCGAAGCGAACGGGACGGCGGCGCCCCGTTCTGCCCCCGCCGCGGATCCGGACGCGAACGCGTCGCACCCCGAGGCCGCGGCATGACCGACGAGCTCGGCCGGGCCGATCTCCACATCCACACGCTCGCGTCGGACGGGACGTCCGGGATCGAGGAGATCCTCGAGCACGTCGAGCGTTCGACCGACCTCGACGTCATCGCGATCACCGATCACGAGCGCATCGACGCCGCGCTCGCTGCCCGGACGATCGCCGCGGACCGCGGCCTGCGCGCCGAGGTCGTCGTCGGCGAGGAGGTCTCGACGCTCGGCGGCCACCTGCTCGCGCTGTTCATCACCGAACGCGTCCGGCCGCTCCGAACGCTGCGAACCACGATCGCCGAAATCCACGAGCAGGGTGGCATCGCGATCCCGGCCCACCCCCTCGTCCCGTACCCGCTCTGCGCCCAGGGCTGGGTCCTGCGGCGCCTCATCGACGACCCGGACCCCCGCGTCCGGCCCGACGCGATCGAGGCGTTCAACCCCACGACGCTCGGCCGGCCGTGGCACGGGCCCGTCGTCCGGTTCGCTGCGGAGCACGGCCTTGCGACCGTCGGCAACAGCGACGCCCACGCCGCCGAGGCGATCGGCATCGGCTGGACGACGTTCCCGGGCCGCACCGCGGATGATCTCCGAGCGGCGATCGTGGAGGGGCAGACCCGCCACGACGGCTCGTTCCACGGGACCGCCGCCCAGCTGCCGACGTTTGCCCGCCAGCTCCGGAAGTACAGCCGCGACGTCCGGGACACGGTCCTCGGCAAGGTCCGCCGAGACGGCACTGCCCGCGACCTGGGGTATCCCGGTGGCCGCTACCGGCCGCCGCGGTTCGAGGAAGCGTTCGCCGAAGAGCGGCTCCGGGTCCGCGGCGGACGGTGAAGATCGGGCTCGTCTCGCCGTATGTCTACCCGCTGCCCGGCGGCGTCACGCAGCACGTCCACTACCTCTACGAGAACCTGCGAAAGCGCGGCCACGACGTCCGGATCCTGACGAGCAGCCACGGCCTCCAACGGGCGTCCGAGGGCGACGTGATCCGGATCGGAAAAGGGTTCTCGTTCCCGGTCAACGGGTCCGTGGGCACGATTACCGTCTCGCCACGCTACGTGTCGCAGGTCCGTGACGTGCTCGAGCGCGAGCAGTTCGACCTGCTCCACTTCCACGAGCCGTTCGTGCCGTTCCTCTCGCCGATCATCCTGCGGCTCTCCACGAGCGTGAACATCGCGACGTTCCACGCCTACGGCGGCTTCTCCCCGTCGTACGAGTTCGGCAGGCGGGTCATGGGCAGCTACGCCGAGCGGCTCCACGGCCGGATCGCGGTGAGCGGGGCGGCCAAGCACTTCATCGATCGCTACTTCCCGGGCGAGTACAAGGTCATCCCGAACGGCGTCGACGTGGACCGATTCCAGCGGGCGGTGCCCGTCGCGCGGTGGATGGACGGCAAGCGGAACCTCCTGTTCGTAGGTCGCCACGAGCCGCGCAAGGGTCTGCTCGAGCTGCTGAAGGCCTACCGGATCCTGCGCAAGACCGGTTGCGACTGCCGCCTGCTGGTCGTCGGCCAGGGTCCGCTGAGCCGCGAGGCACGGCGCTACGTCGCCACCCGTCGGCTGGGCGGCGTCGAGTTCCTGGGCCGCGTCAGCGACGACGAGAAGGCCCAGCTGTACCGGACCGCAGACGTCTACGTCTCGCCGGCGACCGGTGGCGAGTCGTTCGGAATCGTCCTCCTCGAGGCGATGTCGGCCGGGACGCCGATCGTCGCCTCCGACATCCACGGCTACAAGGGCGTCGTCAGGCGCGGCCGCGAGGCGCTGCTCGTCGAGCCTCGCGAGCCCAAGCAGATCGCGGCGGCGGTCGCCCGGCTGCTCAACGACGATGCCCTCCGCGAGGAGATGGGCCGGAACGGGGTCGCCCGGGCCGAGGAGTTCAGCTGGGAGCGGGTCACGGCCAAGGTCGACGACTTCTACGGCCTCGTCATCCGGCGGCTCGCCGCCCACGACCAGCTGCCGCCGTCGTTCAGCGCGCCGATCCCGCCCTCGCCACGGGCCCAACTGGGCATCTGGAGCACGGCCCCGACCGTCATGCCGCCCGAACCCGACTCGACGCCCGACTCGACGCCCGACTCGACGCCCGAGGGCGAGCCGACCCCGGCCTGACCGGCGACCGCGCCAGCCGCCCCGGCGACCGCGCCAGCGACCGCGCGGCGACCGACTAGCCGCCCGGCGACCGACTAGCCGCCCGGCGAGCCCGACATCAGCCCCGCCGACGTCGCGTCGCGCTCATTCGCTTCCCGCTCGGCGATGGCGATCCGCCAGACCCACGCCGAGTAGGCCAGGACGACGCAGAGGAACACGACGGAGCCGGCGATCAGGAACGCGATCGGGTCGAGCAGCTTGACGTCAGTCACCACCGCGGTCCGGTTGCTCGGGAACTGGAACGGGTAGGGATAGGTCGGCAGGACGCCCTGGTAGGCGTTGGCGACGACCGTCGGCAGCGGCAGGGCCGAGAAGTTCGGGTACACCACGAGGAACCAGGCGATCGCGGCGGTCACGAGCCCGACGACGAACCGACGCGCGTCCCGGGACGTCGCAACGAACACCGCGAGCGCGAGGACCGGCAGGCTCAGGACCAGCACGAGCGGCTCGGCCGGGAACGCGGCGATGTCGATCACCGAGACGTTCGGGATCACGGCGAGCGCGAAGACGATCCCGATCATCGCCCCGATCGCGATCCCGGCCAGCCGCGTCATCACCGCCCGGAGGTCGTCCCTGGCCGGGTCGAGCGTCGCCAGCAAATAGATGAACGCGACGATCGCGAGGAAGACGACGATCGCGAGGACGCCCGTCTGGGCCGTCACGACGAGGTTCGGGATGACCGGCGGACAGGCCGCCGAGTCCGGAACCGCCCGATCCACGCCGACGATGCCACACAACGGCCGTGTGAACAGCCACAGCAGCGCCGGGCCGAGGATCGCGAAGCCCGCCGCGACGCGGGCGAACAGCCACGTCCGCTTCGACGCTCCGTGCCACAGCTCCGCCGCGAAGTAGGCGAGCGCCAGGATCACGAACGGGACGCTCGTGTAGTAGTGGTACTGGAACGCGGCCCGGTCGATGCGCGCCCACGAGAGCCACTGACAGGCGAAGGCGATGACGATCAAGGCCAGCGCGAGGCTCCGGCGTCGGTAGGCCTGCCACGCGGCGAACAGCATGGCCGGGATGCCGAACCACCAGATCACGAGATTCCCGGCGTCGTAGATCGCGGCGGTCGTTCCGCCGGCGAGGCCCTCCTGGTAGAACCAGACAGGCTTCAGGTCGAGCGGCCAGGCCCACCACGGCGACGACGCCGCGTGACCGGCGGTCAGGTTGTTGTGGTAGTCGTACATCGACTTCGTGAGGTCGAGCAGTGTCTGGCCGGTGTGGCCCGGTGGCCAGCCGGTGAACAGCTGGTGGTTGTCGATCAGCGCCCACGGAACGTACGACACGATGTACAGGCCGAGCGGGATCGCGAACAGGCAGATCGCCATCCACAGCAGCGGCAGCCCGAGCATCGCCCCGGGTCGCAGCCAGGCGTCGCGCGGTGGCGGCGCGGGCGGCGGCAGGAGCGCCGCCGGATCGGACGCGTCGGGCGGTGAGGCAAGCGGCCCGAACCCGGCCCGACCGCCGACGACGAACGCGCCGTAGACCAGGATCGAGAGCAGGATCAGGCCGCCGGCAACGTGGAGCGGCGTGACGACGAAAGGACCGGCGACGAGTTCGGTTTCGGCGACGCGGAGAGCGATCGCAGCCAACCCGACGACGACGCCCAGCGCCGCGGGCGCAGCGACCGCGAAGCGCATCTCGTCGTCGGACCAGGCGATCGGATGGAGAACGTTGATCACGACCGCCAGCGCCGTCAGGCCGATCATGATCGCGACGAACGGGATGTTGCCGAGCCCGCCACCCTCGGGCACGGCCAACGCGAGATTCCCGAGCACGCCGGTCATCGCCACGAGCGCGGCGATGATCGTCAACCGCCCGAGGGCGCTCCGGGCGAGGATCAGGATGCCGATTCCGCCGACGGCATAGAGCGCAACCCATTTGGACGCGAACGCGAACCCCAGGCAGACGCCGATGAGCGGCATCGCAACCCAGAACGCGCCGCGCCACGTCCAGAACCGCGTCCAGACGGCGGCGAAGAGGGTGTAGGCGGCGAGGATCCCGAGGCCGACGTACGCATCGTTCATGCCGATCCGGGACTGGACGAACAGCATCCCGTCGACGAGCACGAAGATGCCGGCGAGCACGGCGACCTCGCGACGACGGAACAGGATCCGAGCCAGGAGGTAGATCAGCGCCGCCATGAGCCCCCCGGCGAGCACGCCCGGGACCCGCCAACTGAAGGCGTGCTTGCCGACCTCGACGCTGGCGGCCTCGCCGGTCGGGGAGAAGGCCAGGATCTGCTGGCGATCGTCGGTCGGGTAGGTCTGGGCCGAATCCATGACGACCGACACCGGGTCGAACTCGAGCGGCGCGTCGGCGAAGACGGTCGGTTTGGGGTTGCCGTGGGGCTCGATCACGTAGATCGTCGACCCGGTGCCGTCGGGCTGGACGCCGAGGACGTGGACTAGCTGCGTCGCGTCGTCGTAGAGGACCGTCGAGCCGCGCCCCGGCAGCGGCATCGTCGCCTGCCGGATCGGGCCGTTCTTGGCCGGATCGCCACCGACCGCGATCGTCGCGACCTGGCCCGGCGCGTCCCCGTCCGAGCCGCCGGTCGTCACGAAGAGTCGCGCATCGTCGACCGAGACGTAAGCGAGCCCGAACGCGCCGCCGTCGAGCGGGATCTCCGCGACGACGTCGCCTGTCGGCGTCGCCACGAACGTGACGCCCGTCGAGGTCGCGATCGCGACGCGCGACGCGTCCTGGACGACGAGCCCGGCGAGGCTGCCGTCGTCGATCGCGGATTGGACGTTTGCCTTCTCGTCGACGCCACCGATCCCGGCGACGATGACGCCGCCAGTTTCGTCCGAGAGCCGCCGCTCGTACGCCGCCGCATCGCCGCCAAGCAGGTCTTCGAGGGTGGCCGCGCCCGCGGCCGGATCGGCGACGGAGCCTGCCACCGTTGCGACGACGCTGCCGTTGCCGCCCGGCGCGAATCCGGCGATGCGCTCGAGCTGGATGGTGTTCACGCGCTCGGCCGACGTCGTGTCGAACGTGACCAGGCGGTCGTCGGCCGTGGCGACGAACAATGAGCGGCCGTCGTCGCTCGCGTACATCGACTTGATCGCGCCGTCGACCTGGCCGAACGCCGACGGCGGCGCGATGAGGCCCGCGACCTCGGGGCTCGTGACGCCGTCGAGGCCCGTCGCGTCGAACACGAGGATCTCGCCCGAGTCGGTGCCGATGTAGAGCTGGTAGCCGAGCGGGTCGTAGGCGAGCGCAGCGGCGCCCGCGATCGGCGCCTGGAAGACGAGCCGCCGGTCGAGCAGGTCGTACGAGCGCAGCTCGGTTCCGGTCACGACGTGGACGCGGTCGCCGCCGCGGTTGTTCGTCACGCGGGGGACGTCGCGCCGGGGCTCGATGATCGCGTTCCGAACCGGGACGCCAAGCTCGCTCGTCGCGCTGACCGCGTCGTCGCCGAGGACGACCATGCCGGCTGCCATCGCGTACTTCGCGAGGTGCGGGTGCGTCCACTCGTAGATGTCGTGGTCGTAGCCGTAGCGCCATGACTGGAGGAACTCCGCGCCGGTCCGGGCGTGGTAGACCTCGTCGAAGTGCATCTGGTACGGCTCCGCCAGCCGGAACATGCGGAGCCCGAGGACGGCGACGACGAGGACGACGATCAGCCAGAGGTCGAGCTTGTCGAGGCGGCCGCCCGGTTCGTTGTCGAGGGCTTTCGAGCGGTCGGCCCGCAGTGGCCGGGCGACCATCTTGAGCCGGAGCCACTCGATGAACCCGACTTCACCGAACGACGGCGGTTCGGTCCAGATCGGAGCGGCCGCCGGCGTCACGGCTGCGCCGCCCGAGCCGGCGCCGAGCGCGCCGCCAGATGCGGTCGCAAGAGCGAGGTTCCCGGTCGGCTGCCCGCTCGTCACGGCGTCCGACGGCCGGACGGGCGCCGGGCGCCGTTCGGCGAGCTGCGGCTCCACGGTGGCGCGGTCGGCGAAGGGCAGCGTCAGCCGTCCGGCCAGCTCCGCCCGAAGCGTTTCGAATGCGCCGTCGCGAAGCTGGGCGAAGACCCACAGCGCGGTGACGAGGTTGAGCCAGGCAATGACCGAGACCCAGAACGGGCTCCGGACCATCTCGCCGATCCCCAGCCAGTCGGCGATGCCGGGGCTACCGACAGAGGCGTAGAGCGTCGTGAGGACCACGTACATGTTCAGGAACGTCGTGAGCGCGAACACGAGGTAGGCGATCCGCCACCGCCACGAGAACGCGGCGAGGATCGCCCCGAGCGCGAAGAACGGGTACAGGTACCGCTCGTGGACCCGCGTCGGGACGATGAAGAAGGCGACCGCGAGGACGGTCAGCCCAACGAGGATTGTCAGCCGGTCGGGCCGCAGGGCGACCACGCCGCAGACGACCGCGAACGCGAACGCGAGCAACGCCGCTCCGACCGCGACTGCCGGAATCACCCCGAAGAACTGAAAGGCTTCGAGGCACACGGGACCGCCCGGGGCCTGGTTGCCGATGACCGCGTCGCAGACCCAGCTCCCGCTCGCGGCGATGCCCTGGCCGTTGAGCTCCGCGAGCGCCCACGGGTTGTAGGCGTTGACACTGACGTACGGATATCCCGATGCCGTCGAGAAGATCTGCTCGAGCAGGCCTGAACGGAGCCCGTTCGGCCCGATCTCGAGGACGGAGAGCCCGACCGGCGCGCACAGGATCAGCGTCGTGATCAGGCCGGCAAGGCCGGTCGTCAGGATCCGGATCGGGTGGCCTGTCCGGCGCTCCCAGGCACGGAAGCGGTCGAGAACGCGGGCCGGAGCATCGAGACCATCGGTCGCGCCGGGGGGCTCGGGCTCCGTCGGCCAGAGCGCCCGCCGGATCGTGACCGCCGCGACGATCGGTGCGAGGATCGCCAGCTGGGGCTTGATGAGGGCGGCAACGACCGCGAAGATCGCCGCCCGCTCGGGCCGGTCGCGCCAGAGCTCGCGGAGCCCGAGCAGCAGGAAGACGACGCCGAACGAGTCGACCTGGCCCCACGTGACCGAATCGAACCAGGACACGGGGTTGGCGACCGCGATGACCGCGCCGATGATCGCGGCCCGCCGACTCGCTCCGAGCTCGAGTGCCATCGACCAGACGAGATAGCCGATCGCGACGTCGGCGAGGATCGGCGGGATCTTGATCAAGTCCCCGATGGCGCCGCTCGCCTGCCCGATCAGCCCGACGAGGTACAGGACGTACAGGTAGCCGGGCGTGTAGTCGAGGAAGAAGTCACGATCGTAGACGCCGTAGAGGCCGTTCTGCGCCAGGTTGGCGGCCCAGGCGTGAAAGGAATCGAGATCGAACTTCAACCCGGTTCCGGGAAAGGCGTATGCGATGATGAGCCGAGCGGCGAGCGCGAGGCCGAGCACGGCCAGGATCGCGAGTACGCCTTCCCGCGTCCAGGTGGTCCGCGTCGGTGCGTCCGCGCCCCGGCTCGGCCCGGCGGATGCGCGGGCGGTCAAGAGGAGAGGCCTCCTGGACGGACGTGCTGAGGTGGGTCGCAGGGTAGCACAGGGTCGCCCAGAGCCTGCCGATTCGTCACAACCCCAACAAGACGCCGCTGCGCGGTCCGAGAGTTCCCGGAGAACGGCCCGAATCGCCTCGGTTGCGATCGGTCTGGCGCTCGTGTTCGGCTCTCTGCTCGTCTACGCCTCGACCCATCCGTTCCGGATCTACGACCACTTCGAGTGGCAGGCGCAGGCATGGCTCGAAGGCCAGACGGCGATCCGCTACCCCGTCGGGACGATGAACCCGTGCAGCGGAAACGCCTGCTTCAACGACGTCCGCCCCGTTCCCTCGCCCGACGGCGTGCCGCGCGGCGACATCCCGTTCCCGCCCCTGCCTGCCGTGGTCCTCCTGCCGTTCGTGGCGCTGTGGGGCCGCGAGGCCGACGGCCAGCTGATCTTCGCGATCCTCGCCGCGATCGACGTCGGGATCGCGTGGTGGCTGCTCGGCCGCCTGCCGGTGCGTCGTGCCGTCCGGTTCGCGGTGACGGTGTTCTTCGCATTCGGGACGGTCTTCTGGTACACGGCCCAGCTTGGGACGACGTGGTACCAGGCCCACGTCCTCGCCGTCGGGCTGGCGATGCTCGCCATCGGCCTCTCGATCCGGGCGGACCCCGACGCCGCGATCAACGAGGACGACAGGCCGTACGACCCGGGCGATGACGGCGGGGCGGCCGCGGGGCGGGGTCTCGGAGCGCGGACCGTCGGAGTCGTCCGCGGAGGCATCGACCGTCGCCAGTTCGTCGCCGGGCTCCTGTTCGGACTTGCCTGTACGAGCCGGCTGACGGTCGCCTTCGGGGCGCCGTTCTTCCTGCTCGTCGGCACCGGCGGCTCGTGGCAACGTCGCGGGCTCTCGGCCGGCGTCGGCGCAGCCATTCCGATCGGCGTCCTGCTGCTCTACAACGTGATCTCGACCGGCGCCCTGTTCCATCCCGGCTACCAATACCTGTACGAGCTCGAGGCCGGGTTCTATACGAACCTCGGGTACCACCTCGACTGGGCGATCGAGGACCCCCGCTATATCGGTCAGAATCTCTGGATCATGCTGTTCCAGGGGCCGGCGATCCTGCCGGACGTCTATCCGGCCGGCCTCGGCAACGGCCAGGCACTGTGCGTCGATCCCGGCGCGGTCCGCGGTCTGTTCGACCGCGACTGCCCGATTGCGATTCCGCGCGATACCGGGATGAGCATCCTCCTCACGAGCCCGGCCTACCTGTTCGCGATCCCGGCGCTGCGAGGCTATGGCGCCAACCGGCTCGTGACCGGTTCCGCGCTCGCGATTCTCGTGATCACGTTCGTCAACGTCATGCACTTCAGCCAGGGCTGGGTCCAGTTCGGCTACCGGTTCAGCCTCGACTTCATCCCATGGGCGCTCGTCCTCGTCGCCCTCGGCATGCAGCGGATCCGGACACCGCTCCTCGCGGTGATCGCAGGGCTGCTGGTCGGCGTCTCGATTCTCGTGAACTTCTGGGGTGTCGTCTGGGGCAACGTCCTCGGATGGTGACCGCGCCCCCGGCTCCTGCTCGCGCGTCGCGGGTTGTGCGTGCGGTCACGATCCTCGCCCCGATCGTTGTCGGCGTGATCGCCACGGCAATGGGGTTCTGGCGGCTGATGCCCGGCGTCGGCTTCTGGGACACGGCCGAGTTCCAGACCGTCCCGCCGATTCTCGGCACGGCCCATCCGACGGGCTACCCGACCTATGTCCTGCTCGGCTGGGTCGCGTCGTTCCTGCTCACACCGTTCGGCGACGCCGCATTCCGGATGAACCTGCTGTCGGCGATCTTCGTCGGCGTCGCGGCCGCGTTCACCGTCGACCTCGTCCGGTTGCTGACGCGCTCCCTCGTCCTTGGCGTCGTCGCGGGGCTCGGTCTCGCCGCGACGCCGATCGTCTGGGCGATCGGCACGCACGCCGACCCGCACGCGCTTCACCTTACGTTCGTCGCGGTGATCCTGTGGCTGCTCGTCCGCTGGGAGCAGGCGCGTACAGCAAACCCGAAAGACCCGACGCGAGCCGATCGCTGGCTCGTGGCCGCAGCCGTCGCGACCGGCTTGTCGGCCGGCAACCATTCGCTGACGTTGCTCCTCGCGGTCCCGATCGCGCTCTACGTGCTGGTCGTTGAACCGCGGATCCTGTTTCGCTGGCGGTTCGTGCTCGTATGCGCGGCGGCCGTCATCGTCCCGGCGATCCTCGTGTATCTCCAGCTGCCGCTCCGAGGCGGGCTCATTCCCGCGATCCGGGCGCCGCTCGTCTACGGCACGCCGGCCACGTGGGACGGATTCAAGTACGTCGTCCTCGGCGAGCAGTTCCGTGGCGGGATCAGCGACCCGTTCGGCGAGCTGCCAAGGAAGGTCGCGGACCTGGCCGACCTCACGAGCCGGGAGCTGGGGCCGCTCGCGTTCCTCGTGGCGATCGGATTCCTCGTCGCGGCGATCCGCCAGCCGCCGTACGCCCTGCTGACCGGCAGCGCGCTGATCATCACCTGCTTCTTCAACGCCGCGTACATCAACGCCGAGATCGAGCGGTATTACCTGGGGCCCGCGCTGATCGCCTGGACGTGGCTCGCCATCCTGGCGGGGGCCGGGGTCGATTTGATCGCGTCCGTGCTCGGCGAGGATGAAGGTGACGTGGCATCACCCGGCGCGGCCGTCGCCGACGGCGAAACGCCCCGTCGGCGACGGCGGATCCAGCCGGTGCGCCTCGCTGCACTGGGCTTCGTGAGCTTCCTGCTGATCGCGCCGACCGCGGCCGCGTTCGACCTTCGGGCGACGACCGTCGACCGGACGAACGACACCGCCGCCCAGGAGTGGATCGATGCCGTCCTGTTCGAGGTGGAACCCGATGCGGTGATCGTCAGCTGGTGGAGCTACTCGACCCCGCTCTGGTATGCGCAGCTCATCGACGGCCGGGACCCGGGCATTTTCGTCGTCGACGACCGGACGCGCCTCGATGAGAATCTCGGCGACCTCACAACCGTGATTGACGCTAACCTCGGCGTTCGTCCGGTGTACGTCATCCGAATCGACGAGAACGAGCTGAAAGCCTTGAGAGACCGCTACAACCTGACACCGCTCTCGAACCCGGTCGCGGGCAACGTCCTGCGCGTCACGCCGCGCGTGAGCAGCGCCTCCGACCGGCTCGCGACGGCGGGCCCGTCTCGATGACCGAGCGCGTCGCCCGCCTCTCGTACTTCTTCCCCGCCCACAACGAGGAGGCCAACGTCCGGGAGCTCGTCGCCGAGGCCCTCGAGACGCTGCCGTCGCTCGCCGAGGGGTTCGAGATCATCGTGGTCGACGACGGCTCGCGCGATTCGACGGGCGCGATCGCCGACGAGCTCGCGGCCGCCCATCCGGACGTCGTCCGGGCCGTTCATCACCCGACGAACCTCGGCTACGGAGCGGCGCTGCTCTCGGGCTTCCGGGCCGCCCGCCACGAGCTCGTCGCGTTCACCGACGGCGACCGCCAGTTCCGCGTCGCCGACATCGGCCGGCTGACCGCGCGGCTGGCCGAGCCCGACAGCCCGGATGTCGTCGTCGGCTACCGGATCAAGCGGGCGGATCCGCTCATCCGCACGATCTACGCCAAGCTGTACCGCTTCGCGAACCGGGTCTGGTTCGGGCTCGAGGTCCGCGACGTCGACTGTGCGTGCAAATTGTTCCGGCGGGAGGCGCTCGACGGGATCGCGGTCGAGTCCGGTGGGGCATTCCTCTCGGCGGAGCTGCTGATCAAGCTGCGCGCGGCCGGCCGGGGCATTGTCGAGGTCGGCGTGCCCCATCACCGCCGAACCGCGGGCTCGCCGACCGGCGCCAAGCCGAGCGTGATCGTCCGCGCGGTTCGCGACTTCTGGCTGCTGCGTCTCCGGATGTGGTCGAACCGCGGCCGCGCGCTGCGTCGCGGCACGCGCGTCGTCGAGTAGCCTCCGGCGTCCGCATCGGCCCGCCCACGTGAGCACCAACGACGGATCCGAACCGCACGCCCGAGCCGTTGTTCGGTGGCTCCCCGCGGAAGCTGGCGGACGTTCGCGACCGCCGCGCTTTCCAAGCGGCGCCTCGGTTGTGTACACAGCGACTGCTTCTTTCCTCCTGGACGAAGGACGCGAGTCCGAGCCGCGTAGCGTCGCGTTTCGGTTCTTCGGACCCGAGACGGAGCCGGGCGTGGATGACGAAGCAGCCGTTAGCTTCATGGACGTGGCCGTGCTCGAAGACATGCCGAAACCTGGCGCGAGGCTCGTCGTGGATGAGGGGTTGCGTCCGGTAGCGACTGTCCGCATTACGAGCCTCGTTCACTCGAGGCGCTGAACGCCGACCGCCACTTCCCGGTCGCTCTGTCCGACGAGCAGGCACCGGGGCGCGAGCCGGGGACACTCCCGTTCGCTCCGCGGCGATTACCCCGACCAGGGCTGGTAGCCCTTCATTTGTTCGGCCACGCCGAACAGGAATCGTCCCTGGTTGCCCGAATCGAGCCCGCGGTGGCGCGTCAGGGCCGATTCGCCGTGCAGGTGTTCGCCCTGGCCGAACAGAGCCGCGCGTTTTCCGTTCGAGGAGCTGTGTTCGACTCGATCCTGTTCGGCCACACCGAATATTCGCGTGGCTACGAGGACGAGGAGGAGGGATCAGGACCCTCGACGCTCCTCGCCGCCGGTGCCCCCGGCGCCCGGGTCGACGTCCAGCGAGTTCACGAAGTCCCGGAACACGTCCAGCCGCGGATCCACGATCTGCTCGCCGGTGCTCTCGAGCGGGATCCGGCCGGCCGACTCCTCGTCCTCGTCGCCGACCCCGCCGTCCGCGCCGAGCGCCGCCTGCTCGAGGACGGCCTCGGAGGCAAAGATCCGGCCGCCCGCGCGAACCGCAAGGGCCAACGCGTCAGACGGCCGCGAGTCGACCTCGACGACGTGGCCATCATGCTCGAGCAGGAGCCGGGCGTGAAACGTCTCCTCGGCCAGCGCGGAGATGATCACCCGGTCGACACGTGCCCCGATCCCCTCGAGCGCTGCGGCGAACAGGTCGTGGGTGAGCGGCCGCTCCGGCGTGAGGCCCTGGAGCCGCATCGCGATCGCGCTCGCCTCCCATGGCCCGATCCAGATCGGCAGGTACCGATCGCGCTCGTTCTCCTTGAGGATCACGACGTGGCGGCTCGAGAGCATGTGGACACGGACGCTCTCGACGACCATTTCGACGAGCCCGTCGCCGGGCCGATCCTCGCTGGCCATGCGTGGATTATCCCACGCCGGCCCGGGGCAGCCGGCTCTGCGGGCCGCGCCCGGCCGTGCTTCCGCGGATCAGGACGCCGATCCCCGCGCCGGCGACGAACCCGCCGATATGGGCGAAGAACGCGACGCCGCCCTCGGCGCCCGCCAGCCCGAGTGACGCGATCCCGTCGATGAGCTGCAGCACGAACCAGAAGCCGAGCACGAGAACAGCTGGCACCTCGATCAGCTGGTAGAAGAACCCGAGGAACACGAGCGACAGGATCCGGGCGCCCGGGAACAGGACCAGATACGCGCCCAGGACCGCCGAGATCGCCCCGGACGCGCCGATCATGGGCACGTCGGACGAAGGGTCGATCAGCACCTGAGCGACGACCGCCGCCACGCCGCCGAGCAGGTAGAAGACGATGAACCGGAACCGCCCGAGCCGGTCCTCGATGTTGTTGCCGAAGATCCAGAGATAGATCATGTTGCCGACGAGGTGGATCAGGTTCACGTGCAGGAACATGCTCGTGAAGACCGCGAGCGTCTCCGGCCCCAGGTACTGCCCGGAGGACCAGGCCGCGGTCAGCTCGGCCGGCACGACGCCGTACGTTTCGAAGAATTCCTCGACGCCCTCGATCCCCTGGCTGGCCTCGATCCCCTGCGTGTATGCGAACGCGGCCACGCAGGCGACGATCGTCGCGATCGTGATGATCGGGGTGCGCCGTACCGGGTTCGCGTCCCGGAGCGGGATCACGGTGCGGCGGAGGCCGGCGGTGCGACGATCGGTGATCCTGATGCCGGAACGGAGGATCCGTCCGGGGAGGGAACGGGCGACTCGCCGTCATCGGAAGCGGCTTCGAGCACGGCCGAGTACAGGCCCTCATTGGTCGCGTAGATGAGCGTCGCCGGCGCGTCCTCACCGGCCAGCACGACGTACATCCCGCGGATGTCCTTCCAGCCTGGCGCCTTCCCCGCGAGACGGTACTGCTCGATGTACGTGCCCTTGGCCTTGTCGATCGCGACGACCCGCTCGTTGTCCTTGTCGTAGGCGTAGAGGACGCCGGTACGCTTGTCCGACGCCGACGCGAGAAGCGAGTACTTCGGCTGCTCGCGGAGCAGCTCGTCCGGCAGGGGATCGGCTTCCCAGCCCTCGGCCCGGCCGTCGACGAAACGGACGATGGTGCCGTCGTCGGTGATGAAGATGTCGCTGTCGATGTAGAGCGCGTCGACCTTCGAGACGTCGCGGGCCACCGCCAGCCGGTCGAGCGCGTCGGCCGGGAAGCCGGAGCCGTCACTCGAGGGGTAGTAGACGAGGACCTGCTCCTCCGACGGGTCGACGACGTAGAGGTTGTAGAGGCCGGCGCTGGCGTCCCGCAGGAACGTCCCGATCGCCCGGATGTCGTCGCCCCAGCCGGCGTTGTCCGACACCCGGATCCGGGTCGTCGTCCCGACGCCTTCGTCGTTCGCCGGACGCCACCGCCACAACACGTTGTTCTCGTCGACGACGAGGAGATCCCGCGACGCGCCGAGCGTCATCATCTTCGGCGCAGCCTCGGTCGCGCCGGCGGTGTTCGTGCCCTCGGCGAAGACGCGAACGCCGGTCCCACCGGCGGTGTCGATCCGGTAGACGGCCTTCGTAGCCCGGTCGAGGACGAACGGCACGCCACCCGGGCCGAGGATCAGGCCGCCGATGTCCGCCTTCACCTCGGGCGTGCCGAACGGCAGGATCTGCGTCGCGGCAACGGGGACCACGCCGTAGATCCGGTCCAGCCCCGCGGTGACCTGCTCGCGGAGGGGATCGAGCGTCCGGTCCGGGATGCCGTTATCGGCGGCGGTGTCGAGCGCGGTGTGGGCCTGGGTCAGGAGGTCGAGCGCCTTGGGCTGGTCGTCGCGGATCAGGTCGATGCCGGGACCGGAGACCTGGGCGAGGTTGTCCTGGACGGTCCGGAGGGCGGCCTGGCCGGCGGTGAGCGACGCGAGGTCACGGCTGCCGCTCTGGCCGCCCATCGCCCAGACCACGCCGAAGAGGCCGCCCGCGACCGTCACGAGCGCGAGCACGGCGATCGCCGCCCGGCGCTGCGTCTCGCGCTTCGCCGCGGCCGGCGTCACGCGGCGATAGGCCGTCCGTCGCCGGGGCAGCAGGTCCTGGAGCCTGAAGATGAACCGGTCGAACGCGCCGCCTGCGGCGGCGCGCGCTCGGAACGCCGAGGCCTGAACCGCGGCGACGCCGTCGGTGACGTTGTCGGCGAGGGGGATCGGCGACTTGTCCGGGGCGCCGGCGAGCGGCTCAGCCGGGCGGACCGGAACGAGCGATTTGGACTTCTGGGTCGAGGCGACCTCGGTTGCCTCGATCGCGATCATCGCGTCGCTGGCCGTGCCATCCGCCGTAACGAACCGGTGGTGAAGATGCTCCATTGCCGGCTGGGGGTGGAGCGTCACCATTGCGTCCTTGAGCTCGTCCGGCCCGATCCGGGTCAGGACATTCGGCGAGACGAGGACGAGCGAGTCGCCGACGGAGATCTCGCCGCGCCAGACGTCAGGCTCCAGGTCGCGCGTCGGCAGGCCGCGCTCGCGGTGCGGGTCCGGCAGGGTCGAGAGCCGGGCCTGGCGGATGAGGTACGCCTCGGCGGGCCCGATCGTCCCGACGTAGAGCTCGTTGCCGCGAACGACCGCGACGCCGATCCCGATCGGACCATCCTCGCCGTCGCCGTGCAGCCCCAGGCGATCGCGCTGGTGGTTCAGGCGCTTGTTCGCAGACGTGATCGCCTTCTGGATGCAGACCCGGATACCGGCCGACTCGTCGTAGTAGTACTCGCTCCGGATGGTCTCAGCGGCGAGCTGCGTCGCCTCCTGGGCGCGCTGGCTCGCGACCGTCGAGGTCACGATCAGGTAGAGATTGCCCTTCGAGCGAGCGACGGAGCCGACGCTCGGCTCGACGACGACCACCGTGTCGGGCGAGTCGATGACGCGATCTGGCTCGGCGATCACGCCGAGCTTCATCTGGAGTCGGACGGCCATGCAGGTCTCTTGTGTTCGGCGTTTGCCGGCGGTTCAACTGGGTGGCGCGGCAACGAGGGGCGATGGCTCGCGGATACGTACTTGCGCTCGCCCGCGAAGCCGAGACGGCAGGCAGGTGCCGCGGATTATACGCGGGGGCCTCCGCGTCGGACGTGGACCCGAAGGTCACGGGCACCGACGCCGGCCGGCGATGCGGCGAAGGCCGTCAGCAGCTCACCAGACCGAAGTCGGAGCTCCTGGGCGACGATCGGGGCATCGGCCTCCACGACGACGTCGAACCCATCGAGCCGAATCACGCGGCAGGCGCCGGCCGCCGCCGGCACGCGCTCGGCGACGATCGCCTCGAACGTCGACATCGCGCGTGACAGGCGGAGCTCGTCCTCGAGGCCGAGGCCGCGCGCGGCATCGGGCAGGAGATCGCCGATCCGGGTCATCGGTCGCCGGCGGCTCCCGGTCACCGCGCGCTCGCTCCGGTGCTCACGGGACGCGGACGGCCGAAGGCACGAGCCGGGCACCGGCGGCGGGGTCGGCGACGACCTCCCACGGCGTGGCGGCCGAGACGAGGCCTGGGTCGAGGTCGGCGAGGGTCGTCGTCGTCACGAAGCTCTGGGGCAGCTCCGCAATTCGCCGGACGAGGTGGGCCCGCCGGTCCGGATCGAGCTCCGAGAACACGTCGTCGAGTAGCAGCAGCGGCGGGCGGCCGTCCTGGGCCGTCAGCAGGTCCAGCTCCGCGAGCTTGAACGCGAGAATCGCCGTGCGCTGCTGGCCGCGCGAGGCGAACCCCGCGAGATCCCGGCCGGCGAGCTCGAACGCGAGGTCGTCACGGTGCGGGCCGATCAACGTCGAGCCGTTCCAGACCTCCTTCTCGGCCGTCTCCACGAGCCGCCGCGCGAGCGCGTCCCGTGGCGACTCGCCGGGGAGTGCCGACGCGTTCGTCGAGTAGCGGATCGCGAGCGACGCGGCGGCGGCCTCGTCGGGGGCGATCTCGGCGTGGGCGGCGGCGAGCGGGGCGGCCAGATCGCGCAGCAGCTGGAGCCGGGCCTCGACGATCGCAGCGCCGCTCTCGAGGAACGAGTCGTCCCAGAAGCGAAGCTGATCGCGGGTCGCCTCTTCCTCGCGAATCGCGCGGAGCAGGCTGTTCCGCTGCTGGAGCGTCCGGGTGTACGTCGCGAGGTCGCGGAGATAGGCCGGGGACCGCTGGGCGGCGAGCTGGTCGATCGCCGAGCGGCGCAGCCCCGGCGACCCGACGACGAGGAGCATCTCCTCGGGCGCGAACAGGACCGTCCGCAGGAGACCGACGAGCGCGGGCGCCCGCCTTGCGACGCCGTTCACCCGGATCCGCTTCCGCGCACCGGTGCCGCCGATTCCCGACCGGGCGAACGCGACCTCGATCGTCTCGGGACCCACCGTCCCCTCGACCCGAGCCACGTCGGCACCCCAGCGAATCACCTCGGCATCGGTGCTCGTCCGATGGGACCGGCCCCAGGCGAGCAGCACGATGGCCTCGAGCAGGCTGGTCTTGCCGGCCGCGTTGGGCCCGACGACGAGCTGCGGGCCCCGCCCGAACGCGAGATCGGCCGAACCGTAGCCGCGGACGTCCTGGAGGGAGATCGACTCGAGCACGCCCGAATCCTACGGCGGCGCGGCGCCGGAACGTGTCAGGACGTGGTCCGAAGCGGCATCACCACGTGGACGTAGCGATCGTCCCCGAGCGGCTTGAAGACGCCCGGCGACAGCGGGCCGTTCAGCTCGAGCGCGAACTGCTCCGCGTCGACGTTCTGGAGGACGTCCGCCAGGAAGCGGGCGTTGAACGCGATCGTCGTTCCGTCGCCCTCGACGGCCGCCTCGATCCGGCCGACGTGGTCGCCGACCTCGGCGTTCGCGCTGACCGTGATTCCGGCGTCGCCCTCGAGGCCCACGCCGAGCTTCACGATGTTCGCCGACTCGTGGGCGATCAGTGCCGCCGGCCGAACCGCCCGCAGGAGCTCCTCCCGGTCGAGCACGGCCCGCGTCGAATGGCTCGCCGGCAGGACGGACTGGTAGTTGGGGTACTGGCCGTCGATGAGGCGGCTCACGAGGTCGACGCCCTCGAGATGGAACAGGATCTGGTTTCGGGCGTGAGCCAGGACGACCGAGACCGGATCGTCCGTGTCGGTCAGAACGCGGCTCAGCTCGTGAAGCGCTCGGGCGGGGATGACCACGCTCGTCTCTTCCACGGGGTCGAGGATCGTGATCGTCTTGACCGCGATCCGGTAGTTGTCAGCCGCCGCAAGCGTCAGCTGGTCGCCCTCGAACCGGGCCAGCACGCCGGTCAGGATCGGCCGGGCCTCGTCGCTCGCGGCCGCGAACGCGGTTTCGTCGAGCGCGTGGCGAAGGACGTTCTGCGGAATCCGGGTGACCGGTCGCTCGCCGGCGGTCTGGACCGTCGGGAAGTCGTCGGCCGAGATGCCCTTGATGTTGGACTCGAACCGGCCGCTCCGGATGTGAAGAGTCTCGCCCTCGCCGAGCTCCAGGTCGATCGGTTCGCCGCCGGGCAGCGAATTGACGAGGTCGGTCAGGAGGCGAGCCGGTACGGACGTTGCACCATCGACCTCGATCTTGCCCGGGACCCAGTACGTGATCCCGATCTCGAGGTTCGTCGCGGTCAGCTTCAGCCCGGCGTCCTCGGTCTTGAGGAGGACGTTGGTCAGGACGGGCAGCGACCGGTTGGAGACGGCTCGGCTGACGACGGACAGGCCGCGAGCGAGGTTCTCCTGCATGACGGATAGCTTCAACGTGGGCCTCTCTCCAGGACTCGGGGCCGGGTGCCTCAGCGTGGCGGAATCTGCACGTCGCCGGCCCGTGGGTTCTTGTTCGTATCTTCGCTCTTTCTTGTTACCTCGTCATCATCGTCATCACGGTGTGGACGGCGTTGATGGCCCCGCGTGACTCCGTTCGACCGGGCGGTGGACGCCTGGTCATCCGGCGTGGACGGCTCGGGTCGAATCGGTGGCCGGACGGTGGGTGAGGTGGCGGATAACTCCGAGCGACGGCCGGCGCTGCCCGGAATCCCGGCCCGGCCGTCCACCGCCGAGGGTGCCATTCTCCCGCTCGGCACGGCGCAGATGTCCACAACGGGCATCGGTTGTCCACCGAATCGGGGGTGTTATCCACACGCCGCGACAGGGCCGCGCGCTCGGGATGCGTGGCCGGCAGCGGGCCCGGACTCCCTCTAGTCCGCGTAGATCAGCTCGCGGACGGCCGCGATCTCGCGTCGCAGCTCGTCGTTGACGGCAGACTCCCTCGTGATCTTGTCGCAGGCATGGAGCACCGTGGAGTGGTCGCGGCCGCCGAGCTCGGCGCCGATGCGGAGCAGCGAGACGTCGGTCTCCTCCCGCATGAGGAACATCGCGACCTGGCGGGGGGTGACGATCGCCTTGTCGCGCTTCTGGCCCTTGAGCGCATCCATCTGGACGCCGTAGTAGTCGGCGACCGCTTTGGCGATCCGCTCCGGCGTCACCTGGCGCTTCTTGGGGTTGTAGAGGACGTTCGAGAGGACCGCCTGGGCGAGCTCGATCGAGATCGGCATCGCCCCCATCGAGGCATAGGCCACGATCCGGTTCAGCGCACCTTCGAGCTCCCGGATGTTGCTGACGACCTTCCGGGCGATGAACTCGATCACGTCCGACGTGATGGGGACCGCGCCCTCCTCCGCCTTCGCCCGGAGGATCGCGATCCGCGTCTCGAGGTCCGGCGCAGTCAGGTCCGCGATCAGGCCCCACTCGAACCGGCTCCGGAGGCGCTCCTCGAGCGTCAGGATCGCCTTCGGCGGCCGATCCGAGCTCAGCACGATCTGCTTGCCGTCCTCGTGGATCGCGTTGAACGTGTGAAAGAACTCTTCCTGGGTCCGCTCCTTGTCGGCGATGAACTGGATGTCGTCGATGAGGAGCAGGTCGATCCGGCGGTAGCGGGCCCGGAAGTCGTCGATCTTGCCTTGCTGGATCGACGTGATGAACTCGTTCGTGAACTTCTCGCTCGTGGCATAGACGACGCGTTTCCGGGGAAACTTCGCGATCACCTGGTTGCCGATCGCGTGCATGAGATGCGTCTTGCCGAGGCCCACCCCGCCATAGAGGAACAGCGGGTTGTAGGCGTGGCCGGGCCGCTCCGCGACCGAGAGCGACGCCGCGTGGGCCAGGCGGTTCGCGGACCCGACGATGAAGTTCGTGAAGGTGTAGCGCGGGTTGATGTTCGTCGTCCCGCCTTCGCCGCCGACGCGCGTCGCCTCGACTCGAACCGACTGCGACGGCGTCGCGGATCCGGCCGGTGCGCCGTTCGTTTCCGGGCCAGCGGGTCCGCTGCCGTTCTGGACGGTGAACTCGACCTGGACGCTGTAGCCCACGATGCGCGCGAGGGTCTGGCTGATCAAGGACCGGTAGCGCGTCTCGAGCCAGTCCTTGGCGAACCCGTTCGGGACCGCGATCCGGAAGCGCTGGTCGTCGACGTCGACCAGTTGCGTATCGCGAAGCCAGGTCTCGAAGTTGGCCGGCGAGAGCGACACCTGGAGCTCGCCGAGGGCTGCGCGCCAGACCTGCTTGGCATCCATCTGGTCGAAGGTCGTTCCTGCTGGGGCGGGTGGTGGGTGAGTCGCTGGAAACGCCGTTCGGCAACGGGAAAACCAGGGTCGCGAAGGTCTCGGAATGCCGGTTTCGGCATTGCGGGACGTCGCTCCCGGGGACCCGGATCGATGGTTCCGAGGGCGTACCCGCGAGCGTCCCGGCGCCGAGGGCCCGGTGAGAATAGCACCGCCGCAACGGCGCTCGCAAGGCGATTCTGCGATACCCCTAGGGAGTATCGGCCGAGCGCGGCCGCAGAGCCTCCGGAGGGCCGTACGGAGCGTCTGTCAGACGTTTGACACCCCTCTCGCGCGGGCCATATCATCCGCCGGACGACGAACGCGCGTGTGCGCTTACGGGCGCCAGGCGCGTTTGCGTGCCTTTGGGAGGCGGCGAACGTCGGCCCGAGGACGAACGGAGAGGATCGCGCACAGACCCGATGAAGCGAACGTACCAGCCCAAGAAGCGCCATCGCGCCAAGGAGCACGGATTCCGCGCACGCATGCGGACGTCGAGCGGCCGGCGCGTGATCGCGGCTCGGCGGGCACGCGGTCGGAAGCGACTGACGGCCTGACTGACGGGCGCGGCTCCAAGTCGCCGCGTCTCGTGATGCTCTCTCGTCCGCAAGACTTCGCGGCGGTTCAGGGCTCCGGGACCAGCCGGTCCAACCCTCTCCTCTCCGCTCGGTTCCTGCGGACGGACCTCGAGACGACGCGGTTCGGACTGTCGACCGGGCGAAAGCTCGGCGGGGCGGTCGTCCGGAACCGGGTCAGGCGCCGGCTTCGAGAGGCGCTCAGGGTGATGGCGCCCTCGTTCCAGCCCGGCTGGGACGTTCTCATCATCGCCCGGCCAGCGATCGTCGAGGCCGACCACGCAACCCTGGTCGGTGCGCTGCGCCGGCTCCTCCATCGTGGAGGCGTGTTCGGAGGACCAGCGGCCACGTGAAACACATCGGGATCGGGCTGATCCGGCTGTATCGGATCGTGTTCGCCTGGATGCCCTCGAGCTGCCGCTACGAGCCATCGTGCTCGCGCTACACGGAGCAGGCCATCGACCGCTACGGGCTCTTCAAGGGCAGTTGGATGGGCATGAAGCGCATCGCCCGTTGTCATCCCGGGTATCCCGGCGGATACGACCCGGTCCCTTGACGTCGCCCACCTTGACGGCGCGAGACCCGGCGTGGCGCGATCGGCTGCCGGCCTTGATTCGCCTTGGGCTCCTCGGGCTGTTCGTCCTGCTGCTCGCGGCCGCCTGCTTCCCCGCCGCGACACCGGCGCCCGGAACCAGTCCAACCCCGGTCCCGTCCGCGACGCTGCCGCCGGCCGCCATCCCGCTCGCGCCGGCCACGCCCGACAACCTCTTCGGGTTGCTGGCGTTCCTGTTCACGCCGATCTTCCAGGTCTTCTTCATCATCCTCGTCTTCTTCGACCAGGTCACCGGCAACATCGCGATCTCGATCGTCCTCCTCACGCTCCTCGTGAAGGCGGTCCTCATCCCGGTGTTCCGGCGCCAGACCGTGTCGACGAAGCGCATGCAGATGCTCGGGCCGGAGCTGAAGGAGCTCCAGAAGCGCTACAAGGGCGACACGGTCAAGCAGCAGCAGGCGCAGCGCGAGTTCTATCGCGAGCGCGGGGTGAATCCCCTCGCCGGCTGCCTGCCGACGCTGCTCCAGCTCCTCCTGCTGATCCCGATGTACTCCGTCTTCAGCCAGGGCCTCACGAACTACGACGTGACCCGCATGGTGACGGTCTTCGGCGTCGAGCTGTTCGACCTCAACTGCGACCCCGCACCGATCATCGACGCGGCCGGCCACGTGACGAACCCGTGCATCAACCCGATCGCGTTCGGGATCAACTGGGGCATCCCCGAGGTCATCCTCGGGACGCCCGGCGGGTTCGCCACCGGCCTCTCGATCATGGCGGTAATCTCGGCGCTGCTCCAGCTCGTCGCGTCGCGCATGGCGCTGCCGGTCCAGGACCAGCGCATGGCCGACGATCAGAACACCCGGATCCAGCGCCAGATGGCCCTGCTCTTCCCGTTCATCTCGCTGACGTACGGCAGCCTCCTGCCGGCGGGCCTGTTCCTCTACTGGATCGTGTCGACCATCTTCCAGATCGTCCAGCAGTACCTGATCATCGGTTGGGGCGGAATGTTCCCCTTATTCGGCTGGACGCCGGGCTTCGCCCGTGACCACACCCCCAGGTTCCCCGTCGAGCTGCCGCCGCCGGTCGAGCCGTCGAAGCGGGACGCGAAGTCCGCGCTCGGCAGCCCGGCCCAGAACCGGGCCGCGACGGCCGACAAGACCATTCGCCACCGAGAACGCGGCCGCCAGGGCCGCCGAGGGAGACGACGATGAGCGCATACAAGGAGTTCAGTGGCAAGAGCGTCGAAGAGGCGCTCAAGTCCGCGCGTGACGAGTTCGGCGTGGAGCTGTCCGACCTCGATTTCGAGATCCTCACCCCGGGCAGCCGGGGCGTCCTCGGGATGGGCGCGGAGCCAGCCCGGATCGTGGCCGCGCCGCGGTCGGCGCTGGGTGGCGCCGCCCCCAAGCGGGATGCGGCCGCGGCAACGCCCCTCCCGCCTCCGCCGCCGCGCGAGGATCGCGGGCCCCGCGACGACCGGAGCGGCGGCTACCGCGGTGACCGCGGGCCTCGCCGGGACGACCGCGGCCCGCGCCGGGACGACCGGCCGCGCGAGGCCGGGGCCCCGAGCAGCACCGGGGATCCGTCCCGGTCGCAGGGTGGCGGCCGCCAGGGCGGCCGGCCGCCTCGCCGGGACGACCGGGGTCCCCGCCGCGACGATCGCGCGCCGTCCTCGCTCAGCGCGGACGAGGCCGCCCAGGTCGCGGCCGCCCGCGGATCGATCGCATCGGAGCGCGCCGATCTCGAGGCTGCCGAGGCCTCGCCCGAAGCGCTCGCCGCCGGCAAGGAGATCCTCGAGGAGCTGATGCGGCTGCTCGGCTTCGCCGTCCGGATCGAGGTCGAATCGGGCGACACGAGCCGCCTGAACGTCGTGGGCAACGACGACTCGCACGAGGCCCTCGGTGCGCTCATCGGCCGCAAGGGCGAGCGGCTCTCGGCCCTCCAGCACCTCGTGAACCTGATGCTCTCGCGACGGATGGGCGAGTGGACACGCGTCCTCGTCGACGTCGAGGACTACCGCGGCCGGCGCGAACGCCAGCTCCGTGACATCGCGACGCGCGCCGCGGCACGCGTCGAGGAGACCGGCAAGATGCTCCAGCTCGAACCGATGCCGGCCCTCGAACGGCGCTGGATCCACCTCGCGCTGCGCGATCATCCGACCGTCGCGACGCAGTCGATCGGCGAGGAGCCGAACCGCCGCATCGTCGTCCTTCCGCGAGCCGGCTGACCTCAGCCCGTAACGTCGCTGCGGCGTCGCGCGTCCTCCTGACGCTCACGGCCGCAACGACCCTGCCTGCTAGGATGGCGCCCCAATGACCGACGAGCTCACGAGCCCACTCGCGGGCGTCCCTGCGGACGCCGCGTCGCGCCCGATCCCGGTTGACGACGCCTCCGAGGCGATCGATCGACGGCGGCATCGGCCGTGGGCCCGGTTCTTCGTGGCGTTCCTGATCAGCATGCTGCTCGGCCTTGCGGCCGGGGCCGGTGCGCTCTATGCCTACGACCGAGAGTACACCGGCCGCGTCCTGCCGGGCGTGGCGGTCGCCGGGCTCGATCTCTCCGGGTTGACGCCGGAGCAGGCCACGGAGCAGCTCGAGGCGGCGTACGCCTACCTCGGGCAGGGGAAGGCGATCGTGGCCGGTGGCGGCTTCGAGATGCCGATCGACTACGCGAAGATCGGTCGCCGCGCGGACGTCGAGCGGATGGTCACCGAAGCCATGGCCGTCGGCCGGTCCGGGAACGCGGTCGAACGAGTCATTCTCGATGCGCGGACCGCGGTCCGTGGCTACGACATCCAGCCGGCCGTCGTATTCGACGAGGCTCGCCTGGCCCGGTACGTCCAGACGTATGCGGCCCGCCTGACGATCACCCCGAAGAGTGCGATCGTCGTCGAGCGCGACGGAGCGTTCGAGGTCGTGCCCGGGAGTGACGGACGCGTCGCCGACCGGATTGCCCCCACGGAGTACCTGACGGCCGCGCTTGCGGATCTCGACGCTCCCTCGGAGATCAGGGTTGACCTGGAGGTCGCGGCGGTCGACCCGGACGTCACGAACGCGGAGGCGAGTGCCGCAGTGACCGCCGCGAATACGCTGGCGGCCGACATCCCGGTCGTCGCCGGCAAGGAGTCGTGGACGATTCCGACGGCCGTCATCCACAAGTGGATCACGTTCTCGACGGGCGCCGACGGCACGTACGGCCCGGTCATCAGCGACGAGTCGATGACGGCGTCGCTGACGTCGACGCTCGCGGAAGAGGTCGCGATCAAGGGCCGGAACGCCTCATTCTCGGTCAGCGGCGGCAAGATCACGGGCGTTGTCCCCGGCAAGGACGGCCGCGGCCTCGACGTCGCGCAGACGGCCAGCCGCGTCAGCGAGGTCCTGAAGGCACGCGCGACGGGCGCCGCCGAAACGCCGGTCGAGCCGGTCCTCATCTCGACGCCGCCGAACCTCACGACGGCCGAGGCCCAGGCCGTCGCCGGCAAGATGCGGAAGATCTCGAGCTGGACGACGTACTTCCCGATCACGGAGAAGAACGGCTTCGGCAACAACATCTGGATCCCGGCTCTCGACATCGACGGTTATGTCGTCGGGCCGCACGAGAAGTTCGACTTCTGGGGCGCGGTCGGCCCGATCACGCGTGCTCGCGGCTATCGCGACGGTGGCGCAATCATCAACGGCAAGACCGAGCCCCAGGGCGCGCTCGCCGGGGGCATCTGCTCGTGCTCGACGACGCTGTTCAACGCGGCGCTCCGAGCGGGCTTCGAGATGGGTGCCCGGCGGAACCACTACTACTACATCGACCGCTACCCGCTCGGGCTCGACGCCACGGTCTTCAAGAGCGGCTCGGGCTCGGTCCAGACGATGTCGTGGACGAACGACACCGACTATCCCGTGCTGATCCGGGGATACAAGATCCGCGATGGCGGGCGCGGCTACGTCCGGTTCGAGCTGTACAGCGTTCCGAACGGCCGGAAGGTCTCGTTCTCCCGCCCGATCGTGAAGAACGTCCGGCCGGCGACGGACACCGTGCAGTACACCTCGACGCTGGCACCGGGCACCCGCAAGCGCATCGAGTACCCGGTCGACGGCAAGGACGTCTGGGTGACCCGGACGGTCCGCGACGCGTCGGGCAAGGTCATCCACCAGGAGACGTACTACTCGCACTACGCGCGGATCACCGGAATCACGCTGGTCGGCAGGTAGCCGACGAAGCGCGGGCGGCCGCCCGCGCCGTTCCTAGAGCAATCGCTCTTCGCGAGCGTCCGTCTCAGCGTCGCTGACGGCCGAGGCGCACGTCGGGCAGTACCAGCGAGCCTCGAGCGGCGTTCCGCACCGATCGTGTCGCAGGGGTTCGCCGTGCTCGCCCCGGCGCGAGCCCCAGTCGGCGAGCAGCCGCAACGCCGAGGCGAGGTCTCGTCCATCGCCCGTGAGCGAGTACTCCATCCGTGGTGGACGCGTCGAGTAGGGCGTGGCGATGACGATGCCTTCGCGCTCCAGGCGACGGAGGCGTTCCGTCAGGATGTTCGGAGCGAGGCCGGGGAGCTCGTCACGGAGCTCGCTGAAGCGGCGCCCGCCCCCGAGCAGGGCGTCGACGAGGAGGAGGCTCCAGCGGTCGCCGACGCGATCCAGGGCGGCCGCCAGCGCGCTCGACGGTGACGTCGCCTGGCGGTAGCCGGCCGGTGCCTCGCTCATCGGGGCATGGTAGGCGATCAGGCTTGCGCTGCCGTTCGTGTGCGTAGTATGTTGCAAGTCGCAACTAACAACTAACCCGGTCGCCGTCCTGCCGGTTCGGCGCCGCGCAAAGGAGTCCCAGGCACGATGACAGCACTCGACGAGCTTTCGCAGGCCCTAACGACGCTCAGCTCCACGATCAGTCCGTCCGTAGTCGGGATCGGGTCGAGGCTCCGCGGCTCCGGCGTCGTCATCGGCGACGGCCAGGTCCTCACGAACGCCCACAACGTCCGCGGTGACGAGGTGACCGTCACGTTCGCGGGCGGGCGGAGCGCCACCGGCACCGTGTCCGGCATCGACGTCGACGGCGACCTCGCGGTGGTCGCCGTCGACACGTCCGGCGCGGCGCCGATCGCCTGGGCCGACGGCGACGGCCCGCGGGCCGGGACACTCGTGTTCGGAGCCGCGGCGACTGCGGGCGGGGGCGTCCGCGTCACGTTCGGCACGGTCAGCGCGATCGAGCGTTCGTTCCGGGGCCCCGGCGGGCGCCGGATCGGCGGCAGCGTCGAGCACACGGCACCGCTGGCGCCCGGCTCTTCGGGCGGTCCCCTGCTCGACCAGGACGGTCGGCTCGTCGGTCTCAACACCAACCGGATCGGCGAGGGGTTCTACCTCGCGCTGCCGGCGGATGCGGCGCTCCGGACGCGCGTCGAATCGCTCGGTCGGGGCGAGTCGGTCAGCCGGCCCCGGCTCGGTATCGCCGTCGCGCCGGGTCGCGTGGCTCGACACCTCCGGCGGTCGGTCGGTCTGCCCGATCGCGAGGGCGTACTCGTGCGTGCCGTCGAGGATGACGGACCCGCGGCGAAGGCCGGGATCCGGGATGGCGACCTCATCGTGGAGATCGCCGGCACGCCGGTCACCGAAGCCGACCAGCTCCAGGAGCTGATCGCCAGCACCCAGATGCCATTCGAGGTGAAGGTGGTCCGCGGCACGGACGAACGAACCGTCTCGGTAGGCGGCGGCGCGACCGCTTCCGGCGAGGCATAGCCCGACGATGGTCGCTGAACCGCTGCCGCCGCTGGGGCTACCGGCTGACTCGGCCGACGACGAACTCCTCGACGCCTATTCGACCGCGGTCAGCACAGCCGCCGAGCGGCTGATCCCGTCCGTCGCGAGTCTCCGCGTCCGCAGCTCGAACGGCTGGGGCGGCGGCGCCGGATCGGCGGTCGCGTTCACGCCCGACGGCTTCCTGCTGACTTCGGCGCACGTGGTCGCGGGCGGACCAGGCGGGACGGCGAGCTTCGTCGACGGCACGGAGGTCGGGTTCGAGGTAGTCGGTCGCGATCCGCTCTCCGACCTCGCGGTCATTCGCGCTGCCGACGGCGGGCTCTCGGCCGCGCCACTCGGTGACGCCGACAGCCTGCGCGTGGGGCAGCTGGTCGTCGCGATCGGGAATCCGCTCGGGTTTGGCGGCAGTGTCACCGCCGGCGTCGTAAGCGCCCTTGGACGGTCGCTCGCGGCTCGCGACGGTCGGGCCAGCCGGCTCGTGGAGAACGTCATCCAGACCGACGCAGCGCTGAATCCCGGGAACTCCGGCGGCGCGCTCGCCGACTCGCATGGGCGGGTCATCGGAATCAACACCGCGGTCGCCGGCGTCGGGCTTGGCCTCGCGGTGCCGATCAACGCCGCGACGAGGGGCATCGTCTCGGCCCTCATCCACGACGGACGTGTCCGGCGGGCCTTCCTCGGCGTCGTCGGCGGGACGCGGCCGCTCCGGCCGGCAGTCGCGTCGCGGATCGGACGGCGTCGCGGCCTCGAGGTCGTGCAGCTGCTCGACGGCAGTCCAGCCTCGGCCGCCGGTGTTCGGGCAGGTGACGTGATCGTGGAGCTCGATGGCCGGCCGATCGAAGGCGTCGGCGACCTCCAGCGAGTCATGGTCGGGGAGATGGTCGGGCGGCCCATCGCGGTGGGCGTCGAACGCGGGGGCGCGATCCTGTCCCTCACGGTCACACCGGTCGAACTCGATCGCTGACGCCCGATTCGGGCGCATTTCGGCGCGTTTCGCGCCGCCATGGGATAGTTGCGCGTGCAACGTATCACCGAACCGGGGAGGTCACCCGATGTCTGACTGGAATGCTCAACTGATCGCCACGCTGCGCGACAACGGCGGCGAAGTGCCCGAGGGCCCGATGGCGGGCCGGCCGCTGCTCATCCTCACGACGAAAGGCGCGAAGACGGGTCAGCCGCGCGAGGCCGTCCTGACCTTTACCCGGGATGACGGCCGATACGTCGTCGCGGCGAGCGCCGGCGGTTCGCCGACCGATCCGGACTGGTATCGCAACGTCCAGGCGAATCCGGCCGTTCAGGTCGAGGCAAAGGGCGAGACGTTCAACGCGACGGCGAGCGTGGCCGCTCCCGGCGAGCGCGAGCGGCTCTGGGAACGTCACGTCGAGGAGCGGCCCGAGTTCGCCGACTACCCGGAGAAGGCCGGGCGGACGATCCCGGTCGTGACGCTTTCGCGCATCGGCTGAAGCGACCGTGGCCGCGCTGCTCATCGGGCTGGGGATCTCCGCGTCACCGGGTCCGGGCATCGACCCCGTCGCGGAGGCCCGCCTGGCGGAGGACCTCGGGTTCGACTACGTCTCGACGTCGGACCACCTGAACGGGAGGACGCCGACGTACGAGCCGTGGACGTTGCTGACGGCTGTCGCGGCCGTGACCACGCGGATCCGGGTGCTCACGCGGGTCCTCGCGATCCCCTACCGCCATCCGGCCGTGCTCGCGAAGATGGCCGAGACGCTCGACCGACTCTCGAACGGCCGGCTCATTCTCGGCCTTGGCGGCGGCTACTCGGACGACGAGTTCCGGGCGTTCGGGCTGGCGGTTCCCACCAACCGGGACAAGGTCGACGCGGTCGCCGAGCAGATCGCAATCGCCCGGGCGCTGTGGTCCGAGCCGAGCGCGACGTTCGATGGCCGGCTCTACAGCATCCACGAAGCGGTCGTCGAGCCGAAGCCGGAGCACCGAATCCCGATCTGGCTGGGGATGTACAAGCCGCGCGGCCTCGCGCTGACCGGACGCGAAGCCGACGGCTGGATTCCGTCGATCGGCTTCGCTCCGCCGCCGGTCGTGCCCGGGCTCATGCAGCGAGTTCGCGACGCGGCCGAATCCGTGGGTCGCGATCCTTCCGAGGTCACGGCTGCATACAACATGCTCGTGCGCGTCGGCGATGAGCAGCCCGGCAACGTCATGACCGTCTCGGGGCCGTCGGCCGCGATCGCCGAGCAGTTGCTCGGCTTCAGGGAGCTGGGATTCACCTCGTTCAACCTCGCCACGACGGGCAGCGACCGCCTGGACCAGATCGAGCTGCTCGGCCGCGAGGTGCTGCCGATCCTCCGTCAGGCGAGTTGAGGTCGCAGGTCCGCCTTCCGGTGCGCGAAGACGGATCCGAGGCATACTTGCCGCCCGTCGTGTCTCGTCCCCTCGCAGTTCTCCGGCTGCTCGTCGGCCTTTGGCTGCTTGCCGCGATCACGTTCGCGTGCGCGCCCGCGGCACTGCCCGAGGCGGAGGTCGTCGCCGGTCCCGCAGAGCGGACGCCCCCGGCGGCGACGCCGCTCGCGACGCCGGAGCCGGCCACTGAGGGAACGGCGTCGCCAGCCCCGCCCACACCGACGCCCACGGCCGTCCCGAGCCTCCTGCCGACCGCGGCGCCGAGGGCAGCCGCGACCGCCAGGCCGGAGCCGTTCGCGATGAACCTCTACGCGAAGGGCGACTTCGTCGCCCAGTACACGTTCGAGTGGTGTGTCGGAGCGAGCCTTCAGATGGCGCTGAACATGGCGACCGACGGCTCGCGAACGACGCGGGCGGACCAGCAGCGTCTCTGGGAGATGGCGCGCGACCGGAGCTTCAGCCCGTTCGGTGGCGCGAACCCCCGCGGCTGGACCGCCGCGCTCAACGATCTCGGCGTGGGCCCGTACGAGCTCGTCTCGCTGCCGACGTTCGAATCGGCCCTCGACACCGCGGCGGAGGCGATCCGGACGACGAACCGGCCGGTTGGCCTCGTCATGTGGCGTGGCCGTCACGCGTGGGTGATGAGCGGCTTCGAGGCGACGGCCGACCCGGCGGCCTTCGACGACTTCGAGGTCACGGGGATCCGCGTCCTCGATCCGCTCTACCCCCACGGCAGCTCGGTCTGGGGCAAGAGTCCCAAGCCGAACAGCCTCGTTTCGCCGGCGACGCTCGCCGAGCAGTTTGTCATCCGCGATCGCGGCCGCGTGAATCTCGGCGTTCCGCCCGGCTTTCTCCTGGTGCTGCCCGTCGCCAACGGCTGAACGGCCGTCTACACCGGGATGGCCCGATTCGGTGGTAGCGGGCCACGCCCCGCCCGGCGAAGGTTCGGATCGTGGATCGGTCCGCGCGTCGGTTTGGCGTGCCCGGCGGCTTCTCGGTCGTCTGGTTGTTCGGCGGCGGCCTCTTCCTCGCGGTCCTCGCGATCGCTGGGGTCGCGGGCGCAGTACCCCAGCTTGCCGGCCCGACGATCGTCCTCGCCGCAGCGGCGCTCGGCATGGTCACTGGCGCGGGCGTCATGCTGCTGCGGCGCCTCCAGACCACCGGCGCAACGCTCGCCCAAACGACCCGCGAGGCGGACGAGGCCGAAGCGCGGCTGCGCGTTCTCGTCGAGCACGTCCCCGCGGCCGTCTACATCGACATGGCCGATCCGGCTGTGTCCGACGGCGGGCGCCTCGCGTACATGAGCCCCCAGATCACCGGGATCCTCGGCTACCGGCCCGAGGAGTTCCTCGACGACCCGGAGCTCTGGCCGAGCCTCATCCATCCCGACGACCATGCAGCCGCGATCGCCGCCTACGAAGCCCACTGGCAAACCGGCGACCCGCTTCGCGCGGAGTACCGGATGATCGCGAAGGACGGCACGGAGGTCTGGGTGCGCGACGAAGCGTTCGCCATGGCCGACGACACGCGCAGTGGCCGCCGCGTCTCCCAGGGCCTGCTCGTCGATACGACCGACCGCAAGCGCCTCGAATCGAAGCTGATCCACGACGCGCTCCACGATCCGCTCACGGGCCTCGCGAACCGCGTCCTCGTCCGCGATCACCTGGAGCGGGCGATCGCCCGCCACCACCGAACGCCGGGCACGGTCGCCCTGCTGTTCGTCGATCTCGACGACTTCAAGCGAATCAACGACTCGTTCGGCCACGCTGCCGGCGACCAGATCCTCCAGCAGGTCGCGGATCGCCTCGTGACCTCGGTTCGGGGCGACGACGTCGTGGGGCGGCAGAGCGGCGATGAGTTCGCGGTGCTCCTGGACGGCGTGCTCGGGCCAGGCGAGGCGATCGCCGCCGCGGAGCGGATCCTGCGCGAGCTGCGGCGACCGATCCAGCTGGGTGCTCACGCGGTCTCCGTCGGCGGCTCGATCGGGATCGCCGTCGCCACCGCACGCGGCGCGACCGCCGAGGATCTCCTCGTCCAGGCCGATGCGGCCATGTACGCAGCGAAAGGCGCCGGAAAGTGCACGTTCGCCGTGTTCGATCCGGGCATGCCGGTTCGGAGCTGGACGGAGCTCGAGGCCGCCGGCTGACGTAGGCCGCGGGGAAGATCGTTCGGGCCGTAGGATCGGCGCGTGACAACCGAACCGGCTGACGTGCGAACCGGCGCGCCGCGGCGCGACGTGCGGACCTCGATCCAGGCGGTGCTGGCGGATGGAGCATCGCTCCGGTCGTGGACCGGCGTCGCGAACGACGGGATCATCGCGACCGCCGGCATCCTGGAGGGCTTCGCCGGTGCCGGGGCCACGGATCGCGCCCTGCTCATCGCCGCAACCGTCGCCACGGTCACCGGGATGTTGGCCGCCGGCGGCGCGAAGTGGGCGGAGATCGATTCCGAGCGCGAGGCGCATCTCAAGGCGGCAACCGATGAAGCCGCGTCGCTCGCGGCAGAGCCCGAAGCCGAGCTCGCGGAGCTGACCGCCTACTACGAGGCCAAGGGCCTCTCGGCCGAGATGGCGAGCGCGGTCGCGGCCGAGCTGACCGCACACAACGCCCTTGCTGCCCAGCTCGAGAGCGAGCACGGAATCCTGCGGGTGATCACTCGCGCCGACGCGATCGTCGCCGGGCTCGGCGCGTCGATCGCCTATCTCCTCGGAGCCGCGATCCCCCTCCTGATCACGCTGTTCGCGCCAGTCGCCATCGAGCCACTGGCGATCATCCTGGCGGTGGCCGCCTCGTTGATCGTGACGTCCGTCGTCGGTGCCCGAACCGGGCACATGCACGTCGGTCGCACCGTGGCTCGGACGCTGGCGGTCGGATTCGGCACGTTGACGATCAGCTACGCGCTGGGGCAGCTGATCTTCTGAGGGGGCGCCTTGAAGTGGGGCCTAGAATGCACGGACGCGCGACGTCGCCCATGGTTCGGGCACCGCTCCGGCCGCCTCAGCGCCAGCGTCCCCGACGGCGACGACCGCAAGGAGGGCATGGCCATGGGCAGTTCTCTCTACGAACGGCTCGGCGGCAGGGACGCGATCACGGCGGTCATCGACGATTTCGTTGCCCGCTGTGCCGGGGACGCCCGGATCAACGGAAAATTCGCCCGGACCGACGTTCCGCGCCTCAAGGCGCACCTCGTCGACCAGGTGAGTGCCGCGACCGGCGGCCCCGACACGTACACCGGCCGCGACATGCACACGACGCATCACGACATGGCCGTCACGGGCGGCGAGTTCGACGCGCTCGTCGGGAACCTCGTCGCGACGCTCGACCAGTTCGGCGTTCCGGAGGCCGAGAAGAGCGAGCTCCTGAGTGCGCTCGCGCCGATGCGTGGCGACATCGTGGAGGTCGAGTCGAGCGAGACCGGGACGCCGCTCCCGGATGCGTATCAGAACGCGGCGCCACTGACGGCAGTCTGAGGGCGCGTCGGCGGCGCCGAGGCGCCGCGCGGGAAGGTTCGTGGTGGAGATGGGGGAGAGTCGAACTCCCCGTCCAGAACCCTTAACCGGAACCCACTACGAGCGTGTCCGATGCTTTGTCGTCAACCGGCGGGGCGCCCATCGGCAGGCTCACCGCCGGTCCAGTCACGTGCCCCTAGATCGGGCTTGTCCCCGGACTACGCAACACTGATCCGGGTCGCAGCCCCGCTGAATGACGCTTCCACCACCCGCGGGACCGAGGTGGCTTCCACGCTCACACTAGCTGCTTACGCAGCGAGGGCGAGAGTCGACTGGCGGTTGCCAGGTACTTCGTTTTGCCGCCTGTTTTACGAGGCCTGACGGCACCTCGGCTCGCGTCTTCCGATAGCCGGGCCCTGTCGAATCCGCACATCCCCACAGGACCGAACGTCCGTTCGACGTTCACGTTCATTCTAGCGGACGACCGGCCGAACTCCAAGGGCCTTACGGGCACGACGGCGTGCCCGACACGAAGGCGAACCATCCCACGGCGCCGACGGCGGCGGCCCCGACCAAGGCCCACGCCCACCGCCGGCGATGCTCCTGGAGCCGCCCCGACCAACCGGCCCAGTTGCCGACCCAGGCCGACAGCCCGGCGATGGCCGGTACGAAGACGAAGCCGATGATCAACAGCCCCATCGCGACCCAGACCGTCCCCTCGCAGCCGCCGTCGATCCGGAGGGCGACGAGGACCGGGGCCGCGGCGGCGCCGGCGATCGTGGCGAGGGCGCCCGCGGCACCCCGGAAGACGGCCGCCGCGACGAACGGAATCGCGATGACCGGCGCCATGAGGATCGGACCGCTCAGGTCGAGGAGCGGGACGTTGACGTCCAGTCGCTGACCGAGCACGCCCAGGCCCGCGGCGATCCCGGTCGCACCAGCGCCGGAGGCCAACCCGCCCACGATCCTGACCGGGCGGGGTTGCAGCGGCGGCAGGGCGACCCGTGGCTCCATGGTTCGCCGGAATGACACATCAGGCGGGCAAACGTTGCACCTAGGATGAACGAGTGCGACTCACGGACTGGGAGGAGGAGCGGCTGCTGATCTTCTCGGCAGCCGAGCTGGCGCGTCGTCATCGGGCGGCCGGGCTGAAGCTGAACGCGCCGGAGGCGATCGCGCTGATCTGCGACGCGATGCTCGAGGCGGCACGAGCGGGCGCCTCGTACCGGGACGTCGAGGAGGCCGGACGCGCGGCCGTGGGACCGGATGAGGTCATGCCCGGCGTGCGCGAGCTCGTGGACGAGGTTCGGCTCGAAGTGCTGATGGGCGACGGGGCGCGACTCGTCGTGCTCGTCGACCCGCTCGGCCGCGGGCTCGCGGAGGCACCGAAGGAGCCGGGACCGGGCGCGATCATCCCGTCCAAGGACGAGCGGCCCGCTCCCACCGCGCGCCGCGACCATCTCCGACTGTCGGTTCGGAACACGTCCGCACGGGCCGTCCGCGTTTCGTCGCACTACCCCTTCGACCGTGTCAACCCGCGCCTGGTCTTCGATCGCGACGCCGCTCGCGGATTCCGGCTCGACCTGCCGGCCGGTGCCTCGCTCCGGTGGGCGCCCGGCGAGGCGCGCGACGTCGATCTCGTCCGCTACGGCGGCGACGACGCGTGAGCCGGCTCTCGGCGGAAGAGCGCATCGCCCGGTACGGACCGTCGACCGGGGACCGGATTCGTCTCGCTGACAGCGATCTCTGGATCCGTGTCCGCGAGGATCGCCAGGCGACCGGCGACGAGCCGCAGTGGGGCTACGCCAAGAACCTCCGCGGCCGGATGACGCAGGCGGGTCGGGCCGGCCCGTCCGAGCTCGACGTCGTCGTCACGGGCGCCGTCGTCGTCGATCCCACGATCGGCGTCGTCAAGGCCGACATCGGCATCAAGGATGGCCGCGTCGTCGGCGTCGGCCGGGCCGGCAACCGCGAGATCAGCGACGGGATCGAGCTCGACATCGGGCCGCACACGGCGCCGATCCCGGCCTACGGATTGATCGCGACGCCGGGCGCCGTCGACAGCCACGTCCACGCGATCAGCCCGCAGTTGCTGCCCGCCGCGCTGTCGGGCGGGGTGACGACGTTGATCACGGCCGGCTTCGAGGAGCCGCCGTGGCTCATGGAGCGGACGCTCGCCGCGCTCGAGTCGTGGCCGGTCAACGTCGGGTTGCAGGCGTGCGCGCGCTCCGAGGCGGCCGGCGACCTGGAGGCGCTGGTGGACGCCGGCGCGATCGGCCTGAAGGTCCACGAGGACTACGGCGCGTACCCGGAGGCAATCGACGCCGCGCTGACGTACGCCGACGCCCGCGGGATCGCGGTGTGCCTCCACACCGACGGCCTCCACGAGTCGGCGGAGCTCGAGGACACGGTCGCGGCAATCGCGGGTCGCACGGTCCACGCCTACCACGTCGAGGGGACCGGCGGCGGCCATCTCCCGGACCTGCTCGGCCTCGTCCGCGAGACGAACATCGTTTGCTCATCGACGACGCCGACGCTGCCCTACGGGGTGAACGCTCCGGCCGAGCACGTGCCGATGATCGTCATGAACCACGGCGGCTCGATGGCCGTGCCGGACGACGTCGCGCTCGCCCGGGAGCGAGTGCATCCCGCGACGATGGCGGCCGAGGGTCCGCTCCACGAGCTGGGTGCCATCGCGATCGTGAACTCCGACTCGCAGGGGATGGGCCGGATCATGGAGTCGCTGAGACGCACGATTCAGCTGGCTAGCACGCTAAAGCGCTGGCGGGCGTCCGACGACGCCTCCGGGCTGCCGGGTCTGCCGCCCGGCTCCGGCGACCACCTCGATGACACCGACCGCGTCCTTCGCTATCTCGCCAAAGTGACGATCGAGCCGGCGATCGTCCACGGCGTGGCCGACCACGTCGGGTCGTTGCAGCCGGGTCGTCTCGCCGACATCGTGCTGTGGTCGCCCGCCTGGTTCGGCGTGAAGCCGGAGCTCGTACTGAAGTCGGGGATGGCGGCCTGGGCGCCGCTCGGCGAGGGTAATGCGACCGTGGAACGGGCAGAGCCGACCCGCTATCGCCCCGACTGGGGCGGCGGCCCGGCAGGGGCGCGCCAGCTGAGCGTGACGTTCGCGGCGGCAGGAGCCGGGGGGCCGCTTCGGCGACGCTCCGGGAGCGGCCGCGAGATCGTCGAGATCGGGCGAACGCGCGGCCTCACCCGGGCGGACCTGCGTGCGAACCGAGCGGTCGCAGCCGTCGAGGTCGACGCCGTCGATGGTCGCGTCACCCTGGACGGCCGGCCATTGGCGATCGACCCGGTGACGGACGTTCCGCTCAGCCGGCGCTACTTCCTGCGCTAGTTCGCGAGACCATTGACGTCGCCGGAGCGCCGCGCGCAGATTCGCGCCAACGAAGCCCGCCCGAGGCGAGTCCGTTGGAAGCATTGGCGATGTTCGTGGCCGTAGGCATCCCCTGGCTGCTCTGGCTCGTCGCGATCGGGATGGTCGGGCTCGTGGCCGGCCGCCGTGGCCAGGGCCGGCTCCTCTGGCTGCTCATCGCGGTCTATGCCACGCCGTTCCTCGCCGCGTTCCTGTTGCTGACCCTGACCCGACCGCCGGAGCCACGCGCTCCAGCCTGAGGTCACGCCCAGATGTCGCCGACCGTGAATCCGTCGGGGAAGGGGTCGGTCGGGTCGACGACGTAGTCGGCGATCCCGGTGATCCACGCCTGGCCGGTGATCTGGGGCACGACCCCGTCCAGATCGCCGATCCGCGCCTCCTCGAGCAGCCGGCCGATGAACACCGTGCCGAGGATGCCTTCGTGACGGAAGTCTTCGCCGATCGAGAGCTGGCCCTTCGCGTGAAGCACGGCCATGCGGGCGCTCGTGCCCGTGCCGCACGGCGAGCGGTCGATCGCTCCCGTCCAGGTCGCGGGGCGGTCCCAGTCGAGCGTCCCGGTCGACACGGTGACGACGTTCCGCATCGAGTGTTGCGGGTCGTGCGCGGGGCCGCTGAGCTGGCCGATCGTGATCCCGGCGAATCCGGGTTGCTCCGGGTGGACGACGGGCAGCTGATCGGCGGCCGCCGCCTTGATCATCTCCGTGATCCGGACGATGTCGGCCCCCTCGTCAGGGGTCAGCCGCAGTCCGAACGCCTCGGCCGACGCGATCACGTAGAACATGCCGCCGTACGCGACGTCGACGGTCACCGTCCCGAGATGAGGCACCTCTACCGGGGTGTCGAGGTGCGTCGCGAACGCGGGCACGTTGCGGAACGTCACCCCGGTCACCTTGCCGTCTCTGCACTCCGCCCGGACCCCGATGAGCCCGGCCGGCGCCTCCAGCGTCAGCTCCGTGACCGGCTCCTGCATCGGCAGCATCCCGGTCTCGAGGAGTGCGGTGACGACGCACATCGTGTTCGTCCCGCTCATCCCGGGATACTCGACCTGCTCCATGATCACGTAGCCGGCCTGCGCCTCGGGGTTCGCGGACGGGAGGATCAGGTTGCAGTTCGCTGCCGGGTAACCGCGCGGCTCGCGAACCATCCGCAGCCGGAGATCATCGCGATTCGACTGGAGCCAGGTCATCGCCTCGAACATCGTCGTCCCGGGCACGGCGTCGACGCCACTGACGATCACCCGGCCCGGCTCGCCGCAGGCGTGCAGATCGACGGCCCGGATCGAGCGACCGAGCCGGAGCGGCCTGGTCGAGGGTTGGAGGACGGTCATCGTCCGGCTCACCGTCCCCGCTGCGCGTCGGCGAGCTCGCGGGCGATCTCCCGGCGCGCGTCGCGATCGGCGATGTCGCGGCGCCGATCATGGGCCTGCTTGCCGCGCGCGAGCCCGAGCTCGATCTTCGCCCGGCCCTTGCCGGTGAGATAGAGGCGGAGCGGGACGAGCGTCAGGCCCTTCGCCTTCGTCCGGCCCAGGAGCTCGTCGATCTCCGAGCGTCGGAGGAGCAGTTTCCGGATCCGCTTCGGCTCGTGGTTGTAGCGATTGCCCTGCTCGAACGGCGCGATATGGGCACCGATCAGCCACGCCTCGTCGCGCTCGATGCGCGCGTAGGCGTCGGCGAGGTTGACCTTGCCGGCGCGGATGGACTTGATCTCGGTACCGGTCAGGACGAGGCCGGCCTCGAGCGTCTCCTCGATCGTGAACTCGTGCCGCGCCCGGCGATTGAGCGCGACGGTGTGCTCGGGAATGAAGGGCTCCTTCCGGATCAGGCTTTCGGGAGCGACAGGATCGCATGCGACGCGGGGCCGTGCGCGCGGCCTCTTGCACGGCCGCCTGCGTTCGGGTAGGGTTTTTTGCGAACGAAAGGAGGTGATGTGCAGTGATCGACAGTACGAGTAGCTGCACCACCTCGCAGGAGATGGCCGTCTAGTCGGACTCCCTGTGGGTGGTAACGCTTGGAGACGCCGGTCCGAATAGGACCGGCGTTTCTGCGTCCTCGGCCCGAGAGGCGTCGCTCAGGCAGCCCGCCCGGCGGCGCCGGTCGCGCTCAGCGTCTCGACCGCCTTGTCGAGCGCCGGGTCCTTCTCCGGATCGGGCTGCTCCGGCGTGGCGACGACGACGTCTGGCGCGATGCCGACGCGGTGGATCCAGCGCTTGTCCGGTGTCAGCCACTTCGCGATCGTGAGCTTCAGCGCGCCGCTGTCCTGGAGCTCGATCCACTGCTGGACCGTACCCTTGCCGAACGTCGTCTCGCCGACGAGCGTCCCGCGGCCCCGATCCTGGATCGCTCCGGCCACGATCTCGCTCGCCGACGCGCTGCCACGATCGACGAGGACGACCAGCTCCACGTCATCCGCGGTAGCCAGCCCGCCCGAGGATGCGTCGGTCTCGACCTGCTTCCCCTGGGCATCCTCCTCCCAGAACAGCGGCCCGGACCCGATGAACTCCGACGCGATCTGTCGGGCCGCCGTCACGTAGCCGCCCGGGTTGCCGCGGAGGTCGAGGATGATCTTCTTGCGGCCGGCGTCGACGTCGTCCTTGAGCGCCTCGTGGAATTGGCGGGCGGAGTTGTCGGAGAACCCGGTCACGTGGATGTACCCGATCGATCCGCCAGCCAGGTCACGCTCGATGACTTCCCGCTGGACGATGACGTCACGAACGATCGATACGTCGAACGGATTGTCCGAGCCGCGCTGGACCGTGAGAACGACGGTGGAGCCCTTCTTCCCGCGGACCCTGTCGCGGGCGCCATCGACGGTCAGCCCGTCGAGCCCCGTCCCGTCGACCCGCAGAATGGCATCACCGGCGAGCAGCCCGGCGTTCTTTGCCGGAGAACCCTCGAGCGGCGCGACCACGATCAGCGTGCAGTCCGGCCCGATCGTCGCGCAGTCGCCGGTCGTGCCGTCTGCGGTCCGCGTCCCGATCTCGGCGCCGATGCCTTCGAACTGCCCGGACAGGTCCTGCAGGCCGGACTGGTATTCCTCGGGCGTCAGGTAGGCGGAGTAGGGATCTTCGAGCGCTTCGACCATGCCCCGGATCGCGCCGCGAATGATCGCCTGCTGGTCGACGTCGCCGCCCGCGTACCGATCCTCGATCGCCTCGTAGGTGTCCCAGAACGGCTGGAATGCGTCGGCCCGGCTCGTCGGGGTGCCCGGCCGGGCGTCGATGCGTTGCCCGACGAGGACGCCCGACATGAACAGGGCGCTCCCGGCCAGGACCGCGACCACGCCGATCGCGAGCGCGAGGACCGATGGCCCGCGGCGAGGAGGCGACTGAACCGTGATGGCCGGTGCCTGGAGGTATGCCTCGGCGATCGTGGCGGCGCCGCCGAACGGCGCGCGCGGGTCGACCGCTCCGGGCTCCGACGCGGACGTCGGCTCGGGTGGCGGGCCGTCGGGCCCGGATTCGGTGGGGAGCATCGAAGGGGTCAGGTTCTCCGCAGACGGGGTGACGGGGCGATCAAGCGTACACCGCTCACCCTTGAAGCTACGAGCGTGACGTCCGTACCGGTTCGAGACGGTTCGCGCGAACCATTCGGACGGGTCAGCGGATCAGGTAGGTCCGGACCGAAACCCATGAGCCCAGGACTCCGAGACCCAGTCCGGCACCGCCGACGATGATCACGAGCTGCTGGGCCAGCGATCCGAAGCTCAGTGGCAGGACCTGGAAGAAGCCGACCATGAAGTTGCCGATCGGGTCGGCCGCGACGTACAGGAACGCCAGCGTCAGGGCCGCGCCGAGCAGCCCGACCATCGCGCCCTCGAACACGAACGGCCAGCGGATGAAGGCGTCCGATGCGCCAACGAGCCGCATGATCTCGATCTCCTCCGCTCGCGCGAAGACGGCGAGCCGAATCGTGTTCACGATGATGAACAAGACGATGAACGCGATGACGACGAGGATGACCGTGCCCGCGGTGCTGAGGACGTTCGTTACCGTGACGACGCTCTCGGCGAGCTGCTGCTGCTCCTTGACCTCGTCGACGACGCCGGACCAGCGGGTGGCCCGGAGCTCGCTGACGACGTCTTCGTAGGCATCGGCCTTGACGAGCTGGACCTCGAGGCTGGCGTGGAGCGGGTTCACGTCGAGGTACCGAGTCAGATCCTCTTCGCCCTGCTCGGCGAGCCGGGCGCGCCACCGTTCGAGGGCCTCATCCTCCGTGATGAACGTCACGCCCTTGACCTCGGGCATGGACCGCAACTCCATCAGGATCGGGCTGACCTCGGAGTCCTTGACGTTGTCCTTGAGATTCGCCACGACCTCGACCTTCGATTCGGTGTAGTCGAGGCTCGCCTGAAGGCCGGTCTGGAGGATCCAGAAGCCCGACAGCAGCAGGAGCATGAGGACCATCGTCGCGGTCGCTGCGAGGCTCATGATCGCGTTGCGCCAGAAGCCCTGCCAGGCCCGCCGCAGGCTGAAGACGACGAACGAGATCATCTAGTCGACCCGGTGGTAGATCCCGCCGACCTCGTCACGGATGATCCGGCCCTCCTCGAGCGCAACGACGCGCTTGCGGAGGGACGTGACGACGTCGGCGTTGTGGGTCGCCATCAGGACCGTGGTGCCGAGCTCGTTGATCCGCAGCAGCAGCTGGATGATCTCCCAGCTGATCAGCGGATCGAGGTTGCCCGTCGGCTCGTCGGCGATGATCAGGCGCGGGTCGTGGACCAGCGCGCGCGCGATCGCGGTTCGCTGTTGCTCGCCGCCCGAGAGCTGGTTCGGGACCTGGTGGCGCTGGGCGGTCAGGCCGACGAGCGCAAGCACGCGGTCGACGGCCGGCCGGATCTTCTTGCGCGGCGTGCCCGTCACCTCGAGCGCGAACGCGACGTTTTCCCAGACCGACTTCTGGGGCAGCAGCTTGAAGTCCTGGAACACGATCCCGATCTTGCGGCGGACTTTCGCGACGCTCCGGCGCGGAAGCTTGGCGAGGTCCTGACCATCGAGGACGACCGCGCCGTGGGTCGCGAGCTCGTCGCGGATGAGTAGCTTGATCAGCGTCGACTTGCCGGCGCCGGACGGACCCACGAGGAACACGAAGTCGCCCTCGGGAATGACGAGGTCGACTTCCTCGAGCGCCGTCTTGCCATTCGGGTAGACCTTCGTGACGTCGCGCAGGACGAGGACGGCGCGGTCGGTCGCGGCGTGGTCACGGCCACGCCCGAGCACACGGCTGCGGATGGAGCGGGCGGGCGCGGCTTGGGACGAACTGACGGTCAAGGTCGGCTCCGGACTTGAGGGGTGACGGTGACGCTCACCGCTGTGCCTCGACGAGGCGTCGCCTGGGGGCACGACCGGAGGCCACGTCACGCCGAAGGCTAGCACCGGCCCCAGACACGCACAAACCCCTCAGAAGTACCCCTGACCCCTCTCGAGCGCCTAGAGCAACCCGGGCGAGATCGGCACGTAGCGCGAGAAATCGGCGATCGGGCGGTCCCAGCAGACGAGGCAGGGGAAGCCCTCCAGCCGGAAGCCGGAACGGAGCAGCGCGGTCATCGCCTCGCCGGCGTCGCCGGGCATCCAGATCCCGAACGCTCCGCGCGGGATGACGGTCGTGACGAGGTGACCGACGACCGGCCCGAGGATCTGCGCGTCGCGGACGGCGATCGGACCGACGCGGCCAGCCTCCGAGGCGTAGCCATAGCCGATCGCCGCTCCAGCGCCGTCGATGAACAGCACGCCGATCCGACCCTCGGCTCGCACGAAGTCGTGGTCCTGGGGATGGGCGAACCCTGCGGCGGACCGGTCGAGCACCGCCAGCTCGTCATCGAGATGGGCGCGGGCGGCCTCGTCGAGGTCGTCGAAGCGAACCGCGCTGATCCCGGACGGCAAGGGCGCGAGGTGGCCGTCGCGCTCGGGGATGCCGACCAGGCGAACGAGTGGCATCCGGGGCGCCATGCCGAGCGAGGCGTAGAGGCCGTTCGAGATCGGTTGCGCGGCGTCCGTGCAGGTGGCGAGCACGGCGTCGCCCGGCGGCGGCATCACCTGGCCGAGCAGCGCTCGGCCGAGCCCGCCGGCCTGGACGTCGGGCAGGACGAAGAGCATGGAGAGGAACCACAGCGTTTCCCGCCGGACGGACGCGGCGAACGCGACCACTGCCGGCGGCTCGCCATCCCCGCCCGCCCGTTCGGCGACGACGAATCCGTCCGGATCGCACGCCTGGAGGTGGGTATAGAGGCGGATGACCGCCGCGAGGTCGTCCGGGATGTCGGGCTGGTTCAGGCGCCGGGTGTAGTCGTTGATCGAGTCGCGCCAGATCCCGGCGCACGCGACCAGGTCGTCGGTGCCGGCTCGCCGATAGGCGTACGCCGTGGACGGCGGGCGGCGGGGCGGCGCGGCCATTGGTCAGGCAACCTCGCCGTCGTCGCTGTCGGCATCGTCGCCCGTGCCCCGGCCGCTCTCCGGGCGGGCGCTCTCGCCGCCGGTCGCGAGCCGCTCCAGCTCCGCCTGCATGAACGCGTCGAGGTCGCCGTCGAGGACCGCCGCGGTGTTGCCGGTCTCGTGATTCGTCCTGAGGTCCTTGACCATCTGGTAGGGGTGCAGGACATAGCTTCGGATCTGATTGCCCCAACCCGCCTCGACGTGTTCGCCGCGGAGCTGGCGCAGCTCGGCCTCCTTCTCCTCGAGCGCCCGTTCGAGCAGCCGCGACTTGAGGACCTTGATCGCGGTCTCCTTGTTCTGCGTCTGCGATCGCTCGTTCTGGCTCTGGGCGACGATTCCCGTCGGCAGGTGGGTGAGGCGAACCGCCGAGTCCGTCTTGTTGACGTGCTGGCCGCCGGCGCCCTGCGAGCGGAACGTGTCGACCCGGATCTCGTCCCAGTCGAGCTCGATCTCGACGTCGTCCTCGACTTCGGGCAGGACTTCCACGAGGGCGAACGTCGTCTGGCGTCGTTTCTGGGCGTCATACGGGCTGATCCGGACGAGGCGATGAACGCCTCGCTCCGCCCGCAACCAGCCGTAGGCCCGGCGACCGTCGACTTCGACGGTCACGCTCTTCAGGCCGGCCTGCTCGCCGGCCTGCTCGTCGACGATCTCGGTCTTGAAGCGGTGGTTCGCGGCCCAGCGGAGATACATCCGGAGGAGCATCTCGGCCCAGTCCGTGGCCTCGGTGCCACCCGCTCCGGCGCTGATCGTGAGGATGGCGCCCCGCTCGTCGTACTCGCCCGAAAACAGCAGCGTCGTTCGCTCCCGCGAGAAGTCGGCCTCGAGGGCGGTCGCCTCACGCTCCAGCTCCGCCGTGAGCTCGGCGTCGCCCGACTCCTCGACGAGCTCGAGGGTCGCAAGCAGATCGTCGGCGCGGCGTCCGAGCCCGCTCCACAGCTCGATCTCGGCGCGCAGGTCCGCGGCTTCGCGGAGGATCTTCTGCGCGGCGCGCTGGTCGTCCCAGAATCCGGGTTCGGTCGTCAGCGCCTCGAGCTGGCCGGCACGCGCCTGTTTCGCCCCGAGGTCAAAGATGCCCCGAGGTCGACCGGATCCGCTCGGTCAGGTCGCGGATGGCGGACGGGTCCACCTAGTTCCGGACCTGGAGATCCTGGAGCAGGATCGGGCGCAGCTCGATGAGCCGCAGTGCCGACTTGCTCCGGGCGACGACGGGGTTCACGCACGGGCAGTAGCTGTTGTGGGGGCAGACGCCGCAGTTGCCGTCACAGTCGAGGGCGGCAGCGTAGCTGCAATTCCGACAGTCCCTCTCGCAGGCGATGAGATCGACGAACGACGCTTCCTCGGCCTGCTTCACGTGTCCCTCTCTCTACTGGGCAGATGGGGGGCGGCGCGCGGTCTGGCGGACGGGATCCTGACCGATCCCCGTGGGCGAGGGGTTTTCGAGAGTATACGGATTGAAATCCCCCTCGCCAAGAGGGAGAAACGGTCACCCGGGTGGTTTTGGGAACGCGAATCGTTGCGATTCGGAGGCCGCAACGACCTTGCCGGCCCTACGGTCCGGTGCCGGCGAGGAAGTACAGGCCGAGCGCCCCGATCTCGTGGATCGTCGCCCGGAGCCGCTCCGCGGCGCTGCTGTCGATCGGGCTGGTCCGTGTCGGCGAGCCGAACGCGTCGACGCCCTGATCTCGGGCGATCCGCAGGACCCGGAGCATGTGCGTCCGGTCCGAAACGAAGACCGCTGTATCGAGACCTCGATCGCGAAGCATCGCGCCGACCGTTCGCAGCGACTCGAGCGTCGTCCGGCCCTCGTCCTCGACGAGGATGGCGTCCGATGGCACGCCGTGGTCCAGGGCATACGTCCGGCCGGCACCGCCTTCGGTCGTCGTGTCGCCCGGCAGCTTGCCGCCGGTCATGACGATCACCGGGGCGAGCCCCTCGTCGTAGAGCTCGATCGCGTGGTCCAGCCGGGCCCGATAGATTGGCGACGGGACGCCGTTGTACTGCGCGGCGCCGAGGACGACGATCGCGTCCGCCGGCCGCGCGTCGTCGTGGCCCCCCTGCTCCCAGATCCGCCACGTGGTGTAGGCGAGGACGAGCAGCAGGCCGGCGACGCAGGCGAGCGCGACGCGCCTGACCTCCTTCATCCTCGGCGGGCTGGCGGGAACGAGCGCGGGAGTGCGTCGTGCCGAGTCAGCGACCGTGGCACTTCTTGTACTTCAGGCCCGACCCGCAGTAGCAGGCATCGTTTCGTCCGATCCGCTCACCCGACGGGGTAAATCCGGGCCGCGCGCCGCCTGAACCGGGCGCGGGGTTGCCGTTCGTCGATTCGCGCATCGCGCGGGTCATCGGGTCTGCGGCGAGGCTCCCGCCGACGCTGGCAGCCCCGGCCGCGGCACCACCCGCTGCCGGGGGACCGGCCGCTGCGCCGGCCGCCGCGGTCGTCCCGCCGCCGCCGGCGGTCGCCCCGCCGCGCTGGCCACCCGAGAGGACACCGGCGCCGGTTGCGGCCGCCACGCGAGCTGCTTCGGCGGCGGCGGCACCGGGCGGCGCCTGCTGCCGCGTGACGGTGACGCGGAAGATCGACGATGCGACCTGGTGGCGGATGAGGCCGCGAAGCTCCTCGTAGAGCCGGTACGCCTCGCGTCGGAACTCGTTCAGCGGGTCCTGCTGGGCGTAGCCGCGAAGGCCGATGCCGCGCCGCATGTCATCGATCTCGGTGAGGTGCTCGACCCACAGCGAGTCGATCGTCCGGAGCAGGACGAGTCGCTCGACCGTCGCCCAGTCCTCCTCGCCGACCTCCTGCGCCTTGGCCTCGAGGCGCTCATCCGCGATGTCGAGCAGGTGCTCGCGGATCGCGTCCCGGCTGCCGAGCTCCCAGAGCTCGTCCTCGCTCGTTCCCGGAATGTCGCCGAGGCCCATCGCCTTGAGTGCGGCGACGAGGCCTTCCATGCCCCAGTCGTCGGGGTTCTCGCCGGTCAGGTGGCTGTCGACGAGGTAGGCGATCTCGTCCTCGAGGAACGCCTGGACCGTCTCGGACAGGTCTTCGTTGCGGAGGACCTTGTTGCGCTCCTCGTAGATCGTCTCGCGCTGGCGGTTGATGACGTCGTCGTACTCGACGACGCGCTTGCGCATGTCGAAATTGAAGCCCTCGACCCGGCTCTGGGCACTCTCGATCGTCTTGCCGACCATGCCCGACTCGATCGCGACGTCGTCCTCCAGGCCGAGTCGCTCCATGAGCCCCGCGACGCGATCCGAGGCGAACCGCTTCATCAGCTCGTCTTCGAGCGACAGGTAGAACCGCGACGAGCCCGGGTCACCCTGGCGGCCGGCCCGACCCCGCAGCTGGTTGTCGATGCGGCGCGAGTCGTGGCGTTCGGTGCCGATGATGTGGAGGCCGCCCGCCGCGACCACCTTGTCGTGGTCCTCGTCGGTGATCGCCTTCGCCTCGGCGAACGCGGCGTCGTACGTCGCCTTGTCGACCTCGGCGGGGTTGAGCCCCTTCTTGTGGAGGATCTCCGACGCGAGGCCGGCCGGATTGCCGCCGAGCAGGATGTCGGTACCGCGGCCGGCCATGTTCGTCGCGATCGTCACCGCGCCGCTTCGCCCGGCCTGGGCGACGATCCCCGACTCCTTCTCGTGGAACTTCGCGTTCAGGGTCTCGTGCTTGATGCCGCGGCGCTTGAGCATTGTCGAGAGGATCTCGGATCGTTCGACGCTCACGGTGCCGACGAGGACCGGCCGGCCGGCTTCCTGCATCTCGACGACTTCGTCGATCAGCGCGTTGAACTTCGAGGCTTCGTTCCGGAACACGAGGTCCGTCTCGTCCTCCCGGATCATCGGCCGGTGGGTCGGGATCGCGACGACCTCGAGGTTGTAGATCTTGTGGAATTCCTCGGCCTCGGTCATCGCGGTGCCGGTCATGCCGGCGAGCTTGTCGTAGAGCCGGAAGTAGTTCTGGAACGTGATCGTGGCCAGCGTCACGGATTCGCGCTGGACGCGCAGGCCCTCCTTTGCCTCGATCGCCTGGTGGAGGCCCTCCGACCAGCGCCGGCCCGGCATCTGGCGACCGGTGAACTCGTCGACGATGACGATCTCGCCGTCCTTGACGATGTAGTCCTTGTCGCGCTTGTAGAGCGCGTGGGCTCGAAGCGCCTGCTCGAAATGGCGAGCGAGGCGCGGGTCGGCGTCGTAGAGGTTCTGGATGCCGAGGAGGCCCTCCATCTTCTCGACGCCTTCCTCGGTCGGCGAGACGGCCCGATCCTTGAGGTCGACGAAGAAGTCGCCGCCCTCTTCCGCGCCTTCCGGCCGGCCCTTGAGCTTCGGCACGAGCCGGGCGAACGTGTAGTAGAGATCGGCCGATTCCTCGGCCTGGCCGCTGATGATCAGCGGCGTCCGCGCCTCGTCGATGAGGATGTTGTCGACCTCGTCGACGATCGCGAAGCTCCGCTCGCGCTGCACCCGTTGCTCGAGGTCAGTGACCATGTTGTCGCGGAGATAGTCGAAGCCGAACTCGTTGTTCGTGCCGTACGTGATGTCGGCCGCGTAGGCCTCCTTGCGAGTGACCGGCCGGAGGTTGATCAGCCGCTCATCCGTTGTTGGGTACCCGGGCTCGAACACGTACGAGGCGTCGTGGGTGATCATTCCGACACTGACGCCGAGGAAGTGGTAGACGGGGCCCATCCACTGCGGGTCGCGCCGGGCGAGATAGTCGTTCACCGTCACGATGTGGACGCCCCGCCCGGTGAGCGAGTTGAGGACCGCCGCGAAGGTCGGGATGAACGTCTTGCCTTCGCCGGTCTTCATCTCGGCGATCTTTCCCTGGTGGAGCACGACGCCACCCGTGATCTGGACGTCGTACTGGCGCATCCCGAGCGTTCGCTTCATCGCCTCGCGGCCCATCGCGAACACGTCCGGGGCGACCTCGTCGAGCGCCGCCTGGATGCGGTCGTTCTCCTTCTTGCGCCGGGCCTTCGCGATCTCGCGGCGTCGCTCGAGATCGGGGTGGTGGAGCTCGTCGTCGGACGGCTCGTCGGGTTCGGCGACCTCGCGGATTTCCTCGCGAATCTCACTGAAGCGGGCGCGAATCTCGTCGTCGCTGAGGGCGGCAATCTCCTCTTCGAGCGCGTTGACCTCGTCGACGATCGGCTGGATTCGTCGGAGCTCGCGGTCGTTCGAGTCGACGAAGCGGGACAGGAATTTCATTGCCGAGGAAGTATAGGGTGCGACTTTCGAATCCCCGGCCCGCGACTCCGGCCCGCGACCCTGATTGCATTCGTCGCGCATGGGCGAGGCTGGGAAGGCGGGGGCGAGCAGCGAAAGCGAGCGCATCCGAGGATGCGTGAGCGCGGAGCGGAGGGCCCAACGCACCCAGCGTCGTCCAGGCGCGACAGCCGGAAGTTACGGACTACCCCGACTGGAGCGGCGGATCGACGTCGTCGTACACCCGGGCGTTCGCGAGTCTGCCCGTCCTACCGCGCTCGTACACCGCAACGCCAGCTTGGCGGGGCATCGCGACCCCGCCCCATTCGATCGCGTTGAACTCGATCGCGACCCGGACCCCGTCGTCGGTAACGGTGCAGTGTTCGAGGACGATCCCGCCGTTTGCGAAGAACGAATTCGCGAGCTCACGCAGATTCGTCGTGCCGCAGAACCGATGCTCCTCGCCGGCCGGCTCGCGGAAGCAGCCGTCGTCCTCGAACGCGGCGACCCAGCGGGCCTTGTCGCCGGCGGCGAGCGCCGCCTGGTACTCGCCCACGATGTCGCCCGCGGTCGCGTACGGGTCCGGCTCGAGCAGCGGTGGGCGGACGACGTGCCGGCCAAGGAGTGGCCAGTGGCTGTGGTAGTTGCGGATCGCGACGGAGCGGCCGCGTGCGTCGGGCTCGACGACGACCGCAACCGGCAGCGTGAACGACCGGCCGTCGTGGTCCATGTCGACGTCGAACTCACCGACGACGCGGTTCGACCCGTTCGTCACGGCGACGGCGCGGGTCCGCGCACTCCGCTCCGATAGCCACCCCCGGCTCTCCCGGCAGTAGTCCTCGAGCGCCGCCTGGCCTTCAATGTGGCCGGCCCGCGGATCCTCGATCGTGACCCCGCCCGGGAAGGCCTTGATCAACTGTGTCGGGTCGCCGCTGTGGAGCGCGGCGTGCGCCGCGTCGAGCGTATCGAGCCGGCCGAGATGGGCTGCTTCGTGAATGACCTGTCCGAACTCGGTAAGCCACGTCATCGCGGGACCGGGCCTGGCGTCAGGCGGGCACCCAGAAGCCGAAGCCGTAGCCGACGATCAACAGCACGAACGTCAGCGCCGCCAGCCCCACCCAGAACGCGACCGACATCAGCGTCGAGGTCGGGTTCATCTCGGTGTTCGGCAGGTCCGGAAGCTGGCCGTCTCGCCGCCCGGCGCCCCACCGTGGCGACTGCAGCTGACGCCGCCACTGGGGATCCGCGACGGGCCGCGGCTCGACCGAGCCCTTGCCGTCGGGCCGGTGCAGCTGGAGCGTCATCGATCGGCCTCGCCCGACATGGGCAGCACGGGCGTGAGCTCGCGCCCGGCATCGACGGGCTCGTCGTCGACGGCCGCACCGAGGCCGTCGGGTCCGCGGTCGCTCCGGGCGTCGAGGGTCTTCGCGACGCCGTCCTCCCAGAGCAGCATCTCCTGGGTGAACGAGACCTCGCTGCTGAACAGCGCCCCGACGGACTCGCCGCGGTGGATCCGCCTGATCGCTTCGCCGATCAGCGGCGCGACGGAGATCGTCGTGATCTTCGGCAGCCGCTTCGCCGGTGGCAGGGGCACGGTATCGGTCAGGACGATCTCCTCGACGCCGGAGTCACGCAACCGCTCGACCGCCGGGTCGCTGAGCACGCCATGCGTGGCACAGGCGTAGATCTCGGTGACGCCCTCGCGCTCGAGGGCCCGAACGATCTCGATCAGCGTGCCCGCGGTGTCGATCTCGTCGTCGACGATGATCGCCCGCCGTCCGCGAACGTCGCCGATGACGTTCATCAGTTCGGCCCGGTCGAGGTTGCCGATCCGTCGCTTCTCGATGACGGCGAGCGGCGCATCGAGCGCCTCGGCGAACGCCCGGGCCCGTTTCGCGAACCCGAGGTCGGTCACGACGACGGTGTTGTCGAGATGCTTGTGGAGGAAGTAGTTCGAGAGCATGTGGACCGCGGTCAGCTCGTCGACCGGGATGTTGAAGAAGCCCTGGATCTGGCCCTGGTGGAGGTCCATCGTCAGGACGCGGTCGGCGCCGGCGACCGTGATCATGTCGGCGATCAGGCGGGCGGTGATCGGGACGCGCGGCTGGTCCTTCTTGTCGGAGCGGCCATAGGCGTAGTACGGGATCACGGCCGTGATCCGGCCGGCCGACGCTCGCTTGAACGCGTCGATCAGGATCAGCAGCTCCATGATCGACTGGTTGACCGGGTGACACGTGGGCTGGACGAGGAACACGTCCTTCTCGCGGACGTTGTCCAGGATGCGAACGAAGATGTTCTCGTTCGCGAACTGGAAGACCTCGGCCTTGCCCGTCTCGACCCCGAGGTAGCGGCAGATCTTCCGCGCCAGGTCCGGGTTCGAGTTCCCGTGATAGATCTCGAACTGGTCCGCGTACATCCCGCCCTCCCGACCGAGGTTGGTCACGACGCCGTCACGCGTCGCCCCCCGTGTCCGGGCCGACCCCGCCCGGTTCGGGGGAGTCATTGTCACCGATGGCACCCTGCTCCGCCAACCCGGCCCGGAATGCGGCGATCGCGACGACGCGATCACCCTCGGCGAGGCGCATGACGATCACGCCGCGCGCGTTCGACGAGTAGCGGTTGATCGTGTTCGTCTCGGTCCGGATCACCTGGCCACCGGACGAGATCAGCAGGAGCTCCTCGTCGGCGTCCGTGACCTGCTGGACGGCCGCGACGACGCCGGTCTTCTTGCCCTCGAGCGAGATCAACCGGACGCCCTGGCCGCCGCGATGCTTCCTGCGGAACTCCGTGAGCGCGACGCGCTTGCCGTAGCCGGTCTCGGTCAGGACGAGCAGGTCCGCTTCGGGTTCGACGACCGACATCGCCACGACGCTGTCGCCGGCCTTCTTCAACAGCCGAATCCCGATCACGCCGGCGGCGTCGCGGCCCATCGGCCGGACCTCGTCCTCGGCGAAGCGCGCGATCATGCCCTCGGCGGTCGCGATGATGATGTCGTCGTTGCCGCCCGAGACGTCGACCCAGGCGAGCTCGTCGTTGTCGTTGATCGTGATCGCCCGGATTCCCGTCGAGCGGACGCGCTCGAACTGCTCCAGCGGCGTCTTCTTGATGATCCCGCGGCGGGTCGCCATGACGAGGTAGTGGCCGGGCTCGAAGTTCTTGAGGACGATCGTCGCCATCGGAACCTCGCCGGCCTCGACCTGGACGCCCGGCAGGTTGATGATCGGGATGCCCTTCGCCTGGCGGCTCGCGTCGGGGATCGAGTGAACCTTCGCGCTGAACACGCGGCCGCGATTCGTGAAGAACAGCGCCCAGTCGTGGGTGTTCGCGACGATCAGGTGCTCGACCGCGTCCTCCTCGCGGGTCACGTGGCCGATGATCCCCTTGCCGCCGCGGTGCTGGCGGCGGTACGTCGCGACCGGCTGGCGCTTGATGTAGCCGCGACCGGAGATCGTGATGACGACGTCCTCGTCGGCGATCAGGTCTTCATCGGTCATCTCGCGGCTGGAGTCGTCGGCGACCCGGGTCCTGCGCTCGCCGGCGTACTTCCGCTTCAGCTCGGCGAGCTCATCCTTGATGATCTGGAGCACGCGGGCCGGGTTCGCGAGGATGTCCTCGAGCTCCGCGATCTGCTGGATGACCGCGAGATACTCGTCCTCGATCTTCTTGCGCTCGAGGGCCGCGAGCCGGGCGAGGCGCATGTCGAGGATCGCCTGGGCCTGAAGATCGGAGAGCTTGAACCGCGACATGAGGTTCGCCTTGGCCTTCTCGACGTCGGGCGACTCGCGGATCGTCTTGATGACCGCGTCGAGGTTGTCGAGGGCGACCTTGAGGCCCTCGAGGATGTGGGCCCGGGCGCGGGCCTTGCCGAGGTCGTATTCCGTGCGGCGGCGGACGATCTCGCGGCGGTGATCGACGTAGTGGACGAGGACGCTCTTGAGCGGCAGCGTCTGGGGCTGGCCGTCCACGAGCGCGAGCATGTTCATGTTGAACGCGAGCTGCATCGCCGTGTGCTTGAAGAGGTTGTTCAGCACCTTGTGAGGGTTCGCGTCGCGCTTGATCTCGATGAAGATCCGCATCCCGTCGCGATCGGACTCGTCGCGCAGGTCGCTGATGCCCTCGATCCGCTTGTCCTTCACAAGGTCGGCGATCTTCTCGAGGAGTGACGCCTTGTTGACCTGGTACGGCAGCTCCGTGACGACGATCGCCATCCGCTCGCCGTGGAGCTCCTCGAACTGCACCTGGGCGCGCATGACGACGCGGCCGCGGCCATGGGCGTACATCTGGCGGATCGCGTCGACGGTCTCCCACTCGCCGGCGACGTTTCGCTGCTGCTCGTAGCGGTAGATCGTCCCGCCGGTCGGGAAATCCGGCCCCTTCACGTACTCGCACAGGCCGTCGCTCGTGATGTCCGGGTCGTCGATGAGCGCCGTGACCGCGTCGCAGATCTCGCCCAGGTGGTGGGGCGGGATGTTCGTCGCCATGCCGACCGCGATGCCGGAGCTGCCGTTGATCAGGAGGTTCGGAAGCTTCGCCGGCAGGACCGATGGCTGCTGCTGGGTGCCGTCGTAGTTGTCCTCGAAGTCGACGGTCTCCTTGTCGATGTCGTCGAGCATCTCGGCGGCGATCGCGGTCAGGCGCGCCTCCGTGTAGCGCATCGCCGCCGCCGCGTCGCCGTCGACGCTCCCGAAGTTGCCCTGGCCGTCGACGAGCGGGTAACGCATCGAGAAGTCCTGCGCGAGCCGAACGAGCGCGTCGTAGATCGCGCCGTCGCCATGGGGGTGGTATTTGCCCATGACCTCGCCGACGATCGCGGCGCACTTCCGGAACGAGCTGTTCGCGCTGAGCCCCATCTCGCCCATCGTGTAGAGGATTCGGCGATGGACCGGCTTCAGGCCGTCGCGGACGTCGGGCAGCGCGCGAGCCACGATCACGCTCATCGCGTAATCGAGGTAGCTCACCCGCATCTCATCCTCGATGCGGATCGGTCTGATGTCGCCCAGGTCGTCGGTCACAGTGTCAGGCTCCTAACAAGCGTTAGTTAGTAGGGTCAGCTCAACGGTGGTTCGGGTAGCGGCCGGCCGAGCATCCCCTGGCCGAACCGATCCGCCGCCGTGGCCGCAATCGACGTCGCCGGTGCCCCGGGACGGCGACGAATGCCGTCGAGGCGGGCCTTGATGTCCCTGGCAGTCGACTCGTCGAGCTTGGACAGGGCGTCCCGGACGACCCATGCCCGGTGGCCGTCGTCCCCGCTGGCGGCGATGGCCGCTTCGCGCTCGCAGAAGGCGGTCACAGCGTCCTTGTCGACGATCACGAGGCTCCGGAGCGCCCAGGAGAGCGACTTCTGGACATCCGGTTGATCGTCGCCGATCAGCTGGGCGATCAGGTCGAGGCCGCGGCTCGCGATCTCCGGCTGGCGGCCTCGCTTGTGATCGACGAACGGCGTCGTCGCGATCGTGCTGCCGACGAGGCGCCGTTCCCAGCGGTTCGGCGAGAAGACGAGTTGCTCGAGCTCCGCCCAGCGGTACGGCTCGTTGAGAATCCCCTTGCCGACGACGTGAGCCAGCGCGTCGACCGTCGCCCAGTCGGTCGCCTCGCGCGCCGCCCGCCTGACGAGCTGCCACGTCCGCTCCGGCTCGTCGGCGATCGTCCGCTCGAGCAGCCCGAACGCGAACCAGCGCGGCTCGATCGTGTCGTCGCGCAGGATCCGATCCGCGAGGAAGAGCCACGTGCTCGTGCGTTCGCCCGTTGTCGAGTCGCGGAACCCGCGCTTCACAGCCTCGATGAGGGGCCAGCGAACGCCGATCACGGGCCCGATTCCGGGTGCAATCCGGCGCTGGCCAGCTGCGTACTCGGCGTCGGCGAGCGTCGCCATGCCGCGCCGCAGCGCGACGGCGAACGCCTCCGGATCGCCGGTGAGATCGGCCAGGCTGCGGCCGAGCGCTTCGGCGGCCGGTTTGTGCTCCGCGACGAACGCGACGGCCCGCTCGGTGATCGGACTGATTGGGCGGTCAGGGCCGGGAGCGGTCGTCGCGGCGGTCATCGGGTGCCGTTTCCAGGCTGGCGTGCCTCGCGATACCCGTAGCGTTCCTTGAGCTCCCGCTTGCGGCCTTCCGGCGCCGCGACGTACAGCGCCTCAGCCGTCGCGAGGAGCTCGCCGGAGCTGCCGTCGACGATCCGGCCCGCCGTGGTGACGATGCGGCGCCGTGCGTCCGTGATCCACCCTTCCGCGTGGATCGGCCGACCGAGCGGCACCGGGCGCTTGAACTCCACCGCGAGGCGGGCCGTGAGGCCCCAGTGATCGGTGTCCACGAGCGCCCAGGCCATGACCTCGTCGAGGATCGTCGACACGATGCCGCCGTGGGCGATCTCGTCCCAACCCTGGAAGCGCGTCGGGATCGAGAGGTCCGTCCAGCACCGCTCGCCGTCGACGTGGAGGTCGAGATGCAGGCCGCCGGCGTTCAGCGTCCCGCAGGCGAAGCAGTTGTGGGGCTCGAAGCTGAAGCGTTCATCGATGCGCTTGGCGACCCGGGCCTCAGACGTCAAGGTTCCTGACCTTCCGGGCCTCGGTCTTGATGAACTCCTTGCGCGGTTCCACCTTCTCGCCCATGAGCTTCGTGAAGATCGCGTCGGCCTCCGCCGCATCCTCGATCTCCGCTCGAAGCAGCGTCCGCGTCTCCGGGTTCATCGTCGTCTCCCAGAGCTGATCGGCGTTCATCTCGCCGAGGCCCTTGAAGCGCTGCACCGAGACGTTCTTCTGGTTGATCTCCTTGACGATCCGGTCGCGCTCCTTCTCCGAGTTGGCGTAGCGGGTGAGCTTGCCGGTGCTGATGCGGTAGAGCGGCGGCTGCGCGATGTACAGGTAGCCGTTCTCGATCACCTGCGGCATGTGCCGGTAGAAGAACGTCAGCAGCAGCGTCCGGATATGGGCGCCGTCGACGTCGGCATCGGTCATGATGATGATCCGGTGATAGCGCAGCTTCGTGATGTCGAAGCTGTCGCCGATCCCCTCGATGCCGGCCCCGAGGGCGATGATCAGGGGCCGGACGTTCTCGCTCGCCACGATCTTGTCGAGGCGCGCCTTCTCGACGTTGAGGAGCTTGCCCCGGAGCGGCAGAACCGCCTGGAAGCGCCGATCGCGGCCCTGCTTCGCGGAGCCACCAGCCGAGTCGCCCTCGACGATGTACAGCTCGCTCCGAGCCGGATCGCGCTCCTGGCAGTCGGCCAGCTTGCCCGGGAGGGAGAGACCGTCAAGCGCGCCTTTGCGGATCACGAGGTCACGCGCCTTGCGCGCGGCTTCCCTTGCGCGCGCCGCCGTGAGGCACTTCTCGATGATTCGACGCCCGTCGGCGGGGTTCTCGTCGAGGTACTGGCCGATGGCGTCCGCGACGGCCGTCTGGACCTGGCCCTTGACCTCGGCGTTGCCGAGCTTTGCCTTCGTCTGGCCCTCGAACTGGGGTTCCGTGAGCTTGACGCTCACGACCGCGGTCAGACCCTCACGCACGTCGTCGCCGGACAGGTTGCCATCGGCGTCCTTGAGCACGCCGGAGCGGCGGGCCCAGTCATTGAGCGAGCTGGTGAGGGCGGCGCGGAACCCCGTTACGTGCGTGCCGCCGTCGACGGTGTTGATGTTGTTCGCGAACGCGAGGACGTTCTCCGTGTAGGAGTCGTTGTACTGGAGGGCGACCTCGATCGTCGTCGAGCCGTCGCGCTTCTCACAGTAGATCGGCCGGGTGTGAAGCGCTTCCTTGTTCCGGTTCAAGTGGCGGACGAAGGAGACGAGCCCGCCCTCGAAGTAGAACGACCGCTCGCGATCGAGTCGCTCGTCACGAAGCGTGATCCAGACGCCCTTCGTGAGGTATGCCGACTCGCGTAGACGCTGCGAGATCTGCTCGAACGAGTACTCGGTCGTCTCGAACATCTCGGGATCGGCGAGGAAGCGTGTCGTCGTTCCGCGGCGGTCGCCCGCGGGACCGACCTTCTTCACCGGTGTGGTCGGCTTGCCGCGGGCATACTCCTGGGCCCATACATAGCCATCGCGAGCGGACTCGACACGCATCCAGGCCGACAGCGCGTTGACGACGCTGACACCGACGCCGTGAAGCCCGCCAGAGACCTTGTAGCCACCGCCCCCGAACTTCCCGCCGGCGTGGAGCACGGTGTGGACAACCTCGAGGGCGTCCTTGCCGGTCGAGTGCTTGCCAACGGGGACGCCCCGGCCGTCGTCGACGACCGTGATCATGTTGTCCTGCCCGATGGTTACCTCGACGACCCGCGCGTGGCCCGCCATCGCCTCGTCGATCGAGTTGTCGACGACTTCCCAGACGAGATGGTGCAGGCCGCGTTCATCCGTGGAACCGATGTACATGCCGGGGCGCCGCCGGACCGCTTCGAGGCCCTCGAGGACCTGGATGCTGGCAGCGGTGTAATCCGAACCGGCCGCCTTCTTGCGGCGCGTTCCGTTGCCCGCGGCAACCACCGTGCGGGTGGCTTCCTCCGTCACGCCGCTCCCCCGATCAGGCGGTCGTAGAGCTGCCCGAGCTCCTCTTCGCTGTAGTACTCGATGATGATTCGGCCTCCCTTGCGCGATCGTGCGAGCGTCACCTTCGTGCCGAGCGACCGCCGCAAGTCCTCCTCGACGCGCTCCAGCTCGGAGTCGCGGGCGGGCGCGGCGGTTGGTGACTTCTCGATCCGCGGCTCGCGGAGGCGGCGGACCAGCTCTTCCGTCTCTCGTGTCGACAGGCCGCGCTCGAGCACGATATCGGCGATGCGCGCCTGCTGTTCGCGGGGCAGTCCACCGATCGCACGAGCGTGGCCTTCGGTCAGCTGCTCCTCGACGATCAACTGCTGGAGCCGCTCGTCGAGATCGAGCAGCCTGAGCGTGTTCGCCACCGTTGATCGGGCGCGGCCGACGCGCGCGGCGACGCCCTCCTGCGTGAGCCCGAAGTCATCGATGAGCTGCCGGAAGGCATTCGCCTCTTCGATCGGATTGAGGTCCTCGCGCTGCAGGTTTTCGACGAGGGCCAGCTCGAGCTGGTCACGATCGGCGACCTGGCGGATGACGACCGGGATTCGGTCGAGCCCCGCGAGCTGAGCGGCGCGGAACCGCCGCTCGCCGGCGACGAGCTGGTAGCCGTCGAGTGTCTGGGTTACGAGCACGGGCAGCAGGACGCCGTGCTCGGCCACGCTCGCCGCGAGCGCCTCGAGCTCCGCTTCGTCGAAGTGCCGGCGAGGCTGAAGCGGGTTCGGGCGGATCCGCGCCAGCGGGACTTCGGTCATGCCGGGTTCGGTGGCGCGCTGGGGGATCAGCGCGGCCAACCCGCGGCCGAGCCCACTCTGGCGTTCAGGCTTGACGGTCATGCTGCTCCTGCCTGCATCGTTGGCCGGGGATCGGACGGGGTGGATCGGGCGATCGCTGCCGCCCGTGCCGTGAACTCGCCGGTGAATGCCGCATAGGCCGCTGCACCGCGCGAATCCGGCCGATACAACGCGATTGGTTGGCCGTAGCTGGGCGCCTCGGCGAGGCGGACGCTCCGAGGAATGACCGTCTGGTAGACGGAGCCGTCGAGGTGCTTCCGGACCTCGGCGGCCACCTCGGCCGAGAGATTCGTCCGAGCGTCGTACATCGTGAGCAGGACGCCGTTGAGCTCGAGATCCGGGTTCAGGTTGTCCCGGACGAGATTCACCGTCGCGGTCAGCTGTGCGAGCCCCTCGAGCGCGTAGTACTCGCACTGGATCGGGATCAGCACCGCGTCGGCCGCCGTCAGGGCATTCACCGTGAGCAGTCCGAGCGATGGTGGACCGTCGACGAGGATCCAATCGTAGTCTCCTACCACGCCGGCCAGCGATCGTGCGAGGCGGCGGTCGCGGCGTTCACCTGCGACAAGCTCCACCTCTGCCCCCGACAGGGCCGTCGAGGACGGCGCAAGGGCAAGCCGGTCGACCGATGTCGAGACGATCACGTCCCGGAGCGGGACACCGTCGACGAGGACGTCGTAGATCGACCGCTCCACCAGGGCCTTGTCCACGCCGAGTCCGCTCGTGGCATTTCCCTGCGGATCGAGGTCGACGATGAGGACGCGGTGTCCGGAGAGGGCGAGATAGGTCGCCAGATTGACCACCGTCGTGGTCTTCCCGACGCCGCCTTTCTGGTTGATGCAGGCGATCGTCTGACCCACTCAGAAACCCTGCCGTGACGCGCTCACGATCACGAATTCTACCATTCGGAGGCACATTTCTCCGTTCGACTGGGCGATCCAGCCGCCCAGTCCGGGCCGATCGTCGCAGGTCCCGCTTTCTTCGCGATTGCGGGCCGATGCACTCGCGATAACCGGGCGCATCCCGGGATGTTTCTCAAGAAACAATGATCATTCGCCCGGAAGCGTGGTCAAACGAACGGATCAGGACCGTTGCCCGAGTACCGCGCCCGTGGGATACTCCACCGCGACGTCGCCAACGCCCCGAACGTCACGCACACGAACAACGCCGGGCGCGACCCTGGCCAATCTGCCGAGGATCGTCAGCCATGTCCCTGTTCGTCGCCGCGATCGGAGCGACGGTGACAGCGATCGTCGAACTCACGGTTGGTCCCTACATTCGGGTGGGCGATGCCCAGCCGCACCTCGTCTTCGTCTTCGCGGTCGTCTGGACGTTCGCGATCGGCCTCGAAAGTGGGCTCGTGTGGGCCTTCGTCGGTGGCATCGCACTCGACGTCCTGGCGCAGCGTCCACTCGGTACATCGTCATTCGCACTCATCGTCTGCGTCGGCCTTGCCGGCGCGATTGCCCGCCTCTTCTACCGGTGGCGGCCCCTCGTGGTCGTCCCCGCAGTTGCTGCACTTAGCCTCGTGTACTCGATGACCCTCTTCCTGCTCCTGGGCGCGCTCGGAACGTCCACCGCCATCCAGAATCCCGTCGCCGTCCTCCTGCCGAGTGTCGGCTACGACGCGATCGTCGGGATCCTCGTCGGCCCGCTCGCCGTCGCCGTCCACGACCGCTATGTCGAGGAAGAGCGGGTGGACTGGTGAACCGCTATGGCTACATCGACGGCCGCGCGACGACGACCCGCTCGCCGTCGCGCTTCTTCGTGTTCGCGCTGGCCGTCGTGATCTGCCTGGGAACGCTCGGCGTGCGCCTGTTCTATCTCCAGATCATCAGCGGCGGCGAGTTCGCGACGCTCGCCGCGAGCAACCGAACCGACCTCGAACCCATTCTCTCGACCCGCGGGCTGATCTACGACCGGTCCGGCGAAGTTCTCGTCACGAACGTTCCGACGTTCGCGGTGAAGGTTCGGCCGGCCGACCTTCCCGAGGATCGCCGCGACGAGGTTGTCGAGCGGCTCTCGGCGCTGACCGGCGTCTCCGTTGTCGACATCAACAAGGCGATCGACGGCAGCCCCGGATCACGGTTCGATTCCGTTCGCGTTGCCACCGATGTCCCGAAGCAGACGGCGAGTCTCATCGCCGAGGCGAGCTTCGAGCTGCCCGGCGTCGAGGTCGCTGTCGAGGCCCGTCGCCAGTACACCGAAGGCTCGCTCTACGCCCAGATCCTCGGGTACACCGGCCCGGTCTCTCCGGAGCAGTCCGTCGACCTGAAGAGCAGGGGGTACCTGCCCGACGACCTGATCGGCAAGACCGGCCTCGAGGCCTTCTACGAGGAGCAACTGCGCGGCGTCTACGGCGCCGAAAGCGTCGAGAAGGACGCGTCGGGCCGAACGCTGCAGGTCCTCGAGACGATCAGGGATGCCCAGGCGGGCGACTCGCTGCGCCTGACGATCGACACGAAGGAGCAGAAGTACGCGGAGCAGGCCCTGCGCTGGGGCATGAAGGCGGCCGGCCTCAAGCGGGGTGCCGTGATCGCCATGAACCCCCAGACCGGCGAGATCCTGGCGATGGTCAGCCTGCCGACGTACGACGACAACCTCTTCGCCCGGGGCATCAGTGCGAAGGACTACGCGGCGCTCCTGGCGAACCCGGACAAGCCGCTGCTGAACCACGCGGTCAGCGCCCATTACCCGCCCGGATCGACGTACAAGCTCGTGGCGGGCACCGGCGCCCTCGCCGATCGGAAGATCAGCCCGACCACGCGCGTCCAGACCCGCCCGTACCTGACCCTGGGCTCGACGAGGTTCTGGGACTGGAACCATCGGGGCTTCGGGGCTTGCAACATCGACTGCGGCTTCGGCCACTCGAGTGACACGTTCTTCTTCCAGCTCGCCGGCATGCTCGGCATCGATCGGCTCGCCTACTGGGCGAACCAGTACGGGTTCGGTCAGAAGACCGGCATCGATCTGCCCGGCGAGGTCACCGGCATCGTCCCGACCAACCAGTGGAAGCTCCAGGCGAAGGGCGAGGAGATCTTCCCGGGCGAGGTCTACCAGGCGGGCATCGGCCAGGGCTACGACGTCGTGACGCCGATCCAGCTGATCAACGCATACGCGGCGCTGGCGAATGGCGGCAAGCTCTACCAGCCGCAGCTCGTCCGCGAGATCGTCGGCCCCGACGGCGAGGTCGTGCGCGGGTTCGAGCCCAAGCTGCTCCACGAGCTCGACGTCAAGCCGAGCGTGCTCAAGGAGATGCGCGAGGCCGCTCGGTCGGTCGTGACGCTGCGCCACACCTACAACCTCGTCGACCTGCCGATCGTGATCGCCGGCAAGTCGGGTACGGCCGAGTTCGGGACCCGTGACAGCAAGGGCCGGCTGCCGTTCCACTCCTGGTTCGTGGGCTTCACGCCGAAGGACCCGACGAAGCACGCGAACGATCCCCAGGGTCTCAAGGCGCTCGCGAAGGGCGACTCGGAACTGGTCGTCCTCGCGTTCGCCTACGACTCGCGGACGAAGGGCAATGCGGGCACGGAGATCGTGAAGTACTTCATGCAGCTCCACTACGGGATCAAGAAGGACTACCGCAACTTCAACCTCCTCGAGCGCGGCAACTTCTACCAGTCGAACTGATGCGAGCGACGATCGTGGCCGACCGATGGGCGTGATCCGAGCCGAACCGGCTCGCGTCAGCGACTGGGCCGCGCGCTCGATCGGGGCGGCGTGGCGGTCGTTCGACCTGCAGCTCGCGGCGTACGCGGCGCTGCTGGGGTCGATCGGGCTGCTGATGGCCTACACGAACAGCGTCGAGGATGGCCAGGGCGTCCTCGAGCCCGGCACGACGTTCGTTCGCGGCCTCATGTGGACCGGGATCGCGCTGATCGTGTTTCTGATCGCGACCGCGTTCGACTACAAGTGGCTCAAGGCGATGGCCTGGCCGCTCTACGCGCTCCAGATCGGGCTGCTCGTGGTCACGCTCGGGATTGGTTCCGGCGTCGGCGGGTCCGCGCGCTGGGTCCAGATCGGCCCGTTCCAGTTCCAGTTCAGCGAGCTCGCGAAGATCATGATGATCATCGTCCTCGCGAACTACCTCGGTTCGCGCCAGGGCAAGCTGACGTCGCTGCCGTCGATCCTCGGCGCCTGCGTCCTCGTGGGTCCGCCCTGGCTGCTCGTGATGGCGCAGCCCGACCTCGGCACGTCGCTCGTCCTGCTCGCGATCCTCGCCGGGATGCTGTTCATGTCCGGCGCGAGCCTTCGCTGGCTCGGCGCGATGGCGGTCGCGGTGCTCGCCGCGCTGCCGTTCGTCTGGAACAACGTCCTGCGCGACTACCAGCAGCAGCGGATCCTGGGCTTCCTCGAGCCGTCGAGCGACATCCAGGGCGCGGGCTGGCAGCTCCACCAGTCGCAGATCGCGGTCGGATCGGGCGGGCCGTTCGGGAAGGGTCTCACGAACGGCACGCAGAACCAGCTGAACTTCCTGCCCGTCCAGGAGAGCGACTTCGTCGCCGCGATCTATCTCGAGGAGCTGGGTTTCATCGGCGGAGTGCTGCTGCTGGTGCTGTTCGCCGCGCTCTTGTGGCGGATCATGGTCGGCGGCTGGCGGTCGCGGGACCCGTTCGGGACGATGTTCGCCGTGGGACTGTCGTCGATGCTGCTGTTCCAGCTCACGGTGAACCTCGGGATGGTCGTCGGGATCATGCCGATCACCGGGATCCCGTTGCCGTTCATCTCGCACGGCGGCGCGTCGCTGATCAGCATCGCGCTGGGTCTCGGGATCATGCAGAGCATCAACATCCGGCAGAAGACGCGCGCCGAGTGGTGAGGGCATCCGGCGTGGCCCGCTCGCCGCTCCGCGTCGCCGCCGCGCTGTGCGTCGCCTCCGCGCGCTGGGTCGCCTCTGCGCTCAGCGCCGCCTGAACAACCCCCGCTGGTCGGCCGCATCGGCGGCGGCGCTGCGACGGCGGCCGGCCCTCCTGAGCGCGATGTCGATCTCGTCCCGGTACTGGCGGCCGATCGCCATTCGATCGAGCCATTCGAGGTATTCGAGGTCGCGCCGGGCGATCTCCCCGATCGACCAGCCCGCGTAGCGGCCGAATTTCAACACGGAGCCGGACGGGTTGCCCGGCGGCGGTCCGGCCGCTCCCTCGCCCTCGGCCTTGCGCATCGTCGTGGCGTCGTAGCCGCCACCGGCACCGGAGCGTCCGGACGTCCAGTCCCGGGATACCGTCTCGGGCCCCGGCGGCCGCTGGCCCGTGGACCCGCCCGTCGCCGGGCCCGAAGCGGGGCGAGGGCTCGGTGGGGCCGGACGTGGCGGTGAGGCCGGACTCGGGTACGCCGACGGAGCGGCCGCGGCTGGGCCGGCTTGCCCCGAGGCTCGCGAGCGGTCGTAGGCGGCGCGCTTCGCGGGATCTCCGACGAGCTCCCACGCCGCATTGATCGCGATCATCCGGGTCGCTCCGTCCGGTCCGGGCTGTCGGTCCGGGTGGTATTTCTGGGCGAGCCGGCGGTACGCGGCCTGGATCACCTCGTCTTCCGCCTCCGGATCGACCTGGAGGACCTTGTACGGGTCCCGCTCGGGGCTCACGACGGTGGGGCGCCGGCGTCGGCAGCAGCGCCGATGTCGGGCGGAGGTTCGGCGTCGGGCGCCTTCTCGACGAGCACGGGGCGGGCTCGGATGGCCGCCAGCGCTTCCTCTGGCGTGGCTGGCGGCTCGTCGACCCGGTGGAACGCGTAGCGGAAGATGTCGCGCGCGGCGGCCGTGATCGGCACCGCCAAAATCGCCCCGATGATCCCGGCGATCGCACCACCCAGGACGATGGCCATGATCACGATGCTCGGGTGGAGCTCGACGGCATCGCCCTGGATCTTCGGGACGAGGATGTGGTTCTCGACCTGCTGAATGAGCGCGTAGAGGATCACCGCCGCGATCGCGGCGTCGACGCCCGCCGTCAGACCGAGGATCACCGCGGGGATCGCCGCAATGATCGGTCCGATGATCGGTAGCAGCTCCAGGATGCCGGCAAGCACCGACAGCAGGACCGCGAACCGCCCGAACACCGGGTCGACCGTCATGCTCAGGATCTCGAGGCCGATGAACGTCGCGACGCCGACGACCAGTCCCAGGAAGACCTGGCCCTTGAGCCACTGGCCGAAGACTCGGAGGCTGAGTCCGGACACCGCCCGGGCGTCCGCTCGCCACGCGGCGGGCATCGACTCCTCGGCGGCCTTCGAGAGTGCCGGTCTGTCCTTGATCAGGTAGAAGACCCAGACCGGGACGACCACGTAGCCCACGATCGAGCCGACGACGCCGGCGAGTCCCGTGACGACCGGCAGGAGGTCGCCCGGATTCAGCCCACCAACGCCGTGGCTGAGGCTCTCGAGCCAGCTGTCGATCGCCTCGCGGAGCGCGGGCGGCAGATCGAGGTGGGCGTAGAGATCGGTGACCTGCGCGATGAACGCCGGGAACTCGCGGATGAAGGTCGAGATCTCATCGACCAGCGGCCGGACGACCGCCCGGATCGCGAGCACGAACAGGACCGCGACGAGGGCGTAGACGAGCAGCACCGAAACCCAGCGGGGCACGCCCACCCGTGCCATCCGCTCGACGGGAATATCGAGCAGGTACGCGAGGACGAGGCCGACGACGAACGGCCCGAGCGCGTGGCGCCCGAAGTAGAGCACCACGCCCAGCACGACGGCGCCAACGAGCAGGACGAGGACGCGGGGTGTCAGCGGCGGGACGCGGGGCGTCAGCGGCGGGACGCCGGCCGACAGCGCGGCACGCGGCGCCGGTTCGGGGATGGGAGCGCCGTCCGGGTCGGTCGAGGACGGCATGCCGGCCGCATCCTGGGCGGCGGCCGCGTCGGGCCGGACGGGCTCGTCCATCGTTGCCGCAGACTACCAGACGTGACCGCCTCGACCGACGCTCGCACGCACCCGGCTGAGCCCGCGCCGGAGACGGAGCCCGCGCCTGTTCTCGAGCCGCGCCAGCGCTGGCGCCTGACGTTCGCGCGCGATCGGCCGGCGCCGGACGAGATCCCGACCGGTCGCGACTACATCGGTCGCTGGGAGACCTCGCTCCTCGACTCCGGCCTCCCGATCCTGCTGCTCGCGTCGGGGCGGCCGCGTGTGGCGCTGGGCGCGCCGCTGCCGTCGGGATGTTCGGCTGAGGCCGAGCTCGTCGAGTTCTGGCTCACGGACGTCCGACCGGTGTGGCAGGTCCGCGAGGCAGTCGACGTCGTGCTCCCGGCCGGTCATCGGGCCCGTGGGCTCGAGAACGTCTGGCTCGGCGCACCGGCCCTGAGTGGCCAGGTCGCCGCGGCGGACTACGCGGTCGGTGCCCGGGTCGGCGATGTGTCGCTCGAGATGATCCGCCAGGCGGCCGTCGATCTGCTGGCTCGAACCGGGATCGTGCGCGAGCGCCAGAAGGGCGGCGAAACGAAGACCTACGACCTGCGGCCGCTCCTGCTGACGCTCGACGCCGCGGCGAGCGAAGACTCCCGCGTTCACCTGCGGATGCGGACCCGGATCCACCCGGAGCTGGGCACGGGTCGGCCGGACGAGGTGATCGCAGCGCTCGGCACAGCGCTGGGCCAGGACATTGCGATCGACGAGATCGTTCGCGAACGCCTCCTCCTCGCGGATGACCTCGACTGAATCCGTGCAGGTGGGTAATGGCTCGGCAGGTGTGATCAATTGACGCTCGCGGGACCCGGACATACACTTCCGCATCCGCGTTCGGGCCTGCCCGTCGCCTCTCCATGTTCATCGCAGCCGTCGCCGCGTGCGACCGTCGCACACGCCTGAGGATCCATGTACGCAGTCATCGAGACCGGCGGGAAGCAGTACCGCGTCGAGGTCGGAACGGAGCTCGAAGTCGATCTGCTCGAGGCCGAGCCCGGCCAGGAGATCACGATCGAGCGTGTGCTGCTCGTCGCCGACGGTGACGACTCGGCGATCGGTCAGCCGGTCGTGGCCGACGCCGCGGTCAGCGCCACGGTCGTCCGCCAGACGCGCGGCGACAAGGTGATCTCGTTCAAGTACCGCCCCAAGGCACGGCGCCGGGTCAAGAAGGGCCATCGCCAGGACCTGACGGTGCTCCAGATCACGGACGTCCGGTTCGGCAAGAAGAGCGCCGCCGACGCGAAGCGCAAGGAAGAGGCCGACGCGAAGAGCGAGCGCCAACGCCTCGAGGAGGCAGCCGCGAAGCAGGCCGCCGCCGATGCGGAGCTCGCCGCAAAGCTCGCGAAGCAGGCCAGGACCAAGACCGACGAGAAGCCGGCCGGCCGAGCCAAGCCGACGGCGAAGGCCGAGAAGGCCGAGAAGGCGGACGAAGCCGAGGCGAAGGCACCGGCGAAGGGTCGGGCGAAGGCTTCGAAGGCCGAAGCGGCCGGTGACGCCACCGCCGAGGCATCCGACCCAGCCGAAGCCGACGAGGTCGCGGAGAAGCCGGCACCGAAGAAGACCACCCGCGCGAAGAAGGACGAGTAACCGACATGGCCCACAAGAAAGCCGGCTCCAGCTCGAAGAACGGCCGCGACAGCGTCGGCCAGCGACTCGGCGTCAAGGCCGGCGACGGCCAGCTCGTGACCGCTGGCTCGATCATCGTCCGCCAGCGCGGCCAGACGTTCCTCGCCGGGCCCGGCACGGGCCTCGGCCACGACTACACCGTGTTCGCGACGCTGACCGGCCATGTGCGATTCGAGCATGCGACGAAATCGAAGAAGCGGATCCGCGTGATCGCCGCCGACGAGGTCGCCGCGAAGGCGATCGCCGCCTCGGCGCCCGAGAAGCCGGCCAAGCCCGCCAAGGCGACCGCGGCCGACGACGCCGTCGCGGACGCCGCACCCGCCCCGCGCAAGCGAACCACGAAGAAGACCGACGAGGCGCCCGCAGCGGACGCCTGAACCACCTGAGCCGGCGTTCACCGGCGGGGCGATGGCCCTGACCGGAAGGCGTCGAGGAGAAACGAACCCGTGAAGCCCGACATTCATCCCAAGTACTACCAGGCGAAGGTCCACTGCGGCTCCTGCGGCACGGAGTGGACGGTCGGCTCGACGCGCGAAGAGCTGCGCGTCGATGTCTGTTCGAACTGTCACCCCTTCTTCACCGGCAAGCAGACGATCATCGACACGGCCGGCCAGGTGGAACGCTTCCAGAAGCGACTGGAGCGCCAGGTCCGGACGTAGGTCTTATCCGCGAGGATCCCCTCCGTATGGAGGGCCCTGTCATCCGAACGGCGAGTCACCCAGAGACTCGCCGTTTTGATTCCCGACGCTCGCCATGCCTACGATTCAGGCGTGCTGGACGACGTCACGATCTGGCAGGGCGACAGCCGCGAGCTGCTGGCTCGCCTTCCCGACGCCAGCGTCAACCTGATCTGCACGGACCCGCCGTACAACCTGGGCGGGTACTCGACCGGCAACATCGACATGGCGTGGCGCAAGTCGTTCAACAACGACGTCGCGGACTGGGATCAGGTCGCGTTCGATCCCGCGGAGTGGCTGGAGCCGTTCCGGCGGGTCCTCAAGCCGACCGGCACCCTGTTCGCGTTCACGAGCTACAACCTGCTGGGGCGCTGGCACGAGGTGTTCGACCCGGCGTTCGACACGTTTCAGTTCATCGTCTGGCACAAGACGAACCCGCCGCCGAAGCTGCGGCGAGTCGGCTTCCTGAACTCGTGCGAGCTCATCGTGTGTTGCTGGGACCGTGGCCACACCTGGAACTTCGGCCGGCAGCGCGACATGCACAACTTCATCGAGGCGCCGATCTGCGGCGGGTCTGAGCGCGTTCGGGACCCCGTGCACCCGACGCAGAAGCCGCTGCGGGTCCTGCGGCGGTTGCTCGAACTGGCGTCGGGCCCGGGCGACGTCGTGCTCGATCCGTTCATGGGCGTCGGCTCGACGGGCGTGGCCGCGATCGAGATGGGCCGGCGCTTCGTGGGCATCGAGATCGACGAGGCGTACGTCGCCGCCGCTGAGCGCCGAATCGAAGCCGCGCGACGCAAGGCCGCCGCCGCAGGCTGAGCGGCTCGGCCACGGCGACCGGCCCGCGTGCACGATCTGGGTTGCCAACCAACGACTCCGAGCGGAAGCGGCCCGCTTGGCGCCCCACGCGATCGGGGCTGGGTTGGCAACCCAGCCACGGCGCCCGAAACGGCTCGCGACCGCCGTTCGGTGACGGATTCATGGCTGGCAACCCAGACCGGGTCGAATAGCCGCGGGAGGGCCCCGGCGGCCGTCGAGATCGGCCGCTGAGCGCCGGATCAGCCGCGCGACGCAAGGCGGCCGCCGCGGGATAGCCCGGGCCGCGTTGGCCCGGCAACGTCCCTACCACGTCTCCACGCCGTGCTATCGACCGCGTTGGCCCGGCAACGTCCCTGCCACGTCTCCACGCCGTGCTATCGACCGCGTTGGTCCGGCAACGTCCCTGGCACGTCTCCAGGACGTGGTGAGGAACTTCGTCACGCACGAGGGCCGTGACGCCGGCTCTCGAGACGTCCGTACCACGTTCCACAGCCGTGTCAGGCACCTCCCGGCGCGAGAGCTGGCCCGACAGCCGGCGAAGGTAGACTCTGCCAATGCCTCGCTACACGTACGGCGGCCAGGCGCTGATCGAGGGCGTCCTGATGCGCGGCCGGGACGCAATCGCGGTCGCCCTGCGCCATCCGGACGGTCGGATCGTGTGGGCGACCGAGCGACTCGATTCGGGGTTCCACGGCAGCCGCTGGTCGAAGATGCCGCTGCTCCGCGGCCTCGTCGTCCTGTACGAGACGCTGATCGTCGGGACGCGCTGGCTCGTGCGCAGCGCCGGCGTCCAGGCCGAGGAGGACGGTGTCGAGCTCGGCAAGGGCTCGATCATCCTCATGCTGGTCATCACGCTGATTGCCGGCATCGGCGTGTTCTTCCTGCTGCCGCTGTTCATCGCGAGCGCGACGACCGGCAATATCGAGAACCAGTTCGTCCAGCACCTCGTCGAGGGCCTCGTGAAGGTCGCGATCTTCCTCGGCTACCTCTGGGTGATCGGCCAGTCCGGCGACATCCACCGCGTGTTCCAGTACCACGGCGCCGAGCACATGACGATCCACGCCCTCGAGCACGGCGACCCGCTCGTCGTCGACGAGGTCCGCAAGTACCCCACCGCGCACCCTCGCTGCGGCACGGAGTTCCTCGTCGTCGTCATCGCCCTCTCGATCATCGCGTTCGGGTTCGTCGGACGGCAGGAGCCGTGGGTCATGATCGCGAGTCGGATCCTCTTGATTCCCGTGATCGCGGCCGTCGGCTACGAGATCCTCAAGTGGGGCGCCCGGCATCGCGGCAACCCGATCGTGCGGGCGATCATGTGGCCCGGGATTCTCGTCCAGATGATCACGACGAAGCCACCGACCGACGACATGATCGAGGTCGCGATCGTGTCGATGGAGCAGGCGCTCGACGCCGACGGCGAGGCGATCCCCGATGGCTCCGCCGCCTTCGAGCGCGACCCGCTCGACGTCGGCAAGCGGGAAGAGGCCAGTCGACCCGGCGAGGTGAACGCGCTCCCGCGCACCGCCGAGACAGAGGCCGCGGCGCCCGTCACGCTCGACCCGCCGCTCCCCGGGGCATGAGCGTCGTGGCAGCGCCCGACGACCTCGATGCCCGACTGACCGAGGTCGCCCGGCAGTACGACGACGTCCAGGCCGAGCTCGCGAAGCCCGAAAACGCGACGGACCCCGAGGCTCTCCGCCGGCTCGGCCGGGAGCTGGCCCGCCTCGAGCCGGTCGTGAGCGCCTTCCGGGAGCTCCAGGCGACGCGCCAGGAGCTCGCGGGCGCCCGAGAGCTGCGCGACGCGCACGATGGCGACGAGGAGCTCCACCAGATGGCCGTCGACGAGGTGACTCGCCTCGCGGCCGACGAGACACGCCTGCTCGAGGACCTCAAGGTCCTCCTGCTGCCGCGCGACCCGAACGACGACCGTGACGTGATCATGGAGATCCGGGCAGGGGCCGGCGGCGAGGAGGCCGCGCTGTTCGCGGGCGAGCTGCTCCGGATGTACCTGCGCTACGCCGCGGACCACAAGTTCACGCCCGAAATCCTGAACGTGAACGCGACCGGCATCGACGGCGTGAAGGAGGCGATCGTCCAGATCCACGGTGACGGCGCCTACAGCCGGCTGAAGTTCGAGGGTGGCGTCCATCGCGTCCAGCGGATCCCGGCCACGGAGTCGAGCGGGCGCATTCATACCTCGACCGCGACCGTCGTCGTCATGCCCGAGGCCGACGAGGTGGAGGTCGAGATCGACGAGGACAAGGACCTCCGGATCGAGGTCAAGCGATCGTCGGGGCCTGGCGGCCAGTCGGTGAACACGACGGACTCGGCGGTTCGCATCACGCACCTCCCGACCGGCCTCGTCGTCGAGATCCAGGACGAGAAGAGCCAGCACAAGAACAAGGCCAAGGCGATGTCGGTGCTCCGGTCGCGACTCTACGAGATGAAGCTCGAGGAGCAGCGCGCGGAGCAGTCGGCGGAGCGGCGGTCGATGGTCGGGGCGGGCGATCGGTCCGAGAAGATCCGGACCTACAACTTCCCCCAGGACCGGCTCACCGACCACCGGATCAAGCTCGACCTGTCCGCGCTGCCCCGGATCATGAACGGCGACCTCGACCGGCTCATCGACGCGCTCGTCATGGCCGACCAGGCGCAGCAGCTGGCAAATCTCGGCGGAGACGGCGATGGCGCGTGAGACCCAGGAACGCGTGAGTCCGGCGGCTCGCCCGGAGGCGCCTGCCGCTCACGACATCCCGGAGGGCGTCCGCTTCTTCGAGCCCCGCGTCGAACCGATCGAGAAGGCCACGGACCTCGGGAGCGTCCAGGTCCTGAAGCACGGCAACATGTTCCTGCTGACCGACCAGTTCGGGGACATCCACTCCGACTCGCGCGGTCTGGGCCTGTACCGGAACGACACGCGCTTGCTCTCGTGCTCTGTGCTCCGGGTCGGTGGCGCACGGCCGGTCGTGCTCCAGGGTTCAACCGGAGCGAACTTCCGGGGCGTGATCCAGCTCACGAATCCGACGCTCGACCGCAACCCCGACGACAAGATCCGGCCCGGCCAGGGCCTGACCGGCAAGAAGCTCGGGATCACCCGCGAGCGGCTCGTGACCGGCGAGGCGCTTCGGGAGCGGGTGACGATCGTCAACTTCGCCGAGCACGACGAGACGGTCGAGGTGATGCTCGAGCTCGCCGATGACGCGGCCGACATCTTCGAGGTCCGCGGCTATCCCCGCGACCGCGGCACGCTCATGCCGATCGGTGCGACCGAGACGCGGGCGACGTTCCAGTACGACGGGCTCGATGGCTATCGATCGCGAACGCACGTGGCGTTCTCCGAGGCGGGCGACCTCGAGGCGGTTCGGCCCGACGACATTCCGAGCCTCGGCGGCGCGATCCGCTACCGCTGGCACTTCCCGCTGGCCGCGGGCGCGTCCCACGAGCTGAGCTGGATCGTCTGGTCCAGCGGCGGGCCCGCCCCCACCGACGGCCGGAACGAACCGATGCCGCTCGTTCCCGAGCCGCCGGCCATCGTCGCGGACGAGGGTACTTCGGCCTATCACGCCTGGACCCGCTCGACGACCGCGGTTGCGACCGACAACCAGCTCTTCAACCTGACGGTGAATCGAAGCGTCGCCGACCTGCGGCTGCTCGTGAACGACGGGCCCGGTGAAGGCCAGCGCTACATCGCCGCAGGTGTGCCGTGGTTCACGACGCTGTTCGGGCGGGATTCGATCATCGCCGCGATCCAGACGCTGGCGTTCCGGCCCCAGATCGCGGTCGAGACGCTCGAGGTGCTCGCCTCGCTCCAGGCGACCGAGGTCGACGACTGGCGCGACGCCGAGCCGGGCAAGATCCTCCACGAGATGCGGGCCGGCGAGACCGCGCGGGCCGGCGAGCTGCCCCATTCGCCGTACTACGGCAGCGTCGACTCGACGCCGCTCTGGCTGATCCTTCTCGGCGAGACGTTCGACTGGACCGGCGACCGCGGCCTCGTCGACCGGCTCTGGCCGAACGCGCTCGCGGCGCTGCGCTGGATCGACGAATACGGCGACCGCGATGGCGATGGCTTCGTCGAGTACGAGCGGCGGTCCCGGCGCGGGCTGCTCAACCAGGGCTGGAAGGACTCCGGCGACGCGATCCGCGACCGCTCCGGCATCGAGTCCCGCCCGCCGATTGCCCTCGCCGAGGTCCAGGGCTACGTGTTCGATGCGAAGCATCGGATGGCCCGTCTCGCCCGGATGCGCGGCGACGTCGAGCTCGCGGTCCGCCTCGATCGCGAGGCCGACGACCTCCAGCGCCGGTTCGAGGACAGGTTCTGGGTCGAGGATCAGCGCTACTACGCGATGGCGCTCGACGGCGAGAAGCGCCAGGCGGATGCCATCGCCTCGAATGCCGGGCAATGCCTCTGGACCGGCATCGTGTCGGCCGGACGCGCCCGTGACGTCGCCGATCGCCTGCTGGCGCCCGGGCTGTACTCCGGCTGGGGCATCCGGACGTACGCCGCGGACCAGCCCGGCTTCAATCCGTTCGGCTATCACACCGGCACGGTCTGGCCGCACGACACGTCGCTCGCCGCGGCGGGTTTGAAGCGGTACGGCTTCCAGGAGGAGGCGAACCGGATCGTCGGCCACGTGTTCGAGGCGGCCCAGCACTTCGACGCGTTCCGGCTGCCGGAGCTGTTCTGCGGCTTCGATCGCGACGACGCACCCATGCCCGTGCCGTACCCCGTCGCGTGCTCGCCCCAGGCGTGGTCTGCCGGCGCGACGTTCATGTTCCTCCGGACGATGCTCGGGCTCCGGGCGCACGCCGACGGCCGCGAGCTGGAGCTGCTCCGGCCGAATCTGCCGGACTGGCTCGGCAAGGTCACCGTGACAAACCTGCGCATCGGCGACGCGTCGGTCGACCTGCTGTTCCACCGCTGGCGCGGCACGACGTCGGCGGAGGTTCTGCGCAAGGTCGGCGACGTCTCGGTCACGATCCGGCTCTGATCGACGGCGTGGCGACGTCCGGGGAGGCCCTCGAGGACGCGATCGCGCGGTTGGCGGCGAGCGGCTCCGAGACGGCCCGTCTCGACGCGGAAGTCCTGCTCTCGCACACGCTCGGGATCGATCGCTCGACGCTGCTCGCGAATCCGGCGGCGCCGGTCGGGCCCGGGGCGGCCGATCGCTTCGAGGAGGCCGTCCGCCGGCGCGAGGCCGGCGAGCCCGTCGCGTACATCTGGGGCTTGAAGGAGTTCTTCGGGATCGCGCTGGCGGTCGATTCGCGGGCGCTGATTCCGCGGCCCGAGACCGAGCGGCTGGTCGAGGCCGTGGTCCGCGAGGTGATGGCCCGGCTCACCGCACCGGGGCGGTCGTTCGAGGACGAGCCGATTCGGGTCGCCGACGTCGGCACGGGCAGCGGCGCGGTCGCGATCGCCGTCGCGGTCGAGCTGCGCCGGCGCCGGGTGCCGGTCGCCGACGTCGTCCGGATCCTTGCCACCGATCTCTGGCCCGATGCGCTCGACCTGGCCCGGGAGAACGCGGTCGCCCATGCGGTAGCCGACACGCTCGAGTTCGCGACGGCGGACCTCCTGCCGCCGGATCTGCCCGCCCACCGCCGGTTCGACGTCATCGCCGCGAACCTGCCGTACGTTCGATCCGGCGCGATCGCGGGGCTGCCGATCGCCGCGTCGTTCGAGCCACGGGCGGCGCTCGACGGCGGCGAGGACGGACTCGACGTGATCCGGGCATTGCTGCTGCGGCTGCCGGAGGCCCTCGCCGACGATGGGGTCGCGCTGTTCGAGATCGGCGGCGATCAGGGCGTCGAGGCGCCGGCGGCGGCCGGTCTCGCGGTCCCGGGCTGGTCGGCGACGGTCGAGAACGACCTCGGCGGACTACCGCGCGTGCTCCGCGTGAGCCGATGAGGACGCCGGCACCGTCGTTCCCGATCCGGCTCGTTGCCCTCGACCTCGACGGGACGCTGATCGACGACGCGCTGGAGATCCGGCCGCGGACGCTTGCCGCGGTGTCGGGTGCGGTCGCCCGCGGCGTGAAGGTCTCGATCGTCACCGGCCGGATGACGACGAGCGCGCTGCGGTTCGCCCGCCAGTTCGGCCTCGTCGACCCGGTCGTGGGCTACCAGGGCGCGATCATCCGGGCGATGTCGCCGGCCGGCGGTCGTCTGGGCAGGCTGCTGCTGCACCGGCCGCTCGCCGCGGCCGCGGCCCGCGAGGCCATCCTGTACTCGCGTTCGATCGGGCTCTCGCCGCACGTGAACCACCTCGAGCGGTTCATCATCCAGTCCGACGACCCGGGCGCCGACGACTACTCGAAGTTCCTCGGCGGGCGAGCCGTCCTGACCGACGACCTCAGCGGCTGGGTCCGGCGCCCCGTCTCGAAGGTCATCTCGGTGGCCGAAACGGCCGTCGCCGATGGTGTCCTCGAGGCCACCCGCGAGCGATTCGCCGGCGTGGCCGACGTGACGATCAGCCACCCGCGCTTCCTGGAGTTTCTCCGCCCGGGAGTGTCGAAGGGCGTCGCGGTCGCGTGGCTCGCGCGGCGGGCCGGTGTGCCGCTGTCGGCGGTGCTCGCGATCGGCGACCAGTTCAACGACCTCGAGATGATCGAAGGCGTCGGCCACGGCGCGGCGATGCCCCACGCGCCCGGCGCCGTGCTCGCCGCCGGTCGCTACGTGGCGCCGCCACTCGCCGACGAGGGCGCCGCGGAGCTGATCGAGCGGCTCGTGCTCGCTTCGCCGCGTGACGCCGCTCGTGCCGCGGACGAGCTGCTGGCCCAGCGCGCCACGGCGCTCGCGGCCGCCGCCGCACTGCCCGCGTCGGCGTGATCCGATGAGCCCGCTCGTCGTCCCGAACGACCCTACCGGCTACGCGGCCGCCGCGCGCGTGCTCCGGGATGGTGGCGTCGTTGCGCTGCCGACGGACACGGTCTACGGAATCGCCGTCGCGCTCGGGACCGCCGGCGGCATCGACCGGCTGTTCGAGGCCAAGCGGCGGCCGGCCGACCGGGCGATCATGCTGCTCCTCGACGACGCGGAGCAGGCGGCCGCCGTCGCCGCGTGGCCGCCGTCGGCGCGGGCCCTGACCGAGGCGTTCTGGCCGGGTGGCCTCACGGTGATCGTCGACCAGCGTCCGGGGGCCAACCTCCCGCCGGAGCTGACCGCCGGCCGGGCGACCGTCGGGCTCCGGGTGCCGAACCACGACTGCCCGAGAGCGCTTGCCGCCGCGGTCGGGCCGCTGCCCGTGACGTCGGCGAATCTCTCCGGTCTGCCACCGGCTCGCGACGCCGCCGAGATCGCCACCCAGCTGGGTGATGCCGTCGATTGCATCGTCGATGGCGGTCCGGCCGGCGGCGGCCCCGCCTCGACGGTCGTCGACTGCACGGTCGAGCCGGCCCGGATCGTGCGCGCGGGCGACGTCAGCATCGAGGCAGTCACCGCCTGCCTGCGCGCCGCGGGTCTCGAGGCGCCGTCCGGGGCGTAACCCCGACCGCTCGCGGAGGCGTGACGAACGATCCGTCCGCGGCCGACGCGCGACATGACGAACGGACCCCCGCCCGATGCCGAACGCCACGAGCCGCCAGAAGCGGAGCGCATGACGATCGGCGGGCCACTCGCTCGGAGTGGTCGGGGCGCTCGCGCGGGCGCCACCGGAACGAGACGGACGGATGGTGATGTGCCCATGCGTGTCAGACGCGGGCTGCTCTTCTGGGGACTGTTCCTCATTCCGCTCGGTGCGGTTCCGCTCATCGTCCAGGCTGGCGGACTCGACGGCGACGTCCTGGCCGACATCTGGCGGCTGTGGCCGCTGGTCCTGATCGCGGTCGGGATCCTGCTCGTCCTTCGCCGGACACGCGCGGCGGTCGCCGGGACGGCCGTCATCGCCTTGACGCTCGGACTGTTCGGCGGTGCCGTGCTGGCGGCTGCTCCATCCTCGTTCCCGGCATTTGGCGACTGCCGGCCGGGCGGGAATACCCAGCACTACGAGCAGGCCGGTTCGTTCACGGGCCCGGCGTCGGTCCGGCTCGACTTCCGCTGCGGGACGCTCGACGTCGCGGCAACCGACGCGCCCGGGTGGCGAATCGACGCCGCGTACACGGCGGACCGCCCGACGATCGACGCTCGAGACGACGGACTCGCGGTCCGCTCCGCGGGTGCCACGGGCCGCGTCCGCGACGCGTGGACGATCGAGCTTCCAGCCGCGCAGACGCACGAGTTGCGGGTCGTCGCAAACGCGGTCTCGGGCGCGATCGATCTCGGCCCGGCGTCACTCGACACGTTGACGGCGGAGTTCAACGCGGGCGACATCCGGATCGTCGCGGGCTCCGGTGGGACCGATCACCTGCAGTTCACGATGAATGCCGGTCGGATGCGGCTCGAAACAGGACGAGCGGCGATGGCGGGTAGCATGTCGATCAATGCCGGCGCGATTGACCTTTGCGTCCCGGACGACGTTGGGCTCCGCCTCGACGTCACCGAGCAGCTCACGTTCGCGACGAACCTGAGCGCAGAGGGCTTGACCCACTCAGGCAGCCTCTGGACGAGGTCCGCCGCCGCCGGCGCGCCGCTGATCGAGCTTTCGATCGAAGGCAACGCTGCGGCGCTTACGCTGAAAGGCGAAGGAGCCTGCAGATGAACGAGGACCGTCTCTACCGATCCCGGGACGACCGGATGATCGCCGGCGTGGCCGGCGGCATGGCGGAGCGCTGGGGCTCCGATCCGTCCATGCTGCGGCTGCTCTGGGTGCTGGCAGCGATCTTCACGGGCGGGATCGCCCTGATCGTGTACATCGTCCTCGCCGTCGTCGTCCCCGAAGACCCGGTCGGCTACGGCCGTCCGCCCGTCGACGCATTCGCGGCCGGATCGCCGTCGGGTGGGCCGGATCCCGCCGCGGAGCTTGGAGCGCAGCGGGCCGGTGAGCTCGCCGATGCCCGTGCAGCCCGGCGTGCCGCTCAGCGGGCCCGTCGCGGCGACGGCGGCAAGAGCGTCGCGCTGGTGTTCGGTGCGCTGTTCATCATTGCCGGCGTGTGGCTCCTCCTCGACGAGTACGTCCCAGCGTTCGACACCGACTGGCTCTGGCCGGTCGCGCTCCTCGGATTGGGCGTCGTGATCCTTGCGATGGCCCTCCGGCCGGGCGAGCGTGGCACGCCCGACCATCCCGCTGACGACGGCGCCTCGGGGACGGCCGGAGGCGGCGCGTGACGAGCGCGCGGCGAGGACCGTTCCTCGCCGCGACATGGCTGATCGGCCTCGGCGTCGTCCTGCTCGTCCAGCAGCTGCTCGACATCCCGTGGACCGAGGCCTGGCCGCTGTTCATCATCCTCGTCGGCGTCGTGTCGTTCGTGACGACCGCGCTCGACGGGACGCGCGGGGTGAGCGTCCTCTGGGCGTTCACGTGGCCCGTCGTCACGATCGTCATCGGTGCGGTCCTCCTGGCGAGCACAACCGGCGTCCTCGCCCAGGGTCCGCTCGAGATGCTGCTCCAGTGGTGGCCGATCCTCCTGATCGTCCTCGGGATCTGGTTCCTGTTCGGGGCGTTGTTCGCCCGGACCACACCCACGGAGGCGCTGTCGATCCCGCTCGACGGCGCGACCGAGGCCCAGGTCCGGATCCGGTTCGGAGCCGGTGAGCTCGCGGTCATGCGCGGCCAACCCGGAAATCTCGTCGACGGACGGTTCGAGGGCGGTGTCATCGCCAGGCGCGAGGGCAACCGGCTCGAGCTCCGCCAGGACACCGATCGGGGCATTCCGTGGCTCGAGCGCCAGTCCGATTGGACCGTCGGTCTCAGTGGCGACATTCCGCTCGATCTGCGCGTCGAGACCGGAGCCGCGCGTGGCGATCTCGATCTGTCGGACCTGCGGGTTCGGTCGCTCGAGCTCAAGACGGGTGCGAGCGAGACTCGCATCCGGCTGCCGCGGCGCGCCGGCGCGACGTCCGTCCGGGCCCAGACCGGAGCGGCGGCGCTCGTGGTCGAGGTGCCCGCCGACGTGGCGGTTCGCATCCGGAGCCGGATGACGCTCGGCACGACCGACATCGACGAGGCCCGATTCCCGCGCGAAGGTGACGGCTACGCGTCGCCCGACTACGCGACCGCCGCGAACCGGGCCGACATCGAGGTCTCCGGCGGTGTCGGCTCCATCCGCGTCGTGGGCGTCGCCTGATCCGTCCCGGTCGAGCTGTGCGGATGGCGCGGGCCGCCGCCAGCTCGTGGGAAGATAGGCGCCGATGACCCCGATCCCGGCGCGGCCGACGTGCGGAGGAAGCGAGCGATGACGGTCTCCGATCGCGACGGCCCGGCGAACGCGCCGATCTCCGCCGTCGACCCCGAGCTGTGGGCAGCGATGGAGAGCGAGCGCCGTCGCCAGCACGACAAGATCGAGCTGATCGCGAGCGAGAACTACACGGCGGCCGCCGTGATGGAGGCTCAGGGCAGCTGGCTCACCAACAAGTACGCCGAGGGCCTGCCCGGCAAGCGCTATTACGGCGGTTGCGAGTACGTCGACATCGCCGAGACGCTCGCCCAGCGGCGTGCCCTCGAGCTGTTCCCGGGCGCGGAGCACGTCAACGTCCAGCCCCATTCCGGCGCCCAGGCGAACATGGCCGCCTATTTCAGCGTCCTCGAGCCGGGCGACCGAATCCTCGGCATGAAGCTGGACCAGGGCGGCCACCTCACGCACGGCATGAAGCTCAACTTCAGCGGCCGGCTGTACGAGGTTCATGCCTACGGCGTCCGCCAGGACACCGAGCGAATCGACTACGACGCGCTCGAGGCCCAGGCGAAGGAGGTCCGGCCGAAGCTGATCGTGGGTGGCGCCTCGGCGTATCCGCGGATCATCGACTTCGAACGGATGGCTGCGATCGCCCATGCGGTTGGGGCACTGCTGTTCGTCGACATGGCCCACATCGCGGGGCTCGTCGCGGCAGGCGTCCATCCCAGCCCGTTCCCGCATGCGGACATCGTCACGACGACCACGCACAAGACGCTCCGCGGCCCTCGCGGCGGGCTCATCTTCAGCCGCGAAGAGTTGCCGCCATCGATCGATCCCGCCGCGTTCCCGAACGTCAAGGGCTCGCTCGCCGCGGCGGTCGACAAGACGGTCTTCCCCGGCGTTCAGGGCGGCCCGCTGATGCACGTGATCGCCGGCAAGGCGGTCGCGTTCAAGATCGCCCAGGGCGAGGTGTTCCGCCGCGACCAGCGCCAGACCGTCGAGAACGCGGCCGTGATTGCCGAAACCCTCGCCCGGCGCGGCGCACGCCTCGTCTCGGGCGGCACGGACAACCACCTGATGCTCGTCGACGTCACGCCGCTTGGCGTGACAGGGCGCGAGGCGGAGGCGCTCCTCGACGAGGTCGGGATCACGGTCAACAAGAATCAGATCCCGTTCGACGCGCAGCCGCCGAACACATCGTCCGGCATCCGGGTCGGCACACCGGCCGTGACGTCGCGGGGCATGGGCCCGACCGAGATGCAGGCGATCGGCGACCTGATCATCGACGCGATCGAGGGGCGCGGCGACCGCGCGGCGCACGAGCGGCTGACGGCCCGCGTCGCCGAGATCTGCGACGCGTTCCCCGTGCCGGGTCTGACGCGACCGGCCGCGGCGGCCGCCCCGCCGCCAGCGTCAGCCGGCGTACCCGTGGCGTGAGGTTCACGCCGCTCGTCGGGCAGGCACTCCCGTATCTCATCGGCGCCTTCATCGCGGCGGCGCTGCTCGCGCTCGTCCTGACGCCGCTCGTCCGCCGCGTCGCTCTTCACGTCGACGCGGTCGACCACCCAGACCAGCGGCGGGTCAACGTCATTCCGATCCCTCGCGGTGGCGGAGTGGCAGTCGCCACGGCGTTCTTCCTCGTCGTCCTCGCGTTCGGCGCAGCGAACGCGACGCTTCGGTTCCTGCCGACGCCGTTGTCGGTCGACCCCCAGGCGATCGTGGCGCTGCTCCTCGGCGGGGCGCTCGCTGCGGCCTTTGGCGTCCTCGACGACTACTTCGACCTGCGAGCCCGGTGGCAGTTCGGCGCCCAGTTGATCCTCGCCGGGCTCGCGATCGTGCTCGGCGTGACGATCGACTTCTTCACGAATCCGTTCGGCCCGGGGATCGTCCGCCTCGACACGCCCTTCGCGATCGGCTTCACGGCGTTGTGGATCGTGGGAATGATCAACAGCATCAACTTCATCGACGGCCTCGACGGGCTGTCGTCGGGGGTCGTCTTCATCGCCGCCGTGACGCTGGGTCTGATCAGCCTGACGTTCGTGAGCCAGCCGTACGTCGCGGTCCTGTGTTTCACGCTCGCCGGAGCGCTGCTCGGGTTCCTCCGCTACAACTTCCACCCGGCGACCGTGTTCGTCGGGACGAGCGGCGTGATGTTCATGGGCTACACGCTCGGGGTCCTCTCGATTCTCGGCACGGCCAAGATTGCGGTCGCCCTGCTGGTTCTGGCGGTGCCGATCATCGACGCGTTCTGGATCATCGTCCGGCGGGTGGCCCAGGGCCGGTCCCCGTTCTCGCCCGACCGCGGCCACCTGCACCACCGGCTCCTCGACGTCGGGTTGTCGCACCGCCAGACCGTGCTGCTCATCTACGCGGTCTGCGCCGCGCTGGGCGTCCTGTCGCTGCTGCTGTCGGGCGCGGGCCAGGTCTACGCGTTCCTCGGCGTCTTCGTCGTGATCGGGCTGGCGCTGTTCGCGCTCTCGCGCATGGACCTGGGCGGTCCCGATGACGAGCAAGCGGGCCGTGACAGCGTCGACGGCGCCGCCGACGCTCGCGACGCCCGGGACGACGGCCGCTCCGCGGCGCAGACCTCGGGATCGGGCTGAGGGCCGGTCGCGCGCCCGGGGTCGGAGGCGGCGGGGGGCCCGGCGGCGGTTCGAGCCCGGTCAGGTGCCAGGCGGTGTCGGTGGGCGGGGACGTGAATGCTAGATTCCCGTACCGGTCGGGCATCCGCACGGCCCGATCCCGCCGCGGGGTTCCATGCCGCTCGAGCTGATCGTCATCGCGTTCGTCGTCATCGCGTTCGTCGCGATCGCGGCGCGATTCATGCCCCGCGACGCGACCGGCGCCCGGCGCCTGCCCCGGATCGTCGACGAGTCGATCGGGATGTACGTCGTCCGGCGGGCGCTGGGACGCCCGACCGAGGCGGCGTCGGATCGCGCGGCGGCCCACGCCGAGGCCGCCGCCAAGGTTGACGAGGACGCGATCGCCTACCGGATCGGCGTTCCGGGCGCCCCGGCGCCGACGGTCCCGACACGCTTCGTCGTGTCCGGAGCGCGACCGCAGGCCCACAAGATCCCGCCGGTCGTGCCCGTTACGGCGCGGCCGACGGGGGTCACCCGTCCGCAGGCTCGCCGGCGCGGCTTGGCACCGCTGCTGCGGCCGCTCGCTGGCATCTTGACCGTGATGGTCGTGGTGCTCGCGGCGTTCGCGGCGGTCTCGCTGCCCGCCAGGCCTGACGAGGCGGTGCTCTCGGCGACGGGAACGCCTCCGGCTGGGGCGCCGACCGCTCCGGTGGTCTCGCCAAGTGGCCCCGCCGCGCCACCGAGCGGCGCCCCATCAGCCGAGCCGTCAAGCGCGCCGCAATCGAGTCCCGTCGGCACAGCGCAGCCCTCGGCGCCGATTGCCACGGCCACGCCGACGAGCCCGACGGCCACGGCGCGACCCACGCCGCGACCGACGCCCGCTCCGACAAGAAAGCCGACTCCCACTCCGCCGACGCCGACTGCGACCCCGGCGCCGACCCCGACGCCGAGCGAGGAGCCGACGCCGACCCCAACCGCGAGCGCGGAGCCCACGCCGACCCCAACCGCGAGCGAGGAGCCCACGGCTGCGCCGAGCCAGGAACCACCCGGTCCGTAGCCTTCGCGTTCCCGATTGGCGCTCGTAGCCGGGCCCGTCGATCGTTGGCGACCGGCCGAGGGCCTCTGCTATACTCCCGCGGCCTTGTCAGGTCGCCCATGATCGAGCCCGGACGAACCGGTGCCTATCTCGCCTTGTTCTCTGAGATTGGCATCATCCTCTTGGTCACGACGTTGGCGGGGGCGCTGGGTGGTCACTGGGTTGACCTGCAGCTTGGGGTCTCGCCGCTGTTCCTTCTCGCAGGACTGCTCGGCGGCCTCGCTGCCGGAGCCCTCGCGGTCTACCGGCTGATCTCCCGGTTCCTGGCAAGCATCGAAGACTGACGACCTGTCCGAGCGCGGTTGAGGAGCCGCGCTTCTGCATGTGGAGCCAGCTTGTCGAGTGACGATCGGGCAGCCGCCCCGGCCGCCCACGAGCCCGCGACCCCGGGCCCGGATGCCCAGCCCGCGCCCACGAGCCCTGCGCCCACGGACCAGCCCGACGTTCCCGTCGAGAAGCGTGGTCCGAGCAAGGCCCGCATCGCGATCGTTCTCATCGCGGTCGTCGTCGTGCTCGACATCGTCGCCGCGATCTTCGTTCCGCCCTATCCCAAGGAACATCCGGGCGAGCCTGTCCAGAGCATCAGCGACCTGATCATCGCGAACCTCGAGCTGCCGGCGCCCGAGATCGTCATCCCGGCCCACCACGAGCCGCCGCCCGGCCTCGTGTTCTGGGACGTCAGCATCACGAACACGATCATCACCACGTGGCTTGTGATCGCGGTCGTGCTCGTGATCGCGGTCGCGCTCCGGCTGTCGCTGAAGTGGCTCCCGCGTGGCTTCCAGAACTTCGCCGAATGGGCGTGGGAGGGCCTCGAGAGCTGGGCGTACGGCCTCGGCGGCGACTCCGCCCGCAGGCACATCCCGCTGTTCGTCGCGTTCTTCCTGTTCATCGTGTTCTCGAACTGGAGCGGCCTGATCCCGCTGTTCGGCAGGGTGGAGTTCCTGCGGGCGCCCACGAGCGACGTGAACGTCACGATCGGCCTGGCGCTCGTCGTCTTCGTGTACTTCCAGTTCCAGGGCTTCCGGACGCTCGGCGTCGGGACGTATCTCAGCAAGTTCTTCCCGCTGGGCACATTCCGCCGCGAAGGCTTCGGGGCGGGCATGATCGGGCTCTTTGTGGGGCTCATCGAGTTCATGCTCGAATTCATCAAGCCCATCACGCTCTCGATGCGTCTCTTCGGCAACATCTACGGCGGCGAGGTCGCACTCGGCGTGATCACGGCCCTCACGATCGTCATCCTGCCGGCCGGCTTCCTGCTCCTCGAAGGGCTGCTGAACTTCGTCCAAGCCCTGATCTTCTCGACGCTGATGCTGATGTACACGATCATTGCCGTCGAGGTCCACGACGACCACGAGGAGCATCCCGCGATCCCCGAAGGGGGCATCACCCCACCGATCCCGGCCGGCACGTCGGCCCACTGACTCAAGGTCCCCAAGCACCGTCAACCAACCAACAAGGAACGGAGGAGCAACGTCCATGGAACTCGGACCCCTCGGCGCCGGCCTCGCCGCGCTCGGCGTCATCGGCCCCGGCATCGGCATCGGGATCCTGACCGGCCTCGCAGCCACCGCGATCGGGCGGAACCCCGATGCGACGCCGCAGATTCGCGCCCAGTTCATCCTGGGTGCCGCGTTCGCCGAAGGCCTCGGCGTCCTCGCGATCGTCGTCGCCATCCTCGCGCTGGTTCTCTAAGACCCCGAGGAGGAACGCATCGTGGATCTGCTCGCGATCGCGAGCGGCGTCGCGCAGGGCACCTTCCAGCTGGCGCAGGAAGAAGGCACCGCGTCGGGGCTCCAGATCAACCTGTTCTGGGTCATCGTCTCGTCGCTGAACTTCATCTTCTTTGCCGTCCTGCTGTACTGGCTGTTCGGCGCCCCGGTGACCCGGATGCTCAGGGAGCGTCGCGAACGGATCGAGCAGGGCCTGGCCGACGCCGAGCAGGCGCGCAAGGACCGCGAGTCCGCCGAAGCCGAACGCCTGGCGGCCATCCAGGAGGCTCGCCGCGAGGCGAACGAGATCATCACCCGCGCCCAGAAGGTCGCCCAGGATGCTCGCGACGCGGACATCGCCGCGACGAAGGCGGAGCTGGAGCGGATGCGCGAGCGCGCGACCGCGGACATCGACGCGGAGAAGCAGCGGGCGATCACGGAGCTCCGCTCGGAGGTGGCCGATCTCGCGCTCCGGGCCGCCAGCCGCGTCGTTGGCGAGACGATCAATTCCGAGCGGGAACGGCGACTCGTCGAGGAGTTCCTCGCCGAAACGGGCGCGGGCGGCTCGTCCGGCGGCGCCCCGAGGGGTTCGAGCAGCTGATGGCTCGCCGGGACACGGCGCCGCGCCGATACGCGGACGCCGCCTTCGAGCTCGCGCTTCGCGACGGGACCGTGGAGGTCTGGCGTCGCGAGCTGGAGGCTGCCGCCGGGATCGTCGCCGATCCGGCGATCATGGCCGCCCTGGCCAGTCCGGCGATCCCGGTCGACCAGCGGCTCGAGGCCGCGCAGCGCGGTTTCGCCAAGCTCAGCCAGCCCGTCCGCAACCTCATCCTGCTGCTGGTCCGGCGGGGCCGGATCGAGCAGCTGCCGCGCGTTGCCGCCGAGTTCGCCCGGCGCGACGACGCCCGCAAGGGACTGACCCACGCCACCGCCACGAGCGCCGTTCCGCTCGGCGCCGAGGAAGTTCGCGCGATCGCGACCCATCTCGAGCGTCTGACCGGCGGCCGCGTGGACCTCAAGACGAACGTCGACCCGTCGATTCTCGGCGGCGTCGTCGTCCGGATCGGCGATCGACTCATCGACGGGAGCGTCCGGGGCCGCCTCGAGCGGCTGCGAGGGCGACTCGCCTCCGGCGCCCTGTAGGAGACCGTTCCATGGCCATTCGTTCCGACGAGATCACCAGCATCCTCAAGTCCGCGATCGAGGGCTTCGACGCCGGCGTCGAAACGCGCAGCGTCGGCACCGTCGTCGAGGTCGGCGACGGCATCGCCCAGATCTACGGCCTCGACGCCGCGCTTGCGAGCGAGCTCCTCGAGTTCCCCGGCGACGTCTTCGGGATGGCGCTGAACCTCGAAGAGGAGACGGTCGGCGCGGTCATCCTCGGCGACGCATCGGACATCAAGGAAGGCGACACGGTCAAGACCACCGGCCGCGTCGTCGAGGTCCCCGTCGGGAAGGCGCTGCTCGGCCGCGTCGTCGACCCGCTCGGCCGGCCGCTCGACGACAAGGGCCCGATCCAGGCGACCGCCCGCCGGCCCGTCGAGCGCATCGCCCCGGGCGTCATCGTGCGCCAGTCCGTCGACACGCCGGTCCAGACGGGAATCAAGGCGATCGACGCGCTCATCCCGATCGGCCGCGGTCAGCGCGAGCTCATCATCGGCGACCGCCAGACGGGCAAGACCGCGATCGCGATCGACACGATCATCAACCAGAAGGGCAAAGGCCTCGTCTGCATCTACGTCGCGATCGGCCAGAAGCTCTCGACCGTCGCGCAGACCGTCGCGGTCCTCGAGCAGCACGGCGCGATGGAGCACACGATCGTCGTCGTCGCCGGCGCCGAGGAGCCCGCGCCGCTCCAGTACCTCGCCCCGTACGCCGGCGTGGCGATGGGCGAGGAGATCATGGAGAACGGCGTCGAGGTCGAGGGCCAGGGCCAGGTGAAGGACGCCCTCTGCGTCTACGACGATCTCTCCAAGCATGCCTGGGCGTACCGCGAGATGGCGCTCCTCCTCCGCCGCCCGCCCGGCCGGGAGGCGTATCCCGGCGACGTCTTCTACCTCCACTCGCGGCTCCTGGAGCGTGCCGCCCGCCTGAACGAGGAGAACGGCGGCGGCTCGCTGACCGCATTGCCGATCATCGAGACGCAGGCAGGCGACGTGTCGGCCTACATCCCGACGAACGTGATCTCGATCACAGACGGCCAGATCTTCCTCGAGACGGACCTGTTCAACGCCGGCCAGCGGCCCGCGCTGAACATCGGCATCTCGGTGTCGCGGGTCGGCTCGGCGGCCCAGACGAAGGCGATGAAGAAGGTCGCCGCGCCGCTCAAGCTGGACCTGGCGCAGTACCGCTCGCTCGCGGCGTTCGCCCAGTTCGCGTCGGACCTCGACAAGGCGACGCGCGACCAGCTAACCCGCGGCGAGAAGCTCAGCGAGGTCATCAAGCAGCCGCAGTACCAGCCGCTGCCGGTCGAAAAGCAGGTCGCGATCCTGTATGCGGCGACGACCGGCCGACTCGACGACGTCCCGACGCCCCGGCTCAAGGAGTTCGAGAGCCAGTTCTACCGCTTCCTGGAGACGGAGCACCCGAACGTGCTCAAGGAGCTCGGCGAGAGCAAGAACCTCACCGACGAGCTGGCCAAGGCCCTCGACGACGCGCTGGCCGAGTTCCGCGAGACGTTCCTCGCCTGATGCAGTTCCGAGTCCGTCCCGTTCGCGCCTCGCCCGCCGTCGCCCCCGGCGCTCCGGGCCGCGCGCCCGACGCCGCCCTGCGCGCCCCCGGCGCTGATGGCAACGTTCCTATCACGTCCCAGGAACGTGATATCCACGGCCACGGGCAACCATCGTCCCTTCTACGTTCCAGGAACGTGCAAGGGAAGTCGGCCAGGCTCACCGCGTCGAGCGGACCGCGCGGTGATGCACATACCACGTCCATCAGACGTGCAAGGAAACTTCCGGCCGGCGAATCCCCGAGCGGCATGGATCGGACGCGGTAGATGGCGAGCCAGCGGGAGATCCGTCGCCGCATTGCGGCGGTCCGCAACATCAAGCAGATCACGCGGGCGATGCAGTTCGTCGCGGCCTCGAAGTTGAAGCGCGCCCAGGACGCGACGCTCCAGGCTCGACCGTACAGCCAGAAGCTCGACGAGGTCCTCGCCGATCTCGCCGTCGTTCTCGGCGACGAGGAGCACCCGCTGCTCGCGCGGCGTGAGGGCGGCAAGCGTCTGATCGTGCTGGTCACGAGCGACCGCGGCCTGGCCGGGCCGTTCAACACGAACACGATCCGGTTCGCGGCGCAGGAGATCACCGGCAGCGCAGGTGAGCTGGCCGTCGTCACCGTCGGCCGCAAGGGGCGCGACGCGATGCGCCGCGCCCGCGTCCCGCTCGCCGCCCACTTCGAGGGCTACGGTGACCGGCCGTCCTTCGCCGACGTGATCCCGCTCGCCCGGCTCATCACGGACGACTACCTCGCCGGGACGTACAACCGGGTCGACATCGTATTCAGTCAGTTCGTCTCGACGCTGACGCAGCGGCCGGCGATGGACTCGCTCCTGCCGATCGAGCCGTCCGAGGACACCGAGGGGATCCCCGGCAACCAGTTCATCTTCGAGCCCGATCCGGGCACCGTCCTGGAGCGGCTCCTGCCGCGCTACGTCGCCACCCGCCTGTTCCAGGCCGTGCTCGAGAGCAAGGCCAGCGAGGAATCGAGCCGGATGGTCGCGATGCGCAACGCCACCGACAATGCCGAGGAGCTGATCGGCGACTACACCCTGGCCTACAACAAGGTCCGCCAGGCCAACATCACCCGCGAAATGATCGAGATCGCGTCGGGCGCGCAGGCGCGTTAGCCGACCGCACGAACGACGCACAGGAGGCACGAAGCACCATGGCGACCGCCGCCCCCACCGCCACCGGCAGCGTGATCCAGATCACCGGACCGGTCGTCGACATCGAGTTCCCACCCGGCAAGCTGCCGGCGATCCTCAACGCGGTCGAGATCGAGCGCGAGGGCACGACGCCGCTCGTCTGCGAGGTCCAGCAGCACCTCGGCAACAACTGGGTGCGCAGCGTCGCGATGACGACGACGGACGGTCTCGCCCGCGGCGTACCCGTCCGCGACACCGGCGGCCCCATCAGCGTTCCGGTGGGCGACGTCACGCTCGGCCGGGTGTTCGACGTCCTCGGCAACCCGATCGACGGCAAGGGCGACGTCGACCGCAGCAAGACGCTGCCGATCCACCGGCCCGCGCCGGCGTTCGACCAGCAGACGACCGAGGTCGAGATCTTCGAGACCGGCCTCAAGGTCATCGACCTGATCTGCCCGTTCAAGAAGGGCGGCAAGATCGGCATCTTCGGCGGCGCCGGCGTCGGCAAGACCGTGATCATCCAGGAGCTGATCAACAACGTCGCGACGAAGCACTCGGGCGTGTCGGTGTTCTCGGGCGTCGGCGAGCGCAGCCGCGAGGGCAACGACCTCATCCACGAGATGACCGAATCCGGCGTCATCAAGAGCACCGCGTTCGTGTTCGGCCAGATGAACGAGCCGCCCGGCGCCCGCCAGCGCGTCGGGCTGACCGGCCTGACGATGGCCGAGTACTTCCGGGACGAGGAGGGCCGCGACGTCCTCCTGTTCATCGACAACATCTTCCGCTTCACGCAGGCCGGCTCGGAAGTCTCGGCGCTGCTCGGCCGGATGCCCTCGGCGGTCGGCTACCAGCCCAACCTCGCGACGGAGATGGCCGCCCTCCAGGAGCGGATCACCTCGACGAAGAACGGCTCGATTACCTCGCTCCAGGCGGTGTTCGTGCCCGCCGACGACTACACGGACCCGGCGCCCGCGACGACGTTCGCCCACCTCGACTCGACGATCCGCCTCGAGCGCTCGATCGCCGAACTTGGCATCTACCCCGCAGTCGATCCGCTGACCTCGACCTCGACGATCCTCGACCCGAACGTCGTCGGCCAGGAGCACTACGAGGTCGCACAGGAGACGAAGCGCGTCCTCCAGCGCTTCCAGGACCTCGAGCAGATCATCGCGATCCTCGGCATCGACGAGCTGTCCGAGGACGACAAGGCCACGGTCGCCCGGGCCCGCCGCCTGCAGCGCTTCATGAGCCAGCCGTTCACGGTTGCCGAGGTGTTCACCGGCAGGGAAGGCAAGTACGTCACGATCAAGGACACCGTCGACTCGTTCAAGGAGATCCTCGAGGGCAAGGCCGACACGTTGCCCGAGCAGGCGTTCTTCCTCGCCGGCACGATCGACGACGTCCGGTCGAACGCCGAGCGGCTCCAGGGCCAGGGCTAGGTCGACCTCATGCCGATCAAGCTCGAAATCGTCACGCCCGAGCGGCTCGTCTTCGACGAGACCGTCGACGGCGTCACGCTGCCGGGCTCCGAGGGCGAGCTGGGCGTATTGCCGAACCACGCGCCGCTCGTGTCGACGCTCGGCGTCGGCGAGCTCCACATCCGTTCCGGCGGGTTGGAGGACTGGTTCGCGATCGTCGGCGGCTTCGTCCAGGTGCTGCCGGACAAGGTCGTGGTGATGGCCGAGACGGCCGACCTCTCGTCGGAGATCGATCTCGAGAAGGCCGCGGCCGCCCGCCAGGCCGCCGAACGGGCGCTCGAATCGGGCTACCACGAGGGGATCGACCTGGCCGCCGCGCGTGCGGCGCTGCAGGCCGCACTCCTTCGCGAGCGCGTGGCCCAGCGCCGGCACCGCGAGGGCGGCCGCAGGCGCGGTTAGCACGGTCGGGTAAGCGCCGTGGCTGACGCCAAACCTCGGGCCGATGGCGTCGCGGAGCTCCGCCTCGGACCTCGGTGATCGGGTGGCAGTTCTACATTTGAGGTTGCCAGTTTCGTCATCGTGTGGTGATTGTCCTTAGCTGATGGCTGACGCAAAACCGTTTCATTGGGAGTTTGTCCCGGAGGCCGTCCCCCAGGAGGTCTTCCGGGTTGAGGGCGGTCGACCGCTGTCGGGGACCGTCCCGATCAGCGGCTCGAAGAACGCGGCGCTGAAGATGCTCGCAGCGGCGACGTTGACCGGCGAGCGCTGCCGGTTCACGAACGTGCCCGAGATCGAGGACGTGCGGGTCATGGCCGAGACGCTCCGCGACCTCGGCGTCGTCGTCGACCACCCCGAGGAGAACGTCTACGAGGTCGCCTCTGGCGACGTCGAGTGGCTCTTCGTGCCGCTCGAGGCCGCCGCGAAGATGCGAGCGAGCTTCATGCTCCTCGGCCCGCTCCTCGCCCGATTCGGCCGGGTCATCATCAGCAACCCCGGCGGCGATCGGATCGGCCGACGACCGGTCGACCTCCATGTCGAAGCGATGCGCTCGCTCGGCGCGGCGATCGAGTACCGCAACGGCTACTACTTCGCGACCGCCCCGGGCCGCCTCCGCGGGACCGAGGTCCGCTTCCCGTTCGTATCGGTGATGGGCACCGAGAACGCGATGCTCGCGGCGACGCTGGCTGACGGCCACACGGTGATTCGGCCCGCGGCCCAGGAGCCCGAAGTCGACGATCTGATCGCGTTCCTCCAGAAGATGGGCGCCGACGTCGAGCGGACCTACCCCGACACGATCGAGGTCGAGGGCCGCCGACGGCTGCGGGGCGCGGAGCATCGCGTCATCCCGGATCGGATCGAAGCCGGCACGTTCGTCGTGGCCGGCGCCATCACCGGCGGCCGGATCACGCTCACCGGTGCGCCATGCGACCACCTGGGGGCGTTCATCGAGGCGCTGGAGCGGGCCGGCGTCGCCCTGTCGTGCACGGCCGACACGATCGAGGTCGACGGCACGTCGCTGAGCGGGCCGGGCTTCAAGGCGGTCGACATCGAGACGGCGCCCTATCCCGGCCTCGCGACGGACCTCCAGCCGCCAACCTCCGTCCTGCTCACGCAGGCGACCGGACCATCGAACGTCCACGAATCGATCTTCGAGGACCGCCTCGAATGGCTCGAGGAGCTGAACCGGATGGGCGCCCGGGCCGACATCGTCGACACCGGCCATGCCCGGATCTGGGGCCCGACCCCCCTCCACGGCGCCGACGTCGAGATCGGCGACCTGCGGGCCGGCGCCTCGCTCATCCTCGCCGCGCTCGCGGCGGACGGCACGACCACGATTCACGGCGCACATCACGTGCACCGGGGGTATGAGAACATCGAGCGCAAGTTCCTGGACCTCGGCGCCAGGATCGAGCGCCTTGCAGAAGGGACTGATTCGACCACCTCATGAAGATCGGCATCGACCTCGGCACGGCCAACGTCCTCGTCTACGTCAAGGGCAAGGGAGTCGTCATCACGGAACCATCCGTCGTGGCGGTCTCCGAAGACAACCGGATCGTCGCGGTGGGCGAAGAGGCCCGCGAGATGATCGGCCGCACGCCCGGCAACATCCAGGCGATCCGGCCCATGAAGGACGGCGTCATCGCCGACTACGTCATCACGGAGGCGATGCTCCGCTTCTTCATGGCGAAGGCCACGAAGGGCCGGATCGGCTTCGGTGGGCCCGAAGTGATGATCAGCGTCCCGGCCGGCGTCACGTCGGTCGAGAAGCGGGCCGTCCGCGACGCGGCACTCAAGGCCGGCGCGAAGGAGGCCTACCTGATCGAGGAGCCGCTCGCGGCCGCGATCGGCGCGAACGTCCCGATCAGCGGCCCGTCCGGGAACATGGTCATCGACATCGGCGGCGGCACGTCCGAGATCGCGGTGATCGCGCTCGGCGGCATCGTCGTGTCGACGTCCCTGCGGGTCGGTGGCAACAAGTTCGACGAGCACATCGCGACGTACATCCGCAAGAAGTACAACCTGATGATCGGCGAGCGGACGGCCGAAGAGGTGAAGATCCAGATCGGCACCGCGCTGCCGCTCGAGCGGGAGCTCCAGATGGAGGTCCGCGGCCGTGACCTGATCGCGGGCCTGCCGCGGACGATCCCGATCACCTCGTCCGAGGTCATGGAGGCGATCGAGGCGCCGCTCCAGCAGCTGGTCGCGGCGATCCGGACCGTCCTCGAGCAGACGCCGCCGGAGCTCAGCTCGGACATCATCGACAAGGGCATGGTGATGTCCGGCGGTGGCTCGCTGCTCCGGAACATCGACAAGCTGCTGACCCAGGTGACCGGCGTGCCGTGCCACGTGGCCGAGAACTCGCTGAACTGCGTCGCCCTGGGCACCGGCCTCGCGCTCGAGCACTTCGACTTCTTCAAGAAGTCGCTCGTCTCGGCGGTCTGATGCCCGGATCGCGGGCGTTCCTGGACTTGCACGTCCACACGTCCGCGTCATTCGACTCGCTCGCCTCGCCCGAATCCCAGGTTCGAGCGGCGGTCGCCCGCGGGCTGACGCACCTTGCGATCACCGATCACGACACGATCGATGGGGCGCTCGTCGCCCGGGACTACGTCGCTCGCGAACGGCTGCCGCTCACGGTGCTCGTCGGACAGGAGGTCAAGACGGCCGAAGGCGACCTGATCGCCGTCTTCCTCGACCGGCCGATCCCGAGCTTCCTCGCCCCCGCCGAGGCGATCGCCGCCGTCCGCGCGCAGGGCGGGCTCGTGGGCATTCCCCACCCGTTCGACCGGTTCCGAGGCTCCTTGCTGGCAGGTTCCCAGGACGGCGCCGCCGAGGACGTCGCCGCCGAGGTCGCCGCGACCGGCCCTGCGGCGATCGCCCCGCTCGTCGACTGGGTCGAGGTCCACAACGCCCGGATCATGGTCGGCAAGGGCAACGAGCAGGCCGCGGCCTTCGCTCGCGACAACGGGCTGGCGGGCGTGGCGGCATCGGACGCTCATTCGACACTCGAGGTCGGCGTGGCCTATTCCGTGCTCGACGGCGACCCGTCGACCCCGGACGGCCTCCTGGCCGCACTGCCGCCCGCGGACCTCGTGACCGGTCGCGCGACGTTCTTCGTGCGCCTCGTGACGCCGGTCGCGAAGGTCGTGCAGAAGGCCCGCGGCCGGGGCCGGCACGCCGCGACGCCCGGCGGGACGAGCGCAATCCCGTGACCGACGACGAGGCGCCTCGCCCCCAGGACAGCGGATCGGACGCGGACCGCCGCTCGGGCTTCGATCGTCGGGAGCATCAGCGCCGGCACAGCCGCGTCACCGACCATCACGATCCCGAACGTCGCTCCGGCCTCGATCGGCGGGTCGCGCACGAGGACCGTCGTCAGGCCGATCGGGTGGATCCGGACGCGCTTTCGCTCGGCAGGCGGATGCGCCAGCCGAAGACGATCATCTCGCTCGTCGTCCCGATCGTCCTGCTCCTGCTCTTCGTGCGGGCGCTGCCCGGTTTCCACCTCGAGGACCTGCCGGGCCTCATCCTCGCCGCGAACGGCTGGCTGCTCCTCGCCGCGTTCGCCGTCTACTACCTCGGCTTCCCGCTCCGCGGCTACCGCTGGGCCCGGCTCGTGCGGGGCACCGGCTATCCGCTGAAGGTCCGCGATTCGACCGAGATCATCTTCATCTCGTGGACGATCAACTGCCTCGTCCCGGCCAAGCTCGGCGATCTCTATCGGGCGTACCTGCTCAAGATCAACAGCCCGGTGTCGCTGAGCCGGACGTTCGGGACGGTCTTCATCGAGCGCGTGCTCGACCTGTTCGCGATCGTCGTGCTCGGACTGGCCGCGGGCTACTGGAGCTTCCGGAACGGTCTCCCGACCGAGATCCAGATCCTGTTCGGCGTCGGTGTCGTGATCGCGATCATCCTCGCGGCGGGATTGCTGACGATGCGCAACTTCGGCCGGCGGGTCATCACCGCGCTGCCGTTCCCGCACAAGGTCGTCGAGTTCTACGATCGGTTCGAGGAGGGCGTGTTCGGCGCGCTCGGCCTGCGCTCGCTGCCGCTGCTGCTCTTCATCACCGCGTTGATCTGGGCGACGGAAGCAGGCCGCCTGTTCCTCGTCGTCGAAGCGATGGGCTTTGACGACGTTCATCTCGGGATCAGCGGCGCGTTCTTCGTCGCCCTGACCGCCTCGCTGCTGACGGCCGTGCCGCTCACGCCGGCGGGCATCGGCTTCGTGGAGGGCGCGGTCGTGTTCCTGCTGACGTTCGTGTACGGCGTCGGCCAGACCGAAGCGCTCGCGATCGTCCTCGTGGATCGGGCGATCAGCGTCCTCTCGGTGATCATCCTGGGTTCGATCGCGTACGTCCTCTCACCGCTGCGGCGGGGCGAGGGCCTCGAGCCGCACGCTCCGGGGGGCGCCGAGCCGGAGCCCGCCGGACCCTAGCCCTGGCGGCTCCGTGCCGCGTTCCGGGGAACGCGATATAGTCCCGGTTCTGGCGCGTTCCGCGCCGAAAATCCGGACGGCCGATGTCCCGACCCAGGTGGTTCGCGGCCGACCCGAGCGAACGTTCGAGTCGCCCCCGTCATCCGAGGCCACCGTGGCGTCGTATCTGACTTCAACACCGGCCGCCCCGGAGGGTCCCCCGCCTGCACCGGCACAGACCCCACTACACCCGACCGCCGCGCCTCCGAGAAGGGAAACCGCGGCGGTACCAACGGGTGATACAGGCTCGGGCCGTTCAAACCGGATAGTGCTGGGGACGCGGGGCCTCCCGCGCCAGCGGACCACGGAGCCCATCACGACACGATGACCACTACCCAGAACGGTCGCGCGTTCAACGAGTGGCTGCGAGCCCAGCTCAAGGCAAAGAAGATGTCGCAGCGCCAGCTGGCGCAGCAGTCGGGCGTCGATCACTCGACGATCTCCCGGCTGATCCGCGGCGATCGAATGCCGTCGCTGGGCACGGCGACGAAGCTCGCCCGCGGGCTGCGGGAGCTCCGCGAGGACGCCGACACTGCCCAGTATCTCGGCCTCGTCGCGGCCGGCGCCGTCAACCCGACGGCCCGCGTCGAGTACGCGCTTCGCGCCGACGACATGCTCTCCGAGCCGCAGGTCCGGCAGATCATGGAGTACTACCTCGCGGTCCGGATGCGCCGCTTCGGCCGCGCCTTCCAGCCGACCGAGACGCCCGCCGCACCCACATCCCAGCCGCCCGATCGCTCGATCGTGCGGTCGCAGCCGACGAGCGGCGGCCCGGTCGTGGCCGGCGTGGGGCCCGCGATGCCTCGCTCGGTCGGGACGCGACCGATGGGCCGGCCGGTCGGCCGACCCGGGCGCCCGTAGGGCCCGAACTCCTCCGACTACATCCAGGGCACGGCCCGGACCGCCCTCCACGTCCGGGTCTCGGGGACAGCGAACGCCGGCGTCTGGGGCGCCGGCGTTCGCATTTGCTCAGTCCCCGGCGTTCGGGACGTAGACCGACACCCAGCGGTCCGGCGCGGATTCGAACCGGTCGGCGAGGCTGACGGCGTCGCCGGCGAGGAGGGCGTCCTCCGCGGGTCCGCCACACGGCGCGCCGATCGCCTCGACGAACAGGGCGTCGCACAGAACGACGACCGGCTCGGGCCCTGAGCTTGTGGCCTCGATCGCCGCGCCGCGCCTCGTCAGCGGGAATCCGAGGGCGTCGGCCGACTTGAAGTCCGGCAGGCTCAGGAGGGCAGCGCGCCGCGCGTCGCCGATCGTCTCCAGGACGCGGACGGCGGCGGCATCCCCCGCCGGCCAGCCGCCATCCGGCGAGACCGCCGGTGGCTGCCGTGCCACATTGAACCCGGCGATCGCGATCACGATCGTCGCGGCAACGGCGTACGCCACCGGCCGCCCACGGTCGGCGTTCGTGCGCTGCGCGGCGCCAACGATCCCGGCCACGCCGAGGCCGAGCGAGACGAACACGATCGGGTCGGCGAACGCGTGGTAGTGGTCGTTCGGGAGGCGCGGGATGACGGTGGCGAGGCCACTCGCGGCGACCGCGAGGGCGAGCGTCGTCCAGATGAGTGTCAGGCCGAACCAGCGTGCGGCTCGGCGCTCCGGCCCGTCCCCCGCGATCGCGCGCCAGACGATCGACGCGATCACGGCGGCCGCCGCGAGTAGCGCGGCAACCGGGGCGTTCGTGATGAGGCCGACGAGCGGCCAGGCGAGCACGCGCAGACCGATGACCGCGATCCTGGCCGGCAGCGAGACGGACGACGACTCGGCGCCACCGGCGAGGAAGGCGAGGGCCGCCTGCGTCTCGGAGAAGGTCGACTGGACCTCGTGGATCAGCAGCGGGACGTAGCTGAGTACCAGCATCACCGCACCCACCACCCCTGCGACGAGGAGGCGCCGTCGCTCGGCTCCGCTGCGCCCGCGGATGTCGAGGATCCAGGGCGCGACGATCGCCGGCACCAGGATCGCTCCGAGCACGTGGCAGTGCATCGTGACGATCGCACCGCCGAAGGCGACGACCCAGGCGAGCGGCCGCGCTCGTTCGCTCGACCACGCTCCCCAGGCGCCCGCCAGCGCGACCGAGCTCGAGAGCGCGATCAGGTTCGGGTTCCAGATGAACGTGGATTCGTCGACCGCGGACGCCGACACGGCCATCAGAAGCGCCGCGACGAAGCCGGCGATCGGCCCGCCGATCGACCGCGCCAGCCACCACGTGACGGCGACGGCGGCGACGCCGCAGAGAGCGATGACCGCGGTCACGGCGACCGGATCCGCGTCGGAGAGCCATGCCGCCGGTGCGAGGAGGTAGTAGTAGAGCGCGCCGTGATGGACGTCGCCGATCGAGGTCGGCGGGCCAAGGAGCGGCCACTCACCGAACCGGACGAAGTTCAAAAGCACGAGCATGTCGTGGCCCTGATCGGCGTCCCACTGGCCGCGCCCGGGGAGCGAGTAGAACCGCAGCGCGGCCGCCCCGGCGAGGATCAGCCCGATGCCGAGCAGCTCGCGCGCCGGCACGCCCCCGAGGGCCCGAGGCTCCGAGCGCACGTCTGTCAGGCTCGGCTGCCGGCGGCGTCCAGGGCCGGTTCCTCGCCTGTCGGCGCGGCGTCATCGCCGGCCCGCGCGACGTCATCGCCCGCAGGCGCCACGTCATCGCCGACGGGCGCCACCTTCGAACGGTCCCGCCGGAGCTCGAACGCCTCGGGCGGCAGCGGCGCGAGGTCGCGACCGGCAGCGAGGTCGAGCGCGCGGGCGATGTTGACGGCGTCGTAGCCGT
>DASUFO010000038.1:0-6012 GCA_036274475.1 Candidatus Limnocylindrales bacterium
CGCTCCGTCGGCAGGTAGCCCCCGCGGTAGCCGCGGACCCGGGATCGGGGCCCGAACCCCTCCCGGAGCGCTTCGCGCAATCCCGTCAGGAGGATCTCGACCGCCGTCCGCGCCCGGCCGAAGACGATCGTCTGGCGGCCCGCCCGCAGGAACGGCAGCGCCCAGCGGTTCGCGAGCGTGTGGGCGGAGCCACGCGCGCCGGTCGAGGCGTCGATGATCGGCGGATCCACGAGCAGGACGTGGCGCTCGCCAGTAGGTGCGCCCGTCCGGTCGATGAGTCGGGATGGCCGCCCGGTCAGCATCTCGGCCAGTTCCGCCGGGTTCGCGATCGTGGCCGAGCAGCACACGATCACCGGCTTGCTGCCGTAGTGGGCGCACAATCGGAGCAGTCGCCGGATCACGTTCGCAACGTGGCTGCCGTACACGCCGCGGTACGTATGCAGCTCGTCGATCACGATGACCTTGAGCTGCTCGAACAGCTGGAACCACTTCGTGTGGTGGGGGAGGATCCCGGAGTTGAGCATGTCCGGGTTCGTCACGACGACCTGACCGGCCTTGCGGACCGCCGACCGGATCGGCGCGGGCGTGTCGCCGTCATAGGTTGCGGCGGCGATCGACATCCCGGCTGCCCGGGTCAGCTCCGAGAACTCCGCAACCTGGTCCTGGCTGAGCGCCTTCGTCGGGAAGAGGAACAGTGCCCGCGACTCCGGGTCGTCGGCGATCGCCTGGAGGACTGGCAGCGAGTAGCACAACGTCTTGCCGGATGCGGTCGGCGTGACGACCGTGATGTCCTGTCCGCCGTGGACCGCCTCGACCGCTTCCGCCTGGTGCGAGTAGAGCTGCTCGATCCCGCGCGCTTCGAGGCCCGCCCGAAGACCCGGATGAAGCCACGGCGGCCACGGTCCGAACTCCGCCGGCTTCGCGGGGATGTGCCGGTGGTGAACGACGCCGCGAGCGATCGATGGCTCGTCGAGCAGCGAGGCGAGGACTGCCTCCGTCGACGCCGGAGCGTAGGTTCGCATCGGCAACCTCCAAACCGCACACCCGTTCTAAATTGCGGAGTCTAGCAGGAGGGTCGACGCGTTTCGTGACAGGTTGGCTGTCACACGGCCGCCGCTCGCGAGGTTCGTTTGACATGTCAGCTGCGGGTAGCTACGCTGCCCGGAACCGTGGACGACCGACGCGCGCTCCCGCCGACCGATCCGCCCGAACCCCACCACCCGTCCGACGAGGCCGCGACCCCGCCCGGCGACGCCCCCGACCCGACGGCCGGTGACGGGATCGACCTTTCGTCGCTGTCGATTGCCGGTATCACGAGGCGCCGTGTCGGCTGGGTTGCCGCGGCGCTCGTCGCCGCGTGGGTCGTCGTGATCTTCGCCCGTCAGGCGAGTGAAGGTGCCACCGCGGCGGCCCGCGCGGACCAGGTCGCGCTCGAGAACGCCGCGCTCGCCGCTGAGGTCGCCGCCCTCGAGCACGAGCTGAAGTTGATCCAGCGGCCCGCCTACGTCTCGCAGCAGGCGCGGGCCTACCGAATGGGCAACTCGAACGAGATCCCGTTCACGCTCGACCCATCGGTTCCGAGCCCCGGCCCGGACGCGCCCGGTTCGGCGTCGGCCCGGGTGGGTGCCGACGAAGAGCGGGTGACGCCACTCGAGTCCTGGCTCTCGCTGCTCTTCGGGCCCGCCGACTGAACTCGCGCCCCTGACGCGCCTCGCCCCGTCGTATCCTTTCGTCGGGGAGGCACCCGTCGGCGTCATGGCGCGCCCGAGATCGGTCAGGCGGTTTGAAGGGGACGGTGGATGATCGAGATCCCGGTCGAGGACCTCGTCTTCGTCATCTGCACGCTCGTCGGTGGCGGACTGCTGCTGCTCAGCGTCCTGCTCGACGACATCATCGGTGGGATCTTCGACGCGCTCCACATCGGGTTCGATATCGGCGGCGTCTCGCTCATGCCGCTGCTGCTCGCGTTCATCTCGATGTTCGGCGTCGGCGGCCTGTTCGCGACCCAGGTGCTCGACGTTCACGGCGGCATGGCCGCCGTCATCGGCACGATCTTCGGCCTCGCCGGCTTCGGCGTCGCGTACGTCCTGTTCTCGTTCATGCGCCGTTCGGAGAGCGCCGAGCCGTTCTCGACGGCGTCGCTCGTCGGCCACGACGCGTTCGTCGGCGTGGCGATCCCGGCCGGACGCTTCGGCAGCGTCCTCGTCAAGGCCGAGGGCCAGACCCACGAGTTCAGCGCGACGTCGTCGGTCGACATTCCCGCCGGCTCGACGGTCCGGGTGACCGGCACGGCCGGCACGGGCCTCATCGTCGCGAACGTCGAGCAACCAGCGGCGGCGGCGCCGGCAGGATCAGAGGGAGGCAGCGATCGTGGGTGACCTGATCAACTTCGTCGGCGGCGGCACGTTCGTCGTCTTCGTCGCGATCATCATCATCGTCCTGCTCGTCGCCTACCTGAGCAGCCGCTACAAGGTCGCAGGCGCGAACGAGGCGCTGATCCGGTCGGGTCGAGCGACGCCCGTCGGCGGCGAGCCAGGTGGCGGACTCAAGGTCGTCGTCGGCGGCGGAATCGTCGTCCTGCCCCTCTTTCACCGGATCAACAAGCTGAAGCTGACGGCCCGCCAGATCAACGTCCAGCTCTCGGACGCCGTCACGCGGCAGGGCATCAAGGTCGCGGTCCAGGGCGTTGCCACGTTCAAGATCGGGGCCGACGAGGAGTCGATCCGGAACGCCGCCCAGCGCTTCCTCGAGACCCAGGACCAGGAAGTCGACTCGATCGTCAAGAACGTTCTCGAGGGCTCGCTCCGCTCGATCGTCGGCACGCTGACGGTCGAGGAGCTGAACCTGGACCGCCAGAAGTTCCAGCAGGCCGTCCAGGAGGCGGCCAAGGGCGACCTCGCGACATCCGGCCTCCAGATCGATTCGTTCACGATCCAGGCGATCCGCGACGAGTCGGGGTACATGGAGCTGATCGGCCAGCAGGAGACCGCTCGTCGTGAGCGCGACGCGCGGATGGCGAAGGCGGCGGCCGACCAGGAAGCGGCCGTCCGGGAGGCCGAGGCGAACCAGGTCAAGATCAACGCCGAGCGAGACGTCGCCCTGCGGCGCGCCGAGACGGAGACCCAGATCGCCGCGGCAGAGGCGCGCGCGGCCCAGGCGGGGCCACTCGCCCAGGCGGAGGCGACCCAGGAGGTGACGCGCAAGCAGACCGAGCTCGCTGAGCTCGAAGCCGCGCGCAAGCAGAAGGAGCTCCTGACCTCGACGATCCGGCCCGCCGAGGCCGAGGCCGACGCCCAGGTCAAGCGGGCCGAAGGCGAGAAGCTCGCGAGGATCGCCCAGGCCCAGGCCGAAGCCGAGCGGGTCAAGCTCGCCGGCCAGGCCGAGGCGTCGGTGAACATCACGAAGGGCGAGGCGAACGCCCGGGTCATCCTCGTCAACGCCCAGTCCGAGGCCGAGAAGACGACGCTTGAAGGCAACGCCGAGGCCGGCATCGTCTTCACGAAAGGCGAGGCCGAAGCGAAGGCCCTCGCGCTCCGCGCCGACGCCTACCGCCAGTTCAACGAGGCCGCCGTGATCCAGACGGTGCTCTCGATGCTGCCGGAGATCGTCCGGGCGGCTGCCGAGCCGATGGCGAACATCAAGGACCTGACGGTGCTCTCGACCGATGGCGCGTCCGAGCTGGTCCGGAACGGGACGCGGACGGTCGCCGAGGCATCGGCCGTCGTGAAGGGCGTGACCGGGATCGACGTCCCCAGCCTGATCAGCTCGGCGATGGGCCGCGAAGGTCGCGACGACGGCGACGGTGGGCGAGGCAGCGGCGGCTCCGAAGGCGGCACCGGCGGCGGTGGTGGCGGCGGTCGCAGCCGATCGCCTCGGCCGGCTTCGCCGAGGCCCGCCCCGACACCGGCTCCGGCCGGCGCAGCGAGCGCCGCATCCGCGCCAGCCGCGGCCCAGGAGCCCGCGTGGGGCTCGCGCCCGGCGGCCCAGCCGACCGCGCCCGCGACGCCGGCCCAGCCGGAAGCGCCGACGAAGGAGCAGATCACCGCCGCGGAGGGCGCCGCGGCCGCGGCCGTCGTCGACGCAAGCCGCAAGGCTGGAGCGCCGACGATGCACGACGCGCAGGCCGCGATGAGCCGCGCCGACGAGGCGATGCAGCGTGCCCGCGAGGCGACGGCGACCGCGTTCGGCGGCCGGCCCCAGGACGTCCACCCGATCACGACCGAGACGACCGTGAACGTCGCGGCTCAACAGCTGGCGCGCGACCTCCAGGCGATCCCCGGCATCGAGCGCTTTGGGGCGCTGCGCCTGGCGGAGCTCGATCGATCGGGGCCGCGCCCGCTCCGGACGATGTGGCGGATCGCCCGCGACGAGCTCGGCGAACGCTACGGCGAGATGACGATCGGGGAGGTCCTCGAGCGCTACGGGCCCGATGCGAGCGGCGCGTCAGGCGGCGGCTCGGCGTCCACGCACTAGCTCGTGGCCGACGGCGACGCGACCTCGGAGTACGAGCGAATCCTCGCCGAGAACGCCCGCTATACGGAGGCGTTCGACGGATCCAAGCTCGAGGCGGCGCCCCTGTCGGGGCTGGCGATCATCACCTGCATGGACGCGCGGATCAGCGTCGAGCAGGCACTCGGCCTGCGAATCGGCGATGCCCACGTCATCCGCAATGCCGGCGGCCTCGCGACCGACGACGCGATCCGGTCACTGATCGTCAGCCAGGAGCTGCTCGGGACCGATGAGGTCATCGTGATCGGCCACACGTATTGCGGCCTCGCGGGCATCGACGACGACGCGATCGCGACGCGGCTCGCGTCACGAACCGGCCGCCGGCTGGACCTTGCGCTGGGCGGGTTTGCGGATGTCGAGGACGCGATCCTGGCGTCGGTCGAGCGGCTCCGGACGCACCCCTGGATCCGGCGCGTGCCCGTCCACGGGCTCCTCTTCGATGTTCGGACGGGACGGCTGACCGAAATCGCCTGAGCTGGGCCGGAGCTCCGGTTCCTATGCCGGCCCGGCGTCCAGGGCGGCGCCGCGCGGAGAGCCGCTGCCCCGCGGCGACCGGTCGCCCTCTGGACCGCGACGAGGACCGTCGTTATGCTGCGTTCGCCGGCGAGCCGCCGGGGGAATCATCCGGAGCCGGAGCTCACGATCTCGAGCTCCGGCTCCGTACTGTTTCAGCGGGTCACCGTCGCGGTTGGCGAGAACGGACCGCGCCGCTAGAATCCGCGGGCGCTGGCGGAGTAGCTCAGTGGTAGAGCAGGGGACTCATAAGTCACTTCTTCGATCCGCTGTGGTTTCCTGAGTGGCGACCACGCACGAATCCGGTGACTTATAGGCTCTATCGGCGGTCGAGCCAAGAGCACATAACTCCGATAGAGCGCATACCTGCTTCGGCACTTCGATCGCTTCCTTCGGCGCCCCTGGGAGAGGCCCGTCGCGCCTGTCGCGAGGCCTTGCCCGGCTAGACTGGGTGTCGGCGTCTCGGGGACGAGGGAGTACGGGGCACGTGAGTGAAGTTCCGGCCGTCTACGGCCTGCGAACGCATGACGTCCATCAGGGTCTGCACGAGGTCGACCGGAATACGGGTCTGGTCGGCCGCGAACTCGATGCCACGCAGCTTGTCGGGATGGCTGCGGCTGTGGCGACTTCGATCAAGGGCCAGGACGTCGTGGCCAATGCCCAGGATTTCAAGACGATCGCGGCGGAGCAGCTCGACATCGACCGCTGGGCGTTTGAGCCGGTCATCGACCTCTTGGCCGAGGTCGACTTCATTCGCAACGTTCAACGCTCGAAGTCAGGCACCGACAGCTTCTATGAGAGCGTGCCTGAGGACTTCGAGCGACTGTATGCCACCCTTGGCGACGCTTGGGAGGCCCGGCGTCCCGGAGAACTGGAGAAGGCGCTCGTCGAGACCGTCGAGACGCTGTCACATGGCCCGAGGAGCGTTGCGGAGCTGGATGTCGACCGGGACGCCATCGAGCCTTTGCTCGAGCTCGGGCGGAGTGCCGA
>DASUFO010000039.1:0-9755 GCA_036274475.1 Candidatus Limnocylindrales bacterium
CGAAGGCCCGGTACTCGGCCTCGCCCTTGAGCGCCAGGTACTTCGTGATCGCCGCGGTCAGGCTCGTCTTGCCGTGGTCGATGTGGCCGATCGTCCCGATGTTGACGTGCGGCTTGTTGCGCTCGAACTTCTTCTTGGCCACGTGACCGTACTCTCCTCACGACTCCGCGGGCGCGGCTACGCCGGCGACGATGACCGAAGGGGGGATGGAGCCCACAATCGGACTTGAACCGATGACCTCTTCCTTACCAAGGAAGTGCTCTGCCGACTGAGCTATGTGGGCCCGGGTCCACAGACGGATGTGGTGGGCAGGGAGGGAATCGAACCCCCACAGTCGAAGACGGCTGATCTACAGTCAGCGGAGCTCACCACCTGCTCAACCTACCCACGGGGTGGACGATGGCGGGCCGGCTGCGGCCTGTGGTGTTCCCGACATCGTGTCTATTCGCGCTTTGGAGCCGACGACGGGACTCGAACCCGGAACCGGCGGTTTACAAAACCGCTGCTCTACCAATTGAGCTACGTCGGCGCGGCGCAGGGCCATACCGCAGCTGGACCCCATGGCGCCGGCGAATGATACGGTCCGGCCGCTGATCGGGTCAAGCGAGCCTGAGCACGTTCGTCAGCCCGGTTCGGGGCCGCCCGGGAGGAGGTCGGGGCCGTCATCCGGGGCGGGTTCCGCGGCCGTCCCCTCGGGCTCCGGGGCCTCCGGCGCCGGTTCTGCCACGTCCGAGGGCTCGCTCTCCCCGCCCGTCGCCGCCTCCCCGGGCGGTTCGGTCGCCGGCGGCCTGTTGCCGGTGCCGGCGGGGTCGCGCTGGGCGACGGCCTCGAAGAGCAGCACGGAGCCCGCGACCGCGGCGTTCAACGAGCCGACGTTGCCGCGCATCGGGATTCGAACGACGAAATCGCACCGACGGCGCACCGCCGGAGCGAGCCCCTGACCCTCGCTCCCGACGACGATCGCGAGCGGGCCCCGGAAGTCGGCCTGTCGCGCGGTGAGCGGCGCTTCGGCCTCGGCGCCCACGACGCGAACGCCACGAATGTGGAGATCGCTGAGCGCGCCGGGCAGGTCGTCGACCGGGCACAGCAGCAGATGCTCGACCGCCCCGGCCGACGACTTCACTGCCGACGGCGTCAACGGCGCCTGGTGGCGGGTGGGGAAGATCACCCCATGGACCCCGGCGGCCTCGGCGCTCCTGAGAAGCGTGCCGACGTTCTGCGGGTCCTCAAGGGAGTCGAGTGCAAGCACGAAGGCCGCCTCGCCGCGCTCGATGCCGCGGGCGAGAATCTCGTCGAGTGTCGCCCAGCGTCGGGGTCCGGTGACGAGCGCGATCCCCTGGTGGCCGTCGAACCCGGCGAGCGCGGTGAGGGTTCCACCCTCGATCTCGACGATCGGGATCCGAAGGTTCGTCGCGTGGAGGACGAGCCGCTCGAGCGCCTGGCGGCGTTGCGGAACGACGAGCAGCCGAACGGCAGGTCGCTTCGCGACGAAGGCCTCCTCGACGGGACGTCGGCCTGCGACCAGTTCCTCATCGGGGCCGACGAGATTCGGATCGGGCGACGCTGGCTGCCGGTAGCCGTGGGCGAACGGCGGGCGGCCGCCCGCGGGTGGGCGGCCGGGTCGCATCGGACCCGACGGTCGTGGGCCTGGTGGTCGTGGGCCTGGTGGTCGTGGGCCTGGCGGTCGTGGGCCTGCTGGTCGTGGGCCGGAGGGGCGCCGGCCGAGGTTGGGACCGGACGATGGGCGCCCCCGCGGCGGTCGGTCGGTCCACGGCGGCCGCCCGTCCGGTGCCCCCGACCGTGCGGGCGGGCCAGCGTACGGTGGCCGTTCCAGCGGGCCCGGTCGATCGTGAGGGGCGGCCCGATTGCCTGTCTCCCGGTCGCGATGCGGCTGGCCACCGCCCCGCCCACCGCCGGCCCACGGCGGGCGCTCGGCGGCCCACGGCGGCAAGGCGCCGGGTCGGGGCCGGCCGGACGGACGCCGGTCCGCGCGATCGGGCCGTGGTCCGCGGGGTTCGGGCGGTGGTCCGCGGCGCTCCGGCGGTGGTCCGCGGCGCTGCGGCGGCCGCGGCCGAGGTCCAGCGGCGGGCGTGTGGCCGCGCGCGGAGTCCGGGCGATCGGGCGGTCGGCCTCCGCCGGACTTCGGTCGGCTGCGGGACGAGGTTCGAGGTCGATCGGCGATGGAGTCGTCGGACCGGATGCCGAAACCGCGCCGAGCCGGCGCGTCCGGCCCCGGGCCGGTCTCGCGCGCGGGCTTCTTCGGCGCGTTCTTCGAAGCGTCGTCGCGCGGCTTGCGCGGCGACTTCCGTGGCTTCGGCGGTGGCTCGCCGTCGCCCGAATCAGTCACGACCGGCCTCGACGAGTCGGCGCCAGCGCTGTCCGTCGCGCGTGTCCTCGACCGCGATCCCCCGCGCTGCGAGCTCGTCGCGGAGGCGGTCGGAGGCAGCCCAGTCACGCGCCGCCCGCGCCGCGACGCGATCCTGGATCATCGCCCGGAGCTCCGGCGCCAGGTCGTCGGCCTCGTCGGGCAGGACGCCGAGCACGGTGTCGGTCGACCGGAACCAGTCGATCGCGCTGGCCGCGTCGGCCGTCGACAGCGTTCGGGCGTCGATGCGCCTGTTGAGCTCGCGCACGAGGTCGAAGACTGCAGCGAGCGCTGCCGACACGTTCAGGTCGTCGTCCATCGCCGCCTCGAACGCCCCTCGAGCAGCCGCCAACACGTCCGGCAGCGATTCGTCGTCGGCGCGATCTTCGCGGTACGCGCTCAACGCGGCGACGAGCGCGTCGAGGCGGTCCACCGCAGCCGCGGCCGCCGCCAGCGATTCCGCCGTGTAGTTCAACGCGGCCCGGTAGTGGACGGCGATCAGCGCGTACCGCAGCGCCCGCGGATCGACGCCGGTCCCGAGTAGCTCGCCGACGCGGGCGATGTTGCCCGTCGACTTCGCCATCTTCGCCCCACCCATCTGGAGGTGGGCGCAGTGGAGCCACGTTCGGACGAACGGCTTGCCGGTCGCCGCCTCGCTCTGGGCGATCTCATCCTCATGGTGCGGGAACACGAGGTCCACGCCGCCGGTGTGGATGTCGAACGACTCGCCGAGGTGCTTCATCGACATCGCGGAGCACTCGATGTGCCAGCCCGGCCGGCCCGGCCCGATCGCCGTGTCCCACGACGGCTCGCCCTCCTTCGGGCCTTTCCAGATCGCGAAGTCGCGGACGTCGTCCTTGCCGTATTCGTCGGCTTCGACGCGCTCGCCGACCCGCATCTGGTCGGGATCGAGGTGGGCCAGCTTGCCGTACGACGGCCACGAGCTGATCCGAAAGAAGTACGAGCCATCTTCGGTCCGATAGGCGTGGCCGCGGTCGAGAAGCGCCTGAATCAGCGCCACCATCTCGTCGATGTGCTCTGTCGCCCGCGGCAGGACGTCCGGTCGCGTCATCCGTAAGGCGGCGGCGTCCGCGAGGAATCGCTCCAGCCACCTGTCCGCCAGCTCGCCGATCCCGATTCCCGCGGCCGACGCGCCGCGGATGATCTTGTCGTCGATGTCCGTGATGTTCATCACCCACGTGACTCGGAGACCTCGATACCGCAAGTACCGAACGAGGACGTCGGCGTACAGGAAGCTCCGGAAGTTGCCGATGTGGACCGGGCCGTAGACCGTCGGCCCACAGCTGTAGATCCGGACGTGGCCCGGCTCGAGCGGCTGGAGCGGGCGGGTCTCGCCCGACAGGGTGTCCTGGAGACGGATCATCGGCGGACCGCAAGCGTCACGACCGCGCGTGCCGCGATCCCGCGTCCCGCGCCCTCGTCGCCGCCGAGGTTGCCCGTCGACGCTTTGACGTTGACGGCGTCGGCGGGCATGCCAGTGATGTCGGCGATCCGATCCCGCATCGCGTCGAGCCGGTCACCGAGGCGCGGTCTTGCCGCGACGACCGTGATGTCGATGCTCGCCGGTTGGTAGCCGGCGTCGCGAACTCGGCCCAGGACCGCCCCGAGCAGCTCACTGCTCGCGATCCCGCGTTGGGTCCGCTGGTCCGCGGGAAACAGGCGGCCAAGATCTCCCAGCCCGGCGGCGCCGAGCAACGCGTCGGCGACCGCGTGGAGAACGACGTCGCCGTCCGAGTGTCCATGAAGCCGTGGCGCGCCTGCCAACTCAACGCCGCCGAGCGCGAGCGGACCGCCCGATCCGAACGGGTGCGCATCCTCTCCGAAGCCTACGCGCGGTCGGTCGGGGGCGAGGATCGCGGCCGCTCGATCGAGATCGGCGGGAAGCGTCACCTTGAGGTTGTCGGATTGGCCGGGGACCACATGAACGGGAATCGTACATGCCTCCAGCAGCGCCGCTTCGTCGGTGAAGACGTCGGGGCCGGCCGGCGGGAAGCGCCGGTACGCCTCGCGCAGAAGCCCGAGCCGAACACCCTGCGGCGTTTGCGCGGCACCGACGTTCGTCCGGTCCACGGTGCCTTCGACCGTTCCGCCGACGACGCGCTTCAGGGTCTCGACGACCGGCAGGATCGGGACCGCCGCACCGAACACCGCGGCAGCCTCGATCACGGCCCGGATCAGTTCCGGGCGCGCTGCGGGCCGCGCCCCGTCGTGGACGAGGACCACCCGATCGGCCGAGGCATCGGCGCCGATCGCGAGGACCCCCGCTGCCACGGACTCCTGGCGGCGCGCTCCCCCGGCGACCAGCCGGGCGTTGCCCGGAAGCCACGACGCGGCGGCAAACTCCGCCACTCGTTCCGGCGCGACGACGACCGCGATCCGCTCCACCGGGACGTCGGAGGTAAACGCTTCCAGCGTCCACCCGAGCAGCGGCCGCCCCGCGATCGGCGCCGTCAGCTTGTCGAGGCCGGCCATGCGCGAGGACGTTCCCGCCGCCACGACGACGACGTCGGCCGTCGGGATCGACATGACGCTAGTCCAGGCGGGGCTGGGCGAAGATCATCCGGCCCGCGACGGTCTGCAGGACCCGTGTCACTGCGACATCGAGATCCTTGTCGATGTACCGGACGCCACCCTCGACGACGATCATCGTGCCATCGTCCAGAAAGCCGACGCCCTGACCGGCTTCCTTCCCCTCCTGGATCACACGGACGCGGAGCTCTTCGCCCGGCAGGACCGCAGGCTTCACCGCGTTCGCGAGCGAGTTGATGTTCAGCACCCGGATTCCCTGGAGCTCGGCGACGCGATTCAGGTTGAAGTCGTTCGTGAGGATCGCCTTGCTTCGGGCCTGGGCGAGCGCGATCAGCTTTGCGTCGACCTCGGCGATGTCCGGGACGTCGTCGTCGACGATCTGGACCGGCGTCGGGGATTCCTTCTGCATCTGGGCGAGGATGTCGAGGCCGCGGCGGCCCCGGTTGCGCCGGAGCGTGTCAGAGCTGTCGGCGATGTGCTGGAGCTCCTCGAGGACGAACTTCGGGACGACAAGCGTGCCGTAGATGAAGCCGGACTCGACGATGTCCTTGATCCGGCCGTCGATGATCGCGCTCGTGTCGACGACGATATGCGGATCGCCGGCGCTGATCGCAGCGGTCGGGGGCACCGGACGACGCACGAGCCCGATCGCCTCGGCAGCGATCAGCAGATCCTCTCGCTTCGCAACGGTCAGGCCGACCATGCCGAGGCCCAGGAACAGCGAGACGCCGAGCGGCAGCCACGTCCCCGCGGGGCCTTCGAGCTGGGACAACGGCAAGCCGAGGAGCAGTCCCATCAGCAGGCCGAGCAGCAACCCGACGACTGCGGTCACGAACTCGGCCGTGGACAGTTCCTGGACCGCCCGATAGAGCCAGCGAGCCGGGACGATCGTGAGGTACGGCAGAATCGCGAACCCGACGACCATCCAGGCCGCGATCCAGGCGACGAGGAAGACGCCGCCGCTGGGGGTGACCTCGATGCCGCCGGTCGGGTCGACGACAAGCAGCTCGGCCGGTCGGGCGAGCGCGAGGCCGACAAGGCCGCCGAGGACGATGCCGAACAGGCGGATGTTCCGGGTCACGGGGCGCTGGCTGAACCTCCGGTGGTCGACCGGCCCGACGGGTTCCGGCGCGGTCGCCAGCCTAACATCGCGCCGGGCTGCCGGACATGCGCTCCGCAGCGGGGTCGAGCGCAGCGCTGATCGCATCACGCAGCGTCTCGGCGCGGACGACCTCGAGGCCACCGACCTCCGGGCCGGCGTTCGAAGCGACTCCGCGGTGATTGCCAGCCGGCACGATCGCTCTCGTGAATCCGAGCCGAGCCGCCTCCCGGAGTCGCCGGTCCAGCCCGGGCACGGGCCGCAGCTCGCCCAGCAGTCCGATCTCCCCCACGGCGACCGTCCCGGACCGGATCGGCCGGTCCCGCAGCGACGAAGCGAGTGCCAGCGCGATCGGAAGGTCCAGTGCCGGTTCCTCGACCGAGAGCCCGCCCGCGAGGTTGACGTAGACGTCATGGCTGCCGAGGCCGATGCCTGCTCGCCGCCCGAGCACGGCGATCAGCAGGGCGACCCGGTTCTGGTCGACGCCGTTCGCGGTCCGGCGCGGCGTCCCGACGACGCCGGGCGCCACCAGCGCCTGGACCTCGACGAGGATCGGCCGGCTGCCCTCGAGCGTCGGGGCGACGACACTGCCGGGCGCTCCGCGTTCACCGTGGTCGCCGTCCGCGAGAAACGCGCGAGCCGGGTCGTCAAGCTCAGCCAGGCCGTCGGGGCCCATCTCGAACACGCCGACCTCCTCGGTCGAGCCGAACCGATTCTTCGATGCCCGCACGATCCGCAGCGCCGAGAACCGTTCGCCCTCCAGCGAGAGCACGGCGTCGACCAGGTGCTCCAGCGTCTTGGGCCCGGCCAGCGACCCATCCTTCGTGACATGGCCGACGAGCACGACGGCAACGGACTCGGACTTCGCGAGCTCCGCAAGCCGCAACGCGGACTCGCGGACCTGGCCCACGCTGCCCGCAGGACCGTCCAGGTCGTCCACGGTCGAGGTTTGAATGGAGTCCACGATCACGAGCGTCGGCCGCTCGGCCCGGACGAGCTCCGCGATCCTCCCGACCTCGGAATCGGCTGCCACGTGGATCGCCGTCCCGGCCGGCCCACCGAGCAGTCCGAGCCGGTCCGCTCGCAATCGGACCTGCGCCGCGGACTCTTCGCCCGTCGCATAGAGCACGGTCGCGCCGGCGGCGGTCGCGCCCGCCGCGGCCTGGAGCAGCAGCGTCGACTTGCCGATCCCCGGCTCCCCGCCAACGAGGACGATGGACCCGACGACGATTCCGCCGCCCAGCACGCGATCCAGCTCGCCGATGCCGAAGGGTCGCCGCGGGACATCGGGTTCGGGGACGGTTGCGAGCGGTGCGGCCGCCGCTCGACCCGCGTCCGGGCTTGAACCCGGAGACGAACCTCCCCGCCGCGGCTCGCGCACGACCGTTTCGACGAGGCTGTTCCAGGAGCCGCAGTTCCGGCACTGGCCCTCCCAGCGCAGGAACGCCTCGCCGCACGACTGGCAGACGTATCGGCTCGAGGACTTCGCGGCAGCGCGGGTCACGCCGGACTACCGAGGGGCGGCCGGCGTCAGCCGGCTTCGACCGGGGTCAGCGTCTCGGCGGCGTGGATGTCGAGGCCGGCCTCCGGGTCCTTGTCGACGACGATCGTCGTGCCCGGCTCGTACTTGCCGAGCAGGAGGTGCTCGGCGAGGACGTCCTCGATCATGTTCTGGATCACGCGGCGCAGCGGGCGGGCGCCATACGCCACGTCGTACCCGAGCTTGATGATGTGCTCCTTGGCCTCCTGGGTGACCTCGAGCGACATCTGCTGGGCGCGCAGCTGATCGCGAACCCGCGCCAGCATCAGATCCACGATCTGGGTGATCTCCTCGACCGTCAGCGAGCGGAACACGACGGTCGCATCGATGCGGTTGAGGAACTCCGGCCGGAAGTTGTTCTTCAGCTCGGCCGCGACCTTCTCCTTCATGATCTCGTAGGAGGTCTCGGCCCGTGCAGCGTCCGTCTCGCCCATCGCCCGGAAGCCGAGCGTGGCGTTGGTCTGGAGCTGCTTCGCGCCCAGGTTCGAGGTCATGATGATGATGCAGTTCCGGAAGTCGACCCGGCGCCCCTTGGCGTCCGAGAGGTGCCCGTCCTCGAGGATCTGGAGGAGGATGTTGAACACCTCCGGGTGAGCCTTCTCGACCTCGTCGAGGAGCACGACGCAGTAGTTCTTGCGCCGGACGGCCTCGGTCAGCTGGCCGCCCTCGTCGAAGCCGACGTAGCCGGGCGGGGCACCCACGAGCCGCGACACGTTGTGCCGCTCCATGAACTCGCTCATATCGATCTTGATGAGCGCGTCCTCGCTGCCGAACATGAACTCGGCGAGGGCCTTCGCGAGCTCCGTCTTCCCGACGCCGGTGGGGCCGAGGAAGATGAACGAGCCGATCGGGCGCTTCGGGTCCTTGAGGCCCGCGCGCGCGCGACGAACCGCCTTCGAGATGACCTCGATCGCCTCCTGCTGGCCGATGACCCGGCCGTGGAGCGCCTCCTCCATGTGGAGCAGCCGCTCCGACTCCTCGGCGGCGATCCGGGTCACCGGGATGCCGGTCCACATCGCGACGACCTGGGCGATCTCCTCCTCGTCAACGGTCGGCTGGTCGCTGCTCACCTGCGACTGCCAGTCCGCCCGGAGCTTCTCGACCGTCTCGCGCGAGGACGCTTCCGCCTCGCGCAGCCGGGCCGCTTCCTCGTACTCCTGGTTGTTGATCGCCGCGTCCTTCTCCTTCGTGACGCGGTCGAGCTCCTTCTGGGCCTCGCGCAGCTCCGGCGGCGCCGACGCGTGGCGCAGGCGGACGCGCGAGGCGGCCTCGTCGATGAGGTCGATCGCCTTGTCCGGGAGATGGCGGTCCGTGATGTAGCGGATCGAGAGGTCGGCGGCGGCCCGGACGGCCTCGTCGGTGATTGCGACCTTGTGGTGCTGTTCGTACCGCTCGCGGATGCCCATGAGGATGTCGATCGTCTGCTCGAGCGTCGGCTCTTCCACCATGACCGGCTGGAAGCGGCGCTCGAGCGCGGCGTCGCGCTCGATGTACTTGCGGTACTCGTCGAGCGTCGTCGCACCGATGCACTGAAGCTCGCCCCGCGAGAGCGGCGGCTTGAGGATGTTCGCCGCGTCGATCGCGCCTTCCGCCGCGCCGGCCCCGACGAGCGTGTGGAGCTCGTCGATGAACAGGACGGCGTCGTTCGTGTTCCGGAGCTCCTCGATGATCTTCTTGAGCCGCTCCTCGAACTCGCCGCGGTACTTCGTGCCGGCCACGAGGGAGCCGATGTCCAGCGTGAGGACTCGCTTGTTCAGCAGCGTCTCCGGAACGTCGCCGTTGACGATCCGATGGGCGAGACCCTCGGCGATCGCGGTCTTGCCGACGCCTGGCTCACCAATGAGCGCGGGGTTGTTCTTCTGGCGCCGCGACAGGATCTGGATGACCCGCTCGATCTCCTTCTCGCGGCCGATGACCGGGTCCATCTTCCCGGAGCGGGCGAGCTCGGTGAGGTTGATGCCGAGCTGGTCAACCGTCGGGGTCTTCGAGGCGCGCTTCGTCTCCTGGGCAGGACCGGCGGACGAAGACTGAGACAGGACCCGGATGACCTCGTGGCGAACCTTGTCGAGGTTGACGCCGAGACTCTCCAGGACGCCGGCGGCGATGCCCTCGCCTTCCCGGACGAGACCGAGCAGGAGGTGCTCCGTACCGATGTAGTTGTGGCCGAGGCGGCGGGCCTCGTCGATCGCGAGCTCGATCAC
>DASUFO010000040.1:0-7267 GCA_036274475.1 Candidatus Limnocylindrales bacterium
AACGGAGGCGGCGTCGAAGTCGAGCTGGCAGGAGCGGCAGTAGCGGAAGTTGCCGACTCGCGGCGTCCCGCACCGCGGACACAGACGGCTCTGACCCGGCTCCATCGTGGGTCCATCCTACTCAGCGATGCGTTTGGCGAACGCGCCGCGTCGTAGCGGTATGGATCACAGATGGAGGAGACACGTGACTGAGGCCGAAGGCGGCTGGCCGACCGGGATCGGCGCGATCACGCTGTTCACCGAGGACCTCGTGGGGATGAAGGCGTTCTACGAGCGCGTCTTTGGCCTGCCGGTCCATTTCGAGGACCCGAGCTCGGCCGTGTTCAAGTTCGGCGGTACGCTCGTCAACGTGCTCGACATCCGCGAGGCGGGCGAGCTGATCGAGCCCGCCCGGGTCGGCGGGCCCGATGCCGGCGCACGAATGCAGTTCACGATCAACGTCGAGGACGTCGACGCGACCTGCGCGGAGCTCGCGCGCCGGGGCGTCGCGCTGCTCAACGGGCCGATCGACCGCCCATGGGGCGTTCGAACCGCGGCCTTCAAGGACCCTGCCGGAAACGTCTGGGAGATCGCCGCGTAGGTCCTACCCGCTCCGCAGATACGTCAGGACCGCGAGCACGCGCCGATGGTCTTCGACCGCCGGCTCGAGGCCGAGCTTGCTCATCACGACACGGACGTTGCTCTCGACGGTCCGCTCGGTCAGGCCCAGCCGCTCCGCGATCGCGAGGTTGGAACGTCCCTCCGCCATCAGTTCCAGCACCTGGCGTTCGCGCGGCGTCAGCTCGTCGAGCGGCCCCGGCGCGCGGCCGCGGCCGAGGAGCGTGGACACGACTTCCGGGTCGACGACGGATCCGCCGCTCCCGACCCGCCGGATCGCTTCGACGAACTCGGCGAGGTTCCCGACCCGATCCTTCAGCAGGTAGCCGACGCCCTTGGGCGTGTCGCGGAGGAGCCGCAGGACATGACGCGTCTCGACGTCCTGGGAGAGGATCAGCAGCCCGACCGACGGCCACGCCGCACGGATCGTCGCGGCAGCCTGAAGGCCCTCCGTCGTCCGGGTCGGCGGCATCCGGACGTCGAGGACGATGAGGGCCGGTTCGAACGATCGCACCAGCTCGACCGCTCCCGGGGCGTCGGCCGCCTGCCCGACGATCTCGAATCCGGCCGACGCCAGCGCGCTTGCGAGCGCTTCGCGGAACAATGCGGCGTCGTCCGCGAGCGCTATGCGCACGGGATCTCGGCCCGGATCGTCGTGCCGCCGCCGGCCGGCGATCGGACGATGAGCGTGCCGCCGGCCGCCGCGACGCGGTCGTCGAGGCCGGCCAATCCGGAGCCGCGCGAAGCCGACGCGCCGCCATCGCCGTCGTCGTGGACTTGCGCCACCAACACGTCGCCGATCGGCTCGATCTCGACCGAGGCGTGCGACGCGCCTGCGTGTTTCTGGACGTTCGTCAGCGCCTCGGCAACGACGAAGTAGGCCGTCGCCTCGACGTCCGGCGCGAACCGTCGGTCGACCACGCGAACGAGGACCGGCAGCGGCGTCCGGTCCGCGAGCGCCTCGACCGCGGGTCCGAGGCCTTCCTCGACGAGGACTGCCGGATGCAGGCCCCGCGCGAGCTGACGGAGCTCGGCGAGTGCCGCTTCCAGCTCCGCTGACGCGGCCGCGAGCGTAACCGCCAGCTCCGGATTCGTCGCCTCGATGTCCGACCTTGCCAGCTGCAGCGTCAGCGCCAGCGTGACGAGGCGCTGCTGAGCGCCGTCGTGGATGTCGCGTTCGAGGCGCCGCCGCGCAGCATCGCCGGCGGCGACGATGCGGGCCCGGGATCGGCGGACCGCCTCCAGTTGTGCCTGCACGTCCGCAGCCAGGCGCTCGTTCTCGATGGCGAGCGCCGCGGCGGCCGCGACCGGCCGGACGAGCTCCGGCTGCTCCGCGAGGGCGGCGTCATGGATGAGGACGGCAACCGTCCGGCCGCCTACTTCCAGGCGCGTCATCGCCCGCTCCGGATCGTTCGACGCGGGCAGCGACACGGGCCCACCCGCGAGATCGACGAATCCGCCGTCTCCCACCTCGGCGTACGCGATCTGGAGCGACGGGTCCTGCAGCGCCCGGGCGAGGACATCTCGGAGTCGCGGCGTTTCGGGTGCACCGAGCTCGACGACGAGATCGGCCACGGCCGTGCGGCCGAGCCGTGCCCGCGCGAGCCCCCAGAGGAATCCGATCGGGACGAGCGTGGCGGTGACGATCGTGACGACGCGGCCCGTCTCCCAGGCGAACGAGCGCTCGGCAAAGCCCTCGGCGGCGGCGATGACCCACGTCTCGACGAGTATCCCGATCGCGAACGCGACGCCGCCGAGGAGGATCGGCCCGGCGATCCGCCGGCCGAGATGGGTCTCGGTCCGGAGGCGAACGACGACGAGGATGAGAACCGCCACCGCGAGGACGGCGATCCCGATGCGGAACACCGTATCGGCGGCGTCGCGGAACATCTGGTCGGCGACGAATCGATCGATTTCGGCCGGATCGCCAAGGTCGTACTCCGTGCTCATGTGGAACGCGGCGATCCGGACGACGGCCCGCACGGCCAACCAGCCGAGGAAGACGGCGATGACGGCCCGTCCGCCAGTCGACCGCAGCCGGCCGCTCGGAAACGCCAGGACGAGCCAGGCAAGGAAGGCGTCGTACCAGCCCTGGAAGCCGGAGGCGATCCTGGCGAAGATCGGGTCGATCGTCGCCGTATAGGTCCCCACGTACCAGGCGAAACCCGTCGCCACCATCAACGGCCCGACGCGGTTGTCCGACCGCCGCCGCCAGGCGACGAGTCCGCACAACAGGAACACGATTCCCGGCACCAGGTCCGTGACGACCCACGCGAGCGGCCAGCCGGCGTCGAGGCGAACCCACTCGGAGCCGAGCGCGAACACGACGCCCGCGCCGACGATCGCGCCGCGGGCCCAGTCGGGTACGCCGCCGACCGCCCTGCGGCCGATTACGCCTTCGGCTGCCAGGGGTGTGTCTCCATGACCACCGGGAGGACCGGGTCCGGCGGGTTGACCACCTTGATCAGGAGTGCGCCGTCCTCGATCGACCAGGTGAAGTCGACGACGTCGCCGGCGAAGTCAGCGGGAAACGTCGTCGTCTGGCGGAACCCGTTCGGGCCCGTTGCTTCCATCGTCCCGCGGAAAACGGGCCACTTCACCGGGACCTGCGACTGCTGGCTGGTCGACCACGTTCCGTCGGCGCCGAGCGTGAGCGTGAACACGCCGGTGTTCTCCGCGGATGCCGCCTCATCGGTGAGCCCCGCCGATCGGAGGTCGTCCGCCGTGATCGTGGCGGTCCACGCGCCGACGATCTCGGAGGGAATCGCGGCGCCTGCGCTCGCCGGAGCCGAGGCGGCGGACGGCGTCGTCGATGCCGGGGCTCCGGATCCGCCCGCGCACCCCGTCACCAGCGCCGCGATCGCGATGGCCGCCATCAGTCGCGCGTTCATCCCTTCGCCTCCGGATGCCGCTGAGGGTGCGCTCCGAAGCGTATCGCCCGTGCGCCCCGCCATGGTCCGGTCGAGGCCCCACGGCTGCCATCCGTGCTGGCACTGAACGCCGCCCGGGCCGGCGGCCGTGGTGCCACGGCAGACGCGCGCCTCGGCCGCCGACACCCTCACCACGAAACGGGCCCGACCCATCGAGGCCCGACCCGGAGGACCGCCATATGAAGCGTCGACTAGCCGGCCTGGCCGGCATCGCCCTCGCGCTGGGGGCGGCGCTGCCTGCTGCCGCCAACACGCAGGACCGATTCGTGATCGATGACGTCGTCGAGCGCGACTACAGCTGTGCTGTCCACGAGACCACGCTGATTCATGGCGTCGGGACGGCGCAGCTCGACGGCGACGGCAACTTCCTGTTCGTGAGCATCCAGTTCACCTATCGCGGCACGTTCACGGATCCGGCCACGGGCCGCACGATCACGCAGACCGGCCGCCAGCATTTCTCCGACGATGGCTCGACGATGAATCTCGTCGGCCAGGGCACGTTCCTGCGGATGAAGGGCGAGGGAGTCGTGCTCCACGACGTCGGTCGGCTGGTGGCGAACCTCGCCGACGGGACGACGATCTCGGCGACGCCGAAGGTCCTCCGGATCGACGACGCTGACGTCCCGGCGCGCATCGACGCGGCGATCTGCGGCATGTTCGACTGACCGTTGGAGGCAGACGTTGACGAGCGGCCTCCGGACCTGTCGACCGGAGGCCGCCCGCGGCGCAGACAGGGTTCTCCGCTACGCCTCGACCGGGACCGCCTCGGCGTCGGTGCGGGCGTAGTGACGCTGGCGAACGACCACCCAGATGGCGAACGCGGCCCCCATCACGGCTGGAACGAGGAAGTCCCCGGCGACGACATGCGCGAGCGCGACCGCGGCCACCCCGACCCAGCAGATCACGGAGAAGACCAGGAGCACGTTTCGGGACATCTGGCCACCCTGACTGATGACTCGGGTCGGTTCGCGACATGCGCGCGAGCTGGTCCCCGAGACAAGACCCAACGTAGCCGAAAGTACCGGCCGTTCAAGGCCCGGAAGTCCTATCTGGTTCGCGCCCGCACCACTAACCGCGTAACCGTGGGCCGTGGCGATTACCCGGCGGCGCCGAGGGCCGCGACCGCGGCCGACGCACCGCCGACCAGCGGTTCGCCATGGCCGACGAGCAGCGTCTCGAACGAGAGGCCGCCGAGCTTCACGATCGACTGCATCGCCTGGTCCATGTCGACGGTGAACTGCCCACCCGGCGGCGTCGGCTTGCCGCCGTCGGTGCGGAGGGCATCGCCCGCGACGAGGATGCCGCCGACCGGGTCGAGCACCGAGATGCTGCCCGCGGTGTGGCCGGGCGTCGTCACGATCCGCAGACCGAAGACCTCGTCGCCGTCGCCGACCGCCGTCAGCGGCCGCGGCACCGAGATGGCCGGGACGTCCTCCGCGCCGGCGTAGGCGACCGCGTCCGGGGCTCGCTCGAGGACCTCCGGCGCGCTGCCCTGGTGATCGTTATGGTGGTGGGTGAGGATCAGATGCCCCACGGCCGACCACTCGAGGCCGACCGCCCCGAGGGACGCTTCGATCTCGTCGCCGCTGCCGGCGACGCCGGTGTCGACGATCGCGGCTTCGCCGCCGCGGACGAGGATGTAGGCCGACACGAAGCCGAGGTTTACCCGCTCCCAGGTGACGGCGCCGGCGGCGGCCGAAGCCGGGGGCGGGGCGGAAGGCGGCGCGGCCTGCGAAGCTCCGCTGCCTCCGCTCGCCGGCGGGGGCGGCGGCGTCCCCGAGGCGGCCGCTCGCGATGCCGGCGGCTGGCTCGACGCGACCGCACCGGGCCCGCAGGCCGCGATGCTCACGACGGCGAGGGCGAACGCACCCTTGCCCATGTCGGCGAGAAACGTCCGGCGATCGAGCGGCTGCCAGGCGTCCAAGGCGTGTCCTCCAGCGGAATGCTGACGCTACACGCTCCGATACGAACGCGCCGCGCGCCGGGATTGACCGGCCGTGGCTAGGGGACGGCGACGCGCTGCCAGCTGGGTGCGGATCGCGTCGCCCAAGGAAGGTCCGTGACCCGGCCCGTCGCCGGATCGACCAGCTGGATCGGCGAACCCGGGAACGCCAGCACGAGCAGCCTCTGGCCATCGGGTGACCAGCCCCACCAGCTGTGGAGCGTGCCCATCCGCGTGTCGACCACCGGCCGCTCCTCACCCGAGGCAACGTCGAAGATCACCAGCTCGCTGAAGCCCACGGGCGCGTTTCCCCGGCGGCGCGCAGAGTCGGGAAGATTCGAGAAGGCTGTCCGTTCCGCGGCAATGAAGGAGCCATCCGTCGACCACTGGGCGCCGATGTCACCGTCGCCCGCCGCGAATGACGCTTCGGTGCTGAGCTGCCGAAGCCCTGTCCCGTCCGGGCGGATCACGAAGACGCGGCCGCCGTCATGCGTGGCGGTGGAGGCCTCGAACAGCACGAGCGCGCCATCCGGTGACCAGGTCGGAGCCCCGACATTCCTCAGGCCGCTCGAAGGGCCCACGATCTGATTGATCGCGCCGTCGGTCTCCCTGACCGCGATCGCACCGGCATCGTCATACAAGAGCTGCCGGTCTCCGGCGGGCGACATTCCGGGCGACCCGGCGGTCCCGGACCGAAGGGCATCGGCATCGGCGTCAGAAATTGACCGGGATCTCCCGGCTGGATCGAGATCGAAGAGCTGGAACCCGCGATCCGCGGTTCCGTAGATGATCGCCGAGGCATCGGCCGTCCACGAAATCCCTTGCTCCAGTTGAGGGGCGCCCCCACGGTAGCGGTCGATCGGGTCGCCAAGCTCCTCGAGCCCCGAGCCATCGGATCGCACCACGAAGAGCGAGGGGTCCGGAATCGTTCCGCCAACGAACGCGATCCTCGTACCGTCCGGCGAAAAGACGGGATCCACGCCGAGCTCCGGGTTGTCCACGAGCAGCGTCGACGATCCATCGCGAGGGTTGCCCAGGAACAGGTCGCCCTTCCAGTCGACGTAGGCGATCTGGCCATTGCCGGCCGGACCGGTCAGTGGAGCTGTCTCTGTCTTGCGACTACCGGCGAAGATGGCGGCCGCCGCGAGCGCCAGGGTGAGAAGCGCCGCCGCGGCGATGAGCTGCCAGGGAACTCGCGCTCGCGGCACGACACTGAACACGTGCCGCTGGGGCAGTTGCGCCGTCCGCGCAAGCAGGTCGTCGACGTAGTCGGGCTCCGCTCCCTCCCCAAGGTCCCGGAGGATCCGCGGCAGCGCGAATTCCAGGCTGACGTCGGCGCTCATGCTGGGTGCTCCTTCGGATGGAGTGCGAGCTCGTCGGCCATCGCGGCATCTGCGCGCATCTCGCCGAGCGCGCGGTGGAGGCTGGATTTCACCGTCCCGACCGGCATCTCGAGGGCGACGGCGACCTCGGTGAGTGGCAGGCCGAGGAAGTAGTGCAGGACGACGATCGAGCGGCCGCGTTCGTCGAGACGGCGCATCACCTGATCGACCTGCTGGCGTTGGGCGATCGCGATCGCCGGATCCGGGGTCGACGGCGCCTCAAGCGATCGGATCTCGACCTCGATCCGGCGCCGGCGGTTTCGGCGCGCGAGCCCCAGGCACGACCGTGTCGTCAGCCGGTAGAGCCACGCGTTGAACTTCGCAGGGTCGCGCAGCGCAGGAAGGTCGCGCCAGGCAAGGACCAACGCGTCCTGGACCGCGTCCCGGGCGAGATCCGGGTCGCGCAGGATCAGGCG
>DASUFO010000041.1:0-28669 GCA_036274475.1 Candidatus Limnocylindrales bacterium
TCAGCGCCCGGAGGATGTCGAACCCCGTCACCCAGATCAGGAACGCGAACAGCACGACGAAGCCCACGACGTACGTCAGGCGCTCCGCTCGCAGGCTGATCCGTGCGCCGAACAGTTTCTTGAGCACGATCATCAGTGCCCGCCCGCCGTCGAGCGGCGGGAATGGCAGGCTGTTGACGAGGGCGAGGTTCGCCGAGAGGACGCCCGCAACGTACAGCGTGAGCACCCAGCCGGCGCTGAAGAAGATCTCGCCGATCTGGGTCGCGATCCCCACCGGGCCGGAGACCGGCGGAGCTGCGCTCGGGTTGTTCACGAACCCGCCGACGAGGTCGCCGAGCCCGGCGAGGATCAGGCCGAACCAGTAGACGGTCTGCTCCGCGGCGATCCCGATGGCCGTCGGAAGGTCCCGGCTTGCCGTCCCGTAGAACACGGGCTGGAAGCCATCGTCGCCGCCGCTGATCCCGAGCGGGCCTTTTGTCGGCCGGCCGAGCTCATCCTTCGGCGACGCGTCGATCTCGCTCTTCGTGCGAAGCGTCGCTTCGACTTCGTGGATCGTGCCATCGGCGCGCTGGACCGTGAGCGTGACCGTCTCGCCCATGTGGTCCTGGAGATCGGTCAGGACGCTGCCCTGGCCGAAGAACTCGCGCTGGACGCCGTTGACGGCGAGGATCGCCTCGCCGGGCTGGAGACCGGCCGCCTGGGCGGGTGAGTCGGGATCGACGACGGAGAATCGCAGCCCGGTCAGCGGCGTCGCGAGCCACGCGATGAACATGAAGATGAGGAACGCGGTCAGCAGGTTCATGAAGACGCCAGCCGCGAGGATGATCAGCTTGACCGGAAGCCGCGCCGCGGCGAACGACCGGGGGTCGTCGGCTTCGTCGCCGTCTTCGCCCTCGAGCTTCACGAAGCCACCGATCGGCAGCCAGTTCAACGAATAGATCGTGCCGCTTGGCCGCTCCGGCTCCTGGTCGAGGATCGCGTCTCTGAGATCCACGTCGTCGCCGGCCGCGGCGAGCGCGCGCTCTTGCTTCTCCTTTGCGTACGCCACGTCCTGGGGGTCGACCCGGCCGACCTTGAGGATCTTCGCTCGGGGTGGGAAGCCGATCCCGAACTCGAGGACGCGGACGTTGGCCAGCCGGGCAGTGATGAAGTGGCCGAGCTCGTGGATGAGGACCAGGCCGCCGAGGATCAGGAAGAACAGGACAACCGTGACGGCCGTCCGGAACAGATCCTCCACTACGCGGCCCCCACGGGCCCGGCGGCGAAGGCCTCGCGGACCTCACGGTCGAGCGCGATCAAATCGTCGAGCGCCGGCGACTGGTCGCCGGTCGTTCCGTGACGTGTGACCGCCGCCTCGAGCAGCCGCGGGATGTCGCCAAAGCCGAGCGTGCCGTCGAGAAACCGGCCGACGGCAACCTCGTCGGCCGCGATCAGCGCGGTGGTTGCGCGCTGGCCGATCACGCCCGCCTCGCGGGCGATTCGCAGCGCCGGAAATCGACCTTCGTCGGGCGCGCGGAAGTCCAGCCGGCCGGCCTCGACCAGGTCGACGGCGGCGGACGGTGACGGGTGGCGCGCGGGATACGTCAGGGCGTACTGGATCGGTAGTCGCATGTCAGGGGTGCCCAGGTGGGCCTTCAGGGAGCCGTCGACGAAGCGGACGGCGGAGTGAACGACGCTCTGCGGGTGGATCACCACCTCGATGGCGGCGTAGTCGCAATCGTACAGCCAGTGCGCCTCGATCACTTCCAGGCCCTTGTTTGCGAGCGTCGCCGAATCGATCGTGATCTTCGCCCCCATCGACCACGTTGGGTGGCGGAGTGCCTGCTCCCGGGTGACGGTCGCGAGGTCGTCGGGGCCGTCGAGGAACGGACCGCCCGAGGCCGTGAGGACGAGCGCCTCGACGCCGAACATCGGTTCGCCGACGAGGCACTGCCAGATCGCTGAATGCTCGCTGTCGATGGGCCGGAGCCACGCGAGCGGACTCGTCAGCGATTGATCGCCCGAGGCGCGCGCGACGTCGGCCGCACGGGCGCGCGCGAGCGGCATCACGAGATGGCCGCCGGCGACCAGCGTTTCCTTGTTGGCCGTCGCGACGATCTTTCCGGCTTCGAGTGCCGCGATGACCGGGACGAGGCTGACGATTCCCCCGGTACCGACGACGACGAGATCGACGTCGTCGCGCGTGGCCACCTCGACGAGCGCGTCCGGGCCCGCGCTCAGCGTTGTCCCAGCGGGCGCCTCGAACCGGGCCGCGGCCGACCCCTCGCTGATCCCGACGACCGCCGGCCGAACGCGGCTCGTCTGCCGCGCGAGCTCATCGACGGAGGAACCGGCCGCCAGCGCGACGACCCGGAAGGCGTCGGGCAGCGCTTCGAGGACGTCGAGCGCCTGGCGACCGATCGAGCCCGTCGAGCCAAGGACCGCGACGCCGAGCGGACCCTCAGGCGACGACGGCCAGGACATAGAGCGCGACGACCGGCGCGGCGAACAGGAATGAATCGACGCGGTCGAGGATGCCGCCGTGGCCCGGGATCAGGGTGCCTGAGTCCTTCGCTCCCGCCGCCCGCTTCAGGACCGACTCTGCGAGGTCCCCGGCCTGCGCCGCAAGCCCCAACAGCGGCCCGAGCGCCAGCCCGATCAGCGGCGGTTCGCCGAGGAGGACCGCCATCACCGTCACGACGACGGTCGCGGCGACGAGCCCGCCGATCAGCCCCTCGATCGTCTTGGACGGCGAGATGTGGGTAAGGAACTTCGTCCGCCCAAATCGCCGGCCCACGAGATAGGCGCCCGTGTCGTACGCCCACACCCCCAGCACGAGCAGGATGATCCAGCCACGCTCGCCGCCGAGGAACGCGAGCGGCGCGCTCGCCGGCGGCTCCGGGGCGGAAACGCCGAGCCGGACGACGAACCCCAGCAGCGAGACATAGATCGCCCCGAACACGGTCGCGAACCACGTCGGCAGGCCGTCGCGCGGATCTCGCCGGGCGAACGCCCCCACGGCCGCAAGAATCGTCCCGACGGCCACGAGGATCAGGCCACTGCCCTCGAGCGTGCCGGGAAACGCTCCGTCGAGGACGATCGCCACGGCCAGCGCGACGCCCAGGACCGGCACCGACGAATAGCCGGCCTGGCCAAGCAGCCGAAAGACCTCGATCGCGGCGAGGCCCGTGGCGATCGCGATCAGCGCGACGATCCACCAGCCGCCGAGGACGAGGACGATCAGCAGGGGCGGCACGAAGAACAGCGCGCTCGTCGCCCGCTGGCGAAGCGCCGAGGAAGCGGCGGGGTGCGCGGTCGTCGCCGTCAGCGCCCGAACCGTCGCGTTCGCCTGGCGAACTCGAGGAGCGCCGCGTCGAACGCCTCGGCCCCGAAGTCCGGCCAGAGCACCTCGGTCGAATAGAACTCGGCGTAGGCCGACTGCCAGATGAGGAAGTTCGAAAGGCGCTGCTCGCCGCCGGTCCGGATCACGAGATCGGGGTCCGGCAGCCCTGCGGTGTAGAGCGCCGCGGAGATCGTTTCCTCGTCGATCTGCTCCGGCGCGATCCCGCTCGCGGCAAGGCGGCGGACCGCGTCGACGAGCTCCGTGCGGCCGGCGTAGTTGAAGGCGACGTTCAGCAGGAGACGCGTCCCGTCGGCGGTCTCTCCGAGTGCCTCTCCGATGGAGCGCCGGGTGTCGTCAGGCAGCTCTTCGAGCCGGCCCAGGAGCCGGATCCGGACGCCCTCCGCTCGCAGCTCCGCCGTCTCGCTCCGGATCGCTCCCTCGAGCAGTGCGAACAGGCCGCGGACCTCGTCGTCCGACCGCGCCCAGTTCTCCCGGCTGAACGCGTACAGCGTCATGACGGGAACGCCGCGACGGACCGCGTGCTTGAGCAGGTTGCGGATCGCCTCGACGCCGGCCGCGTGGCCCTCGAGCTCCGGCTTGTCGTGAAGCCTCGCCCAGCGGCGATTGCCGTCCATGATGATCGCGACGTGGCGCGGCAGGTCTGCCGGCTCGAGAAACGGCTCCGACGACGCGGGAATGGCCTGGGTCTGCTCTTGCCCTCCCGCTTCGACGACATGCGCCAGGGGCGGCGCATCCGTCGGCCTTGCGAGTGGCGATCGCGACACTAGACCTCGAGGACCTCCTGCTCCTTCGCGCCGCCGAGGCGATCGACTTCCGCGACGAACCGGTCCGTTGTCTTCTGGAGCGCCTCGAGCTGGCGACGTGATTCGTCCGCCCCGACGGACCCGTCGCGCTCTTCCTTCTGGAGGTCGTGCGCGACGTCGCGACGGATGTTGCGGATCTCGACGCGGGCCTCTTCCATCCGCTTGTGGACGACCTTGACGAGGTCCTTGCGGCGCTCCTCGGTGAGCGGCGGGATGTTCAATCGGACCACGGTCCCGTCGACGTTCGGGACGAGCCCGATGTCGCTCTTCTGGATCGCCTTCTCGATCGCGCCCAGGACGCTCCGGTCCCATGGCTGGATGACGATCTGGTGGGCCTCCGGGACGCTGATCCCGGCGAGCTGGTTGAGCGGTGTCTGCGTCCCGTAGTAGTCGACGGCGAGGCGCTCCACGAGGCTGGTCGAGGCGCGGCCGGTCCGGATGCCCTGGAAATCGCGCTCCATCGCCTCGATCGCGCGGGCCATCTTCTTCTCGGCCGCGGCCTGGGTCTCGGAGCTCATGCGGGCACTCCTCCCACGGCGCTCTTGGCGCCGGAGATCAGGGTCCCGACCGGCTCGCCGACGGCGACCCTCGTGATGTTGTCGGGCTGGTTGAGGTCGAACACGACGATCGGGAGGTCGTTCTCCATGCACAGCGATACGGCCGCCGCGTCGAGGACCTTGAGCTGGTCCCGGAGCAGGTCCGCGTACTGCAGCTGAGCGTAGCGCCGCGCCGTCGGGTTCGTCACGGGGTCGGCGTCGTACACGCCATCGACCTTCGTCGCCTTCAGCAGGACCTGCGCCCCGATTTCGACTGCACGCAGGGCGGCCGCCGTATCGGTCGTGAAATACGGATTGCCGGTGCCGGCGACGAACAACGCCACCCGGCCCTTCTCGAGGTGACGGACCGCCCGACGCCGGATGTACGGCTCGGCGACCTCGTTCATCGCGATCGCACTCATGACGCGTGTCGGGACGTTGACCCGTTCGAGCGCGTCCTGCAAGGCGAGGCCGTTCATCACCGTGGCGAGCATGCCGATGTAGTCGCCGGTTGCCCGGTCCATCCCGGAGGCGGCGGCAGCGAGGCCCCGGAAGATGTTGCCGCCGCCGACCACGATGCCGACCTGGACACCGCGGGCGTGGACCTCGGCGACCTGTCGGGCGATGAAGGCGCAGAAGTCAGGGTCGACGCCGTACGTCCGGTCGCCGAGCAGCGCTTCGCCGGACAGCTTCAGCAGGATCCGGTCGTAGCGCAGGCCGTCGCGGTCCTGTCCGCCGATCGCGGCCGACGCGTCGGTCACAGCTCCTCCCCGAGCGCGTAGCGGCAGAACCGGCGGACGCGGATGTTCTCGCCGATCTTCGAGATCGCCTCGGTCACGAGATCGCGAACCGTGCGGTCCTCGTCCCGGAAGGGCTGCTCGTAGAGGCAGACCTCCTGATACCACTTCTTCAGCTGGCCCTCGACGATCCGCTCCTGGATCTCGGCGGGCTTGCCCTTGACGGCATCGCTATCGGCGAGTTCGGCCTTCTTCTTTGCGAGGTCTGCCTCGGGGATGCGATCGACGTCGACGTAGATCGGCGCGAGCGCGACGACCTGCATGGCGAGGTCCTTGACGAGCTTCTGGAACTCGTCGGTCCGGGCGACGAAGTCGGTCTCGCAGTTGACCTCGATCAGCACCCCGATCTTGCCGCCGGTGTGGATGTAGCTGCCGATCGTTCCCTCGCGAGCGTCGCGGCCGGCCTTCTTTGCCGCGGCCGCCAGACCCCGCTCGCGCAGCAGCTCGACGGCCTTCTCGACGTTGCCGTCGGCCTCGACGAGAGCGTTCTTGCAGTCCATCATCCCGGCGCCGGTGCGCTCGCGAAGCTCTTTGACCGCGTCGGCCGTGATCGTTGCCATGTGGGTGTTCCGTTCTCCTGAGTCGGGTGGCGGGCCAAGGTGGCCCGCGCCTGGGTCGTGAGGTGGCGGCGGCGCGGGTCAGCCCGCGGCCGCGGCCTCTTCCTTTTCGGCTGCTTCGCGGGCCATCTCGGCGGCGATCTCGTCGGCGCTGGCCTCGGGCGGGACGGGAGTCGCATCTGCAGCGGCACGAGCGCCCGGCAGCAGGTCGTCGTCCTCTTCCTCATCGGGCGAGAACGTCAGCGCACCGCCGCCCGCGAGCGCGGCGACCAGCTCGTCGGAGGCCGATTCGTCGAACTCCGGCTCGGCATCCACGACGGCCTCGGGCTCGGGCTCCGCGGCGGCCCTCGTGGCGCGATCCTGCTGGCCCTCGATGCACGCGTCTGCGATCAGCGTGCAGAGGAGGCGGATCGCCCGGATCGCGTCGTCGTTTGCCGGAATGATGTGATCGATCTCGTCGGGGTCGACGTTCGTGTCGCCGGTCGCGACGACAGGCACCTCGAGCTTGTTCGCCTCGGTAACCGCGATCCGCTCCCGATGCGGGTCGATGATGAACACTGCACCCGGGACCCGCTTCATCTTGCGCATCCCGCCGACGGTCAGCTGGAGCTTCTGGAGCTCCTCGGTCAGCTTCGCGGCCTCCTTCTTCGAAAGGCGCTCGAAGTCGCCGGCCTGCTGGCGTGCCTCGAGCTGCTCGAGCAGTCCGATGCGCTTCTTGATCGTGACGAAGTTCGTGAGCATGCCGCCGAGCCAGCGCTTGTTGACGTAGGGCTGGCCGGCTCGCGTCGCCTCCTGGGCGATCGGCTCCTGGGCCTGCTTCTTCGTGCCGACGAAGAGGACATACTCACCGCGAGCGACGGTCTCCCGGACGAAGTCGAGCGACGACTCGAGGTGCTTCGCGGTCTGGGCGAGGTCGATGATGTGGATCCCGTTGCGCTCCGCGAAGATGTACGGGCGCATCTTGGGATTCCAGCGGCGAGTCTGATGGCCGAAGTGGACTCCGGCTTCGAGCAGCTGCCGCATCGAAACGGTCGGCACGGGCGATGACCTCCTGTTCGGTTCGAACCGCCGCGGACCTCGTCGCCGGGAGCCGGCGGGTCAGGACCCTGCCGGCACCGCCCCGGTCGGAACGGTCCGCGTGTGATCTCCCGGACCCGATCGGCCCGAGGCGTGGCGGAGTCTAGCACAGGGGTCCCGTTCGGCCGGGTTCGTCAGAAGGCGGCCCGATGGTGGCGCAGCCGGGGTGGATCCGGCTCGACGACGACGATGTCGAAGCGCGGCGGGAGCGGTGGCAGCGGCCGCGCGTCGGGCAGCCGCCCTGCCCCAATCATCTGCCATGCGGCGTCGCGAAGATGGCGGCGTTTCCGGAAGTCGACGGTCTCCTCGGCGAGCCCGAACGCCCGCGACGATCGAAGCCGGACTTCGACGATCACGAGCTGGGGCGGTGGGCCCGGGTCGACCGCCACGAGATCGAGCTCGTGGCGACCGACATGGACGTTCCGGGCGAGGATCGTCCAGCCCTGATCCATCAGCCGTTCCGCGACGAGGGCCTCGGCGCCGTCGCCGAGCCGCTGCGCCGCCGTCCGAGTCCTGGGCTCGGGCCGGGGATCCACGTCGGCGATCGTCTCAAGAGGCGCTTGCCTGGCGATCATCTCGCGCTTACCTGCGGGTTGTACCGCGAGTCGGACGCTACGGTCCCGATCCGCCTCGCAGCACCTCGTAGCCGAGGTAGGTCACGCCCGATGCGAACCCCTGCGTTTCGATCAGCCGGAGGCGCAGCGGTTCTTCGAGCGGCGGGAAGAACGGTGTCCCACCGCCGAGCACGACCGGATGGATGACCATCCCGATCTCGTCGACGAGTCCGTTCCGCAGGAATGAGCCTGCGAGCGTCGCCGAGCCGACCTCCAGATCGCCCGGAAACTCCTTGCGAACTCGCGCGAGCTCCTCGGCGACGTCGCCCCGGACGAGGCGGGCGTTGCCCTCGACGGCGTCGAGCGAGGACGAGAACACGAACTTCGGCGTCGCGTTCCAGACGCGGGCGAAGTCGCGCGTCACCTCGGTCCCGTTCGGGTCCTCCTCGCCACGAGGCCAGTACGCATTCATGATCTCGTACAGGCGCCGGCCGTACAGCGACGCATCGAGCGGACGCATCCGGTCGGTGAACCACTGGTGGAGCTCGTCGTCGACGACGCTCCAGTCGAGCGAGTGATCGGCTGTTTCGATGAACCCGTCGAGCGACACGTTCATCGTGTAGATGACCTTGCCCATTCGTTTGGGGCCCGCTCAGGTGTTCCGGCTCTCGACGTAGCGGTCGATCGCGTCCTGCAGGCTGTTGTCGGGGTCGATGTCAGCCGTCAGCTTCCGATCGGCCGCATGGAATTCGGTCGTCCCGTCCATGAACGCCTGGAACCGATCCGCATCGTCGATCGGGACGACCACGACGAGGCCCTCGCGGCCTTCGGCCATGAGATCCGAGATCGAGTTGAGGTCGCGGTCTTTCATTCCGCTGTCCCGGAGAGCGGCCGTGACCGCGCCAATCGCCGCGCCGCCGACGACGGCGCCGAAGGCGATCGGCCCGAGTGCCGCCGAGAGCACCGCGCCTGCGAGACCACCCGCACCGGCCCCCCGCGCGGCCCCGGGGTCGGCCTTCGTGCTCTCCGTGATCTTGACGTCACCACCGGCGGGCTTCTGGATCATCGCCCAGTCCGTCACGACGATGTCCTTGGCCTTCACCGCGTCCTTGATCACCTCGAGGACATACGTCGCGGTGCCCGCCCTCGGGAAACCGAGGAAGAACACGCGGCTCGGCTTCGTACTCGCCATCAACAATCACCTCTGCGTTGGCCGGCCACGACGCCGCGGGGCCGGGTTCGATTGTCGTCGGCGACCCCGAACGCGTCGAGGGTGCGAGCCGGTCGTCAGGTCGCCGCGAGCTCCAGCGACGCAAGGTCGGCGAGATCGAGCTCGGCGTCATCGAGCATCACCGGGACCAGCTCCTGCTCCAGCCGTTCGTGGAGCTCCGGCGACGCCGACGGGTCGCCGAGGAGATCGAAGTCGAGCTGGTCACCGGCGAGCGTCCGCTGCAGCGCGAGGAATGAGCGCCGGTGGAACGGGGTCAGGCCCATCGCCCGGATCGCATCGCGATGGTCGCGCGTCGCGTAGCCCTGGTTGTGCTCCCAGCCGTAGCCGGGATAGCGGGCGGCGAGCAGCGACATCATCCGGTCGCGGACGACCTTCGCGACGACCGATGCGCAGGCGATCGAATAGACCCTGACATCGCCGTCGACCACGTTCGAGTACGGCCCGACCTGGGCCTCGAACCCGACGATCCGGTTGCCGTCGACGATGACGTGGTCGTGACCGCCGAGCCGGGCGATCGCCCGGCGCATCGCGAGGTGGGTCGCGTGGTAGATGTTCAGCTGGTCGATCTCGCGAACCGACGCCGCCCCGACGCCAACCGCGACCGCGCGCTTGCGAATCAGGGGCGCGAGCCGCTCGCGCTGCCCCGCCGACAGGGTCTTCGAATCGCGAACGCCCGGGATTCGATGACACCCGGGCTTCATGATCACGGCCGCAGCGACGACGGCGCCGCACGTCGGGGCGACCCCGACCTCGTCGACACCCGCGACGCGGGTCAGCCCCTCGTTCCAGAGACGGCGCTCATGGCGGAGGGTCGGGACGATCACGGCCATCGGACCTCAGGGTAGCCGAACTGGTCGGTGGAGTCGGGCCGGGAATCGAACGACCCCGCCGGGGCGGGGTCGGAGTACGGGCGTCGACGGGGCGGCTAGTTCCGCGTCCGGCGCTCGCGCAGCGTCGCGGCCTTGCCGACGCGCTTGCGCAGGAAGTACAGCTGCGCCCGGCGAACCTGGCCGTGGCGGACGACCTCGATCTTCTCGATCCGCGGGCTGTGGATCTTGAACGTCCGCTCCACGCCGACGCCGCTCGCGATCCGGCGAACCGTGATCGAGCGAGTGATCCCGCCACCGCGGAGCCGCATCACGGTGCCTTCGAAGACCTGGATCCGCTCGCGGTTGCCCTCGATGACCTTGGCCGACACCTTGACCGTGTCACCCGAGGCGATCTCGGGGAGGTCTGTGCGGAGCTGGTCGGAGACGACTTCGTCGAGAACGGTCACTGGAGTTCCTTGTCGGCTGGGCTCGCGGCAGATCGCCGCGCTTGCGTTCGGGGAAACGGGCCGACGGATCGGACCGGCGGCGGAGTATAGCACGGCCTCTTTGCCCGCCGGCGGTGCGGCGACGCGCCACAGAGCTTCCCTGGAACGCACAACTGCAATGTCGGATTCGCCCGCCTCGATTACAGTGCGCGAAATTCGCGCGGTCGATCGGGAGGCGTCCGCTGCGAGCCACCGAGCCCCGGGTAGTGGAGGACCCTCGCTCATGCCTAAGCGCGCGTTGCGCTCCCTTCTTTCCGCCCTGCTCGTCGTCATCGCGACGACAGCGATCTTCGCGGGCCCCGCTCTTGCGATCCGGCATGGAACGCTGGACGGCAGCGACCATCCGTTCGTCGGCCTGATGGTCGCCCAGGATGCGGACGGCGATCCACTCTGGCGCTGCACAGGCACCCTGCTGTCGGACACCGTGTTCCTGACCGCGGGTCACTGCGTCGAGACACCGGCAGCCCACATCGAGATCTGGTTCGCGGCCGGTCCGGTGCCGCTCGGCGCCGGATATCCCGCGGCGGGCGACCACCCGTGCGCGGGCGTTACGGGGTATCCATGCACCGGCGAGGTCGGCGGCCTGCCGCACGGCCACCCGCAGTACGACCCGGACGCGTTCTGGACCCACGACCTGGGCGTCGTGACGCTGGACGCATCCCACCCGTCCGCGACGTATGGCCAGCTTCCGGCGCTCAACTCGCTCGACTCGCTGCCCGTGGGCCGCGCGACGTGGTTCACGGCCGTTGGTTATGGCCTCCAGGCGTCCTATCCCGATGCCGCCGGCTGGAAGGATCGCGCCGAACGCACACGCATGGTCGCCCATCCGTGGCTCAAGCAGATCAACCGCGGCCAGGCTGCCGATATCGACCTCGTTCTCACCGACAATGCCGCCGGCGGCGGCACCTGCTTCGGCGACTCGGGTGGTCCGAACTTCCTCGGCGACTCGACGCTGATCGCGGGCGTCAACTCGTATGCCCTCAACGACCACTGCGGCGGCACTGCTGGCGTGTATCGGATCGACAAGGCCGACGACGTGGAGTGGCTCGCGACGTTCTTCGACTGAGCGAGCTGTCCGTTGCGAACCAGAGCCCCGGCCATCGGCCGGGGCTCTCTCATGTGTCGTTCGGGTCGACCGCGTCGGGTTGCACAGGCAAGAGATCCGGCCGGCGCGCCTGCGTGCGCGCACGCGCCTGCTCCTCGCGCCACCGCGCGATCGCTCCGTGGTCGCCCGAGGTCAGGATCGAAGGCACGTCGAGGCCGCGGAACGTCGGCGGGCGCGTATATTGCGGGTACTCCAGGAGCCCGTTCGCAAATGACTCCTCGGCGGTGGACAGCGCGTCGATTGCTCCGGGCACCAGTCGGATGACGGCGTCGATGACGACCATTGCCGGCAGCTCTCCGCCCGTGAGCACGTAGTCCCCGATCGAGAGCTCGAGGTCGACGAGGGACCGGACGCGCTCGTCGACGCCCTCGTAGCGGGCGGCGATCAAGACGAGATGTGGACGGCCGGCGAGGTCATGCGCTCGCGACTGAGAGAACACCTCGCCAGCCGGATCGAGCAGGATGACGACGGAGTCGTCGCGGCGAACCGAATCGATGGCGTCAGCAATCGGCTCAGGCCGCATCACCATCCCCGCGCCGCCGCCGTACGGGGCGTCGTCGACGCTGCGGTGCTTGCCGATCCCCCACTCCCGGAGGTCGTGGGTCCGGATCGTGACGATGCCGCGCTCCTGGATCCGGCCGGGGATGCTCTCCGAGAGCGGTCCCGTGACCATCGCAGGGAACAGCGTGAGGACGTCGATCTCGAGCGCCACGTCAGGCCTCGGTCGGCGGCGGCGGCGGAGCCGACGACAGGTCGGCCGCATCCGCCGAACCGGCCTTTCGTCGCGGTCCCGGCCGCCGCCGCGGCGCCCTCGGGCGATCGGCGCCGCTGCTGCGTCGTTTCGGCACCGTCAGATCCAGGGCCTCCACGTCGACGACGATCTCGCCGCGGCGCGGGGCGAAGACGCGGACGAATGCTCGGACCGCGGGCACGTCGAACTCGCCGTACGGCCCGCCGTCGACGAGGAACACCTCCGCGCCGCCGGATCGGTAGACGTCGCGAACCGTTCCCAGCTCCATGCCGTCGACGCCGCGGACCGCGGCTCCCACGACCTCGTGCCAGAAGTACTCGCCGCGACCGAGCTCGGCTTCGGGACCGGCAACCCACTCGAGATACGCGCCGCGGAGCTGCGCGTCCGCCGCGTCGCGGGTCGTGATCTCCTTGAACCGCAGCCGCCAGCCCGGACCGTCGGCCACGGCCGACGACCAGGCCACGGTCAGCGGGTCTTCGCTCCCCTCGCGATAGAGGACGGTCCCCGGCGCGTAGCGCTCCTCCGGATGGTCGGTCAGGATCTCCACGCGGACCGCCCCGTTCAGGCCGTGCAGCCCGCGGACGAGCGCGACGACCAGGCGCTCCCCGGTGACCCTCTCGGAGGTTTCGTCGGTGGCGATCGCTACAGGATCTCCAGCGACACCGGCTCGCCGTCGCGAGCGGCGGTGACCTTCAGGAGCGTCCGGAGGGCCTTCGCGACGCTGCCGTTGCGGCCGATGACCTTGCCCATGTCGTCCTCGGCGACGTGGAGCTCGATGACCGTCCCGCCTCCGTCACGCACGACCTCGACCTTCACCGCGTCCGGGTCGTCGACGAGCGACTTCGCGACGTACTCGACGAGTTCGGCTGCTGCCATCGTCGTGGCTCCTACTTCTCGGCGGGCAGGATGCCCGCGGTCTTGAACAGTCGCTCGACCGTGTCGGAGGGCTTCGCGCCCTTCGCCAGCCACGCCTTCGCCTTGTCGGCGTCGATGCTGACCTCGATCGGCTCGGTGCGGGGGTTGTAGTGGCCGATCGTCTCGATCGCCCGGCTGTCGCGTGCGCTCCGGCTGTCGGCCACGACCACGCGATACGTCGGCTGCTTCGTCGCGCCGACTCTCGTCAATCTGATTCGGACTGCCATGTGCTCTCCTGCGTTTGGGCTGGGCTCGGGCGGCTGGCTGGGGCCCGCCGCTACGGCTTCGTGACTGTGATGACCGACGATCCTCGGTCGAGGTCGCCGTCGTCCCGCGTGCTCGACACCGCGGCGTCGAACGGCACGAGGAACGGCTTGATCTCCTTCTCGTAGTTGGTCCACTGCTCCGGCGTCATCTCGGACTCGAGGAACGGCTCGAGCAGCTCGCGGACCGCTCGGACGTCGACGAACGTGAAGCCGAGGTTCTCATCGCCGACGCGGTCGAGAAGCGACGAGACGCGGCTGTCGTCGGCGAGCGACGGACCGGGCCCGGCGTCGAGCGCGCTCTCGACGAACGCCTGGCCGACGCCGATGACGACGACCTGATCCGTGACGGTGTACGCGAGCTCCGGCTTCAGACCTTCCGGAAGCACGGAAGCGTCTCCGGCCAACGCCTTGCTGAAGTCGATCACGGTGATCGTCGCGGACCCGTGGGGGACGTCACGGACCTCGAACCCGGCCTGGCCACCGGCCAGGACGACGAGGCCGCGCAGGACATCGAAGAGGTGCGTTGCCGCAGCCGCGTCCTTCGGCTGGATCAGCAGCCCCCCGCCGAGATTCCCGGCTCCGTCGCGAGAGATCGCGACCGAGGCGTCACCCCACCACCCGAACACGTCGGCGACTGTCTGACCGGTCGTCTGTTCGACCTCGGCGATGCCGTCACGGGCCTCCGGGATCTGACGGAGCCGGTCGATGATCGCGGTCACCGTCGCGCCGACGTCGTGGACCTCGTAGTAGGCGATCGTGCCGGGCGGCGCGAACCCCAGCAAGGCACTCGGCTTGTTCGTGGTGTTGACGCCGATGTCGACAGCGGGCGATGCGACTGCCGTGGTGAACGCGTCGTTCTCGAACCGTCCGACGACGACGTTCCAGGCCGGAATCATGCCCACCACCGTGTCGGCGATCGTCGAGACGTTCGCGCCGGCATCGGTCTGGTCGAGGACTTCGACGTACGAGTTCGCGAGCGCCTTGATGTCCTGGAACTGGAACAGGACATAGTCCTTGTCCACGGTGCCCAAGGCCGCCTTGAACTCGGTGTCGTTGGCGAGCGTGCCGTCGCCGTTCGAGTCGACCGCGTCCTGGACCGATTCCTTCGTCCCGACGAGCATCACCTCGTCGTTGATCGCGATCGCATAGCCCGGGCCGGCGTCCGTCGCCTGGCCGGAGAAGAAGTCCGCACCGTTGTACTCGGCCCGGCTGAGCGTCAGGTGCTCCGCGCTCAGGTTCTGGATCCAGGCGGATGCCAGCCCCCGGTCCTTGATCGAGACCACGAGCAGCGGCTGGCCACCGAATGCGCTCATCCCCGGCGTGCCGTCGCCGACCTGGGCGGGCCCGCTGCCCATCGCGACGATGCCACCGAACCACGGCTCGATGTCCGTCGTCCAGCTCTGCTCGTCATTCGAGATCGCGCGGATGATCCGGTCGAACGTCTCGTCGAGCTTCGTGTCGATCGCGGCCTGATCGGCGAATCCGGGGAAGGCTGACAGGAAGCCGGCCAGCTTCTGGCGCTGGTCGCCCGGCAGGTCGAGGCGATATTCGCCGTACTGGACGACCTGGTTGGGCATGTAGCCGACGGCAATCGAGGCCTGGGGCCGGCCGCTCGCGAGGGCGACGATCGCAGCGGTCGCGCCAACCACGAGGGCGACGCCGATGAGGGCGATCGCCCAGCGGATGCCGTTCCTGCGGCGACTGCCGCTGCCTCCGGCGCCCGCGGCGTCCTCGCGGGCGACGGTCTGGGCGGGCGCGGAGGTGCCGGGCTCTGCCGGTTCGTAACCGGGCATCGGCGGCTCGCCGTGCTGCGTCGGGGCCGCGACGGGTCCGGCGGCAGCCGGCGTCGAAGGCGGCGCCCACTGCGAGGTGTCGTCGGGCGGGGTCCCGGGGTTGCGCGGCTCGGTCATCTGGGGCCCCCTTTCAGCGTCGGCCGGTCAAGGCGCCGAGTGCGGCCCGACGGCCGCCTGCGCCCGAGAGCTGCTTCATGAGCTTCTGGATCTCGGCGTGTTGCTTGATGAGCCGGTTCACGTCGGTGAGATCGGTGCCGGATCCGGCAGCAATTCGACGCTTTCGCGAGCCGTTGATGACATGCGGGTCGCGCCGCTCGCGCGGGGTCATCGACCGGATCATCGCCTCGACCCGCCTCAGCTCGCCGCGATCGACCGCTTCCTGGGCCTGCTTGGCCATGCCGCCCATGCCCGGGATCATGCCCATCAGCTGGCCCATCGGGCCCATCTTCTGGCCCGCCTGGATCTGCTCGAGGAAGTCCTCGAGCGTGAACTGGCCCTTGCGGAGCTTCTCCTCGGTCCTGGCCGCCTGTTCGGCGTCGACGTGCTCCTGGGCGCGCTCGACGAGCGTCATCACGTCGCCCATGCCGAGGATCCGGCCCGCGAGCCGATCGGGGTGGAACACCTCGAGCGCATCGCTCTTCTCGCCGGTGCCCATGAACTTGACGGCGAGGCCCGTGACTGCGCTGATCGAGAGGGCTGCGCCGCCGCGGGCGTCGCCGTCGATCTTCGTCAGGATCAGGCCCGTCAGCGGAACTGCGTCCTTGAACGCCTGGGCGACGGTGACTGCCTCCTGGCCGGTCATCGCGTCGACGACGAGCAGGGTCTCGACCGGCTTGACCGCGGCGGTCACGTCCGAGACCTCGCGCATCAGCTCCTCGTCGATCGTCAGCCGGCCGGCCGTGTCGAGGATGACGACGTCGCGGACGAGCCGCCGCGCCGCGTCCAGGCCGCCCCGGGCGATGTCGACGACGGGCGTGCCCGCCGGCGCCCGATGGACGGGGATGTCGAGCGAGCGCCCGAGCGTCTCGAGCTGGTCGGCGGCAGCCGGCCGGTAGGGATCGGCCGCGACGAGCAGCGGCCGTCGACCCTGCCGGACGAGGTGTTTCGCGAGCTTCGCGGCCGACGTCGTCTTGCCCGAGCCCTGGAGGCCGACGAGCGCGATGACCGCGGGATTGCCTTGCAGGTGGAACGTCCGGTCGCCGGCGCCAAGCAGCTCCACGAGCTCGTCGTGGACGATCTTCACGACCTGCTGGCCGGCGTTCAGGCTCTGGAGGACTTCGGCGCCGACCGCCTTCTCGCGGACGCGGGCGACGAAGTCCTTGACGACCTTGAAGTTGACGTCGGCCTCGAGGAGGCTGAGGCGAATCTCGCGCATCGCGGCGTCGACGTCGGCCTCGCTGACACGGCCGCGGCCGGTCAGGTTGCCGAGGGTCTTGCGAAGGCGCTCGCTCAGGCTGTCGAACACGGTCGAGTACGGGCTCCGTGGTGGAGGTTGACCGGCTCGGACGGCGACGGGCACCGAAGGGGCCGGGTGGCAGGCGGGTTCTGACCTGCCGAAGCGCCCGCAGTGTAGCCGAAACCCGTTCCTCGGGCGATGCCGTCAAGGCCGCAACACGCCGACGCCGTGTCCCTACCCTGTACGGCGATGGCCGACTCGATCTGGCGCAACCCGGCGTTCGTCCGCGTCTTCGGCGCCGCGACCGTCTCGATCTTCGGCTCGCTCGTCACGCGGACGGCACTGCCGTTTGCCGCGATCCTCGTCCTCGGCGCAGGCGCCGGCGAGGTCGCCGCGATCCGGGCCTTCGAGATCGTCGGGGGCGTCGCGATCGGCCTCATCGCCGGAGCCTGGATCGACCGACTCCCGCGGCGCCCGGTGATGATCGCGGCGGACCTCGGTCAGGCGGCGTGTCTCGGCTCGATCCCCGTCGCCGCGATCGCCGGGGTGCTCTCGATCAGCCAGCTCGTCGTCGTGGCGTTCCTCGCCTCGATCCTCTCGACGTTCCACAACATCGCCGACAACGCCTACCTGCCGACGGTCGTCGAGCGGGAGCAGCTCGTTGCCGCGAACTCGGCGTTGTCGGCGAGCGGCTCGGTTGCCGAGGTCAGCGCGTTCAGCATCGGCGGCGTCCTCGTCCAGGTCCTCAGCGCACCGATCGCGATCGCGGTGGATGCACTCTCGTTCCTCGTATCGGCGGCCGTCCTCGCCTCGATTCGCCGGCCCGAGGTACGGCCGACGACGCGCGAGGCACGAAGGCACATCGTCGCGGAGATCGTCGATGGACTGCGCCCGATCGGGAGGTCGCCGATCCTTCGGACGGTCATCATCGCGGGATCGGGCGCGCACCTCCTGTGGGGCGCGTTCGGCGCGGTGTACCTGGTGTTCGCCACCGAGGAGCTCGGCCTGGGACCGGCGACGATCGGATTGATCGCCGCGGTCGGCGGGATCAGCTCGCTCGCCGGCGCGCTGATCGCGACCCGGACAACGCGGCGAGTCGGCGTGGGGCCGGCCATCCTGCTGGGACTGACCGCCTTCACCGTCGGCAACGCGTTGATCCCCCTCGCCCCGGCGGGCTCGGCGATGCTCGCGATCGCGTTCCTCGTCGGGCAGCAACTCATCGGCGACATCGGCGCCACGCTCGAGGAGATCACGGAGCTGTCGCTCATTCAGCAGGTCGTCCCCAACGAGGTCCTCGGCCGCGTCAACAGCACCTACGACTTCCTGACGCATCTCGCGCTGCTGGCCGGAACGGTCGGCGCCGGCGTGATCGGCGAGTGGTTCGGGCTTCGGCAGGCGCTGTTCTTCGGGCTCCTCGGCGGCGTCGCCGCGATCGTGTTCGTCTGGTTCTCGCCGCTGCGGACGCTGCGCACCGTGGAGCTGGTCTCGCCGCAGCGGCCGCTCCTGCCGGTCGAGGACGTGCCGCTCGGGGAGTAGCTAGGGGGCCGCCTCGCCGAACAGCGCGTTCACGAACGCTTCGGGGTCGAACGGCAGCAGGTCGCCGATCTTCTCGCCGACGCCGATGAACCGGACGGGAACCTCGAGGTCGTGCTCGATCGCGAACACGATGCCGCCCTTCGCGGTCGAATCGAGCTTCGTCAGGACGACGCCGGTCAGTCCGACCGCCTCGTTGAACGCCGTCGCCTGGCCGAGACCGTTCTGGCCGGTCGTCGCGTCGATGACGAAGAGTGTTTCGGGTTCGGCGCCCGGCAGCCGCTTGTCGACGATCCGCCGGATCTTCGAGAGCTCGTCCATGAGGTTCGCCTTGGTGTGGAGGCGCCCGGCGGTGTCGGCGATGACGAGGTCCGCGCCGCGGGCGACCGCGGCGTCGAGTGCGTCGTAGACGACTGCGCCCGGATCGGCGTCGGGTTTGTGGGCGACGATCTCGACACCGGCCCGATCGGCCCAGACGCGGAGCTGATCGATCGCGGCGGCTCGGAATGTGTCGGCGGCGGCGAGGACGACGCGCCGGCCCTCGGCCTTGTACCGCGCCGCGAGCTTGCCGATCGTCGTCGTCTTGCCCGTCCCGTTGACGCCGACGACCAGCACGACGGCGGGACCTCCGCCGGCCGGCGCCCGTGGCTCCCAACCTGGCTCCCGGTCGACGAGCAGCGCCCGAAGCTCGCGTCGCACGGCCGCCTCGGGGTCCTGTTCGCGCTTGGCGCGGGCGCGCTCGACGACCTCCATCGCGAGCGTCGCGCCGACGTCGGCGGCGATCAGCGTCTCCTCGACCTCGTCCCAGTCGGTCTGGTCGCCGTGGAAGGCGCCCCGGAGATGGCCAACGAGCGCATCGCGCGTCCGGGCGAGCCCGAGATCGAACGCTGCCGCGACTTCGGGCGGCGGCGGGCCGACGCCGGGGCCCCACAGGGCACCGGGCCGAGGGGCCGGCTCGGAAGCCGGCGGCGTGGGCTCCGCGGGCTCGGCGGGCGGAGTCTCGCTGACCGGCGCTGGCTGAGCGGCCGGCGCGGCGGGCTCCGACGGCTCCGCGGACCCGACTCGCTCAGCCGGGGCCTCCTCGGACTCCGCCGCCGGCTGCTCCTTCTTTCGCCAGAACATCAGCCGACTTCGGCGAGCTCGCCCGAGCCGTTGCGATGGGCCTCGGCGATCGCCTGGGCCTCGTCGAGGCGGAGGCTGATCACACGGCTCACGGAGTCGTCGCCGACGGTCACGCCGTACAGCGCGTCGGCCGACTCGATCGTGCCCCGGTTGTGGGTGATGACGATGAACTGCGTCGCCGCGGCCAGCTCCCGAAGCGCCGAGGTGAACCGCCCCACGTTCGCTTCGTCGAGCGCGGCGTCGACCTCGTCGAGGACGCAGAACGGGACGGGCCGAACCTCGAGCATCGCGAACAGCAAGGCGACCGCGGTCAGCGCCCGCTCGCCACCTGACAGCATCGCCAGGGCCTGCTGCTTCTTGCCCGGCGGCCGGGCGACGATCTCGATGCCGGTCGAGGACAGGTCGTCCGGATCCGTCATCACGAGGTGCGCGTAGCCGCCGCCGAACAGGTGCCGGAAGCGGGCATCGAACGCGGCTTCGAGGGCCTGGAACGTCGTCGCGAACTGGTCGGCGATCATCCGGTTCAGCTCGGCGATCAGCTCGCGGGTCTTCGCGATCGCCTGGCGGAGGTCCTGTTCCTGCGACTCGAGCGTCTCGAGGCGGCTCTTCACCTCGGCGTACTCGTCCACGGCGAACGGGCTGGCGGCACCGAGCTCGTGGTAGCGGCGACGGAGCGACGCGATGCGGCCCTGGCTCGGGGGTTCGGCGGGTGGGGCGTCCGCGGCCCAGCGGTCCGCGACGGCGGCGAGCGCAGCTTCAAGCGCGGCGGCCTCATCGTCGTGGGGCGCCGTCGCCGGCTCCCGCCCGGCCGCTTCCTCGAGCCGCCGAATCCCCAGCTCGCCGAGGCCCGCCAGCTCGACGAGCAGCTGCTCCCGGAGCGAATCCCGCCCGAGCCGTGCCTCCAGGTCCTGGCGTTCCGCCGCGCGCAGCCGGTCCTCGGCGACGCGGAGCCGATCGCGCTCCGCCTGCGCCGCCTGCTCGGCGGCCGCCAGTCGCTGGCGTGCGTCGGCGTCTGCCGCGCGCACCTCCGCGAGGGCGGTCGCAGCGGCCTGTTCGGCCTGTTCGGCAGCCGCGAGCTCGACCGACGTTCGGTCGCGCTCCGCGCCGATCGCGGTCTCCCGCCCGGACAGCGCGGCGGACTCGGCATCGCAGCGTTCGATTCGCTGGGTGTCGATGGCGACGGCTGCCTCCGCGCGCGCCCTGGCAGCTTCTGCTTCGCGTCGAACCGCATCCTGAGCCGCCTGGTCGGATTGCAGCCGATCTCGGGCGGTCCGGAGCTCCGCGGCTCGGGCTTCCCACGAAGCGATCGCGGGAGCGGCCTCCTGTCCCGGGCCGGCCGGCGGCTGGGCCACGGTTTCGGCCGCCGTCAGCTGTTCGTCGCGCGCCGCGACGTCGTCGCGGAGACGGGCGATCTCGGCCGCGATCCGCTCCGCCTGGGCCGATTGCCACCCGGCCTCGCGGACGGCGGCCTCGAGCGACCGGCTTGCGGCGCGATCGGCTTCTTCGGCTGCCCGCCGCTCCGCGACGGCCTGCGATTCCGCGGCACGGGCCGCCTCGAGTCGTCGCCGGGCGTCGTCCGCGGCCGCGGTCGCGGTCGCGAGCGCGGCGGCCGCTGCCTCGGACTCCGACGCGAGCCGATCCACGTCGGACCGCAGCCGATCCGCCGCGGCGCGACGCTCCAGCGTTCCGTCGCCGCCGCCGAGGCGCACGCTGGATTCGTCGACGACCGCAGTGCCGTCGCGAACGACGACGACCCAGCCCGGCGGCAGCGAGCTCTGCAGACCCAGGGCCGACTCGAGGTCGGCCGCGACGACAACACGCCGGAGCAACTGCGTGGCGGCTCCGAGCGGATCCCGGCGGATCGCGTCGAGAGCCCGGGTCGCGCCCGCGGCGAGCGCCGCGTCGACGAACCGTGCCTCGGCCGGGGTGAACCCATTGCGAGTGGCCGGATCGGGGCGGCTCGGGCCGGCGACGACGAGCATGCCCCGCTCGCCGGCCAGCGACTCGACGACGTCCTTCGAAACCAGGTATGCCCGGGTCGCCTCGTCGAGTGCCCCTTCGATCGCCTGCCGCGCCTTCGGGTCGACGACGAGGTCCTCGTCGACGCGGCGACCGCCTCGACGCTTCGCCGCGGTCGCGATGCCCCGAGCCTCTTCGGCCGCGAGCGCTGCCTGCAGCCCTTCCAGCCGTCCTCGCTGGGCCGCCAGGAGGCTGCCCACCGTGGCCGCGGCCTCTGCTGCTGCCTGCCGAGCGGCCTCTGCGGTGTCGGTTGCCGAGCGCGCCGCCTCACGTTCCGCCGCCGCGGCCTGCTCGAGTGCCGTCGCCGCCTCCAGCGCCTCCCGCGCCGCGGCGGCCCGCTCCTCGAGACGCGCCCGTTCTGCTCCGGAGGCGTCGCGGCCGGCACGCTCCGCCTCCGCCCGACGTTCCGCGTCGGCGAGCCGCCGCCGAGCGGTCTCCGCCTCCGCCTCCCGGGCCGCGGCGGCTCGACGCAGCGCTGCCGCCTCCTCGCCGTGGGCCTGTCGCTCCGCGCGCAGCGCCGCCACCTCCGAGAGGGCCTCGGCGAGCGCGCGGTCGGCGTCCGCGACGGCTGCGTCTAGTGCCACGTCTCGCGTCGGCACGGGTTTCGCGAGCAGCCGTCGCTGGAGGACGAGATCGCTCTCCGCGGCGGCCCGCTCGTCGGCCAGCCTGGCCCGGTCGCGACCGATCGCCTCGATCTCGCCACCGAGGCGGGCGGCACGGACCTGGAGCGCGGTCAGGGTCGCCCGTGCGGCGTCGTGCGCCTCGCGTCTCGCGCGCTCCGCCTCCGTCCGCGCCGCGAGGTCGGACGCGAGCGCGGCCGCGGCCTCCTCCGCCACGCGTAGCGACTCCATCGCCGTGTCGGCGGCAGCCGCGGCCGCCGCGCGATGGGCCTCACCCTCGGCTGCGCGTCCCGCCGCTTCGTGCCACCGTGCGTGCGCCGCGAGCACCAGCGCGTCGGCCAGGTCGTGGCCGGCGGTTGCCCGCGATGCCTGCTGCTCCGCTTGCGCCGCGAGGCGCCGGGCCTGTGGCCGGAGCTCCGCGAGAATGTCCTCGACCCGGGCGAGATTGCCTTCGCTTTCGGCGAGCTGCTCCTCCGCCCGGCGCCGGCGCCGCTCGTGACGCCGGACGCCGGCGACGTCCTCGAAGAGCGGCCGCCGCTCCTCCGGTCGGAGCGCCAGCGCCTGGTCGACCATGCCCTGGCCGATGAACAGGAACGCGTTGTCGGCGAGGTGCGCCGCGTCGAGCAGGTCGACGAGATCCTTGAGACGGACGCGCTGCTTGTTGAGGAGGTAGTCGTTCTCGCCAGAGCGGTACAACCGCCGGCCGAGCTCGAGAACGCTGTAGTCGACCGGCAGGAGGCCGTCGGCGTTGTCGAGGACGATCGTGACGTCGGCCATGCCGACGGCGGAACGCTTCTCGGACCCGGCGAAGATCACGTCCTCGGACTTGCGGCTCCGGAGAGCGCGGCCCTGCTCGCCCAGCGCCCAGCGCAGCGCGTCGGCGAGGTTGCTCTTGCCCGAGCCATTCGGTCCGACGACCGCGCTGATCCCGCCACCGAATTCGACGAGCGTCCGCTCGGCGAACGACTTGAAGCCGTGGAGGCGGAGCGCGAGGAGCCTGGCGGGGGCGCTCATCGCCGCCTCACCGCGGGGCCCCCGTCGCGCGGTCGGCGGCCCGCTCAGCGTCGACGTCCGCCGCTGGGTCAGCCGCGCCGGAGCCGCCGTTCTTCGCCGCGCGGGCGGCCCGAATCGCATCGAGCGCCTGCAGCGCGGCAGCGGTCTCCGCGGTTCGGCGGGACGGTCCCTCCCCAACGCCGAGCGCCTGGCCGTCGACCCAGACCTCGATGCGGAACAGCTTCTCGTGGTCGGGGCCGCTCGCGTCGAGGATCCGGTACTCCGGCCGGGCGCCGGTTCGCCGCTGGGTGTACTCCTGCAGCCGGCTCTTGGGGCTTTTCAACAGGAGGCTTGGCGAGTCGTTCGCGAGCTCCGGCGCGGCGAGTGCCGTGAGCCACGACCGCGTGGCGTCCCAGCCCAGGTCCAGGTAGACCGCGCCGGCGAGCGCCTCGAAGCCCGATGCCAAAAGCGACGGCCGGCGGCGCCCACCCCGCTGGGCTTCGCCCTCGCCGAGCAGCAGGAACGATCCCAGGTCGATCCGGTGGGCGAGCCTCGAGAGGCCAGTCGTCGAGACGATCGACGCACGGCGCGTCGAAAGAAGTCCCTCGTCGTCGGTCGGGTAGGCGGCGAAGAGCGCCTCGGAGATCGCGAGGTTGATGACGACGTCGCCGAGGAACTCGAGGCGCTCGTTATGACCCCGGGCGGCGTCCCGGTGCTCGTGCAGCCAGCTGCTATGGACGAGGGCCTGCTCGAGCAGGTCGAGGTCGGTGACAGGGAGGCCGAGGCGTTCCGCCAGCTCGGCAGCCGGTCGCACCGCTCCTCGCCGATCCCGCCGGGTCGGCGCTAGGACGCGTGCTCGTCGATGTAGTCGACCGCGTCTCCGACCGTGCGAATCTTCTCTGCATCCTCGTCGGAGATCTCGGTCCCGAACTCTTCCTCGAGGCTCATGATGAGCTCGACAAGGTCCAGGGAATCGGCATTCAGGTCGTCGACGAACGAGGCCTCGGGCTTGACCTCATCCTCCTCGACTCCAAGCTGCTCGACGACGATCTTCTTGAGGCGGTCGTACGTTGTGGCCAACTGCATCTCCCTCCGCTGGAGTGGTGGGTTCCGATCGGCTACGTGCCGTGAGATCCGGTTGCTTCGGTCGCCTCGGCTGAGATCCGCCCAAGCACGCCGTTCATGAGGCGTCGCATCGGGTCTCCACTGTAGCTCCGTGCCAGCTCGACCCACTCGGCGATGGCCACCCGGGCCGGCGTCGGCGAGTGTAGCACCTCGCCTACCCCGCATCTGAGCAGCGCGCGGTCCATTCGTGCGAGCGTCATGACCGGATATTGAGGCGCGAATCGTTCGATCGTTGCATCGATCGTGTCACGATGCGCGACGACTTCCCCCACGAGCTGCCGGGCGAGCGTCGCCGCCGTTTCGTTGCCCTCGGTCTCCCCAAGATGGCGCTCCAGGATTGCGTCGGCGGTGCGCTGGCCGAACTCGGCCTCGAAGACGGCCGCGAGGGCGAGCCGCCGGCCCGTCCGATAGGCCCTGATCTTGTCGGAGGCGCGGTCGCTCGGCGCGCCTCTCCTACCCTCCGACACCGTCGACCGTGACCGTCACGGAGTCGAGCTGGAGACCGAGCAGGCGCTCGACGGTGGCGCCCACGGCGGACCGGACCTGGCGGGTCAGCGGCACAAGGGCGTGGCCGGGCCGGGCGACGATCGTGACGTCGACGTGGACGCGGTCGCCGGTCGTGTCGACCCGGACGGTCGGGCCGCCGAGGAACGATCGCAACGGCCCGCCACCGCGGCCGACACGGAGGACACCCGGGACCTCGAACGCGGCGAGCCGGACCATCTCGCGCATGACGTCGCGACCGACGGTGAGCTCGGGACCGCTCACGAGACCTGCTCGAGGCTGGGCTCGGGGGAGGGATCTCCGCGCGCCGCGGTCGCTGTCGCGTGGTCCGCGAACGCGTCCGCGATGAGCTCCGGAACGCGGTTGCGGGCCATCTTCGCCGCGACCTCGATCCCGAACGTGACCATCCGCCGCCGGGCTCGGCCGTGAGTGATGATCACGGTGCCGCGGACGCCGAGGAGCGGTGACCCGCCGGCGCGCTCGTAGTCGAAGACGTCGCGGATCCGTCGAATGCCGGGCCGCAGGAGGAGCGCCGCGACCTTGCCCCGGAACGAGCCGCGGAACTCGGCCCGGAACAGGTCGAAGATCCAGCCGGACAGGCCCTCGAAGAACTTGATGACGACGTTGCCGAGGACCGCGTCGCAGACGACGACGTCGGCGAGGTTGTGGACGACGTCCTTGCCCTCGACATTGCCGACGAAGTTCAGGTTCGTCTCGTCGAGCAGCGTCGTCGCGTCCTGGATTCGCTGGTCGCCCTTGCCCTTCTCCTCGCCGATCGAGAGCAGCGCGACGCGCGGGTTGTCGACGCCGAGCACACGCTCCGAGAAGATCGCCCCCATTCGGGCGTACTGGGCAAGGTTCTCGGGCGTCGAGTCGGGGTTCGCCCCGATGTCGAGCAGCACGAGCGAGCCGTGGTCGGTCGTCAGCTGGACCGCAAGCGCCGGCCGATCGACGCCCGGCAGGCGCCCGAGGCCGAAGATCGCGGCACCCATCCCTGCGCCCGTGTGGCCGGCGGTGACGAGCGCCTCCGCCCGACCTTCCTTCACGAGGCTCGTCGCGACGGTGATCGTCGCGTCCTTCTTCTCGCGGAGCGCCTTCGCCGGATGCTCGTCCATGCCGATGACCTGGCTGGCATGGACGATCTCGACGTTCGGAAGGAGCGCGCCGGCCAGGCGGCGGATCGTGTTCTCGTCGCCGACGAGGATCAGCCGGTCAGTCGGGTTCGCGCGGGCATAGTCGATCGCGCCCGGGACGACCTCGGACGGTCCGTGGTCGCCGCCCATTGCGTCGACGGCAACGGTGACCGCACGGGTATCTGCCTCGGTGTCCCCTCGGTTCGTCCGGCCGATCTGGTCGACCATCGGTCAGGAGGCGGACTCGGACGACGGCTGCTTGAGGTCGATCGCCTGGCGGCCGTTGTACCAGCCGCAGTTTGGGCACACGTGGTGCGGGAGCTTCATCTCGCGGCAGTGCGGGCACTCTTCGAGCTGCGGCACGCTGAGCGCGAGGTGGGCGCGGCGCTCGCCCTTGCGGGCATGCGAGACGCGTCGCTTGGGAACACCCACGGTTGGTGGTCTCCTTCGGGGTCAGTCTATGTTTCCCGGCCGTCCCGTCCCGGATCCCGGACCCAGACGCGCCGAACCGCCCCGACGTCAAGAACGGAGCCGAGGCGAGAGTGTACCGTGCGGCCCCGTCGCGCGCCACCGTCCGCCGCGTGTCAGTCCTCGATCTTGAAGCCGCGGAGCGCTTCGAGTCTCGGGTCGATCTCGTCGGTCGGGTGATCGTGCGCCCCGTCTTCGAGGCGCTCGCCGCACACGGGGCAGAGGCCCTGGCACGTTTGCTTGCAAAGCGGGGCGATTGGTTCGGCGAGCTGGATCGCCTCGCGGACGGGCGTCTCCAGGTCGAGCTCGTGGTGGTCGGTGAGGCGGAGCGGCTCATCCTCTTCACCGGGCTCGGGCCGGATCGGGGCGCCCGTGTGAATGTCGATCGAGGGCAGCGCTTCCTCGTCGATCGCGATCTGGATCGGGACCTCGATGTCGATCAGGCAGCGGCTGCACTGGGCCTCGATCGCGGTTTCGAAGCTCGCGGTGACGATCAGCCCGCGGTTGGTTCGCGCGAGGCGGACGTGGCCTTCGATCGGTTCCGCGAGGCGCAGGTCGTCGCCCAGGTCGATCGTCGCGCCCGCGACCTCGTAGTCGCGGGTCGCACCGGGGTCATCGGCCAGCAGGCCGGCGACGTTCCAGATGAGCGGCGCGCCGAGAGCTCGGCCCGCGCTCATCGGCGCACCGGGAGCTCTGCCTCCTCGTCGTCGTACTCGGCCTCGGGCGCCCAGCCGTTCTCGAGCTCGTCGTGGCCGTTGGTCTCGTCAGCGCGGAGGTCGGCGCGGCGGGCGTCGAGCAGATCGATGCCCTTCTTGATGCTCTGGAGGGTCTTGACGACGTCTCCTTCGAGCCCGACCAGCACGTTCACGGCGTACTCGTCGGCGCCGCGGCGGACCTCTTCAGCGTCCTGCTCGGCCTCGGCGATGATGCGGCGGCTCTCGGCCTCAGCCTGCTGGGTCAACCCGCGCTCGTCGATGAGGAACGCGGCCTGCTCCTGGGCACGGGCGATGATTCGCTCCGATTCCTCCTGGGCCTTCTCGATGATCCGCTCGCCCTCGGAGTTGATGCGCTTCGCCGCGCGAACCTCTTCGGGGACCGCGACGCGGAGCTCGTCGATGAGCCCGAGCGCCGTCGGCTGGTCGATGACGACGTTGTTCGTCAGGGGAAGCTTCTTGCCGTTCGCGATGATCGATTCGAGTCGCTCGACAAGGAAGATGATGTCGATCTCGGTACCCTCCGGCTGCGCTCGACCGAGGACGGCGGGTCGCTGGCGTGGATTATGGCACGGGCACCGGCGGCCGACGCAGCGAAGTTCTCGGCCGGTCAAGCGTCGGCTGAGATGTCCGAACGGCTCCCGAGGGCGCGGCTCGTTGGCCGCTTGTTACTCCTGTCGGAACACAGCCCTGGGAGGGCGGGTCAGCCCGCGGCTGGCGGGTGCCTTCAACACCGGACCCAGCGCGCCACGACGGGTCATCGCCGAGACGTCGCTGGCCTGGCGCGTGGTTCGCCCGGCGAGCCAAACGTCGGCCCGGCGAGGCATTCCGCCGCTGATTGGAAACCCCGACGAACCACCGGGCGGAGGACGCCCCGATTCGGGCGCCCAATCGACGTTTGGTTCGCTCAGCGAACCAGGATCCGACGCCCGCTACCCGCGCGCTAGCGCCTTCAGCACCGGACCGAGCGCGGCGGCCGGGATCATCGCCGAGACGTCACCGTCGAACGAGGCGATCTCCTTGACGAGGCTCGACGACACGTAGCCGTGCTCGAGGGCGGTCATGAAGAAGACGGTGTCGACGTCGCCGGCGAGCTTCCGGTTGTTGTGGGCGAGCTGCATCTCGGACTCGAAGTCGCTGATCGCCCGCAAGCCGCGCACGATGAACCCGGCCCCGACGGCGTGGCAGAACTCGACGGTCAGGCCATCGAACGACTGGACGTCGATCCGATCGGTCGGCGCGCCGATCTCCCGGAGCGCGGCGCGGATGATGTCCACGCGCTGATCCGCCGACAGGAGCGGCTGCTTCTTCGGGTTGGCGAGGACGCCGACGACGATCCGGTCGAATGCCGCCGCGGCGCGGCGGATGACGTCGACGTGGCCGTTCGTGATCGGGTCGAAGGAGCCGGGATAGACCGCGACGCTCACTCGGGTTGGGCCTCCTGGCGGCGATAGAACGTCAGGGCCGTCTCGCCGAACCGACGGTCGCGTTCGGCCGCCAGCATACCGATCCGGTCGGGCGGTCGGTCGCGCCAGAAGTGCTTCGCAACGACGCGGGCGCCGGGCCTGAGCGGCGCGTCCGCGGCGCCGAGGCGCTCGAGGACACGGGCAAGCAGCTCCGTCTCGGCGTACGGCGGGTCAACCACGACGATGTCGAAGGGCCCGATGCCCTCGCGCGCGAGCCACGTCTCGGCATCGGCGCGGACAACAGCGCCCGCCAGGCGAGCCGCCCCCAGGTTCGCATCGATCACCCCCGCCGCCGACGCGTCCTTCTCGACGAACGTGGCCGAGACAGCGCCCCGCGACAGCGCCTCGATGCCCGCGGCACCGCTGCCGGCGAACAGGTCAAGGAACTGAGCTCCTTCGAGGTCCGGCTCGAGGATTGCAAACAGCGTCTGCTTGACGCGATCGCTCAGCGGGCGAGTGCCTTCGCCGGGCGCCCGCAGCCGGACTCCCTTCGCCGAGCCGGCGATGACCCGCCCGGCGTCAGCCATTGGAGCC
>DASUFO010000042.1:0-2796 GCA_036274475.1 Candidatus Limnocylindrales bacterium
GCCACCGTCGGCGGCTCCCTGCGCGACGAGTTCGAGATCCCCGGGTCGGACACCCAGCGGGCGACCGACCTGATCGAGGCGGAGTTCGCGTCCGAGCAGGGCGGCGTCCTCAACATCGTCTTCGCCGCGCCCGAGGGCCAGCGGCTCGACACGCCGGAGCGGAAGGCGGCGATCGAGGGCGCCATGGCCAAGCTTCGGGCCGCTCCGTTCTCCGCAACCGAGGGCGCCGAGCCCGTCGACGGCACGCCGAAGCTGACCAGCGTCGGCGACCCCTTCTCGAAGGCGACGTTCTCGGAGAACGGTCGCATCGCCTACTCGGAGGCGCAGTTCGACCAGACGATCGAGGACACGGACCGCGACGGCGTGGTCGCCGTCCAGGAGGCGGTCCGCGACGCCATGGAGCCGGTCGGCGTGACGGTCGAGTACAACGGCGAGGCCGAGTTCCCGCCGATCGAGCAGGGGGTCTCCGAGCTCCTCGGAATCCTCGCCGCCCTCATCGTGCTGCTCATCGTCTTCCGCACGTTCGTGGCTGCGTTCATCCCGATCATGCTCGCGATCGTCGCCCTCGCGACGGCATTCCTGCTCCTCTTCATCCTCGCCGGGCTGACCGACATCAACACGGTCACGCCGATCCTCGTCTCGATGATCGGGCTCGGTGTCGGCATCGACTACTCGCTGTTCATCGTCACCCGCTTCCGGCAGCTCCTCCACGAGGGCCTCGAGCCGCGGGACGCGGCCGCCGAGGCGGGCGCGTCGGCGGGCCGGGCGGTGCTGTTCGCAGGCCTCACCGTCGCGATCTCGGTGACCGGGCTCGCGTTCTTCGGGCTCGACTTCGTGACGAAGCTCGGGATCGGAAGCGCGCTCGGCGTCCTGACGACCGTGCTGCTCGCGAACTCGTTCCTCCTCGCGGTGCTGGCGCTGCTCGGCCACAAGGTCGACCGGCTCAAGGTGCCGTTCCTGCGCCGGGTCGACGACACGGAGGAGGCGCGCGACAAGACACTGGTCGCGCGCTGGGGCCGGTTCGTGACGCGGAATGCGCGGATCATCTTCCCGGTGCTCCTCATTGCGGGCATCGTGCTCGCGGGAACCTCCGCGCTCGTCCGGCTCGGTGCCGCCGACCAGGGCACGCAGCCGAAGGAGCAGACGAGCCGCCGCGCCTACGACCTGCTCGCCGAGGGCTTCGGGCCAGGGTTCAACGGTCCGATCCCGATCGTGGTCGACATGAAGGGCGACCAGCAGGCGCCGCAGCGCCTCTATCAGGACGTCCAGGGCCTGAAGGGTGTGGCGTCCGTCCGTGAGCCGCAGCTCAACCACGACAAGACCGTCGCGATCGTCTTCGTGACGCCCGAGTCGGCGCCGCAGGCCCAGGCCACCGACGATCTCGTCGGCCGGCTGCGGAACACCGTCGTGCCGGCGGCGACCGACAACAGCCCGGCGGTCGCCTACGTCTCCGGGCAGACGGCGGCGTTCAAGGACATCGGCGACCGGATCATGCAGCGGCTGCCGCTGTTCCTGCTCTACGTCGTCGGCGTCACGTTCATCGTGCTCGCGATGGCGTTCCGCTCGATCGTCGTCTCGCTGACCGCGGCGATCACCACGCTTCTCTCGGCGTTCATCGGGTTCGGCGTACTGACGCTGGTGGTGCAGGAGGGCCACCTTCTCGGTCTCACCGGCCTCGACAAGACCGGGCCGATCGAGACGTTCGTGCCGCCGATCGCGTTCGCGATCCTGTTCGGCCTCTCGATGGACTACATGGTCTTCCTGATGAGCCGGATCAGGGAGGAGCACGTCCACGGGCTCTCGACCCGCGACGCCGTCGAGCACGGAGTCTCGGCGATCGGGCGCGTGATCGTGGCGGCCGCGCTCATCATGGGCACCGTCTTCGCTGCGTTCATTCTCAGCGCCGACCGCATCCCGAAGGAGTTCGGGCTGCTGCTCGCGGTGGCGATCCTCACGGACGCGCTGATCGTGCGGATGACGCTCGTGCCGGCGTTCTTCACGCTTCTCGGCGAGAAGACCTGGTACATCCCGCGCTGGCTCGACCGGCTCCTGCCGAACGTCACGATCGAGCCGCCCCACGACGGCGACGGCCGGAGCGGCCTCGAGCCGTCGCGGCAGCCGGAGCCGGCCGCTCGCGTTTGAGCTCTGCGGCGGGCGGCGGAGCTATGGGCTCCACCGCCCGCCGCATCGATCCGCGCGCTTTCCGCCGGGCATTTCCGCAGGCACGACGGAATGCGTGCGCAATTCCTTACGTTGAACCCTTGCGCAATCTGTCGCGATGCTCTATCCTCCGTCCCGGAGGAACCGGATACACCATGAGACACTTGACCCACCTCACCAACTACCTTGCCGACGCGGCCCCGGCCGCGATCGTCAGGACCTGGCAGAACCTCGTCGCGAGGTTCGAGCCCGGTCATGTTGTAGCCCTCGCTGGGAGGCGTGCAGACTAGGTTTCTAGGCGCATTCCGAGCCAGTCGAGGGCGACCCACCGGGTCGCCTTCGTCGTTTCAGGAGGTGACCGACCGATACGACAACGAGGTGATGCTCAGCTTGAAATGGACAAGATCGAATCGAGGCCCCGCCTGAGGGAGAAAGGCTCCTCCCGCACGGAGGAAGAAATGAATGCTTGCATTTAGCTTCGGCTTTTGCCTGCCCATTTACGCCAAGTGCGCGAGGCTCGGGCTCCAAAGCTCCTCCACGTAGGACGTCGACCATCCCGGATAGCGCATCCGGCGGCCGGTGATCCAGGGTCGAAGGGTAGGCGAGTGGCTTGGACAACATCGTTCGGCTTTCGAG
>DASUFO010000043.1:0-18124 GCA_036274475.1 Candidatus Limnocylindrales bacterium
CCATGTCCAGTGCCGTGGGTGTTCTACGGCGCCCTCGTAACGCTCGCAGCGGCCCTGATCGCAGGAGTCGTCGCCCTGTGGCCGCGTCATGTTCAGGTGGCCCCTGAACTCGGGCCGTTCCTCGAGCAGCACCAGATGAGCCTGCCCGAGGCGACGATCGGCGAACTCGTCAGCACGAAGGCGCTGACGTTTGAGACCAACAGTGAGATCGCCCGGCGGAAGGGCAATCGTGTTCGTGTCCAAATGGTGTTACTGGCGTTGGGCGGGAGTCTGCTCGTCGGCGCCTACATTCTCGAAAGGTTGGTCTGAGTGGCAAACGACCCAGCTCCTCCTCCAGCACCGTCCCCGAGCCCGGCTCCGGCACCGGCGCCTGCCCCGGCTCCGGCACCGACCACGCCGCCGCCGTTGCCGCCCGCGAACCCATCACTGATTGGAGTTTCCCAGAAAGGCGCGAATCCGCCGCCTGTCCCAGCGCCGATCATCGCGAAGCGAGGCTGAAATGTCAGACGAGACGACCAATACGGGCGCAGAGTCGCCCGCGCAGTCCGACGTGGCTCCACCCGACCCGCCGCCAGCGGCCCCATCGTCCCCGATGACCACGACGACCGACGCAATACAGATCGCGCCACTCCCGCCTCCCAATACGACGTTGATCGGGATTGAGTTTCGGAGCCGAAACGACGAAGGCCTGATTCGCCGTTAGCCTGCCGCGTACCATTCGAGACTGTCTCGGCGGGTAGTGGCCACGAGTTCGGGGCTCGCCGGGCGCGCCAGTTCTCCCGATTGACCACGCCGACGGAGCGTCCGCGCCTCCGGCCGACCTGCGACGAGGGCCATACGACCCTGAAATCCGGGTCCCACGTCCTTGCAATCGAGCCCCGCCGGCGCTCTAGTTCCCCCGTCGCGTCGAGCGCCGTACCGGGCCAACGGGCCACGATCGCGCCCGGTACACTGGGTCTCATTCCTACTGAACCAGTAGGAGATGGAGGGTCGCCAAGTGGACCTCGTTCGGCCATGTGAGGTCGCAGCCTGAGCCGGGTCCTGTCGATTCCCGTCGCCGGCCAGCGATGGCATCTGCTTGCGTTGGTCCCCGTCGCCGGAGGACTGGGCGCGCTCGTCCTCGTAGCGACCGCGCCGGCCGGTGACCGAATCGGGCTTGCGGCTGCAGCCGTTGTCGCGGCAGCGGCCGGACTCTCGGCAACGAGCATCGGTGTCTTCGGCGGCGTCCTCGTACCGGGCCTGCTGCTCCTTGGCGTTCCTCCGGCCGTTGCGGCTCCGCTGTCGCTCCTGCTCCAGGTCGTCGTCATTCCGCTCGGGGCGACCACGCACGCGGCCGTCGGGCATGTGAAGCGCGCAATCACCGTGCCCCTGATCGTCGGCGGCGTCACCGGCAGCATCGCCGGGGCGCTCCTGGCGTCGTCGGTACCGGCGGACCTCGTTGCCCGGGCCGTCAGCTTCGTGATCGTCGTCGTCGGTCTGGTCGTGCTCGCGAATGTTCGCAATGGATACGCCGCGGGGCGAGTCGATCACGAACAGGTCCACCCGGGGACGATCGGCTCGATCGGCGGCGTCGCCGGGTTCGCGTCCGGAATCTCGGGCGCCGGCTGGGGCCCGATCGGGGTGAAGCTGCTCATCCTGTCGGGACTGGAGCCGCGTCATGCGATCGGAAGCTCGCTCGTCGGACGGGTGGCCATGGCGGTCGCAGCGATCGCGACCTACGCCGCAGTCGCGATCGGGCGGGGCGGGATCGCGGTCGAACCGCGCCTGTTCGCCGTCCTGTTGTGCGCGTCGGCGGCGGCGATGGTCCCGGGGACGATGGTGATTGCGAAGCTCGGCCGCGGGCGGGCCGCGGTAGGGATCGCGATCCTCTCGATCGCGCTCGCGCTGCCCACGCTGGTCGGTGGCCCGTGACCGCGCGGAGCGTTGAGCGGGTGGGCCCGAACCCAACCCCGCCCGACCTCGAGCACCTCGACGCGGCCGGCGTCCTGCAGGTCGCGCTCGATGCGCTCGGTCGCGATCGCCTGGCGATCGCGTCGTCGTTCGGGCCCGAGGACATCGTCCTCATCGATCTGCTCGCGTCGCTCACCGATCGACCGCGGGTCTTCACGCTCGACACCGGACGGCTGCCCCAGGAGACCTACGACCTCATGGACCAGGTGAGGCGCCGATTCGGGATCGAGATCGAGGTGTTCTTCCCGGATGCCGTCAGCGTTGAAGGCATGGTCGTCAGGAAGGGCCTCAACCTCTTCTACGATTCGGTCGAGAACCGCCGCGAGTGCTGCCATGTTCGCAAGGTCGAGCCGCTCGCGCGGGCCCTGGCGACGGTCGACGGCTGGGTCACGGGCCTTCGGCGCGATCAGGTGGCGACGCGGGCGGGGGTCGCCAAGGCCGAACCGGATCCGGCTCGGCCGGGCGTCTGGAAGGTCGCGCCACTCGCGGACTGGACCAGCGAGCGCGTGTGGGCGTACATCCGCGATCGTGACCTGCCATACAACGCGCTCCACGATCGGGGCTACCCCTCGATCGGCTGCGCGCCGTGCACGCGGGCGATCGAGCCCGGCGAGGACGAGCGCGCCGGCCGCTGGTGGTGGGAGCAGGGGAGCGTCGCCGAGTGCGGCATCCACTTCGACCCGCGCTCGGGGAAGATGGTCCGCACGAGGATCCCCGAGCCGGTCGCGGGACCGTTCGACGAGCTTCGGGGCGGCACGCCATGATCCCGACCCTCGACCGCCGCGGGATCGCCCACCTCGCCGAGATCGAGTCGGAGGCGGTTCACATCTTCCGCGAGGCCGCCGCCGTCTTCGAACGCCCGGCCCTGCTCTTCAGCGGCGGCAAGGATTCGATTGTCCTGCTGCGCCTTGCCGAGAAGGCGTTCCGACCGGGCGGCTTCCCGTTCCCGATCGTCCACGTCGACACCGGCCACAACTTCCCCGAAGCCCTGGCGTTCCGTGACCGCCGTGTCGCCGAGCTTGGCGAGCGGCTGCTCGTCGCATCCGTTCAGGCGTCGATCGATGCCGGCCGCGTCCAGGAGGAGCCCGGTCACGACCCTTCGCGGAACCGCCTCCAGACGACGACGCTCCTCGACGCGATCGACGAGCACGGCTTCGACGCGCTGTTCGGCGGAGGACGCCGCGACGAGGAGAAGGCGCGCGCGAAGGAGCGGATCTTCAGTCACCGTGACGCGCTCGGCGGCTGGGATCCGCGCAACCAGCGACCGGAGCTCTGGAGCCTCTACAACGGCCGGATCCACAACGGCGAGCACATGCGGATCTTCCCGATCAGCAACTGGACGGAGCTCGACGTCTGGCAGTACATCGCGGCGGAGCACCTGGAGATCCCGTCGATCTACTTTGCCCACGAGCGGACCGTCGTCCGGCGCGACGGCATGTGGCTGGCGGTGTCGGACGTCGTCCATCCGCGTGACGGGGAGGAGGTCGTGACCACGACGGTTCGCTACCGGACCGTCGGCGACATGAGCTGTACCGGCGCGGTCATGTCGACCGCCGCGACGCTCGATGAGGTCGTCGCGGAGGTCGCGACTGCCCGGATCACGGAGCGCGGCGCGACTCGTGCCGATGACGCGTTCTCGGAGGCGGCGATGGAAGACCGCAAGCGCGAGGGCTACTTCTGATGGCCGTCGCGGAACGTGGACTGGGGCGCCTGCCGCACGAGCCCTATCCCGCTTCGGATCTCCTGCGCTTCTCGACGGCCGGGTCGGTCGACGACGGCAAGAGCACGCTCATCGGTCGCCTGCTGCACGACTCGAAGGGGATCTTCGAGGATCAGCTCGCCGCACTCGAGCTCGCGACGCGACGGCGTGGCGGTGACGGCATCGACCTGGCCCTGCTCACCGACGGCCTTCGCGCGGAGCGCGAGCAGGGCATCACGATCGACGTCGCGTACCGCTATTTCGCGACCCCCCGGCGGAAGTTCATCGTCGCGGACACGCCCGGCCATCTCCAGTACACCCGGAACATGGTCACGGGAGCGTCCACCGCGGACCTCGCGATCATCCTCGTCGATGCTCGTTCGGGCGTCGTCGAGCAGACCCGCCGTCATCTCGTGATCGCGGCGTTGCTGCGGGTGCCGCATCTCGTCGTCGCGGTCAACAAGATGGACCTGGTCGAGTTCGCCGAGGACCAGTTCGACCCGATCGAGCGCGAGATCCGGACCTACGCGTCCGGGGTCGGGATCGGGGAGATCACGGTCATTCCGGTGTCCGCGTTGCGCGGTGACAACGTGGTGACCGGGTCGCCGGCACTCGCGTGGTACCGCAGCCCGGCCCTGCTCGAGCACCTCGAGACCGTCGAGCGCCCGACGCGCGAGATCGACGGCCCGCTCCGCATGCCAATCCAGTGGGTCATCCGGGATCGGACCAACGCCGGCTATCGCGCGTTCGCTGGTCGGATCGAACGCGGTCGAGTCCGGACGGGGGACCTCGTGACCGCCCTGCCGTCGAACGTCACGACGCGGATCGAGGCCATCGACACGTTCGACGACGCCCTCGAAGAAGCATTCGCGCCCCTGTCGGTCGCCATCCGCCTCGTCGACGACGTCGACCTTGGCCGGGGCGGGCTGATCGCCGCGGCCGGCGACGCCCCGGAACCGCGGCGCGAGCTGCTGACCACCGTCTGCTGGCTGGGCGCCACGCCGTTGACCGCGGGTCGGCGGTACCGGCTGAGCCACGGTACGCAGACAGTTCGCGCCGTGGCGAGCTCGCTCGATGCCTGCCTCGACATCAACTCGCTGGAGCTGGTGCCCGAGCCCGATCAGCTGGCGATGAACGAGATCGGCCGCGTTCGACTGACCCTCGCCGAGCCGATCTTCGCGGACTCGTATCGCGAGAGCCGTTCGACGGGCAGTGCCATCCTCGTCGACGAGGCGACGAACGAGACGGTCGGTGCCGTCCTCATCCAGGATGACGATACGCCCTGGCCGTGAGCGCCCCTGGCGCCTCGGGATACACCCAGTCAGGGATACAGCCAGTCGCCGAAGCCGAACGACCACGCCATTCGGTCGCCGACGTTGTCGGTCGGGACGCCCAGCCCCAGGCGCCGGTTGTAGAGGTACGCGAGCGTCTCGCCGCCCCGGCCGCCCTTCGTTGACCACGGCGTTTCTTCGCGCTTCAGGAATGCCGCCGAACGCTGCAGCAGGTCCCATGCCGGATAGCCCGCGCGGGAGAGCAGCTCCGCCTGAACCGCCAGGGCCTGGGCCGAGTCCATCACGTACGTGTTGCTGACCTTCGGGTAATAGCCGGCGCGCCACGCGTCCTCGGTCACGGCGCCGTCCCGCGGGTCGTTCGGGAGGACCTGCACCGGCGTCCAGGTCTTCGCCCCGTACCAGGTGGGTCGTTCGATCTTCGGCTGCGGAAACCGGTGCGCGTCCGGATCGCCGGTGAAGCCACGGAAGATCGCCCAGTCGTCGTCGAGCGGTTTCCCGAGGTACCTGTCGATCGCGATCACCGCCGCGCCGGCATGGGCGCCCCAGTTGTTCGACGAGTCGCCAAACGTGAAGGCCAGCGTCTTCCAGCGGTTGTGCGTGCCGACGACGGCGTTCCGCCACAGGCCCAGGTCGTGCCGCAGCGCCTCGTCAAGGCCCGGGTCGAAGTTCGCCAGGTCGATGAGGTCGGCCGAGACGATGTATGCCGGGAGCTGCCGGCCGAGGGCCAGAACGCCTTGGTCGTGCCTCGCGGCAAAGGTTCCAAGCGCGTCCCGGATCCCGTCCCGTGCCCGCTCGCGGTCGCCGAGCAGCGCAGACGCGAGAACGTGGAGCTGATGGCGGCTGTCGGGGTTCGTGAGGTCAGGCTCCGGCCAGGGCGGGGCGGCGGCCGCCGCGACGGCTTCGTACGCCGGCCCGGATCGTGGCAGCGCCGCCAGGTCCGCCGGTGAGATGAAGATGCCCTCGGTCCTCGGGCTCGCGGTCGGGGAGCCTGCGTCGGGTCCAGAGCTCGCGACCAGGCTCGACGGCGACGGTCGCGGGCTTGCCGCGCCCTGCGCTTCGTCCCCGTCTATCCCGGGTGTCGCGGCGGGCTCGACAATGCGCGGCCCGGCGAGCACAGCGATCCCGACGATCGCTGCGACAACGATGAGAACGGCTCCGAGCCGTCGCCCGCTCATGGCAGCCCGCCGGTCCGAAGCGGCATCCATGCAATCGAAGGCCGTACGCGTGACATCGGAGTCCCGATCATCGGGGCGCGCCGGACCGGCCAGCGTTTCGCCCTGGCGCCCGGACATGCCAATTGGGTGGAAGCGCGTACTGCGGCGGTGATCGTGCGTGCGGACGCGGCGCGGCCGGGCTGGTGACGCGCATCATGACCGGGCAGCAGACGAGGAAGGCGATGACCGACGGACGAGATCGACGCGTGGCCTTCATCGGCCTTGGGACCATGGGCGCCGCGATGGCCGCGAACCTCGCGAGGGCCGGGTTCGTCGTGACGGCCTGGAACCGGACGGCCGGTCGGGCCCGGGAACTGGACGGGCTCGGGATCACGCGCGCGCCGACGCCGAGCGCCGCGGCCGCCGCCTCGGACGTCGTGGTCGTCTGCGTTTCCGATACCCCGGACGTGGAGGCGGTACTCCTGGGACCCGACGGCGTCGTGGAGGGAGCCAAAACCGGAACGCTCGTCATCGACTGCTCGACGATCGCACCGGGCGGCACGCGCGCCGTCGCCGAGCGGCTCCGCGAGCGCGGCGTCGCGATGATCGATGCGCCGGTTTCCGGCGGCAGCGAGGGCGCGAAGAACGCGACGCTGACGATCTTCGTCGGTGGCGATGCGGCCGACGTCGACCGGGCCCGACCCGTCCTCGGCGGGCTGGGCACGACGATCACGCACGTCGGTCCGATCGGGTCGGGCCAGGCGGTCAAGGCCGTGAACCAGGTCATCCTCGCCGGGACGTACCTCGGCGTGGCAGAGGGCATCGTGCTCGCCTTGAAGGCCGGCCTCGACGTCGAGCAGGTCGTTGGAGCGCTCGGCGGCGGCGCCGCCCGGAGCTGGGTCCTCGAGAATCGCAGCGGACGGATGCTCGCGAACGACTACCCGCTCGGCTTCAAGGTCACGCTCCACCGCAAGGACCTCGCGATCGCGCTCGAGCTGGCGGAGGCGACGGGCGCGACGCTGCCGGTGACCGCACTTGCGGCGGAGCTCGAGGATCGGCTCGTCTCGGACGGCCACGGCGACGACGACATGTCGGCCCTGGCCCGATCGATTCGGGCGCGCTCGGGGTTGCCGAGCTAGCCCCGGTCTAGGCCGACGGGATCCCGATCGGCAAGCCCACGAGCAGCATCGGATCGCCGAGCTTGCCTTCGTAGCGCGGCCGGAATCGGTCCACGTCGTACATCTCCGCGACGTCGACGCGGCGCGGCCCCAGGCCCGACGGCGGCAGCGTCGTGTGCGCGTACTTGCCGTCCTGGATCGCGACCATGCGTCCGGTGATCCCGTCGCGGACGAGGTCCATCGCCACGTTCGCGAACGTCATCGCGACCATCGAGTCGAGCGAATCCGGCTCGCCGCTCCGAAGGTCGTACGTCAGCTCGGACGCCACGGTCTCGATCCCGGTCCGGGCCTTGAGCTCGGCCGCGAGCGCCTCCCCGACGTTCGCCTTGTGGCGGTGGCCGAACATGTCCGCGTCACCGACGTCCTGCATCCGGGCGCCGTCCCAGATCGCACCCTCGGCCGTCAGCACGAGCGCGTACCGACTCGGGTTGTTGCGGTGGTCCTCGGCGAGGATCGTCGCGAGCCGCTCGATGTCGTATGGATGCTCCGGGATCACGCAGCGCGTCGACGTCACGTAGGCGGCGTACAGCGCGGAGAACCCGGCGTCTCGTCCGAAGATCCGGAATACGCCGATCCGCTCGTGGGACCCGAGCGTCGTCCGCTGCCGGTTGATCGCTTCGCGCGCGCGCGTGATCGCCGTCGAGAAGCCGATGCAGTACTCCGTCCCCTGGACGTCGTTGTCCATCGTCTTCGGGATCGCGACAAGCGGGATGCCGGCGTCGACCAGGACGGATGAAAAGCTCAAGGTGTCGTCGCCGCCGATCGTCACCAGGACATCGATCCCCAGCCGCTCGATGTTCTCGAGGACGATCGGCGTGAGGTCGTACACGCCGTCGTCGGTCGCGAGATCGGCCAGTCGATCGCGATCGATCCATTCGGGGATCGCGCGGCTGAGCATCTTCTTGGGATTCGTCCGGGAGGTGTGGAGCCAGGTTCCACCGGTCCGGTCGATCGTCCGCGTGTTCACCCGGTCGAGCGGCCGGATGTACTCCGAATCCAGATCGGAGCCCGGGCGAAGGTGCGTCAGCCCCTCCCAGCCGCGGCGGATCCCGAGGACCTCGTAGCCGAGCGCCGTCGAGCGGTAGACGACGCTCTTGATGACCGAATTGAGCCCCGGTACGTCGCCGCCGCCGGTCAGGATGCCGATCCGCCTCGTCGCTGCCATCGCTTCGGCATCCTACTGCCCGGCGAACGCGAGGGTCGGTTGCGAGCGGGTTACGGAGGCCAGATACACGGCCTGTATGATCCGCGCCATGAACTACGAGCTCTTCATGGGGGAAGCCCTGGCAGAGGCTCGGAACGCACTGGCCCGCGGCGAGCGCCCGATCGCCGCGGTGGCCGTTGTCGACGAGGCGATGGTCGCGCGAGCTCATGACCGCGTCCAGGAGTCGAACGACCCGACGGCGCACGCAGTCGTCGTCGCGCTCCGGGAGACGGCCCGAAAGCTCGGGAAGGACCGCCTGGCGAGCGCGACGATCTTCGCGACGCTCGAGCCGTGCTCGATGTGCGTCGGTGCGCTGCTCCAGAGTGACGTCGACGCGTTGGTCTATGCGGTGCCGAACACGGTCGATGGCGCCGCAGGCACGGTTCTCCAGCTTGCCCAGCATCCAGCGCTCGGGCAGCGCGTGAAGATCGTCAGCGGGATCCGCCGCGACGAGGCCGAGGAGCTGTTCGCCGCCGCGGGAGCCGGCCGCTAGCCCGTTCGCCGAACGTCGATCCGGGCGCCTGCGCGCCGCTACACTGTCCCGACGCTTGCGGTCCGAGCCCGTGAAGAGGTCCACGCATGCACGCGTCCGTCACCGCGTCCGGCGAAATGATCGAGTGGCTGGGCGAGCTCCAGGCGCTTGAGTCCGTCGGCGGCAAGGCCGCCTCGCTCGATCGACTTGCTCGCGCGGGCTTCCGCATTCCGCCCGGGTTCTGTGTCACGACCGGCGGGTTCCGGGCACACCTCGATGCGGTCGCGGCCGCGTCGGCGGTGCGAGACGCGCTTGCGGCACTCCCCGACGAGGCTGCACGGACCACGGTCGCCGACGCGGTTCGGTCGGCACCGCTCCCGGCGGCACTCGCGAGCGCGCTCGACGGCGCGACATCGCGGCTCGGCGGGGACGCCGCGCGAGCGAGCCAGTTCGCCGTCCGATCCTCGGCGATCGGCGAGGACGGACGGGCGGCGTCCTTCGCCGGACTTCACGACACGGAGCTCGGCGTTGCCCCCGGCGCCGTCGGCGATGCCGTTCGGCGGTGCTGGAGCTCGCTCTGGAGTCGCGAGGCGATCGCCTATCGCGAGCGGCGCGGCGTCAGTCTCGCCGGCGCAGCGATGGCGGTCGTCGTCCAGGCGCTGGTCCCGGCGGACGCCGCAGCCGTGGTGTTCACGCGCCACCCCGTCACGGGGAGCGACCAGGAGGTGGTCGTCACCGCCGTTCGCGGCCTCGGAGAGCCGATGGTCTCGGGAACCACGACGCCCGACACGATCGTGGTCGACCGAGCTTCCGGCGCGGTCATCGACTTCTCCCCCGGCGACGGCGGCGAGCGACTGATCGCGACGGACGCCGGCGTCGCCTACCGGCCCGGTGCCGCCGGGGTTCCGGCCCTGGCCGACGTCGAACGCGCGGAGCTGGTCCACCTTGCGCTCGAGGTCGAGCGTGCCTTCGGTGACGCCGTCGACATCGAAGCCGCCCTCGCAAATGGCCGCTGGTACCTCCTCCAGGCCCGTCCGATCACTGCTTGATGAGGTCTCGACTGTGACCGACGTTACCGTCCCCGAGGTTCTTGGACCGACCGCGGAGTTCCCGTTCGAATGGGGCGATCCCTCGGACGCCGGGAAGACGTGGGAATGGGACGACATGCACATGCCGACGTGCGTCGCACCGCTCGCCGGCGACTACGCCCTGATGATCGTCCAGGGGGATCGCTACAGCCAGCGCCGCCTCGATCTTCCGTTCGAGTTCCGCGGCCAGGTGTTCAACGGCTATGTCTATTACGTGAGCCGGCACGACGTCCCCGCCGACGAGCTCGAAGCATCGAGGGCCCGCGCGTCTGCCGCGTTTCGCGAGCAGATTCCGCTGGCCGCCGACTACTGGCGAAAGGCACTAGTCGAGCTGCAGGAGATGTTCGGCTGGATCGCAAGGCTGCCCGTCGAGTCCCTGCCGCTCGACGAGCTGGCGGACGCCTGGGACGCGGCGTGGGAGCGGGCGCTCCGGGCGTGGGAGATCCACTTCTACATCATCATCGGACCGTACGAGTCACTCGACGTTCTGGCCGACCTTTACGAGTCCGTGATGCCCGACGCCCCGTCCGGCGAGGCACTCCGGCTGACGCAGGGCACCATTCACGAGCTCACGGCAGTCGACGACGGGCTGACCAGGCTGGCGGTGCTCGCATCGAACGACGCACTAGCGGCCGCTCTGAGTGGCGGCCGCGGGCTCGAGAATCTCGCTGACGTGCAGGGCGGGCCCGCATTCGTCGAGGAGCTCTCTGCATTTCTCGACCGACACGGACATCTGGGGCAGAACTGGGACGACTTGGCGCTGCCGTCATGGGCCGAGGAGCCGTCGCGGCTATTGTCCGAGCTCAGCAAGCGGATCGAGCATCCCCCTGAGCCCGCGCGGGTCCGGGCGGAACGTCTCCGCGCGGAGGCCGAGGCGCTCGCCGACGCATTCCGTGCCCGCGTCGCCGACGATCCGGCGAAGCTCGCCGAGTTCGAACGCGCCCTCGCCGACGCTCGCGAGATCGGCCACCTGACCGAGACGCATAACTATTGGATCGACCGGCTGTGCCAGGCGAGGCTGCGCGCCCTCGCATTCCGCGTCGGCGCGCGTCTCGCTCAGGCTGGCGTGTTCGCCCAGCCCGACGACGTCCTCTATCTCCATCGCGACGAGATCACCGCTCTGTTGCGGCGTCCCGAGGATCGGCAGGGGCTCGTCGCCTCGCGCCGCGCGGATCGGGCCCGGTGGAGCCTCGTGCGGCCGCCGAGCGTCCTGGGCGCGCCGAAGAGGAATGAAGAGCCGAACCGGTTTGGCGGCGATACGACCAAGAGCAAGGACGATCGCGTGATTCGCGGAACCGGTGCATCCGGGGGCGTTGTTCGTGGGCCTGCCCGCGTTGTCCTCGGACCCGACGACTTCGCCAAGGTCGGCCCGGGTGACGTCATCATCGCGCCCTCCTCGAATCCATCCTGGGTGCCCCTGTTCACGATCGCCGCAGGGCTCGTTACGAACACCGGTGGCGTCCTCTCTCATGCCGCCGTCGTGGCCCGCGAGTTCGCGTTGCCCGCAGTCGTCGGCACGGGCGACGCAACACGACGAATCACCGACGGCCAGATCGTCGAGCTGGACGGAACCACGGGCGTCGTCCGCCTGGCGTGACAGACGCAACCGAGGACAACCCGCCGAACGGGCGCCTCGTCGACACCGCCATGCTCGGGCTCGCCCTGGGCGCGATCCTCGTTCCTCTCAACTCCACGATGCTCGCCGTCGCGCTGCCGAGCATCATGGCCGAGTTCGAGGTCACGGCCGCAACGGTCGCGTCCCTGGTCACGATCTATCTCGGTGCGGTTGCGATCGCGCTGCCGACGAGCGGCTCGCTCGGCGATCGATTCGGCCACCGGCTCACGTTCCTGGTCGGCGTGGTGGGCTTCGGAGCCGCGTCGGCGATCGCGGCGACCGCGGCGTCGTTCGAGATCCTGGCCGTCTCGCGGGTGCTCCAGGCGGCGACCGGCGCGCTCGTGTCGACCAGCTCCGTGTCGCTGCTGCGGTTCATCGCACCGGCGGACCGGCGGGGGTCCGCGTTCGGGCTCTTCGACATGCTCGTTTCGACCAGCGCCGCGATCGGGCCGCTCATCGGCGGCGTCCTCGTGGGCGGACTGGGCTGGCGGGCGATGTTCCTGCTGGCGATTCCGATCGCCGCCGGTGCCTCGGTCGTCGTCGCGCTGTTACCGCAGTTCCGACGCCCGGAGCACCGGCCACCGCCACGGCCGATCGATGTGGTCGGACTCGTCCTGCTTGCGGCGACGTTGATCGCCCTGCTCGCGGGCATCCGCGGGCTGGAGGACGGGAACATCGAGGCCGCCGCACTCCTTGCCGTGCCGGTCCTCGCCGGGATCTTCGTGGTCGTGGAGCTGCGCGAAGACCAGCCCGCCGTCGACCCTCGCCTGTTCACGTCGCCGGCATTCGCGGCGGCCACGCTCGGCATCCTCGGCGCGACCGTCGTGCTGCACGCGACGCTCGTGATCGTGCCCCTGCTCGTGGAGGGGCTGCGTGGCGGCGACCCGCTGACGAGCGGCCTCGTGCTCCTCGGGATCTCCGCCCTCGGCGCGATCGCTGCGCCGATCGGCGGTCGGATGTCCGACACGACGGGCCGGCGCCGCCCGGCCGTCGCTGGCATGGTGGTCGCCGGGGTTGCCCTTGCCGGCCTCTGGGCCGTGGCGCCCGAGTCCGGCCCGATCGTGCTTGGCGGCTTGCTGGCAATCGTCGGATTCGGGATGGGCCTGGCCGGGTCGCCGCGCCAGACGGCCGCGCTCGAGACGGTCGAGCACGATCGGGTCGGGATGGCGGCCGGGACGTACTACACGGGTCGATACATCGGTGGCGCGCTCGGGGCGACCCTCGCGGGAACCGTCCTCGGCGGAGCCGTCACGGCGGCGGCCGTGTCGACGGGATTCGCCTGGCTGACGGTCGTCGCCGTGCTCGTCGCGGCGGTGTCGATCGCACTCCCGGGTCGCAGAGCCCACTGAGCCGGTGACCTCTGCCGCGCGAAGGTTCCTTGCACGTGTCAGAAACGTGCTAATCAGCGCACGTTGTGACCCAGGTCTCCGAATACGTCCGTGGGACGTGCAAGGAAACGTCGTCACGCTCAGAACGGACCGGGCGCGCCTCGGGTCGGAGGCCTATCACGCCTGGCAACCGGGCAAGGAACCATTGCGGGGGGACGATCGGCCTGGAGGAGAGCGAAGAGCCCTTTGGTATCCTCTCCCGCGGAGAGGTGTCCGAGTGGTTGATGGTGCCGCTCTCGAAAAGCGGTGTGCGAAAGCACCGCGGGTTCGAATCCCGCCCTCTCCGCCAGCACTCATCTGGTGACACGGCCGACCGGTAGACTGCCGGTCGGCTTCGTTCTTCCCGGAGAGGTCGCCTAGTGGACTATGGCGCCGCACTGGAAATGCGGTTCGCGGCAACGCGTCGCGGGTTCGAATCCCGCCCTCTCCGCCACTCACGGTCTCCGGGCGTTCAGGACCTGAGGTCGAGCAGGGAGCTCACCGCCCGTCCGCGACCGACGGCCACCCCCCGTCCCCGCCCCGTGCCCCGGGCAGAGCGCTTGCCGGATCCGGGATATGTCGCCCTGACAAGACAACGTCGCCGTCAGTGGATCATGTCGGAATGAGCGAGCACGCGCCTTGCGCTGGGAACGATACGACTGCCGGTCTGAGCCCCGGGCGCACGCTCACTCATGCCGCCCGTGACATGTGACAGCGACAATGTCGCCCGGAGTCGACATACGCGAGTCGCCCAACGAGGCCGGGAACCCGGAATTCCTGACGCGCTCGGCCGCCGTTCTCCGGTAGACTCGTCCATGCCGTGCTAGGCGGGGAACTAGCGGTGCCCTGAACCTGCAATCCGCTCAAGCAGGGCTGAATTCCCACCCAAGGTCTCCGTTCTCGAGGGCCGCCACTTCGAGCGACGTTGAGGACCGGGTCCCGCGCAGCGGCGACTCGCGAACCGTGTCAGGTCCGGAAGGAAGCAGCACTAAGCGAATCTCGTCGGGTGCCGCGGACAGGCCTGGTCCGAGCCGCTCCCTGAGGTGGGCGCGAGACTCCGGAGATCGACGGTGGGTGCACGGCATACTCGTTCTCGACGTGCCCGCCCCGGACCCAGGAGCCTCGTGACACCGACGACGTCGCAACGCTCGACCGAGCCGCACCAGGCGCTCTATCGCCGCTGGCGGGCGCAGACCTTCGCCGAGATCGTCGGCCAGCAGGCCGTCGTGGAGACCCTCCGAAACGCCGTCCGATCCGAGCGCGTCTCGCACGCAATCCTCTTCGTCGGCCCGCGCGGCACCGGCAAGACGTCGCTCGCCCGCATCCTCGCCAAGGCCCTCAACTGCACGAACCTCCAGGACGGCGACCCGTGCGACCGCTGCGAGGCGTGCGTCTCGATTCGCGAAGGCCGGGCGATCGATCTCGTCGAGATCGACGCCGCGTCGAACCGCGGGATCAACGACATCCGCGATCTCCGCGAGCGGATCAACTACGCGCCGACCGACCTCCGCCGCAAGGTCTACATCCTCGACGAGGCCCACCAGATCACGAAGGACGCGTGGAACGCGCTCCTCAAGTCGCTCGAGGAGCCGCCCGACTTCGTGACGTTCATGTTCGCCTCGACGCACCCCCAGGACTTCCCGCCCGCGATCATCTCGCGCCTCCAGCGTTTCGACGTGCGGCGCCTCACGGTCCCGGAGATCGAGGGCAAGCTTCAGAAGATCCTCGCGTCCGAATCGGTGGAGGCGGAACCTGCAGCAGTCGACCTCGTCGCCCGGCTCGCAGCCGGCGGCATGCGCGACGCCGAGTCGATGCTCGACCAGCTCCTCGCCTCGGGCGGCGGAACGATCACCGAGGCGGGCGTTCGTGACCTGCTCGGCCTCGCCGACGCCGAAGCCGTGGATCGACTGGTGAACGCGCTGGCTCAAGGCGATGCCGCCGCGGGGATCGCGGTGCTCGACGAGCTCGAGGATCGGGGGCGCGACCTCGGGGTCGTCCTCGATCAGGCGGTCGAGCTCGTTCGCACGAGACTGGCCGCCTCCTTCGGCGGCGACGGCGATCGCGCGCGGACGGAGGCGCTCGCGCGCGCCGCCCGAGCCCTCGCCTCGATCGACCCGGAGCGGCGCGGGGTGGGTGGGCTGCGACTCCAGGTCGAGCTGGCGCTCTTCGCTTCGCCGGCGACGGTTCCGGCTGAACCGCCGTCCCCCGCACCCGCCGCGGCGGCAAAACCTCCGTCGCGCCCGCGAGTTCAACCGACACCAGCCCCCGAGCCGGAGGCCGCGCCAGCCGCCGAGATCGACTCAATCCGGGACACCGCCGCGCCGCCGCCCGAACCAGCGCCGGCGACAGCAGCCGCGACGTTGGACGGGCCCGCCTCACCCGAGGCGCCGGCAGCGGCGCAGACCGCAACCAGCCCTGACCTCGACCGTCTCCTATCGAACTGGCCGGAGATCGTGACGTCGGTCCGCCCCGCCACGCGCGCGGTCATCATGGAGTGCCGCCCGATGTCGGTCGACGGCAACGTCGTCACACTCGGCTTCCCGGAGGCAAAGGCGTTCCTCAAGGACGTCGCCGAGCGGAAGCGCGGTGACCTCGAGGCTGCCGTCGGCGGCTTTCTCGGCCGCGAGGTCAGCGTCCGCTGCATCGCAACGAACGTCGATCTCGTTGCCCCGATCGGCTCCGACGACGAGGCCGGCCGCATCTTCGCGGAGGCCAAGCGAATCTTCGAAGACGATCTCGTCGACGTCGGCGAGGTGAACTGACGGCGCCGTCTGCGCGTCGCCGACCGATCCGCCAGACTCGCGGCGGACGACAGGAGGAGGAACCCCGTGAGCATGGCCGACATTCAGCGCATGGTGCAGCAGGCCCAGAAGGCCCAGCAGGAGCTGGTCCGGGTCCAGGACGAGCTCGGCTCGGTGATGGTCGACGGCTCTGCCGGCGGCGGCGTGGTCAAGGCGGTCGTGACCGGCAAGCAGGAGCTGGTCTCGGTGACGCTCGACCCGTCGGCGGTCGATCCCGAGGACGTCGATATGCTCCAGGATCTCATCGTCGCCGCCGTCAACGACGCGCTCGGCAACTCCCGGCGAGTCGCCGAGGAGCGGATGTCGGCGGTGACGGGCGGCCTCCAGATCCCCGGCCTCTGACCCTCGACGCGTGCCGACGCCACTGATCGAACCCGTCGCGCGCCTGATCGAGGCGTTCGCGCGCCTGCCGGGCGTCGGGCCGAAGACCGCCCAGCGCCTGACCTATCACCTCCTGCGCGCCCCGGATGCCGAGGCTCGGACGCTGGCGGCGGCCCTCGTCGCCGTCCGCGACCAGGTCGTCTTCTGTGATCGCTGCTTCAACATCAGCGACGCGGCGCTGTGCCCGATCTGCCGCGACGAGTCGCGGGATCCGCTCCGGCTGTGCGTCGTCGAGGAGCCGCTCGACGTCCTGGCGCTCGAGCGGACGGGCGAGTTCAAGGGCCTCTACCACGTCCTGCACGGCGCGATCTCACCGATCGATGGCGTCGGTCCGGATCGGCTGAAGATCCGCGAGCTGCTCGTCCGTGCCGATGACGCGAAGCGCGACGGCCACCCGATCGAGGAAGTCATCCTGGCGACGAACCCCACGCTCGAGGGCGAGGCCACCGCGATGTACCTCGCCGAGCGGCTCGAGGGAACAGTCGGTGTCGTGAGCCGCATCGCCCGCGGCCTGCCGGTCGGCGGGGATCTCGAGTACGCCGACGAGGTGACGCTGATCCGGGCGCTCCAGGGCCGGCGCGCGGTCTGACGCCATGTCAAACCTCGTCGGCGAGATCCTCCTCAGACTGGCGAAGGTCCTCGCCGCGTCGGTCGTCGGCGTCCTCGTCTTCGCGCTGCTCGTCGGACCACTCGGCAACCCCGGGACGGTCGAGCTGGCACTGCTCTCGTGGCTCGCAGGAGCCGCCTTCATCCTGCTGGTGGAGAGCAGCCCGATCTAGCCACAGGACCCGACGGCGTTCGACGCGAATGGGCGACGAGGCGAAGGCGCCGGGGAGCACCGAATGCCAGCGCACCTGGAGGTGCGTGAGCGCGGAGCGCAGCCGGCAACGTACGCATCGTCGTCCAGTCGCGACAGCCCAAGACTCTGGTCACGAACCCGCGTTTGACACCCGCCGGAGGCGGCCCCTACCATTCGCCGCCGTGCCGCCTCTCGGGGCTGGCAACCGGCCGGAGCCTTCCGGTCCGAGCAGGTCGTCAGGTTTGACTGATCGAGCGTGAGACCCCATACTTGGGGATCTGCGCGCCGCGGGCCGTCATGCCTCGGACGCTGCACCTTAACAATTGAAGAGTGACAGGAAATCCGTGATAAGGATGTGCGAGCGGTCAAACCCTCGGAACAAGTCACGGCCGTAAGGTCGTGCATCTTCGGAGAGTTTGATCCTGGCTCAGGATAAACGCTGGCGGCGTGCATGAGACATGCAAGTCGAACGGACTCATCGAGGCTTGCCTTGATGAGTTAGTGGCGGACGGCTGAGTAACGCGTAGGTGACCTGCCCCGAAGTGGGGGATAACTGCCCGAAAGGGTGGCTAATACCGCATGTGGTGGTTCGTTCATTCGATCCATCAAAGCAGCAATGCGCTTCGGGAGGGGCCTGCGTCCGATTAGCTCGTTGGTGGGGTAACGGCTCACCAAGGCGACGATCGGTAGGTGGTCTGAGAGGACGATCACCCAGACTGGGACTGAGACACGGCCCAGACTCCTACGGGAGGCAGCAGTCGGGAATTTTGCGCAATGGACGAAAGTCTGACGCAGCAACGCCGCGTGAGGGATGACGGCCTTCGGGTTGTAAACCTCTTTTGTCAGGGACGATGATGACGGTACCTGACGAATAAGTCACGGCTAACTACGTGCCAGCAGCCGCGGTAATACGTAGGTGACAAGCGTTGTCCGGATTTACTGGGCGTAAAGAGCGCGCAGGCGGTCGTTCAAGTCGAGTGTGAAAGCCCCCGGCTCAACTGGGGAGGGTCATTCGATACTGATCGACTCGAAGGCAGGAGAGGGTAGTGGAATTCCCGGTGTAGTGGTGAAATGCGTAGATATCGGGAGGAACACCAGTGGCGAAGGCGACTACCTGGCCTGTT
>DASUFO010000044.1:0-13905 GCA_036274475.1 Candidatus Limnocylindrales bacterium
GTCCTCTTCCGACCGACCGACAAGCTGGGCGTGATCGCCCTCGCGAACGGCTCGGCCCGACCGACGGTGGCGCGGGAGATCGCGACGCTGCTCCTCACCGCCCACCGGGAGGCGGCCCCTCCCCTGCCCGCCAAGCCGCCCGCTCCGACCCCGACCGCCTGGCGCGAGCTGGTTGGCTTCTACCGCGAGGACGAATACGGGCTGGCGCTCCAGATCGAGGTCCAGGACGGCGCGCTCGTGATGCTCGATCCGGACGATCCCAGCGACTGCCAGAGGCTCGTTGCCACCGAGGATCCGCTGCTGTTCACGATCGCCGAAGGCGACTCGATCGGCGAACGCGTCCTGTTCCTGCGCAACGCCGCGGGCCAGATCGCGGGCATGAACGCGGCCGGGGCGGCGCTCCGCAAGTTGGCCCCCGTCGACCGCTGACGCTGCCCGCCGCTCCGGGCAGCTCGACTTCTACAACGAGAACTTTCGGGCGGCCATCGCATCGCCTGGATCACGGCGCGCACCCCGGGCGGTATCCATCACGTCGACCGCGATGCCCACCAGCACGCAGACGATCGCTCCGACGACCGCGACGAGCGTCAGCGCCGGCTCGAACACGATCGCGCCAAAGCCGATCGCCACAACGGCGATGAGCAGGATCATCTGAACGACGATCCGGACCGGCGGCGGGTACTTCGTCTGTTCCTTCGGCTTGGTCAATCGGACGGCGACGCGCTCGCGGCCGTCCCAGACGCCCCAGCGCCATGTCCCGATCCGGGCGATGACCTGGAACGCGACGATGACGGTCGCGAACCCGAGCACGGTCCTCCCGACCTCCTCGAAGATGAGCACGGCCGCGACCGGGGTGATGGCCAGCACCGCGACCACGGCCATGACGACGATCGTCGCGATGAACAGGACGACATCGCGCGTCCGGCCAACCCGCGCATCGTTCGACCCACGAGATCGATTCATGAACGCGGCGATGCCCGCTCCGATCAACGTCGCGCCAACGGCGAACGCGACGACCCGCCCGACCACGACGCCGACATCCGTGGCGCCGGTCATGAATTTGGCCCCGGCAATGCCGACACCCGCGACGACGATCAGGGCGACGATGACCGGCCCGAATCGCAGGAGCCGTGCGAACAGCTTGTTCGGACGCCACCAGGGATCGTCCTGTTCGAACCAGGGAACTGGTCGCTCGGGTGGGGCGACGAGCGCGGTCAGGGTGAGCAGCGCGAGCACACCCACGATCACCCAGACCCCGGCCTCCGCGAGCGAGTCCCAGAACGGCTGATTCTCGAGGTGGAGCTTCCGGACGGCGTTCACCGGCGCCGTGATCAGCTCGTTGCCGGGGACGTTGCTCCAGACGTCTGAAACGGCTTTCGCGGCGTCGGTCACGTAGGTCGAGCCGCGGGCGTACGCGAAGATGATCGCGGCCGTCGGGGCCACGAGCGAGAGCTGTCGCCAGATCGAGAGGAACGTCAGCCGGCGACGGCGGCGACGGGACCGCGCTTCGTCCTGCTTCTCGTCGAAGAAGGCCTGTTTGCTTGCCGGATCGCGGTCGAGCAGCCGGGCGAGCGGGATGAGGAATTCCTCGTCGTTGTCCCAGTACGTGCCGTGGTCCTCGCGGAACGCGAGGCGGTTCCAGACCGAGTGGCTCCGGATCCGCTTCACGTGGTCCTTGGTGAGCTGCGTCGGATCGGGCGCGACGATCCCGACCGGTGCCGGGTCCTGGGATGCCCAGAAGTCGTCCCAGCAGATGTCCTTTCGTACCTCGAACAGGTCGCTGTAGAGGCGGTCGTACCGGTCCTTCGTCTGTTGGTCGGTGACGCCGTCCGGACCGGCCAGCAGCCGCCAGGCGAGGTTCAGGCCTTGACCGAGCGTGATCAGGCGGTCGACCTTCAGCTTCTTGTTTGCTTCGTCGGTCAGCGTCATGTAGCTGACGATCGCGCCGCCCGAGTGGGCGACGACGTCGATCGGCGAGCAGCCGTTCGCCTCCAGGTCGCTCAGCGCGTCGATGAGGCGACCGCGGACGCTGGCCGCCTGCGCGGGCTCACGCAGGAGAACGTAGACGTCCCCGAACCACTCGAGGACGAACCGATCGATCGGCCGCGTCAGGGCGCCGTCCTTGAGGGGCCCGATCGGCAGGATCTTCTCGACGGACCGGAGTGCGCCGTAGAGCAGCAGGACGAGTGCCGAGATGGCCTGGAAATAGAGTCCGGCGCCGATCCCGAGGAGGAGCGTCACGATGTCCGAGCGAAACCCGCTGAGGATGTGGAACCGGCCGGGGTCGCCGTACACGTGGCCCAACTGGCCCTGCTCTTTCACGACGAGCTTCGTATCGAGCTCGTCTCGCGTGCGCGGCTTCCCCTGTGCCCGGCGCCACCAGCGGCGAATCGCGTCGAGGAAGGGACGCTGTTTCTCTCGCCCGCGGACGAGCGACACGCGCCGGACCGAGGGCCGCAGTCGCGGATCGTGAACGGTGCTGCGCCGCGGCAGGATCGCCTCGACGATGCGGCGGAGGGCGCCGCGCGGTCCCAGCCACTCGGCCATGTCACCGAATGCCGGGGGCCGGACGCGCTCCGCCCACCACGCCTCGGTCATCACCCAGTGCTGCTCGGACACGACCTGGCCGTCGTCCGCCTTGAACGCCGGCAGACGGAGCTCGATGAAGCGCGATGACGCGCTGGGTTCGAGCTGGACGTCGATGACGGGGTCGCCCCGGTCACCTTGCGACGACCGCGCATCGAGCAGCAGCGCGATGATCTTGCTGCTCCAGTCGAGCAGGGTCTCGCCGGCCGCCTGCGACCCGATCCCGTGGACGAACACGATGCCGACGTGCGGCACATCGAGCGGTGATCCGCAGTTGAGCCGAAAGCCGGGCTCGTGCTTCCGGCGATGCGGCTCGCTGGCCGGGTCGGCTGGGGATTGGACCACGTGGCAAGTCTCGGAATCGAGCATCTCGCCCGCGTCTCGCGCGGTCCCACCGGCAGCGGCCGGGCGGCACGACCACATGTGCGATCGGCCGCCCGCGCCTGGCTACTTCCGAAGCGACCCGGTGTACGTGTCGATGATCCCGTCCTCGACATAGGTCCCCACGAGCTGGCCACCGCCCCGCAGGCTGGCGTAGTCGTCGGTCCCGTCGAGCACCGCCCAGCCACCCTGGTCGCCCGGGCTGCCAAAGACGGTCGCGGCATTCACGACGATCGTGAACGTCCCGGAGCCATCGGCGCACTCGAGCGTCTTCGTCAGGTGGAACGAGCCGGCGCGGCTGTTGTCGCTGCCGCCGAACTTCTTGAAGTCGGTCGTTGCCGTCCCTTCGGGGCAGATCACGCCGCCGGTCGCGACGAACGTCTCACCGGACGCAAGGCTGTCGAGCGTGATCACCGTGTTGTTGCCGGCGACGGCGCCACCCGGCACCGCCAGCAGCAGGAGCCCGGCCATCGCGGCGACGGCGACCGAGCGGGAACGACGCCTGGACATGCTCCACCTCCTTGCACGCAGCGACGCGATCCACGCCCCCAGGAGCCGGCCCATCGTGTCCCCGACCACTCGCCGCGCACTCGCGAGCGTCGCTCTGCACCCATAAGGGAGTCGATCGGGACCGAATGGTTCAATCTCGGACCTTGCCCCTCGGGAGCCGGGCGGCGTACGATCGGCGCCCCTCGAGCCCCGCAGCGGGTCCGGACGCCGCGGTTCGGGGAGCACGAGGTTCGGTGATGACTGAGCAGCCCCAGCAGCCCGAAACCGATCAGATGGCAGCGAGCGATTCCCTGCCGGACAACATCAGCTCCAACGGGACGCACCCGGAGGCCGCAATCGCGATCGCGGAGCTCCCCGAGACGGAGATCGCCGGGCCAGACGAAGCGACGACGCCGCCGGTTGACGAGGCGCAGACCGATCGCGTCACCGCCGATGCCATCGGGGATGAGACCGTCGCCCCCGATGCCGAAACCCGACCGATCCAGGACGACGCCGCGCCCGACGACGGCACCGCGTTCCTCGCCCAGCTCGCGCGCGCGATGCAGGAAACGGCCGGCGTCGAGCGGAAGCGGATCGACGAGGACATCGAGCGCCGGCGGACTGCCCACCTCGACACGATCCGGGCCCGGCGCGAGTCCGGCGCGGCCTCGATCCAGGATCTCGCCGCCGCGGACCTCAAGGCCATCGACGACTGGGCCCAGGACGAGCACCAGCGGATCAACCTCGAGCGCAAGGAACGGGCGGCGGCGCTCCAGGCGGATCTCGATGCGAGCCTCGCCGAGCATGGCGCGAAGGTCGATGCCGAGATCGAGAGCGTCGAGGCCGCGATCGCCGCCTACCGGACCGACGTCGACGCCTACTTCGCGACGATCGAAGCCACGACCGACCCGGTCGAGATCGCCCAGCACGCGTCGCAGCGACCGGTATTCCCGGACCTCGACGCGGTGGCGTCGGCCCAGAACGATCCCGCGCCGGTTCCGGTGATGGAAGCGGAAGCGGCCGCCGATCCGGCAACCGCATGGGCCCGCTGGAACGAGACAGGTCAGCTACCCGCCGTCAGCGAACCGGGCGCAGCCCCCGAAACAACCGGCCAGGCACGAACGGCGGCCTCCCAGCCGCTGCTGCAATCAATCCCGGCCGCCAGGCCGTACGGCGCGTACCGCGAGAGCACCGCCGATCCGGACTGACCCGCTCAACCGCCGAGGCCGGCGCCGATCGACTCGCCATGCGGGAGGAGCGGACTGACGTAGAGATACGGCGTTCCCTTCGGAATCGTGTAGTCCTCGCTTACCGTCGCCTCGCCGATCTGGTCCAGCCCGACGATCGCGAAATCGCTGCTGTTGAAGTTCTCGCCGAGAACTAGCGCCCCCGCGACCGGCAGGATTGCGGCGAGCCTGCGTGCATCCTTGGTCGACAGATCGTGGCAGTGCACATCGCCGGGCGTGCCTTCCCCGTCGGAGCGGATGTAGTAGGTACGCAGCGCGTTCGCGAACAGCTCCTTGGCGTTCTCGGGAAACGCGTCGAGCGCGTCCGCTGGATCGGCGTCGTAGTCGTCCAGGAACCAGTAGCAGGCAGAGAACCGTGCCGGCACATACGCCCGCACGGTTCTGTCGAGCCAGGCGCTGTCAGGCAACGTCGCCAATGGAGCCACGTATTGGCCGTCGAGCGAGGCTGCGCCCGAACGCACCAGGTCGACGCCTTCGGGGCTCAGGCGCTGCTCGACCCAGCCGGTGTCGCTGTCGCCACTCCAGATGATCCGGCCGTCGGCATAGACGTTCGCGCTGTACCACGGGTGGATGCCCGAGCTGCTCTTGACGAGTTCGCCCGTCTCGGGCGTGCTCGGCTCGGCGTCCACGGGCGGCAAGCCAACGAACGGTCTGAGGATGGGCTGGACCGGGACGTGCGCCGGCACCGCGGTCGGGATCGGCTGTGTCTCGCGGCGTACCTGTGCCCCCACGAGGAGCGATCCGATCAAGGCCCCGAGCAGGAGCAACATCGCGGCGGACGCAACGAGGATCGATTGGCTGATCGTTACGGGACGCGGCTGCCATCCCCTCGTCTGGGAGCTCGAACCCACGACGAACAGGACGTCGTCGATCAGCTCGCCCGTGCTCCGATCCCCTTCGGCACGCACGCGAAGCACATCCCTGAGGAGCGCCTCGTTGAGTGGTGCTTGCGACGTGCTCATGACTCCGCCTCCAGGGCTCGCTCGAGCGCGCGACGCGCTGTCCACAACCTCGACTTCGCCGTACCGACGGGGACGCCGAGCTGAGCAGCGATCTGGGCGAGTGGCAGGTCGTGGAGGTGGTGCAGGACCAGAATGTGACGCTCATCGACGGACAGCCGCTCGAACGCCGCCAGGAGCGCTGCCCGTTCAGCCTGGGCGTCGGCGTCATCCGCCGTCGTGAGCGTGGCCGTTTCGATGTCGATCTCGCGGACGGTCATCCGCTTGCGCCGGCGGAGCGCGTCTCGGCACCGGTTGACGAGCGTCCGATTCAGCCAGGCATCGAACCGATCGATGTCGCGGAGCCGCGGTAACTGGATCCAGGCGGCGATGAGCGCTTCCTGAGCCGCCTCGTAGGCATCGGCCTCGTTCCCGAGGATGGCCCGGGCCGTTGCGAGCAGGTGGCCCGCTCTCGGCTCGACGAGCAGTGCGAAGGCGTTTCGGTCGCCCGCCCGCGCCGCTGCGATGAGCGCGTGAGCGCTCAGGGTGCTCGCCCTGCCGACCGCCGAGACGTCACTCGTCAACGGAACCTCGCCCTCTCTCGCGGGTCGTGCCACTTCCATCGCTCATACCGTTCCTGACGATCGCCAGGCGGCCGGGGTTCGGTCGGCGATGAACGTTGCATTGCGGAGAAGTGTCCTACGGCCGCAGGCCGAGCCTCGCCCGCCCTTGTCGCCGGTGGTGCCGGCCCGACGTCCAGTCGCCGACGTCCTCGCTCGGGGCCCGTCGGATCGCGCGATGGGCGGAGCGGACTCGGCGCAGCCGTTTTCAGCGCCAGGCACGCAGCGCAGAACAGCTCGGATCAGTAGCAAGGAGAGCGCGGTACCGCGGCCTTGAGAGCTCCGATCCTGAGCGGATCGGAGCTCTTTGGTTGGGCGTCACGCCGTAGGCGCGGCTCCGTGTCCATGGAACGGGGCACTGCCGGTCACATAGCGTGCCGCGATCGCGGTCGGGATGCCCACGATCAGGCCGCCGAGTAGCGCCTCGTCAAACGCAAGGCCGTCGACGATCGGTTGAATCTCGTCGATCGTCATCGTCCCGAAGACGTATTCGCTCGCGATCAGGCCGCCCACAAACCAGCCGGTTGCCGCTACCAGCCAGAGCCAGCGGGATTCGGCACGGCCGCCGACCTGAACGAGCAGTCCGAAGACCAGCGAGATGACCAACAGGATGCCGACGCCCTGGAGCCCGATCTCCCACTGCACGGCACCCACCTCCTTTCGCGGCCGCGCTCGCGGCGTCCGCAGCATGATCGTCTTGAAACGGAAGGCTCCGCGCGAGAGCGCGACGGCGTGTTCGACCGGTCCGGATCGCCCACCATCGAGCGTACCCTCCGAGCCAATTGGCCCCGCAGAGCGTCGTCGGCGCCTGGCGCGGGCTAGCGTGCGGGCGTGTCGGGCGCGATGACCGTCACCGATTCAAGTGCGAGCCCAAGGTCGCGGATTCGGGCGATCAGGGCGTGTAGCTGCGTCTGGTCCGCGACCTGGCCTTCGAGCTGCGTCTCGCGCTCACGCCGCTCGAAGGTCAGGCCCTCGAACGCGCTGGCGAGTCGGTCGCTCAGCTGGCCGCGGACCGTGATGACGATGTGCATGGTTCGGTTCACCTCGCGCTCACGATCCCGCCCGCCTGCGTGAGGGCGCATCACGCAGGGCTCGACTCACCCAGGGCGATACTCGGACCTGTCCTCGGAAAGGGCCGAACGGCACGGGTTCCACGGGCCGTTCGGCACGGGTATCGGGCGACGTCGCCGCCTCCAATCGACCCGCGCTTGCTAGCCCGAGGTGCCCGGTGGCAACCGACGTGCGCGTCGATCCCGAGGCGGGACCCGTCCCCGCCACCGATGCGATCGTGCTCGAAACGAAGCTGACCCGACCGCGTGTCCGGCCGCAGCATGTCGCTCGCAGCGCCCTCATCGCCGAGCTTCGCGCCGCCGGGACGACGCGGCTCACCCTCGTCGCGGCGCCGCCGGGCTACGGCAAGACGACCTTGCTCGCCGAGCTTGCTGCCGACGGCGAGCCGGCCGTCGCCTGGCTCTCGCTCGACGAGGACGACAACGACCCGGCCAGGTTCTTCGGCTATCTGGTCGCGGCACTCCGCCGGAGCGAACCGGACATCGGCGATCGAGCGCTGGCGGCCCTCCGCGCCCCCGGCGCGGAGCTCGTCGGCCTCGTGGTCCCGATGCTGCTCAACGATCTCGCGGCCCTCGACCGCGAGCTCGTCCTCGTGCTCGATGACTACTACCTCGTGACGAACCCGGACGTGCATCGGGCACTGGTCCATGTCATCGAGCGGATGCCGGCGTCGCTTCGGATCGTCGTCGCGACGCGCGAGGATCCGCCATTCCCACTCGCCCGGTGGCGGGCCCGTGGCGAGCTCGTCGAGATCCGGGCCGGCGACCTGCGATTCACCGCGGACGAGGCGTCGGCATTCCTGGTCGACGCCCTGGGGCTCGACATCTCGGCGGCCGATGTCGAACGACTTCGGGACCGAACCGAGGGCTGGCCCGCGGCGTTGTACCTCGCCGCGCTCTCGTTGCGGGGACGACCGGACGCCGGGGCCATCGTCGAGCGGTTCGCCGGGGACGATCGTTACGTCGTCGACTACCTGACGACCGAAGTTCTCGCTCGCCAACCGCCCGATCTTCGGTCCTTCCTGGTTCGGACGTCGATCCTGAAGCGGTTCTCGGGAGCCTTGTGCGACGCCGTAACGGGCCGGACCGACTCCGCCGCGCTGCTGGCGGAGCTGGAGCACACGAACCTGCTCGTCGTCCCGCTCGACACCACGCGCGAGTGGTACCGCTACCACCATCTCTTCCGCGAACTGCTGCAGTACGAGCTCGCCGCGACCGACCGTGACGCGGTCCCGGAGCTCCACCGCCGGGCGAGCGCCTGGGACCGGGAGGCGGGGCTCATCGTCGACGCGCTGGGGCACGCGATCGCGGCGGGCGACGTCGAGGCGGCCGCCGAACTGCTGGCGACGCACTACGGCGACTTCGTGGAGCAGGGCCAGCTCGCCACGGTGATCCGGTGGGTCGAAGCGCTTCCCGAAGCCGCGGCCGGTGAGGACTGGCAGTTGTGCTTCGCGGCTGGCGTCGCCTTCGCTCATGCCGGCCGATTCGACGAGGCCGAACAGTGGCTCGACCGGGCAAGGCGCGCGCCGCCGCTGGTTCGTGGCGGACAGGAGCCGGCCGGCCCCCTGGATGCCCTCTCGAGCTACCTGCGCCTGCTCCGGGGCGACATCGGCGGGACGGTCGCGTACGGCAGACTCGCGCTGGCGGCTCCGGCCGCGACCGAGCCGATGTGGGCACTCGCGCCGCAGATGGTGCTGGCGCCCGGGCTGTGGTGGGCAGGTGAGGCGGGCGAGGCGCGGGTGGTCCTGGAGACCGCGACCCGGACGGCACAGGCCGCGGGCATCCACGCGACAGTCGTGTACGCGCTCGGCATCCGTGCCGCGATTGCGCTTGACGAGCAGGACGACGCGACGGCGGGCGCCCTCGCGGGCCAAGCGATCGAGCTCATGCACCGGACCGGGCTCGACGACCACCCGTGGGCCGCGATGGCTCACGTCGTGCATGGCACGTTGCTGGCGCGGCGAGGCGATGTCGCCGCAGCAGCGGAAGAAGTCGAGCACGGCCTGGCGCTCGGCGAATGGCTCCGGGCCTGGCAGCTCATCGCGTTCGCGTCGCTCGCTCTTGCCGAGATTCGCAACCTCCAGCACGACGCGGCCACGACGCGCCGGCTCCTCGCGCGCGTGCGCGAGATCCTCACGTCGGTACCCGACCCGGGCGATGGGTTCGACCGGCTCGAGCGTACGGAGAAGGCGCTGCGCGTCAGGGCGTCGCGCGATCGGTCGGCGCGCGGCGGGCCGTTCTGGGAGCTGTCGCAACGCGAGCTTGAGGTCCTCCGGCTGCTTCCGAGCGGTCTCTCGCAGCGGGAGGTCGCCGCCGAGCTCTACGTGTCGTTCAACACGATCCGGACCCACACGAAAGCGATCTTCAACAAGCTCGGCGTCGCGTCCCGCGGCGAGGCGGTCGAGCGGGCGCAGCAACTCGGCTTGCTCTGAAGTTCACGCAGGGTGAATCCGGCGGTGCGTGATGCCACCTCACCCAGGCGGACCCGATGGTGGGTGACGCCCCGACGCCAGGGGCATGAAAGGGAAACGAGCCATGCAGACCGTTGTGATCTACGACTCGAAGTTTGGCAACACGGAGCTCGTCGCCGAGGCGATCGGGCGGGCGGCCAGCTCGTTCGGTGATGTCCAGGTGATGAACACCGCGGCCGCCGCGCGCACGCTCGAACGCGACCCGGCGCCACCGGACCTGTTGTTCCTCGGCGGGCCCACACAGAAGCGCGGCCCGAGCCCGGCGCTCCGCGCGTTCCTCGGGGCTATGCCCGCTCGCCTGCAGGGCGTCCGGACGGCGCCGTTCGACACGCGATACCGCGGATCGACCTGGATCATGGGCTCGGCCGCCGCCGAGACGGCGAAGGTCGTCAGTCGGGCCGGCGGAGAGATCGTCACGGAGCCGGAGAGCTTCTTCATCGTCCGGAAGGGCCCGATGGAGCTCCAGAAGCTCGAGCCGGGCGAGATCGCCCGAGCCGAGGACTGGGCACGAGGCGTCGCCAGCGCCGCCGCCCAGATCGTCCACCCAGTCGACCTGAAGGAGTCATGACATGCAACCGACTGCTGCCTATCGCGCGCCCCTGATCGCCGCCTCCAGGCGGAGCGCCTTGTGGCTCGGCGTTTCGGTCGTGGTCTTCGCCTGGTCGACGGTCGAGTTCGTCAGCCTCCTCACGCGGCACACGACGGGCGCGGAGCTGTACGGCGTCCTCGTCGCGGCGCTGGCCGTCGTCGCCGGTGCGCTGACCGTTTACCTCGTTGCGTCGACGCGGCGACGGGTCTTCGCGACCTGGGCCGTCATCGCCTTGTGGGGGTTCATCGCCCTCGGCGGCCTGGCTGGCGTCGTCGCCCACGTCGTCGGGCCGGTGCCCGGCCACGGTCCGGTCGACACGCGGCCCCGGCCGATCCCCGCTCCCCTGATCTTCACCGTCCTCGGCGCCGTCGGCGGCGTGGCCGTGCATCGCGGCCAACGCGCAACCGGCGGTCGGCTCATCGAACGTTCAACGGAGTGATCGAAATGTCGAAATCGGTTGTCACCTTGATCTTCATCGGTGGCGTCGTCGCGATGATCGCGGGCTTCGTGATCTCGGCGATCGCCGTGATGGGGGCCCTTGCCGGCGGTCTTGTCGTGATCGACGCTGGCGGGATCGTTGGCGTCGACGGCTCGGTCGTCTGGGCCATGCTCGGTCCGGTCCTGCTCGGCGGCGTCGCGATCGCCGGCGGGGCGCTCGCGGGGCTCATCGCCTGGCTCGGCGCGCTCGTCAACACCTACCAGCTCGAGGACAAGACCTGGTTCCTCGTCCTCCTCGTCCTCGGCCTGTTCAGCTTCGGCTTCCTGGGAATGATCGCGTACATCTTCGCGGGGCCGGACAGCACGCGGACCGCCGGCCCGCGGCCGGCGGTCGAATCGGGTTCCGGGGCCTGACCGACACGGATCCCAGACTGAGAGCTCCGATCCGGGCTGGATCGGAGCTCTTTTCGCGTCTCGCAGGATCAGTTCCTGATCCGAACCCCGGGGGCCAGTCGCGCGGCCCGACGACGAGATGTGTCTCCACATCTTCGAGGCGAGCTCGGCGGAGAGGCGCTCGAGCGTTCCGAGTGATGTCACCGGCTGTTCAGACGGTCGATCCGCCCCGGCCCATGCCCGCCTTGTAGCCGATCAGCGCCGCCTCGACGCGACTTCGGGCATCGAGTTTTGCGAGGAGCGCGGTCATGTAGTGCTTCACGGTCTTCTCGGCGATGCTGAGCCGGTCCCCGATCTCGGCGTTCGTCAGGCCCTCGGCGACAAGGTCGAGGATCTCGCGCTCGCGCTCCGTGAGATCGGCGATGGGGTCGACTGCAGGTTCGGTCCGTCGGTGGAGCGCCGCGAATGCCAGCCTCGAGCTCACGTAGCGATCGCCTCCCGCGACCTGACGCAGGATCGCCACGAGCTCACGGCCGGCGACGCCCTTCAGCACATAGCCCGACGCGCCGGCGTCGATCGCCGCGACCAGGTCGTCCTCGTCTTCGGACACGGTGAGCATGACGATCTTTGTGTCGGGGCTGGCCGCATGGGCCGCCTCCGCGGCGCTGATCCCGCCGCCCGGCATGTCGACGTCGAAGAGCGCGAGATCCGGCGCGAGTTCGCCCACGAGCCGAACGGCGTCCCGGGCGATGGCCGCCTCGCCGACGACGTCGAGCCCCGAAGACCGAAGCGTCCCGACGACCCCGTCCCGGTACAGCGGATGATCGTCGGCGACGACGATCCGAAGCTGGTCGTTCATCCGCCCACCGCCGTCGTCACCGGCAGCGACAGCGCCACGCGCGTACCGCGGCCGTCGCTCCGCGGGCCGATCTCGAAGGACCCGCCGAGAAGCTCGGCCCGCTCGCGCATGCCGGCCACGCCGAGGGCCCCGGTTCGAACGGCGTCCGGGTCGAAGCCCGGACCGCGGTCGCGAACCTCGAGGCGGATGTCGTCGCCGAATCGCGAAAGCGCCACCTCGATCGCATCGCCCGCGGCGTGGCGTGCGGCGTTCGATAGGGCCTCCTGGAGCACGCGATACAGCCCGATCTTCACGACGGTCGCCGCGTCGCCGGGATCGCCTGTGACGGTGAGATCGACCTTCTGACCGGTCCGCCGCTCATGCTCGCGCACGCCGCGTTCGACGACGGCGGCGAGCGCGAGCGGCTCGAACGACGGGGACCGAAGGCCGGAGGCGATCAGTCGCAGGTCGCCGAGTGCGCTCGAGACCGCGTCGGAAACGACTTCGCCACCCTCCAGCTCGTCGATTCGCAACAGCGCAAGCGACAGTGTCTGGGCCGGTCCATCGTGGAGGTCGCTGCCGATGCGTCGGAGGCCCGCCTCGTTCAGCGCGGTCGTCCGGTCCGCGGCGCGGCGCAACCGCCCGTGGAGCCGTTCGTTCTGGTCGAGCAGCCGCGAGAGCTCGGCGACTCGTTCGCGAAGTGCGCCCTGCTGTCGGTCGATCGTGTCGCTGCCTTGCTTCACGATCCCGGCGAGAAGCAGATACGACAACACGGCGGCCAGCGCCACGACGAGCCACGAGGTGGTGCGAGCCGACGCGACCTCGGCGTCGATCTCGTCGGGCAGCTGGTAGAACTCGATGACCGCGAGGATCGTCGCTGCTCCGCGTTCGCGGACGGGGACGTACGTCTCGACGAGCCGGCTCCACCGTTCGCGCTCGTATACGTTCTCAGGCCCCGAGAGGTCGCTGATGTCGGCCGAGACTTCGCCTTCGAGGGCCCGCGCGAGGCCGCCCTCCGGCTCGAACTCCTGCCCGATGAGGGCACGGTTCGGCGAGTAGGCGATGTTGCCGTCCGGCCGCCAGATGCGGAAGGACACGACTCTGGATCCGAGCTCCGTGGAGGTGAGGAGCTCGTCGAGGGCGTCGACGTTCTTCGCCGGCAGCTCCGGGTTCGAGGCCAGGCTCGCGATCTGCGGCTCGACGAAGCTGTCGATATAGAGCGCCGTGATGCCCGCCGTCCGCTCCAGGACGCTCTTCTCGATCTGGACGCCGACCCAGAGGGCCACCGCGATACCGGCCCCGAGCACCACGACGAAGCTCGCGAGCAGATAGCGGCGGGCAAGCGACATCGAGGTCAAGTCTTGCCGACTCACGGTGACGATCCTCATCACCGTTCTGAGTCAGACCAAGGTCCGAAAGGTTTCAAGGCCATGGTCCGTTGTTCCCGGCCATGGCCCGAGCGAGGCTGTCGTCACCAAGTCAACCGCAGCCTTCTGGAGACATCGAGATGCGCAAGATCGGAACCATCAGCGCCGTCGTCGTGGGCGGGCTCGCGATCGCGACGGCCTTCGGGCGAACCACCGCCGCGATCCCCAACCAGACGATCGGCCTCGTCCGAGCCATCGAGCCCGGCGACGACCGCGGACGCCACGGACAGGGTAAGGACGACGTGGTCCTCCCGACCGCTACCGCGGAGCCGACGGCCGACCCGACCGCGGAGCCGGGCGACGACAAGGGCGGGCACGGCGAGCTGGAGCCCGGCGACGACAAGGGCGGCCAAGGTGAAGTCGAGCCCGGCGACGACAAGGGCGGCCAGGGTGAAGTCGAGCCCGGCGACGACAAGGG
>DASUFO010000045.1:0-9103 GCA_036274475.1 Candidatus Limnocylindrales bacterium
ATTCAGCCTGCCATCGATCCCGACACGGGGCTGCCATATGAAGGCGGCTATGTGCACGTGAATTCGACTTGCGGAAGCACGTCGAACATCAATGGTGTCTGCGGGAATGGTGAGGGTCAGTCGGGCCTCACCATCACGAGCAACGGATCGAACTTGACGGCGCCCGGCGTATTCGTCAGCGGTACCTGCTCGAAGTCGAACACGAATTCCTTCACGTCACCTCTGACTGAAGGCGCAGTTCAGATTGGTGACCCGTTGGTGGATTTGCCGCCACCGGACATCTCCGACTACCCAGCCGGGCACTGTGGCCCCGGCCAGCCGGCACTCACTCCAACGGGATCGAACAGCAAAGGGTGCAACTTTCCGAGCGGCGTCACGAGTCTGGATCCAGGTGTCTACTTCGGCGGCTGGGCGATCACGAACCACACCGAGCTCCAGTTGGCGCCCGGCATCTACATCATTGCGGGTGGTGGCATCACGCTCAATGGAGCGGATGCCAGTCTCGAGGTCGTCAGCGGCGATCCGTCGATCGATGCGCGCGTGTTGATCTTCAGTACCGACAACCCGTCAAGCATCTGTGGCGCCCAGAACAGCTTCCAGGCGCAGGGACCCCTGAGTTTCTCGGCCAATTCGACATTCCACGCCAAAGCACTGAACACGGGACCTTGGAAAGGGATTCTTCTCTGGCAGGACGGCGATGGTTGCCACCCGGATGCGCCGGTCTCGCTCGGCGGCAACGGTGACGTCTTCATCGCGGGAACGATCTACGCTCCGGGCGCCCTCGTCACCCTGAATGGCGGAGCGACAGGCACAGGTGTGGCGTCCGTTCAGATCATCTCAAATCAATGGTCGCTGACTGGCGGGGCCACGCTGACGATGCCGTACGATCCGAAGGAGCTCTACCAGTTCCCCGCGAAAGGCCTGGTGCGGTAGCGACCATCGGATGGACTCGGCGACACGAACGACCTATGTGATTCGGCGCGTATCCGGCCGATCCTTTCGATCATGCGACGCGCTCTCACCGCCAGCATGTGGTTCGTCGCGTTCCTGTGCGTCCACGAATTGGCGTGGTCGCTTTTCGGGTCGCCGCGGATCCTCGGCTTGGCGTTCGGCGCCGCGGGAGCCGCGTTCGTGCTGATGGACCCGGTGGGTTTGATCGACCGACGTCACGCCGTGACCCGTGAGGGACCGGCCATCGGCGGTCCGGAGCCGAGTCCTTCGCGACTCTAGTTCGACCCAGATCCGCCTGAGCCGCCGGAATCGTCAGTCGTCGGGGTCGCTGTCGCCCTTGCCGCTTCCTGAGCTCTTCCCCGAGTCGTCGCTGCCGGAGCTACCCGAGCCGCTGCTCGAGTCGTCGCCGCCGCTCCCCGAACCTGAGCCGCCGCCGGGGCCCGAGTTGCCGCCGTGGTCATCGGTTGCCTCGGGCGTTTCGGTTGGCTCCGGCGTCTCGGTTGGCTCGGCCGTGTCCGTCGGCGAGGGGCTGACGCTGGGCGTCGGGCTCGGCGGGGCCGAGGGCGAGGGCGTCGGCGGGCGGCTTGGTGACGGCGTCGACGGCGGCGATGGTTCGACCGAGGGCTGGGCCGTCGTGGTTGGCGCGAACAGGTTCGAGGCGCCAACCACGGCCGCCGACCCAATTCCGATCCCGAGGACCGCGACGACCAGCACGAGCGCCAGGGCCTGGGCTCGCATTGCGAGCGGACGCGAGCCGCTGAACGCGACGCGCCACGCATCGCGGATCGCCATCACGACCCCGCCGATCTGCCGGTCGCCGATCGCCGTCCCCAGGGCCGCAACCGGCTGCGGCGCCGGCTCGGCCGCGATCGCGGTCATGATCCGGTCGGTGAAGTCAGGGTTCGGAGCGACGTTGCTTTCGTTCGCCATCCGCTCCAGCTCCCGGCCCATCGCGTCTGCGGCGGCCTCCTCGTCGCGGCGGAACATCGTCGGCTCGCTCACAGCGCCCGCCCTTCGAGGCTCGTCTTCATCCGGAGCAACCCGCGGTGGAGATGCGTCTTCACCGTTCCGAGCGGCCGGCCGGTCAGCTCCGCGATCTCGTTCAGCGACAGCTCCCCGAAGTAGCGCAGCGAGACCGTCTCGCGGTACGGCTCATCGAGGTCCGCCAGCGCCCGCCGAACCGCCCCGTCGCGCTCGGCGCTGAGCGTCACGGCCGCCGGATCGACGCCGCCCGGGACGTCCAGAGCGGAGCCCGGGTTGCCCGGATCGATCCACGCGACCGGCTTGCGCTTCTGCGCCCGGCGGATCGCGATCCGCACCGCGATGCGGGTGAGCCACGCCCCGAACGGCCCGTTACGGCGCCACGTCGCCAGCGCTCCGAACGCGGTCACGAATGCCTCCTGCGCTGCATCCTCGGCCTCGTGCAGGTCGGCGAGGACGCGGTGACAGGCTCGAACGACGCCTGGGCCCTCGCGCTCGACGAGCGCGCGAAACGCCTCGCGGTCGCCCGCGAGGACGCGATCCACGATGGCCTGCTCGTCATAGCCGAGGGCCGGGGCTGCGGTGTCGGTCGTGAGGATGGGTCGATCCAGTCTGCGTGCGTGTGTGCCGGCCGGCGAGATCGCTCCGCGCCGGCCGGCATCCACGGTACCCGCGAACCGGCGAAAGGGCTGAAGTGCCAACCGGCTCGATCAGCCCGGGCCGCTGGAGCCGCCACCACCGGGGCCACTGTTGTCGTCGTCGCCGCCGTCGTGGCCGCTGCCGTCGTCACCGCCGTGGTGGCCGCTGTCATCGTCACCGCCCGGGCCGCTGTTGCCGCCGTGGTCGTCACCCGGCTCGGCCGTCTCGCTCGGTTCGGCCGTCTCGCTCGGTTCGGCTGTTTCGGTCGGTTCGGCGGTCCCCGTGGGCTGCGGCTGGTCGTCGTCAACGCCGTCATGCCCGCCGTGGTCGTCGTTGACGTCGTGGCCGGCGCCGTCGATGCCATGATCGTCGTTGGCGTCCTCGCCGGCTTCCGGCGAACCGGTCGGCTCGGCGGTCTCGGTCGGCTCGGCGGTCTCGGTCGGCTCCGCCGTTTCCGTGGGATCCGCGGTCTCGGTGGGTTCCGCCGTCCCTGTCGGCTCCGCAGTTCCGGTCGCCTCGACCTGGTCGCGACCGGAGTCGCCGCCGGAACCGCTGCCGATCGCGTTGCCAGCAAACGCCGCACCGGCGATCAGGAACACCACGACCGCCGACGCGGCCGCACTTCGAGCGATGAGATGAGGATTGCGCACGTCTGGATCTCCGCTTGCCCTGACCGGACCCAGTCGGTCCGCGTCTCTACCTGTCCGAGTCGGCGACTCGATAAAAGGTTTCAGCGGACGCGGCGGGATCTCAGCCGGCGGCCGCGACGTGCTCGGGTCGAACGCGACGCAGCGCGGGGAACGAGACGGCGACCGCGGCGAGGATCACGAGCGTGACCGTCCCGCCGCCGGCGAGTGCGAGCGGCGCGCCGAACCGCTCCGCGACGGCACCGGCAATCAGGTTCCCGAACGGGATCACGCCGAGCGACGTCAGGACGTACAGCGACAGGACGCGACCGCGCAACCGCGGTGATACGAGCACCTGGATCAGCGTGTTCGTCGTCGCGTAGTAGGCGACCTGGCTCCCGCCCAACACCGCCAGTGCGGCACAGGACAGCGGCAGGGCGGTCGAGAGGCCGAACACGATGAGCCCGACGGACGCGGAGGCAAGTCCGAGCAGCGCAAGCCGGCCGCTGCCCCCGCCCGGCCGAAGAATCGCGACGGAGATCGCGCCCGTCAGCGCCCCCACACCCAGCGACGCGTTCAGCAGGCCCAGCCCCGGGGCGCCGACCCGGAGGATGTCGCGGGCGAACACCGGCATCAGGACGAGGTAGTTGAGGATGAACAGCGCCGGGATCGCGGCGAGCAGCACGAGCAGGGCGATCGTTCGTTCGGCGCGGACGTAGCGGACGCCGTCGATGAGGTTCGCCCAGATCGACGCTTCGACACGGCCCGCGCCCGACGCCCGCCCGATCGGCAGGCTGAAGATCACCGCGGCCACGATCACGAGCGCGACGGCGTTTGCGAAGAATGCGAGCGCGATGCTGCCGGCGGCGATGACGAGACCCGCGACCGTCGGTCCGAGGACGCGCGACAGGTTGAACTGAGCGGAGTTCAGCGCGACCGCGTTCCCGATCGCCGACCGGTCGACGATCGTCGAGACGACCGCCTGAAACGCCGGCGAGGCCAGCGCTCCGGCAGCACCGGAGAGCACGGCGAGCACGAGCACCTGCCAGAACGCGACGACGTTCGTCACCGTCAGGATCGCGAGGACCGCCGCGACGGCTGCCGCGCCGAGCTGCGTGGCCGCCAGCAGCTTCCGCAGGTCCATCCGGTCCGCGAGGACGCCGGCGAACACGGAGAGCAGGAGGATCGGCGCGGTCGAGGCCGCACTCGTCGCACCGAGCGCGAACTGGGAGTCGGTCAGGCCGAGGACGAGCCAGCCTTGCGCCGTCGACTGCATCCAGTTGCCGATGCTGCCGATGAATGCGGCGAGGATGAACCGGCGATAGACGGGCGAAGCGAGGGCCGGGAGGCGGGCCGCAACCGCGGACGAAGCGCTGGGCGCCGGCGCGAGCGCGGGCTCGCCCGAAACCGCCGCCGCCTCGGCCTCGGCCGGCTCGTCAGCTGGCGTCGTGGGCTCCGGCCGGTTCGTCCTTTCTGTCAGCGTCCTCGATCGTCGTGTCCTCGGAGCCCTCCGTCGGTCCTTCCTGGCCGGCATCGACCGGTTGAACCGCGGCCGTCGCGGACACGGCGCGACCCTCCTCCGCCGGTCCCTCGTCCCGCTCGACGTAGACCGGCCCGAACCCCGCCGCCTCGATGTCCTTGCCGAACGCGTCGGCGTCCCCGACGAGCACGATCGCCATGCGCGAGGGGTCGATCCGCCGCGTCGCCGCATCCCGGACGTCGCCGGCCGTCACCGCCTCGATGGCGCTGCGATAGCGGGCCAGCTCGTCGTCGGGCAGGTCGTGGACGAACAGGCCCGACAGCGCACCGACGATCGGGCCGGGCGTCTCGAACCGGAGCGGGAACACGCCGACGAGGAAGTCGCGCGCGGCGGCGAGCTCCTCGCCCGAGACGTCCGTGTCGCGGATTCGATCGAGCTCCGCCACGAAATCCTGGACCGCCGGGACGGTCACCTCCGTGTTGACCGCGGCTCGGGCGGTGAACGGACCGGCCGCGCGGCGAAGGTCGAAGCCCGCGCCGGCACCGTACGTGTAGCCCTTCTCCTCGCGCAGCTTCATGTTCAACCGGGAGTTGAAGAGCCCGCCGAGGATCGCGCCCATGACGGAGAGCGCGTGAAAGTCATCGATCCGGCGCGACGTCCCGACGTGGCCGATCCGGATCTCGGTCTGCACCGCGCCCGGCCGGTGGACGACCTGGACGAAGCGCTCCCGGACGGACCCCGCGTCGATGATCCGGCCGCTGGTCGCGGCGCCGACCGCCGGGCCCCAGCCACCGAGCAGCCGTTCGGTGATCCGGCGCACGTCGATCCCGGTCAGGTCGCCACCGACGATGAACGCCGCCCGGGCCGGGTCGATGCCGCGCTCGTAGGCGGCCCGCAGCCGGGCGGGCGTGAGCTCGGCGACGGTCTCGCGCGTCCCGCCCGCGGGACGGTGATAGGGCGAGGCGCCCTCGTAGATCGTCGCGGCGAACGCCTCGTCCGCGCGGCGGCGCGGGTCGGCCCGCGCCTGGAGCAGGTCGTTGAGCCGCTCGTCGCGGAGGCGCTCGACTTCCGCCTCGGGGAACGTGGGGTGGAGCAGGACCTCGGCGAGCAGCTCGAGTGCCGGCTCGAAACGCTCCGCCGGAACGTCGACGCTGACGCTCGTCGCGTCCCAGCCGGCGTCGGCGTGGATCGAGCCGCCAAGGCGCTCCGTGGCCTCGACGAACTCGATCGCGTTGTAGCGGGCCGTTCCCTCGGACATCGCCCGGGCCGCGAGGACCGTGGCACCGGCGTGCGCGGGCGGTTCGTCAGCGGCGCCATTGCGAAGGACGAGCGAGGCGGACACGAGCGGACGCCCGGGCAGATCGGCGACGACGACACGGACGCCGTTCTGCAGCGAGAAGCGCTCGACTGTCGGGAAGTCGTATGGCCGCGGCGTGCCCGGCGTCGGCCGCTCGGCGACGACCCGGACGTCGGGCGCCGTCATGCCGCCACCTCGGCGTTCTCGGCGTCGGCCGAGCTCTCGTCCGCGTCGACCGCGGAGGAGTCCGCCGGCGGCAACTCGGGGAGGTACGTGAGAACGACGCGGTTGTCGGGCCTCAGGACGTCCTTCGCGACCGCTCGGATGTCGTCCGCGGTCACGGCAAGGTAACGCTTGAGCATCTGATTGATGAGATCCGGGTCATCGAAGAGCGTCGCGTACATCGAGAGCCGGTCAGCCCGCTCCTCCACGCGCGACAGCGCACCCAGCTCGTCGCTCTCGATCAGCGCCCGGGCCCGCTCCAGCTCGTCGTCGGAGACGTTCTCGCGGGTGAGCCGCTCCAGCTCCTCGTGAAGCGCGGCCTCGACGCGGCTGACCTCGACCCCTGGCCGGACCGTCGCCCAGCCGGTCGTGATCGAACCGCCACCGACGAAACCGAGCGTGAACAGCGCCACGTCCTGGGCGATCCGCTCTTCGCGCACGAGACGGCGGTGGAGCCGGCTGCCCTTGCCGCCGGCGAGAACCTGTGACGCGATATCGAGCGCGTCGAGCCGCTTGTCCCCGAAGACCGGCGCCCGGAACGCGACGTAGACCCTGGGCAGCGGGACCTTGTCGTAGACCGTCTCGCGCCGCTCCTCGCCCAGAATCGGCGGCAGCGACAGATCGCGAACCGGCGGGATCGAAGGATTCGGCGGGATCCCGCCGAAGTAGCGCGCGGTCCACGACCGGACCGACGCCGGGTCGACGTCGCCGACGACCGTCAGCACGGCGTTGTTCGGCGCGTAGTACGTCCGGAAGAACTCGCTGACGTCCTCGACCGATGCGGCGTCGAGGTCCTCCATCGAGCCGATCGTCGTGTGGTGGTACGGGTGGCCGGGCGGGAACAGGTGGGCCTGCATCTTCTCGTTCCACGAGCCGTACGGCCGGTTGTCGTACGACCAGCGCTTCTCGTTCTTCACGACCTCGCGCTGGTTGTCGAGGTTCTCCTGGCTGAGCGCGTCGAGGAGCGTGCCCATCCGATCGGCCTCGAGCCAGAGGGCAAGCTCCAGCTGGTGCGATGGCACCGTCTCGAAGTAGTTCGTCCGATCGAGCCAGGTCGTTCCGTTCATCGTCCCGCCGGCCGCCTGGATCAGCGCGATGTGCTCCGCCTTCGCGACGTTCCGCGAGCCCTGGAACATCACGTGCTCGAACAGATGGGCGAAGCCGGTCTTGCCCTCGACCTCGTGCTTCGATCCGACGTCGTACCAGATGTTGACCGCGACGACGGGCGCGAGGTGGTCCTCCGCGATGATGAGTCGGAGGCCGTTCGGCAGGCGCTCGTCGGTGAACGACACGGTCGGGGTCGACATGCGGGGAGAGCTCCTCTGGCGGGCCGGGCTCGGCGGTCGATTGTAGGCCCGACGGTCGCGAAACCGCCGCCGCCGGGTCCGCCGGCGGGCCTTGACATGATCCTCTTATCGGTGTTAGAAATCCATCTAACATGGCAGCCAGACCCGCCACCCGCACGACCCGCGAACGACCAGCCGAAGCCCACGCGCGGCCGGCCGTCCGCGATCTCTCGCGCGGCCCGGCGTCGTTCCGCATCGACTGGGACGTCCGCCCCGCGTTCGACTTCGTCTTCAGCCTGTGGGACGACGCGGGTGAGACCGAAGACCTGCCGGCAAAGGACCGCGAGTGGCTCGCCGAGAGCAAGGCCGCGATGCCGCCCGAGATCGGGACGGCGTTCAAGCGCCTGTTCGACTCCGGGATCTGCACCCACGTCGCCGTGATCGCCGTTGACAAGCCCGAAGTCCGCACGGCGGCCGACCTCGTCAGCGCAGTCGCGAAGACGCCGTACAAGGACGTCATCCTCGGGATCTTCGACGAGGGCCCCAACGAGCCGGCGTTCCAGCCGCTGATCGAGCAGGCGCTCAACGGCGACCAGAAGGCGCTCGAGGCGGTCTCGGAGGAGCTTCCCGAGTGGAAGCGCGAGGCGCGCATCGAGGTCCTCAAGGAGCCCGAGAGGAACGTCTCGGATCTGGTCGAGGTGCTCGGCTGGTGGTCGACGGCGTTCGGCGAGATCGAGGGCCGGATCACCGACATCATCGAGCGGGACTACGAGCTGCGGGCGGCCGACCGAGAGATGCTTGCACCGGTCGACCTCATCGAGCGCACGACCGGCGGCATCCGGTGGCTGCCCGAGGCGGGTGTCCGGCGGGTGATCCTTGCTCCCAGCTACTTCTCGCGGCCGTACAACTTCCTGATGAACGCGGCCGATTGGCGACTGTTCGGCTACCCCGTCTCGGACGACGCCCTCGAGGCAAACGATCCACTGGCGGCGCCCCAGTCGGTGGTCCGACTCCACCGGGCGCTCGGCGACGAGACCCGGCTCCGGATCCTGAAGCTGCTCGCAGGCCGCGACCTCTATCTCACCGAGATCGCCCAGCAGCTCGACCTGTCGAAGCCAACGATCAAGCACCACCTGGCGCTGCTCCGGTCCGCAGGCCTCGTGACGATCACGGAGTCCGGGACCGTCGTCTACTACTCGCTCCGCCGCAACCGGCTCGACGACGCCTCGGCGGACATCAAGCGGTTCCTCATCGGTTAGGCGCGACGCTCGCCCGGCGTCCAGCAGGGTCGCGGCCGAAAGCCGCGGCCCACGTTCAGGGCTAACGGTTAGATAACTGACTAACAGCTGTCAGATTTGCGACGTATCAACAACGACGGGAGATGGAACCAATGGATGAGCTTCAGAAGATCCAGCTCGACGATCGACTCGCTGCCCTCCGCCACGAGGGCGACCGACTTCGCGCCGAACGGCTCGCGCGCGAGCGGTCCACCACACAAGCCGGCCCGGCCGTTGCCGGCGGCCGGGCCGGCGACCACCCGCCGGCCAGGGTTCGGCTTGGTCACTGGCTGATCGACCTGGGGTCGGCCGTAGCAGGGACGACCCACGACCACCAGGGTCAC
>DASUFO010000046.1:0-55842 GCA_036274475.1 Candidatus Limnocylindrales bacterium
GAGGCGCTGGCCGCCGAGCTCGCCCGATGGGAGGTCGTCTACAACACGATCCGCCCCCACCAGGCCCTTGGCTACCTGACCCCGGCCGAGTTCCTGGCCTCATTGGAGGGCCGGGTGTAACGGGGGTACCGGACGAGTACAGGCATTTGACAGCCACGGACTGGCCCGGCGACCCTTGCACGCCGACAGACCCGTCACCCGTTGGGAGAACTCGTGACCCGTAGACCGCTGCTTCACATCGCTTCGATCGCCGCCGCCATGTCGCTCGTGATTGCCGCGTGCGGCGGGGCCGCCTCGCAGGCGCCTGCGCTGACCGATCCGAAAGAGATCCTCACCCAGAGCGTGCTCAGCCTCAAGGACGTCAAGACCGTCGAGATCGTCGGAGCCTTGAGCGGCAAGCTCGACGTCGCCGAGCTCGGCGGTTCGCTCGACCTCTCGTCGACGACGATCGCCGCTGCTGCCGACATCCCGAACCAGAAGGCCCAGGTCAAGATCGATGCGCCGGCGCTGCTCGGCACGAAGGTCGACGCGATCGTGGTCGACGGTGTCGCCTACGTGAAGATCGACGGCCCGCTCGCCGGCATGGCCGGCTTCGAGGCCGGCAAGTACGTCAAGGAAGAGCTTCCGGAGCCGTCCGCGGCTCCCGGTGGATCGGGCGGGATCGACACGGAAAACGAGATTCAGAAGCAGATCGACGAGTTCCAGAAGCAGCTCGATGAGCTGCCGAACCCGCCGACGAAGGAAGCCGACCAGAAGTGCGGCGACCAGGACTGCTATCACGTCCAGATCAAGGCTTCGGCCGAGGACATGAAGGAACTCGACCCCGAGGCCGGTTCGATGACCGGCGACGTCACGATCGATTGGCTGGCGCGCAAGAGCGACCTTCGGCCTGCGCAGATCAAGATCTCGATCGCTTCGCCCGACATGGGCACGGTCGGCATCACGCTCGACTTCAAGTACGACGGGACGGTGAACATCAGCGCCCCGCCGGCCGACCAGGTCGTCACCAAGTAGACCGATCGCCCTGCACCGCGAAACGAGCCCGGAGCAGCCGCTCCGGGCTCGTCGATTCACGGCCCGGGTGAGGCCGCGTGAAGGGCCGCGACCTACAATGAAGCTGTGAGTCCCGCGAGCCGCCGGAAACGCGCCGGCACCCGGCCCGACGACGCCCCGGAAGCCGCCGGGACGGCGTTCGTCGAGGTGCCGGGCGCGCCCGAATCGACCCCCGAGATGCCGGAGTGGCTGCGCGACGCGCCACTCCCCGGGGATCAGCCGCCGGAGCTCTCGAAGGACGAACGCCGACAGCTCGAGGCCGAGCAGCAGGCGACCCGTCAGCGCAACGCGAAGCGCCGGGCCGAGGACATCGTCAAACGCCTGAACCCGGAACAGGCGAGGGCTGTCACCACGACCGAAGGCCCCTTGCTGATCCTCGCCGGGGCCGGCAGCGGCAAGACCCGCGTCCTCGCCCACCGGATCGCGTACCTGGTTGGGGTGAAGAGCGTCCGTCCCTGGTCGATCCTCGCCGTCACGTTCACGAATCGCGCAGCCGGCGAGCTCCGCGAGCGGATCATCAGCCTCGTCGGCGAGGCCGGCCGCGACGTCCAGGCGGGCACCTTCCATTCGCTCTGTGCCCGTGTCCTGCGCCGCGACGGCGAGTCGATCGGCGTGAGCCGCCGGTTCGTCGTCTACGACACGGACGACCAGCAGGCGCTGATGAAGCAGATCCTGCGCGAGGAGGATCTGCCGCTGACGGGCGAGTTCCGGCCATCGATCGTGCTCGGCGCGATCAGCCGGGCGAAGAACGAGATGCTCGACGCGACGTTCCTCGCCCAGAACGCCGTCAACCACCACGAGCGGACGATCGCCCGCCTCGCGACGCGCTATGCCCAGCGCCTGAAGCAGGCGGGCGCGCTCGACTTCGACGATCTCCTGCTCGAGGCGGTTCGGCTATTCGACGAGGCGCCCGACGTGCTCGCCCGATACCAGGATCGGTGGCGCTATCTCCACGTCGACGAATACCAGGACACGAACCGGCCGCAGTATCTGTGGGTCCGGGCGCTCGCCGCGAAGCACCGCAACCTCGCCGTCGTCGGCGACGACGACCAATCGATCTACCGCTGGCGCGGCGCCGACATTCGGAACATCCTCGACTTCGAGCGCGACTATCCCGAGGCCACGGTCGTGAAGCTCGAGCAGAACTACCGCTCGACGCAGCTGATCCTCGACGCCGCGCACGGCGTCGTCTCCCGGAACTCCGAACGGACCGACAAGAAGCTCTGGACGAACCAGTCCGGCGGCAAGCCGATCCAGCGGTTCGAGGCCTATAACGAGGAAGAGGAAGCCGAGTGGATCGCTCGCCAGGTCGAGGGCCTCACCGGCGGCCGAGGGTCGATCCTCACGCGGCGGGCGGACGACGGCGACGGCGAGGACGGCGCCCCGCTCAAGGCGCGCGATATCGCGGTCATGTACCGGATGAACGCCCAGTCCCGCTCGATCGAAGAGGCGTTCCTCCGCTACGGGATCCGCTATCAGCTCGTCGGCGGCGTCCGGTTCTACAGCCGGCGCGAGGTGAAGGACGCGCTCGCGTACCTCCGCGTGCTCCGCTCCGACACGGACTCGGTCAGCTTCGAGCGGATCATCAATGTCCCGGCCCGATCGATCGGCGACAAGACGATCGAGACGCTCCGACTCGCGCAGCGGGTCGACGGGATCACGACGTGGGAGGCGATCGAGCGGGCGGCGCGGGGCGAGATCGAGACGCTCCAGGCGCGGACGCGGGCGTCGCTCGCGGACTTCGCGGCGCTGATCCGGCGGCTCCGGACGCGGGTCGGGGTGCTGCCGCTCCCCGAGCTGCTCGACGACGTCCTCGAGGCGTCGGGCTATCGGGCGATGCTCGCCGACGGCTCGGAGGACGGCGAGGAACGCTGGGCGAACCTGCTCGAGCTGCGCTCCGTCACGACTCGCTACGACGACCTCTCCCCGGACGACGCGCTGGATCGCCTGCTCGAGGAAACCGCGCTGGTCGCGGACCAGGACACGTACGAGGGCAACGCCGACGCGGTGACGCTGATCACGCTCCACGCCGCGAAGGGCCTCGAGTTCCCGGTCGTCTTCATCGCCGGCCTCGAGGAGGGGCTCTTCCCCCACAGCCGGGCGCTCGACGACGAGAAGGAGCTCGAGGAGGAGCGGCGGCTCGCGTACGTCGGCATCACCCGAGCGAAGAAGCGGTTGTTCCTCTCGCATGCCTGGCGACGCGCGACGTGGGGGATGGGCCAGATCTCGGTGCCATCGCGGTTCCTGCTCGAGATCCCCGCGGAGCTGATGGTCGGGCCGGACCTGAGCGCAGCGGGCCGCATGGGAGCCGCCGGCGCCGCCGATGCCGGTCTCGATCTCGATCTTGACCTCGCGTTCGGCGCCAGGCGCACGACCCGGTTCAACACGCCGATCCGAACTGGCGGCTCCGCGCCGGCGTACCGGCAGGGGAGCGGCCGTCCGGGGGCGCCGCGGCCCGGCGAGACCTTCCAGCCGAGCCGCGACCTCGCCGCGAAGCGCGACGCATTTGCGGCCGGAGCGCGGTCTGGGACGCTGGCGCCGGAGCCGTTCGAGCCGCCGGCCGCGTCGTCCGTGGCCGCGCCCGGGACGGTGCCCCACCGGCCGGTCGTGCCCGGCGAGCGACGCTATCGCGACGGCGATCGCGTCCGCCATGCCCGCTGGGGCGACGGAATCGTCGTCATGTCGAAGCTGACCCGGAGCGACGAGGAGATCACGGTCGCGTTCAAGGATCCCGCCGTCGGCCGGAAGACCGTCCTCGCGAGCCTCGCGAACCTCGAGGTCGTGGGGTGACGACCGAGGCGCGTGGCATGCCCCGGGCGACGCCAGAGGAGCTCGCCGCGATCGTGACGCTGCGCGACTTCCTCGAGGCCGCCGGAGCTGCGGTGTCCGAGGCCGCCTGGGACTACATCGACGGTGGTTCCTGGGATGAGATCAGCCTGGGACGGAACGAGGCGGCGTGGCGGAACTACCGGTTCCGGCCACGGGTCCTCGTGGACGTCTCCAGCGTCGATCCGTCGACGACGATGCTTGGCGCCCCGGTCGCGATGCCCGTCGCGATCGCCCCGATGGCCGCCCACGGCCTCGCCCATCCGGACGCCGAGGTGGCGACGATGCGCGCCGCCGCGGCCGCGGGCGTCCCGTTCATCTCCTCGACGATGTCGACGAAATCGATGGAGGACATCGCCGGGGCGGCCCCTGGCGCGACGCGCTGGTTCCAGCTCTACGCCCAGGCGGATCCCGGCCGCACGCGGAGCTTCGTCGAGCGAGCCGAGGCGGCCGGGTACGGCGCCATCGTGCTCACCGTCGACCTGCCGGAGCTGGGCTACCGCGATCGCGACCGTCGGAACGGCTTCGAGCTCGACGTCCCGCTCGGCAACTTCGACGGCGGCCCGGGGCCGACCCACGGCTCACACGGCCGTGACGAGACCGGTTACGAGATCATCGACGAGTGGGTCGCCCGCGGCCTGACCTGGGATTCGCTGGCGGCGATCCGTTCGTGGTCGAGCCTGCCGCTCGTCCTCAAGGGGATCATGACCGGCGAGGATGCCCGCCTGGCCGTCGACCACGGCGTCGACGCGATCGTCGTCTCGAACCACGGCGGCCGCCAGCTCGACCGGACGCCCGCCCCGATCGAGGTCCTCCGCGAAGTCAGGGAGGCGGCTTCCGACACGGAGCTGTGGGTGGACGGCGGCGTCCGTCGCGGGCTCGACATCGCGATCGCGCTGGCGCTCGGGGCGCGCGGCGTGCTGATCGGCCGGCCGATCCTGTGGGCGCTCGCGGCGGGCGGACAGGCCGGCGTCGAGCGGGCGCTCGCGATCCTGCATGCGGAGTTCTCGATCGCGCTCGCGCTCCTCGGGGCGACCAGCCCGGCCGAGGTCACCCCGCAGCACCTCGCCTAGGCCCGGACCTCCGCCTTCGACGATCGCGGCAGTCGCGCCGGCCTCGTCAGTTGCTCGAGGTGCTCGTCGATGTGCTCGTGGCCGTTCGCGCTGACCCATTCCACGAACGGATCTCCCTGCGTCCAGCCGAAGTGTCGCCGGTCGAACAGCTCCTCGTCCGACATGCTCTCGACAGCCGCGAGGAACCGCGACCAGGCCGCCTCCTCGAGGAAGCGGACGTCATCGAGCTTCCGATCGCGGTCCATCGCGTACATCTGGGCGTTGAGCGCGTCGGTCTCGTAGGCCTCATCCGGCCAGTCGCCGCGGCGGAGCTTCTCGAGCAGCTCGACGAGGCGGCGCTCCCAGGCGGCCAGATGAGCGACGACATCCTTCCGCGTCCACTCGTCGTCGACCCGATCGAGCATCGCCCGGTCAGACAGCGTCGAAAGAGCCGCCCGGAGGCGTTCCCGCCCGGCATACAGCTCGAACATCAGGGTCGGCCGATCCATGAGCCCAACCTACGACCGGATACTTGTCGGATCACGGCGGGAATCTTCGTATCCTTGGACTGATGACCGAGATCGAGGAGATCGCCGAGGGTCGGCCCGTCGACCCCGAGCTCGTGGAAGCCGCCGAGGCGCTCACCGCCGACGAAGCCGCCGCCCGCCACGCCGAGCTTGCCGAGCAGGTCACCCGGGCGAACCGCCTCTACCACCAGGACGACGCCCCGGAGCTGACCGACGCGGAATACGACCAGCTCTTCCGCGAGCTCGTTGCGGTCGAGACCGCCCATCCGGAGCTCGTCACGTCGGATTCGCCAACCCAGCGTGTCGGCGGCGCGATCAGCACGACGTTCGCCGAGGTCCGCCACCGGAGGCCGATGCTCTCGCTCGGCAACGCCTTCAGCCACGACGAGCTGCGGGCGTTCGACACCCGCGTTCGGCGCGGCCTCGGACTGCCGCCCGCCCCCGAGCCGGCCGAGGGCCTGTCGTACGTCGCGGAGCTCAAGATCGACGGCCTCGCGATCACGCTTCGCTATGAACGCGGCCGGTTCGTCCAGGGCGCGACCCGCGGCGACGGCACCACCGGCGAGGACGTGACCGCGAACCTGCGGACGATCACGGCCGTGCCGGAGCGACTGTCGGAGGCCGCAACGCTGGACGCCCGCGGCGAAGTCTTCATGCCAAAGGCTGAGTTCGCCCGGATCAACGCGGAACGGGAAGAGGCCGGGCTCGCGCTCTACGCAAATCCCCGGAACTCCGGCGCGGGGTCGCTTCGCCAGAAGGACCCCGCGGTGACGGCGAGCCGCCAGCTCTCGACGTGGACGTACCAGCTCCTCGAGGAGGACGGCGCCGCTGCCGCGCGGGTCTCGACCCAGTCGGAGGCACTGGACCGTCTCCGGGCGCTCGGGTTTGCTGTGAACCCGAACCGCGCGGCGGGTCTCGACATCGAAGGCGTGATCGCGTTCACCGAGCGGTGGCGCGAGGACCGCCACGATCTGCCCTACGAGACGGACGGCATCGTCGTCAAGGTCGACCGATTCGATCACCAGGCGCGGCTGGGGTTCGTGAGCCGGACGCCGCGCTGGGCGATCGCGTACAAGTTTCCGCCCGAGCAGGTCGAGACCGTCGTGGAGGACATCGTCGCCTACGTCGGCCGAACCGGAACCATGACGCCGGTCGCGCATCTGACGCCGACGAAGGTTGCCGGCTCGACCGTTGCCCGGGCGACGCTTCATAACCTCGACGAGGTTCGCCGCAAGGACATTCGCGTCGGCGACCACGTGATCCTGCAGAAGGCGGGCGACGTGATCCCCGAGGTCGTCCGCGCATTGACGGACAAGCGGACGGGCGACGAACGCGAGTGGCAGATGCCGCCGGCATGCCCCGTGTGCGGCACCGCGATCGTCCGCGACGAGGGCGCGGTACGGCATTACTGCCCGAATCCCGCCTGCCCGGCCCGCGTCAGCCAGGAGTTCGGCAACTTCGTCGGCGGCATGGACATCGAGGGCGCCGGCTGGAAGACGCTCGAGCAGCTGCTCCAGACCGGGCTCGTCGCGAAGCGCGGCGACTTCTTCCGACTGTCGGTGGAGGATCTCGAGGGCCTCGATCGGTTCGGCCGCAAGAGCGCCGAGAACCTCCACGCCAACATCCAGAAGGCGAAGCGGCGGCCGCTCGAGCGGATCATCGCCTCGCTCGGGATCCCCCAGGTCGGTTGGACGACGGCAATCGAGCTCGCGCATTGGTTGGCGGCCGAGGTGCCGGCGGACGGCGACCAGCCGTGGCTCGTCCGGGCTGCGGCACACCTCCGGGGCGTCGCCGCCGACACGCCCGAACGCTTCACCGAGATCGAGGGCATCGGGCCGACCGTATCGAGTGCGCTCGCCGCGTGGTTCGCGCCGGGCGGTCCGGGCGAGGGCGTGCTCGAGGACCTGGCCGACGCCGGCGTCGAGGCCGAGCTGCCGGAGCCCCGCCTCGCGGCGGAGGCCGGGCCGCTCGCCGGGAAGACCGTCGTCGTCACGGGCACGATCGAGGGTTACAGCCGCGAAGGTGCCGAATCGGCGATTCGAGCCGCTGGCGGTAAGCCGGCGGGTTCGGTCTCGAAGAAGACGGACTACGTCGTCGCCGGCGAGGGTGCCGGCTCGAAGCTGGCGAAGGCTCAGGAGCTGGGACTTCGGGTGCTCGATGCGGACGGCTTCCGGCGGCTCCTCGCCGGCGAGCCCGTGGAGTAGCCTGCGCACATGACCGAGGCCGACGAGCAGTTTGCGGCCCGCCTCGCCGAGGACCTGGAGCGGATCCTCGGCACCGGGATCATCCTCGAGGAGCTGGATCTCGGGCCCGACGAGGGCGATCCCGCGCGGATCCGCGCCGTCTGCCTGTTCGATGGCGGGACGCAGGTGCTTGAGGCTGTCGGAACGACGCGCCTCGAGGCCTATAACCTGCTCGTGAAGTCCGCCGCAGAGCTTCGTCTCGCGATGGCGACGCGGAACATGATCGCGCCGATCTGACGCCCCCTCGAACTCACCCCAGGGCGCCGGTGAACTGGCCGTAGATCCACTCGGGCCGCCACCTGAGTCGCTCGCCGCGGATGAGTCGCGGGCCGCCGGGTCGCTCCGTCCAGCCGGCGGCGGCGAGCTTCGACCGCCCCTCGGCATTCCACTCGAGGACCGCGATCGTCAGTGGCCGATCCGGTGAGCTTCGGCGGCGAAGGTTCAGCAGCGCGAGCGCGCTCTCAGGTTCCCGCGCGATCAGTGCGCGACCGCCCCACGGCGCCCGAATGACGTAACCGCCGATCGAGCCGTCGTCACGAAGCGCAATGTGGCTCGTGTCCGGGCCGGCAAACGCTCGAATGATCTCCGATCGATCTTCGCCGGTCGCCGCCCGATCGATGCCGATGATCTCGTCGAGATCGTCGTCGGCGAACGGCCGAACGACGCCCGGATCACGCGGAGGCGGTTCGGACGGGGCCGCCTGGAGGACGTACCGCACCTGGATCGCAAAACCGAGCCGCTCGTAGATCGGCCGGCCCTCGTCGGTCGCGATCAGCACCTGCGTCGTGCAGCCGCGCTGCTCGAGCTCGTCGATGACCGCGGCGGAAAGCGCCGATCCCAGGCCATTCCGCCGTCGGTCGGCCGCGACGAAGATCGCCCCGACCCAGCCGACGCTGCCGTTCACGGTCGCGACGCCGGTACCGACGACCTCGCCATCCTCGTCCGCAACGAATGGGAAGCAGGTCGGATGGTCGACGGCCCACTCGAAGAACACCGACCGATCGCTCCAGCCGCCGTCGACGATGACCTGGGTCGCGGCCGGAATGTCGCGGGCGAGCATGGGCCGGATCTGAGCGGGCGTCGCGGCGGGCATCAACCCACGATACCGGCTCGCGCCGGAACGGCGCGTCGATGCAGAAATGCCTGACGCGGCCAAACGCAGCATGCCTATGATCGTTGCCAGGTACGCCCCCTCGCGACTCTCGCGCTCCCATCGGATGCCCCCCGATGCCGATTGCCAGGACGCCGATCGGTACCGGGTAACAGGACAGGTCGTCGAACGTCATCCGGGGATGGGGGATCAAGCCATCCTGCCGAACACGTCCGAGCCTCCTCTGGGGCCGCTTGAACGTGCCCGCGGGGTCAGCCCGGAAGCGACGTTCGTCCTTGAGGCATTCGAGGAGCATCAGCAGAAGCTCACGTCGTTCGCGTACGCGATGACGCGCGACCCGGACGCAGCCGACGATCTGGTCCAGGAGTCCTTTCTGCGGCTCGTGAAAGAGATCAACAACGGTCGGCCGCCGGACAACGTGGCGGCCTGGCTGTTCCGCGTCTGCAGCAACCTGGCCACGAGCCGCGGCCGCCGATTGACCGTCGCTCAGCGCTTTCTCCGGGTTCAGCGGAAAGGCAACGACGAACCGCCGGCCGATATCGAGATCCTTCGACGCGAGGAAAACGCCGCACTCCTCGACGGCCTCGCTCGGCTCGCTCCCGAGGCGCGCGCTGCACTGCTCATGGCCGCCCAGGGCTTCAGTGGCCGTGAGATCGCCGACGCGCTGGGTCGGAGCGAGGTCGCAACCCGGACGATGATGTTCCGAGCCCGCGAGAAGCTCCGGATCTACCTCGTGCGCGAAGGGGTCCAGCGATGATCCACGAGCACGAGGCGACGCAGTACGCCTCCGCCGCGATGGACTTCCCGCTCGCGGATCACGAGGAGCGCTGGCTCCAGGCAGAGCTCGCCGACTGCCCGGTCTGCGCCGAGCGAGCGTCGGCGTACCACGAGCAGCTCCGGTTGCTGCGACGCCTCCCCGTCATGAGCGCCAGCGACGCCACCCGTGTCCGGATCACCCAGGCGGCCCTGTCGGGCCGGGCCGACACCCGCTCGCCGATGTTGCTCGTCCTCGCCGCTGCGCTCCTCGTGGGGCTGCTCCTCGCGCTGACCGTTGCGGCGGGGGCGTTCCTGCGTGACGACAACCAACTGACGCTGCTGGACCCGACGCTGTCGCCGTCGATCGGACCGTCCGTGGACTCCATCGCGTCCCCGCCGGCCTCGACGCCAATCCCGCCGCCTGTTATCAGCCGCGGCGAACCGATCCCGGTTGATTCCGTGGTGGAGGTCGTCGCGAGCGACCTCCGGGTCAGGTCGCTGCCCGCCGTCTCGGCGGAATCGAACAAGCTGGAGCCCTTTCTGCAGCCGGGCGACCGTCTGTTCGTGATGTCCGGGCCCGTGGTCGCCGATGACTACGACTGGTATCAGGTCGTCCCGATCGCGGGCACGTCGCGGCTTGCGGAGGAGCTTCCGTCCGGATGGATCGCGAGCGCGGATCACGACGGGACGCCGTGGGTCGCGGCCGCGGAACCCGAATGTCCGGATCCGGTCGACATCGAAGCGCTCCAGATGCAGCCGTTGGCCGCTCGCATCGCGTGTTTCGCCGATGAGCCACTCTGGATTTCGGCGATCGTTCAGGGCGTCTTTACCGACGGCTGTGCGGGTGGACCATGCGGGCCAAGGCCGTGGACCGGTGCATGGATCGCGCGCTCGGATTCGAAGCGCCTCGGCGCGCTCAATTACACGTTCGAGGTCGCGGTCGATCCTGCCAGCGCCGTAGTCGCCGCCGACATTGGTACGGAGGGACTGACGGTCCTTCATGGTTCGTTCGACCGCCCCGACGCCCTCGGTTGCGGAACCGACGGCCCGCATCCGGCTCCCACGTTCGCGGATCTGGTCGCCTGTCGCGGTCTCTTCGTGGTCGATGACGTTCGAGCCGGCCCGCCGTTCGGGCGGGGATCCATCGTCACATCGGTCACGGACGGCCTGCGGGTTCGGTCCGAGCCGTACGTCGGCGACGGATCCACGATGTACACGCCGCTTCTGGGGGGCGGAACGACGCTGGCGATCGTCGATGGCCCGGTCCTCGCATCGGGGTACACGTGGTTCCAGGTCGTCGTGCCTTCGGTCCCTCGCGCGAACAACGGGCTCCTGATCGGCTGGGTGGCCGCCGCCGACAACGACACCGGGCAACCGTGGATCGGCCCTGCCGACCGCGCCTGCCCGAACCCGGACGAGCTTACGGTCGCCCTTCTGTCCGAGCTGACGAAGCCGCCCGAGATTGCAGGCGGTCTGGCGTGTTACGGAGCGGGCACGGATGTCGACGGGACCGCACTGACCATCCGCGGACGCATGACGCCAGTCTGCGCCGAGGCGGACCAGGTCGACGACCGTGACTGGATCGGGCTCGGTGCCATGAAGCTGATCATCGAGGCGGATGGCGCGACGGTCGAGGCGGTACCCCACCCGCGCCTCGCGCTCCCGTTCGGTTGCAATTCGCCGCCCGACGAGACAATGTACGAGGTCGACGGCCACTTCGATGACCCGGGCGCGAGCCTGTGCGTCTCCGATCGACCCGAGCGGGCCGGCTCACGGAGCTTCGACTACCGGATCAGCGAGTTCCGTTGTCGATCGACCTTCGTCGTGAGCGCCGTGAACGCCTCGGGCTGACGGCTCGCTATCATCGGGGCGTGGCCACCCTGTCTCGCGCCGATGTCGAGCACGTCGCGTATCTCGCCCGCCTCGGTCTGACCGAGGCCGAGCTGCGAATGCTCGAGGGTCAGCTCAACCACATCGTCGACCAGTACGCGATCTTCGCCCAGCTCGACACCGAGGCGATCCCGCCGACCGCACAGACGATCGAGCTCGAGAACATCCTCCGCGACGATGTCGCCGGCGAGTCGCTGCCGCCGGAGGCGGTCCTCGGCAACGCCGCTGAGCGCGACGGCGACTTCATCGTCGTGCCGGCGATCCTCGGCGGCGAGTAGCCCGGACGCGGCAGGCAGCAATGACAAGCCTTACCCGTCTCCTCGCCCACGAGATGGCCGCCCGGCTGCGCCGGGGCGAGGTCAGCGCGCGTGAGCTCGCGGAGGCGCATCTCGATGCCGCCGAGCGCGACAACCACGGCCTCAACGCGTGGCTGTCGATCGACCGCGAGAAGGCCCTCGAGCAGGCCGACGCGGCGGATGCCCGCGTGGCCGCCGCGCGGGGCGAGGGCGACGAGGCGATCGAGCAGCTCCATCCGCTGGTCGGGATCCCGGTCGCGCTGAAGGACCTGATCTCCGTCGAGGGCGGCCAGTGCACCGCCGGCTCGCGGATCCTCGAGGGCTACATCGCCCCGTACGACGCCCACATCACCGAGCGTCTCCGCGACGTCGGCGCGGTGTTCGTCGGCAAGACGAACATGGACGAGTTCGCGATGGGCTCGTCGAACGAGCACAGCGCCTACGGCCCGGTCTCGAACCCATGGGACCTGGACACGGTTCCGGGCGGGTCGAGCGGTGGCTCTGCCGTTGCGGTCGCCGCCTACCACGCGCCGCTCGCGCTCGGGACGGATACGGGCGGCTCGATCCGCCAGCCGGCCGCGCTCACCGGGATCGTCGGCATGAAGCCGACCTATGGCCGGGTGAGTCGCTACGGCATCGTCGCGTTCGCGAGCTCGCTCGACCAGATCGGCCCGTTCGCTCGCGACGTCCGCGACGCTGCCGCGCTGCTCCACGCCGTCGCGGGCCGTGACGAGCGCGACTCGACGAGCGCGCCCGTGCCGGTCCCAGACGAGCTGCTGGCGCTGCCGAACGACGACGAGGCGGCGTCGGCGCTCCGCGGCAGACGTCTCGGCCTGCCCCGCGAGTACTTCGTCGCCGGGATGGAACCCGACGTCGAGAAGCGGATCCACGAGGCGGTCGCCGCGCTTGAGGGCGCCGGCGCGATCGTCGAGGAGGTCAGCCTGCCCCACACCGACTACGGCCTCGCCACGTACTACATCGTCGCCCCGGCGGAGGCATCGGCGAACCTCGCCCGCTACGACGGGATCCGCTACGGTCCGCGCCTGGGCGACGGCGACGTGCTGAGCATCTACCTCGCGACCCGCGGCCAGGGCTTCGGCGCGGAGGTGAAGCGTCGGGTCATGCTCGGAACGTACGCCCTGTCTGCCGGCTACTACGACGCGTACTACCTGAAGGCCCAGAAGGTCCGGACGCTGATCAAGCGCGACTTCGACGTGCTGTGGGAGCAGGGCTTCGACGCGCTCGTCGCGCCGACGTCGCCATCGGTCGCGTTCCAGTTCGGGGCGAAGATGGCGGATCCGGTCGCGATGTACCTGTCCGACGCCTGCACGCTGCCGGTGAACATGGCGGGGCTGCCGGGTGTGTCGATCCCGTGCGGGCTCTCGGAGGGATTGCCGGTCGGGTTGCAGCTGATCGGCGCCGCATGGTCGGAGTTGGAGCTGTTCAAGCTCGCCCGCGGCTACGAAGCCCTGACGTCCGGGGCGGAGTGGCGCGGGCTGGAGCCCGCCCAACTCGCCCAGGCCGCAGATCCTGCCACGTCGACCCCGGCGGAGCGGGCCGGGCACCGCTGAGGCGCCTCAGTCGCGCCGGCCCATTACCTCGATCTCGAGCCACGCGACCCACGACGGGCTGACCGTCGTGTCGACGCGGAGCACGCGAATGCCCGTCAGCGCTTGCCCGGGTGACCACGTCAGCGCATCGCCGAAGTCGGTGGTCTCCTCGAAGGTATGCAACTCCGTCAGCTGTGCCCGCGACGGTCCGCCGCTGACGACATGGACCGTCCGGCCGGCGGGCGACTGGTTGACGATGAGACGGACTTCGTCGATCGTTGCCGGCTCGCCGAGGTCGATCTCGATCCACCCCGGTGGTCCCGCACCGGCGATCCAGCCGGTACCCTCGTCACCGTCGACCGCCAGCTCCGGTCCCTGCCCGGGAGCGGAATCGGACGCTCGGACGTCCGCACCCAGGGCCACGTTCGACTGGAGGAACGGGAACGACCCGAGCTGACACGGATCGGGCCGCTCGCGCGGGCTGAGGACCGTGTTGATCGCGGAGTGGCCTTCGGAGCCGGTCACGACCTCGGCGTCGTTCTCGCCGCTCCAGATCCAGTGGAACCAGCCGTCGACGCCGAAGTCGCACGACGCCGCCTGCCACCGCATGAGACCGTCGGCGCCGGCCGAGGCGTCCGGGAACGCGAACGTGAACGCGCCGTACTCGCCGATGACGACCGGGACGGGCTCGCGGCCGGTCACGCCCGCGTTCTCCATCAGCTTCGCCAGCGGAACGTAGCCGGGATAGACGTGGACATCGATGACGTCGACCGACGTCCGGAGAAACGTGTCGATCGTCGGCGGCGCGCGCGGATCGTCGCCGCGCCAGACGTTCGGGGCGTTCGGGGCGAACTCGCCGACGGCCACGAGACCGCCCGGGTCGACGGCCCGGATGGCGGCCGCGATCTCGTCGACCCAGTACACGATGCCCTCGTCGACGAGCCGTTCCCTGGCCGCCGGATCGGCCAGGTCGTACGTCTGCCCGTTCGCCGTCGTGACGGAACCCGTCCGGAGGCTGAGCGGCGGCGTGTTCTCGACGACGAACAGCTCGCCCCGAAGGTCGTACGCCAGGATCGCGTCGAGCGGCGCGCCGTGGGCCCGGAGCCCTAGCAGCGCGGGCGTCCAGTAGTCGCGGTAGGTCTCGAGGCCGGTCGGGTGGAAGTACTGGCTGTTCAGGTAGCCATCGAACGGGCTGCAGCAGGTCGCCTCGATCTTCGGGACGAAGCCGCCCTCCTCCGGCAAGTCGTTCGACTGGAGGAACACCGGCAGGTCGGCGTCCTTGGCTCGCCGCAGGAAGTCGGCGAGATTCGCGAGATACTCGGAGCTGAGGCCGCCGGCCGGGTCGCCGATGCAATCGGCGCGGCAGTTCTCGAGCGCGACCCGGACGGCCGTGTAGCCGAGCGCCTTCATCTCGGCGAGATCCGCCTCGACCGACACCGGGTCGTAGTCGGCGAAGACGCGATCGACGACGGCGCCGTCCGGGTCACGCTGGTTCCGGGCATAGTTCGCGCCACGTGGGACGAACCGCTCGCCGGTCTCGCGGTCGTAGAACTCGGCCGGTCCCTCCGCCGATCGGATCCCGATCCGGTGCTCGCCGATCGGCGCGAGGCTGGCACCGGGCGGCGGCGTGGGCGAGCCGGGTGACGATGCGGCCGATGGAGGGTGCGGCCCGGCCGGGGACGTCGCCGGGGCCGACGGGACGACCGTCGGCGGCGGCAGCTGGCAGCCGGCCATCAAGAATGCGATCAGCAGTGCCGCCGGCCGACGTGCCATGCGCAGCCCCACCTCCACGCCCACTGTACCGCCGCTTGTAGACTCGCCCCGTGACGACCGACGCAACTCGCCCGCCGCTCGCGGAACGCGCGCTTTCGCAGCGGGTCCGGGCGGTCCCGCCGTCCGGGATCCGGCGGTTCTTCGACATCCTCGCGACGATGGACGACGTCATCAGCCTGGGGGTGGGGGAGCCCGACTTCGACACGCCGGAGCGGATCGTCGCCGCGGGGGTCCGGTCTCTTCACAACGGTCGGACGCACTACACCTCGAATTACGGGACGGTGGAGCTGCGGCGCGCCCTTGCCGACCACCTCGAGCGGAGGTACGGCGTCGCCTACGACCCTGCCAGCGAGCTGTTGATCACGGTCGGCGCGTCCGAGGCCGTCGACCTTGCGCTCAGGGCCACCTGTGACCCGGGCGACGAGGTCGTCCTCCACGAACCGTCATACGTGGCGTACGTGCCGGCCGTCGTGTTCGCCGGCGGTATCGTTCGCCACGTCGGGACGCGGCTCGACGACGACTTCGCGCTCGACCCGGACGCCGTCGAGGCGGCGGTCACGCCGCGGACGAAGGCGCTCTTCCTGGGCTATCCGTGCAATCCGACGGGCGCGGTCCTTCCCGAGGACGCCCAGGAGCGGATCGCCGACGTGGCGCGCCGCCACGACCTGCTCGTCTACAGCGACGAGATCTACGACCGGTTGGCGTACGGCTCGTACCGCCACCGGATGTTCTCCGCGCTGCCGGGCATGCGCGAGCGAACGATCGTGATGGGCGGATTCTCGAAGGCGTACGCGATGACCGGCTGGCGCGTCGGCTGGCTCGCGGCGCCCGCGGCGATCCTCGAGGGGATCGTCAAGGTCCACCAGTACGGGATCATGTCGGCCCCGACGACCGCGCAGGACGCGGCGCTCGAGGCGCTGCTCAACGGCGAGGCGGACGTCGAGCGGATGGTCGCCGAGTACGACCGGCGCCGGCGGCTCGTCGTCGAGGGCTTCAACGCGATCGGGCTTCGGACGTTCGAGCCGCGCGGGGCGTTCTACGCCTTCCCGCGCATCACGTCGACCGGCCTGACCGACGAGCAGTTCACCGAGCGGCTCCTGACCGAGGAGCGCGTCGCGGTCGTGCCGGGCAGCGCCTTCGGCCCATCCGGTGCCGGCCACGTTCGCGCCTGCTACGCGACCAGCTACGAGCAACTCGAGGAGGCGCTCGGCCGGATCGGTCGGTTCGTGGATCGCCAGCGGGGCTGACCGGGGATCACCGGACTGCGACGCGCAGGCGCTGGACCGCGTTGTTGCCCATGCCCTGAAGGTTCCACGGCGCTCGCTCCGGCTGGGTGCGGCCCGCGGCGTCGGTCGCCCGGCAGGCCAGCTCGTGGTCCCCGGGCAGCGCCTGCCATTCGAACGACCAGCGTCGCCAGGCAAAGGGTCCGACAGCGTCGTCCAGGGCTGCCTCGGCCCACGTGCCGTCGACGCCGACTTCCACCCGCTCAACCGCGGAGACGCCGGACCATGCTCGACCGGTCAACCGGATGGCGCCCGCCTCCACGAGGCGCTGGCGGCTGAAGAAGTCCGGTTGTCCCGGCGGGATCATCAGTGCCCGCACGCGCATCCGGGTGACCGGCTCGCCCGGCTCCGCCTCGCGCTCAAGGAAGTGGTACCCGACTGCCTGCTGGAACCCGGCGAAGGGCGCGTCCACGGCTTCGATCGAGGTGAGCCACTTCACGCTCGTCATGCCGTACCAGCCGGGAACGATGAGCCGAACTGGCGAACCGTGCTGCGGCTCGAGTGGCTGTCCGTTCATCGCCCAGGCGAGAATGACCTCCGGACGTCGCACCTCTTCGATCGTCAGGGATCGCTCGTAGTCCTGCTCGACCTCGCCCTGGATGCCGTGGTCGGCCCCGCGAAAGACCAGCTCAGTCGCGGCTGGATCGATGGCTGCCTCCTCGAGAAGCGGCCACACCGACGTTCCGGTCCATTCGGCCGTCCCGATGGCGCCCAGCTGCCAGGGCAGGCTCACCGGCCTCGGTTCCAGGAGGCCTCGGCCGTTTCCGGCGCACTCGAGCGTCACCGCGATCGTCTGCGCCGGACGTGCGATCAGGTCGGCCAGCGTGAGCTCGAACGGACGCCCGACACGGCCTCCGACCCGGATCGTCCAGCCCTCGGGCTCCACGACCGGGATGTCCCAGTGGACCACGAGGTAATGGAGGCCCGTCGGGGTGCGGTCGTAGCGGAGGGCCTCGAGGGGCATCTCCCGGTTGCGGAACGCCAGCGCGAGCTCCTCGACGGTGAGCGGCCCGTCGGTCGGCCCGATGCCCGATCCGCCCAGATGCACCGCCGAAGAGACCGCCATCGAGCGAGTCTGTGCCGGGGCGACCCGGCTGTCTGTGACCGAAGTCGCACTGCGCCCGCGGTTCAGACCTCGCCGAGCGCAACCGAGAGGAGGCCGGCGGGCTCGGTGATCGTCACTCCGGCTCGATGCGTCTCGATCAGGCCGCGGTCACGGAGCTCCCCGAGTGTCCGCGCGACGACCTCGCGGACGGTGCCGCAGGCGTCGGCGAGCTCGCGCTGATTGACCTCGGCGACGAGGGCCGACGATCGCTGGGACGCCGACGCGAGGTCGAGAAGATGGCGGGCGACGCGCCTCCGAAGTGGCGAGAAGGCGCCCTCACGAGTCTCGATCAGGAATGCCTGGATTCGTTCGCTCAGTTCGGCCAGCACCGCGTCAGCCGCGACGGCATCGGCTCGGACGACGGCCTGGACGACGTCGGGCGAGAGGACCAGCACCTCGGAATCGACGAGCGCCTGGATCGTGGCCGGAAGCATGAAGCCGCGTCCGAACACGGACGCGGCGCCGATGATCGCCCCCGTCCGACAGTAGCGGACCGTCAGGGTTCGGCCGTCCGGAGCGCCCACAAAGACCCGGATCAGGCCCGAGAGGACCAGCTCGAAATGCGGCCGCGTCTCGCCTTCGGCGTGGAGCGTCGAGCCAGCACCGAGCGACGCGACGCGCGAGCGTTTGAGGATCCGGGACCGCACGGTCCCGGAAACGTCACGAAAGTTGGAGGCGGCGAAGGCCGCGGCGATGGCGTCGCCGGGGCCCCTGGCGGTCGGCAATCGCGCGTCCATCCGATAACGCTACAGCGCTGCCGGCCAGCGGGAAGCACGTGCCGCTGCCAGGCCGCTGGCCCGAGACCCTGTGCGAAACTGTCGTCGATGGCGAGCTCCGCACCGACACGATCCTCTCCGGCGCTCGACCGGTACGAGCCGGTCATCGGCATCGAGGTCCACTGCCAGCTCAAGACCGCGTCGAAGATGTTCTGCTCATGCTCGACCGCGTACGACGGCGCGCCGCCGAACACCCACGTCTGCCCGGTCTGCCTCGGTCTGCCGGGCGCGCTGCCGACGATCAACCGGGCCGCCGTCGAGCACGTCCTGGCGACCGGGATCGCGATCGAGGCGAGCTCACCGGAGAAGACCCGCTGGGAGCGCAAGAACTACTTCTATCCTGACCTGCCGAAGGGCTACCAGATCAGCCAGTACGAGATCCCGCTGACCGCCAACGGCCGGCTGACGTTCGACACGTCCGAAGGGCCGGTCACGATCGGGATCACCCGGGCCCACCTCGAGGAGGACACCGCGAAGCTGATTCACGCGACCGGTCCGGACGGCCGGCGCGTCAGCCTCGTCGACTTCAACCGCTCCGGCGCTCCGTTGATGGAGATCGTGACCGACCCGGACGTCCGCTCGGCCGAGCAGGCCCGGCGCTATGCCGAGGAGCTCCAGCTGCTGCTCCGCGCCATCGGGGCGAGCGACGCCGACATGGAACGGGGCCAGATGCGAGTCGAGGCCAACGTCTCGCTGCGGCCGCGCGGGACGGAGGCGCTCGGGACGCGGGTCGAGGTCAAGAACATGAACTCGTTCCGATCGGTCGAGCGGGCGATCGCATTCGAGATCGAGCGCCAGGCGGCGGCGCTCGATGCCGGTGAGGCGCTCAGCCAGGACACGCGCGGCTGGGACGAAGATCGGGGCGAGACGTACGTGATGCGGTCCAAGGAGGACTCGCACGACTACCGCTACTTCCCGGAGCCGGACCTGCCGCCGTTGCGCGTTGCGCGCGCCTGGCTCGACGACGTCCGGGCCCGGCTTCCGGAGCTCCCTTCGGCGCGGCGCGCCCGATACCAGGACGCCTTCGGGCTGTCCGCCTACGACGCCGCCGTCCTCGTCGGCGATCCGCGGGCCACGGCGCTCTTCGAAGGCGTCCTCGCCGCCGCGCCCGGAACGGACCCGAAGACCGCCGCGAACTGGGTGACCGGCGCGTGGCTCGCGCTCCACAAGACCAACGCCGACGCGGCTGAACGCGTGGACGCGGCTGAGCTGGCAGGACTCATCCGTCGGGTGTCGGACGGTGAGCTGTCCGGCACGAACGCCAAGGAGGTCTTCGCCGAGCATGCTGCGACTGGCGCGAGCGTCGGCGCCATCGTCGAGTCGAAGGGCCTCCACCAGATCTCCGACGCGGGCGCGCTCGCTGGGATTGTTGACGAGGTGATCGCTGCGAACCCGAAGGCGGTCGAGGACCATCGGGCGGGCAAGCCGGTCATCGGCTTCTTCGTCGGCCAGGTGATGAAGGCGACGCGCGGCCAGGCGAATGCGGCGGTCGTCCAGGAGGCCGTCAGGAAACGCCTCGAAGGAGGCGAGGGGTGATCCTGAACATCGTCCTCTGGGTCGGCGGGATCGCCCTCCTCGCGATCGGCTTCCAGCGGGCGCGCGGCCCGTGGAGCCGGTACCAGGCGTTGAAGGAGCAGGACGCCAACGCCGAGCGCTACGCGGCGTGGCGCGGCGGCGTCCGGGGCGCGTCCGAAACGACTGGCGCGTCGGTCGCGATGGAGGTCCTCCGCCGTCAGGCCCAGATCGGCGCGGCGATCTCGGTCGCCGGGATCGTCCTGATCGTTCTCGGCTTCCTGATCAAGTAGGCGACGGACTTCCCGCCGCGAGATCGCAGACTCCCTCACCGAGCTCGCGGTAGGTCACGCTCACGTCGCCACCGCCTCGAACCTCGAGATCGATCGCGCAGAAGTGCGATGGCCCCAGCGTCGGCTGGATGCACGTTGATTGGGATCCACCCGGGATGTCTTCGTTGCACTGAATGAAGTCGCTGAGGATCACGGTGAACGCCTCGAGACGGTAGGTGCCGGCCGGGAGCTCGACCGGTGCGGCGCCCTCGAGGATTCGCCAGCCAACGTCGACCGAGCCGTCGACCGAGACGGCATGCGCTCGTCGGACCGGCTCGAACAGGGCATTGTCCGGCGGAGCAGCGTCCAGGGTGACCACGACCCGTCCCGGCGGCAGAGGCGTCGGCGTCGCCATGCAACCCGCCACGATCGCCGCGACGGCCGCGGCTAGAATCGACAGACCCATTCGACCCGTCACGATCGGAGTCCGCGTGAGCATCGTCGACAAGAGTAGGGCCGGCCAGGGCGTCCGCCAGTTCCACATCGGCGTCGCCCCGGGCGAGGTCAGCACCGTCGCGCTCCTGCCGGGCGACCCGTTCCGCGTCCCGCTCGTTGCGGAGTACCTCGATGGCGCCCGCGAAGTCGCTCACAAGCGTGAGCACCGGACGATGGTCGGGTCGTACAAGGGCCGCGACGTGACGGTGACCTCGACGGGGATGGGCTGCCCGTCGACCGCGATCGCGGTGGAGGAGCTGGCGCGCGTCGGCGTGACCTCGTTCATCCGGGTCGGGAGCACGGCGGCGCTCCAGCCGGGCATCGAGCCGGGCGATCTGATCGTGAGCGAGGGTGCGTTTCGCAATGACGGAACGACCGACATGTACGTCCCGAAGGGCTACCCGGCGGTGCCGGATCTCGAGCTGACCGTCGCGCTGAAGCGGGCGGCGAACGCGCACGCCCCCAAGCACGGCCTCGGCGTTCACGCCGGGATCGGCGTCAGCGACGACGCGTTCTACGCCGAGTCGCCGGAGTGGACGCAGAAGATGACGTCGATCGGCCTGCTGAATGTCGAGATGGAGGCGTCCGCGCTCTACGTCGTCGCCCGTCAGCGCGGGCTTCGGGCGGGAATGATCTGCGCGACGTCGAGCAACCTGGTGTCCGGGACGACCGTGTACGACGAGGAGGCCCACCGGCGGCTCACCGTCGGGTGGGGCGCGAGCATCGAAGCGGCCCTGGACGCGGCCGTCGAGCTCGAGCTCTAGCGACGCAGGCGCGGCCGGTCGACTCGTGGGCCTGAACCTCCACACCCATCTCGAAGGCTGGGTCCGGCCCGAGACGGCCGCGGATCTCGCGCGCCAGATCGGCATCCCGGCCCCGTCGGGTGGCTGGGACGACGCGCTCCGCGTCCGCGAGCCAGGCGATCTGACGGTATTCCTCGCCCACGTCGCCGCCGCGTACCCCGTCCTGGGGTCTGCGGCCGCGATGCAGCGCGTTGCCCGGGAGGCGGTCGCGGACGCCGCCGCGGACGGACAGGACTACCTCGAGATCCGGTTCGGACCTTCGACGCACGCCCGGCCCGGCTTCGGGATCCGCGACGTGATCGCCGCGGTCGGTGCGGGCCTCGACGAGGGCTCGCGGGCGACCGGGCTGCCCGTCGGGCTGGTCGTGTGCATGCTCCGCCATCTCGACGCCGAGACGAACCTCGAGATCGCCCGGGCCGCCGCCGATGCGGCCGGCCGCGGCGTCGTCGGCCTCGACGTCGCGGGCGACGAGCTGCTGTTCCCGTCGCTCGAGCCGTACCGAGAGAGCTACCGGATCGCGGCAGCGGCCGGCCTGGGGCTGACCGCCCACGCAGCGGAGGCCGGGCCCGCCAGCGCGGCACGCGATGCCGTGGAGGTGCTGGGCGTGACCCGGATCGGCCATGGCTCGCACATCGCGGACGACGTCGCGGCGCTCGCGTGGGCAGCTGACGAAGGCATTGCGATTGAGGTCTGCCCCACCTCGAACGTCCTGACGGGCGCCGCGCCCTCGATCCGCGAGCACCCGATGCATGCGTTCCTCGAGGCCGGCTGTCGCGTCGTCCTCGGCGATGACAACCCGATCAACATCGGGACGCGGCTCGCCGCGGAGGAGCGGCGGATCGTCGAGGAGGGCGGTGTCTCCGAGGACGACCTCGCGCGGATCCACCAGACCGCGGTCGAGGTCGCGTTCGTGGACGAGACGACCCGTGCGACGCTGCGCCGGAAGGTCAGCCCGTCCTAGGCCGAATGCGGCGCCACTCGATCGCCGTGCAGCGGTCCATCACGACCGCCAGACCGGCGTCTGAGGCGATCTTCGCGGCGTCCCAGTTCACGACGCCCAGCTGGAGCCACAGGCAGCGCGCTCCGATCGCGACCGCCTCCTCCGCGTGAGGCACGACCAGCTCCGAGCGCCGGAAGACGTCGACGATGTCGAACGGGCCGGTCGCGTCGGCCGCCTCCGGGAGCGTCCGGAAGGCGGGCACGCCGAGGACGTCACGGGCGTTGGGGTTGACCGGGACGCAGTCGAATCCCTCCTGGACGAGAAAACGGAACACGCCGAACGAGGGGCGGTCCGGCGAGGCCGAGGCGCCGACGACGGCGATGCGGCGCGCCGAGCCAAGGATCGCGACGATTCCCTCGTCGTCCGCGACCGCGACCGGACCTCGCCCTTCGTGAAGATCCAGCATGTCGGCAGCACGCTGCCAGGCGATCCGGTCGGCGTTGAGCGGCCGATCGTCGGTCAGTGCGCGCCTTCCTTGACGTACGGCTTGCCAACCGCGGCCGGCGGGATGCTCCGGCCGACGACGCCGGCGAGCACGATGATCGTCAGCAGGAACGGCAGCGACGAGAAGAAGCTGTTGTAGAGGCTCGGGTAGGCGGCCTGGACTCCGGACAGCCAGACACCCAGGTCGCCCGCCGGCGGGTCGGATCGGATCGTGATGCCGATCGCATCCGAGAAGCCGAAGAGCATTGCGCCGAGGAATGCTCCGACAGGCGTCCACCGGCCGAAGATCACGGCAGCCAATGCGATGAACCCCCGGTTGGCGGTCATTCCGTTCTGGAATGACGCATTCGCCTCGAGGGTCAGCCAGGCGCCCGCGAGGCCCGCGAAGACGCCGCCGAGGATGACGTTCCGGTAGCGCAGGCGGATGACGTTGACGCCGACCGTGTCTGCCGCCCGCGGATGCTCGCCGACGGCCCGCGTTCGCAGGCCCCACCGGGATCGGAACAGCAGCACCTGCAGGACGATCACGATGACGATCGCAGACAGCGAGATCGGGCCCACCGCCAGGACGTTCGTCAGGACCCAGCCAACGACCGGTATGCCTGCGAGGGCCTCGGGCGGCTGGAACGAGTCGAACGCGCCGGCGCTACCAGTTGGCCGGAGGAGCCGGTTGAGATAGCCCGTCAGGCCGAACGCCAGGATGATGATCGCGGTACCGCTGATGATCTGGTCCGCTCTGACCGAGATCGACAGCCACGCGTGAAGCGTGGAGACCGCCATCCCGGCAAGGATCGCCGCAACGACGCCCACGAGCAGCGCCGGCGTCGCACCGAAGACCGCCCCGGGCTTCACATCCGGCATCGCCTCGGCCGCGAGCATCGCGGCCATGAATCCGACGAACGCGGACGTGAGCATGATGCCCTCGATGCCGATGTTCACGATGCCGCTTCGCTCACACATCACGCCGCACATCGCGCCGAGCACAATCGGCGTCGAGAAGAACAGCGTCCGCGCCGGCAGATCCGTGGTCAGCAGCTGGTCGATGACGTAGCCCAAGATCTGGAAGACGAACCCCAGGACCGGGATCTCGTACAGGAACTCCATCAGGCTGCCTGCCCCGATCCGTAGCTTCGTTCGACGGTGCTCAATTCTGCTGGTGTCGTCCGGTCGGCGCGGACCCGGAGCGCGCGCCGGATCACGATCTCGGCGGCGAGGAAGATGAGGATCAGGCCCTGGATGACGTCGATGATCTCGCGCGGAACCTTCGCCGCGATCTGCATCGTCGACGCGCCGACCACCATCCCGCCGAGGAGCAAAGCCGCAAGGAGGATCCCCACCGGGTGGGACCGCCCAAGCAAGGCGACCGTGATGCCCGCGAAGCCGATCGTCGTCCCGTACACGGCCGGGTAGTAGCCGAGATTGAGGATCTCGATCGTTCCCGCGAGTCCCGCGAACAGCCCGCACAGGCTCATCGTCAGAATGATCACTCGCCGCGGGCTCATGCCCGCATAACGCGCGGCGTCCGGGTTCGCGCCGGTCGTTCGGATCTCGAACCCGAGCGTCGTCCGGTAGATCAGGACATAGGCGATCGGCACGGCCAGGATCGCGATCAGGACGCCAAGGCTGCCGTCCTCGCCGAAGATGATCGGCAGGGTGGCGTTGCCGATGTCGGCGGTCCGCGCGAACGTCGGGCCCGTGATCTTGAAGATGTCGTTCACCAGTCCGACGATGACGAGCGCCGCCAATGAGTTCAGCATGATCGTCGTGACGACTTCGTGGGCGCCGGTGAATGCCTTGAGAGCGCCTGGAATGAAGCCGTAGAGCGCGCCACCCAGCGCCCCGGCGACGAGCGCAAGCGTCACGGCGATCGGAACCGGCTGGGTCGCGACGGCCGCCCCGACGAGCGCCGCCGTGAAGCCACCGACGAGGAACTGGCCGGTCCCGCCGATGTTGAACAGGCCGCCCTTGAAGCCGAGCCCAACGGCGAGGCCGGCGAGGATCAGCGGTGTCGCGGCGACGAGCGTGTTCGTCACGGCCCGCAGGATGCGATCCGGGTCGATGACGAGGTCGAATGTCATCGCGCCGTCCTTCACGTCGAAGAACGAGATGCCGATCGCGCCCTGGAGCATCGCTTCGTATGCCTGAAGGGGCAGGAGCAGGTTCCAGTCGCCGGTGTTCACTCCGCTCGAGACCACGATGATGATCGAGCCAACGAGTAGCGCGAGCAGGATCGAAACGATCGGAACGATCGACAGGGCCACGAACCGGCGAAGAACGTTCATGTGCCGTCTCCTCGATCCGGCGCATCCGGCGCATCCGGCGCATCCGGCGCATCCGGCTCCGTCGGCTGCGGCGCCGCGGCATCGGCTGCGGCCGCATCGGACTCCGGTAGGGCGGCACCAGCCGTCGCCGCGACCGTCTCGACCGGGGCGGCTTCGATCTCTGCGGCGGCCGACATCGAGGTGGTCGCCGCCGCGAGCGCCTCGGCATCCCGACGCCCGGTGGCCATGAGCAGGCCGACCTCCTCCCGCTCGGCGGTTGGGCCGTCGACCAGCGCCACGATCTCGCCGCGATACATCACCGCGACCCGGTCGGAGAGCTCCATCACTTCATCCAGCTCCGCGGAGACGAGCAGGATCGCAGCGCCGGCGTCGCGCTTTGCGATCACCTGGCGGTGGATGAATTCGATGCTGCCCACGTCGAGACCCCGAGTCGGCTGATCCAGGACCAACGCGGTCAGATCGCGGCTGAACTCCCGGGCGACGATTGCCTTCTGCTGGTTGCCGCCCGACAGCGTCCCGGCCGTGACGCTCGGCGAGGGCGTCCGGATGTCGTATTCCTCGATCGCCCGTTGGGCCCATTCGCGAATCGCGCTGTCGTTGCGGAACGGGCCCCGGGCATACGGCGCCTCGTCGTACTGGGTCAGCACGAGGTTGTCCTCGACCGGAAACGTGAGCACCAGCCCGAACCGGTGCCGATCCCCGGGCACGAACGACATGCCGGACTGCTGGAGTGACCTCGGCCCAGCGCCCGTGATGTCCCTGCCACCGAGGCGGACCGTCCCGGCCGTCGGTTTCCGCAGTCCCGCGAGCGCCTCGACGAGCTCGTCCTGGCCGTTGCCCGCGACGCCGGCGATCCCGAGGATCTCGCCGGCCCGCACGTCGAACGTGACGCCCTTCACCGCCTCGTGGCCGCGGTCGTCATTGACGCGCAGGTCGGTGACGGACAACTGCGGCGCCGCCGGATGCGACTCGCCCCGATCGACGATCAGCTGGACGTTCCGGCCGACCATCAGCGCGGCGAGGTCGTCCTCGTCGGTCTCCGCGGGCAGCCGCTCCCCGACGACCTTGCCCCGTCGGATCACCGTGATCCGATCGGCGATCTCGAGGACCTCGTACAGCTTGTGGCTGATGAAGATGATCGAGTGGCCCTCATCGGCGAGCCGTTTGAGGACCTCGAAGATCTCCTTCGTCTCCTGGGGCGTGAGAACCGCGGTCGGTTCGTCAAGGACAAGGATCCGCGCCTCGCGGTAGAGCGCCTTCAGGATCTCGACGCGCTGCTGCCAGCCGACCGAGAGCGTCCCGACCTTGACGTCCGGGTCGATCTCGAACCCGAAGCGCCTGCCGAGCTCGACGATCCGCCGATGGGCCTCCTTCCGATCGAGGAAGATCGGGTTGGCCATCGTCTCCTCGCCCAGGAGGATGTTGTCGGCGACGGAGAGCACCGGGACCAGCATGAAGTGCTGGTGGACCATGCTGATGCCGCGGTCGATCGCGTCGGACGGCCCGGCGATCTTCGCGGTGAGGCCGTCGAGCAGGATCTCGCCCTCGTCCGGGATCGCGAGCCCGTAGAGGATGTTCATGAGCGTGGTCTTGCCCGCGCCGTTCTCGCCGAGCAGAGCGTGGATCTCCCCCGGCCGGATCTCTAGATCGATCCCGTCGTTCGCCACGACGCCCGGGTAGCGTTTCGTGATGCCGCGCATCTCCAGCGCGGGCGCGGTCACGGTCTGGGTCACGAGAACCTCAGGCTGGGTGACGGACCGGGTGGGGGAAGACTCTCCGGCATGATAGACGGCCCGGAAAACGACCGGGAGGCGGTCATGCGACCGCCTCCCGGGCTGTTGCGCTGGTTCAGCGAGCGATCAGCTGCCGCTGACCGTGCACTTCGTCGGTGAGCACGGATCGAGCGACCCGTCAACGAAGCCCGCGGTCGCCTCGTCGATCTTCGCCTGGATCTCAGGCGTGATCAGCGCCGCGTTGTCGTGGCCTGGCGAGAGGCCGATGGCCGGCGGGGTCGACGCCGCGTTGTACAGCACCGTCCCGGCCTTGAAGGTACCGCTGGCGGCACTCAGGACGACGGCGGTGACCGTGTCCTGGAGCTTCTTCTCGGCGCTGGTCACGATGCACTTCGAGAGGTTCGGGAGGCTCTCCGCCTGGTCGACGTCGACGCCGATCCCGTGAATGTTCGCGTCGCATGCCGCCTGAAGCGCACCCTGGCCGGTGAGGCCCGCGATCTGGAAGATCACGTCGGCGCCCTGGCTGATGAACTGCTCGGCGATCGCCCGGCCCTTGGTCGGGTCGTTGAAGCCCTTCGCCGGATCTGGGTCGGTCTCCTGGTAGAGGACCTTGATGTCCGGCTTGATCGACTTCGCGCCGTTCTCGTAGCCGCGCCAGTAGTTGACGACGGCCGGAACGTTCGTGCCGCCGACGGCCCCGATCGTGCCCGACTCACTGATGCTGGCGCCGACGATGCCGGCGAGGTAGCCGGGCTGTGCCTCGGCGAACACGATGCCCTGGTAGTTCGGGAGCAGCGTTGCCGCGTCGCCCTTGCAGGCGAACGTCGGGTCGGGATCGCCGTTTTCGTCAACGCAGATGCCCTGGTCGACGCCGATGAACGTGATGTCCGGGTTGGCCTTCGCAGCCTTCGTCGTGTCCGTGCCGATCAGGAACCCGATCGTGACGATGACGTCGAAGTCCGCGTCGATGAGCTGCTGGATGTTCGTGCCGTAGTCCGAGATGTTCTGGGTGACGATCACGTTGTGGTCGCCACCGATCTGCTCGGCGGCAGCCTCGGCACCGGCGTTCGAGAACTGGTTGAACGACTTGTCCTCGAGCTGGCCGACGTCGGTCACGACGCCGACGTTCAGCGCCTCGAAGGACGGGGCCGCCGACTGCGAGGCCGGAGCCGACGCCGGAGCCGACGCGGGCGGCGCCACGGACGCGGGAGCCGACGCCGGAGCCGAAGGGCTCGGGGTGGCGCCGCCGCCGCACGCGGCGACGAGGAAGGCCAGACCGCTGAACAGGGTCAGGCCGAGGGAGCGCTGTCGCATGTGTCCTCCTCACAACATCGAGATCGGTCGTCGCCGGCCGGTTTTGGGAGCGCGGTGGTCCGGCGAGGTCTCGAAGAACGTCCGCCCCGCGGGGCGATCCATTGGCGCGCATCGTACCGACGGGAGAACGGCCGGGCAAGAGCTGCTGAGGTCCGAGTCCCCGGTCGGCGGCGAGTGCGCCCGGGGAAGAATAGGGCTTTCCGGGCCGCGCGTGCATACTTCGCGAGTGACCGAACCAGCGATCGTCGGCCGCACCCAGGGCGGCCTTGCGTACGAAATCGCCGGGGCGGGCGATGCGATCGTGCTCGTCCACGCGGGCATCGCGGACCGCCGCATGTGGGACCCGCACTGGGCCGCATTCGCCGCCGTCGGGCGGGTCATCCGCTACGACGCCCGCGGTTTCGGTGAGTCGCTCCCGCCGACCGGGCCGTGGTCGCACCATGGTGATCTGCTCGAGCTGCTCGACGAGCTCGGGGTCGCGCGCGCACGCCTCGTCGGCGCATCGATGGGCGCCGGGATTGCGGCGGAGGCCGCGATCGCCCGGCCGAAGGCGGTCACGGCCCTCCTGCTTGCGGCGCCGGGTGGCGCGCTGCTCGGCGAACCGTCCACATCGCTTCGAGCGGTCTGGCACGAGGAAGTCACGGCACTCGACCGCGGGGATCTCGACGAGGCGGTCGAGGTCAACCTTCGAGCCTGGCTTGCCGGCCCCACGCGCTCGGTCGAGGACGTCGATCCGGCGGTGCGCGAGCTCGTCCGGCGGATGCAGCGCGACGCGTTCGAGCTGCCCGAATGGGACCAGGACGTGGCGCCCGAAACCGAGCTGACGCCGCCCGCGGCTGCCCGCCTCGCCGAGATCGCGTGTCCCACGCTCGTGCTCGTCGGCGAGCTCGACCAGCAGGCGACCTTGGACGCAGCGCAGCGTCTCGCGAACGAGGTTCCGGACGTTCGTCTCGAGGCCTGGCCCGACGTCGCCCACCTCCCATCGCTGGAGCGGCCCGGCGACTTCGAAACCCTCGCGCTGGCGTTCTTCGGGCTGCGATGACGCTTCGCTACGTCGCGCTCGGCGACTCCTACACGATCGGAACGGCCGTCGCGACCGCGCCCGAGCGGTGGCCGAGTCAGCTCGTGGACCGCTGCCGGGCTGCTGACGGCGGGCCACTCCTCGAGCTGGTCGCGAACCTCGGCGTCAACGGCTTTACCTCTCGCGACGTCATCGAGTCGGAGCTGCCCCAACTCGACCGACTCGCTCCCGACTTCGTGTCGATCCTCGTGGGGGTCAACGACGTCGTCCAGGGCGTTCCGCCGTCCGAATACGAGCGAAACGTCGCGGTCATCCTCGACACGCTGCTCGAGCGGCTACCGTCGGACCGGATCGTCGCCGTCTCGACGCCGGACTACACGGTCACGCCACAGGGTGCCAACTACGGCGATCCGGCGGTCCAGTCGGCTGGGATCCGCGGCACCAACGAGATCCTCCATCGGCTCGCCGCGAACCGCCGAATCGCGTTCGTCGATATCCATGACCTGTCGATGCGCGCCGCACGGGAGCGGACGCTCGTGGCGGAAGACGGCCTCCATCCCTCGGGCGCCCAGTACGGCCTGTGGTGCGACCGGATCGCGCCCGTCGCGTCAGAGCTGATCGCGGGCAGACCGCCCGAGACACCCGCCCCGGATCAGCGCTCGGCGTAATCCCAGCTGCGCCGTCGGTCGAGGGCCGTCCACTCGGACCGGAGGATCGCCATCCGGACGTCGTCCTGGAACCGGCCGTCCTGGAAGAACGCCCGGCGCAGTCGACCTTCCTCGACCATGCCGGCTTTGCGGTACATCCGCTGGGCTCGCTCGTTCACCTCATCGGTGACGAGCCAGACGCGCTCCAGACGGAGCTGACCGAAGCAGAAGTCGAGGATCGCGTTGACCGCGTCGCTGCCGAAGCCCCGACCGCGTCGGCCGTGCTCGCCGATCATCATCCCGAACCCAGCGGATCCGTTCACCCGGTCGATCTCGAACACGTCGGCGCGCCCGATCGGCGAGTCGTCCGCAAGCTCGCAGATGATGAACGCGAACCAGTCCCGCCCCGATTCCCTCACGGCGGTCTCGGCGTCCTGGCGTCGTCGGGCGAGACTTCGCGGCCATTCGCCCATCAGGCGGGCACTATCGGCGTGGCCGTACCACCGGTGGATCAGCTCGGCATCGGCTGGCTCGATCGCGCGGAGGTACACGCGCTCGCCACGGACGAGCGGGTTTGGCCGATCGAGAACGGGATCGTCGCGCATCGCCCCGCGATGGTACGCCGCGCCGGCGGGGCGACGTCAGCGGCGCTGGAGCTCCCGGATCCGGTCGTCGTCGATGCCGAAGTGGTGCGCGATCTCGTGGATCAACGTCGTCTCGACCGCGGATGCGAGGCTGCTCATGGACCGACTCGAGCGGACAAGCGGGCCCCGGAAGAGCGTGATCTTGCTCGGCGCTGCGGCGTTGTCGGCGCCCCACCGCGTTCGTGGGATTCCCTGGTAGAGCCCATACAGGCCGCGAGCGCCGACGCTCGCAAGCTGGGCCGGCGACGGCTCGTCCTCGACGACGATCGCGACGGACCCCAGGCGCTCGACGTACGGATCGGGGAGCGAGGCGATCGTGCGTTCGATTACCTCGTCGAAGAGGACGTCGAGCTGATCCGGCTCCTGGTCAGCCATCGTTGCCGCCGATGCGTTCGAGCTCGCCACGGACGCGGAGGTCCTTCGGACGGCGCGCCTGGAGCTTCGAGGACGCGATGCGCTCGGGCGCCCCGACGAGGACGGTGCGGCCAGCGACATCGACCGGGACCGCGGTCTCGACGAGGTCGGCGTAGGTCAATCCAGGCGATTGGGGTCGGGCGCAGACGTCGAAGTCGCCCAGTGGCGTCTCGAAGAGCAGGTCGAGCGATGCGACCGTCGGCTCGGGGACGTAGTTCGCGGCTTCCTCAGCTGTGACCCAGCCGGGCACGGCAACACGCGGTCGCGCGCCGAGCGCTACGAGGACGCCGCACAGCCGCCGAAGGTTTGCCTCGTCAAGGGCAGGACAGATGTCGAGATCGCCCGGGTCGATGGCCGCGCCGAGAAGCGCCGCCCCGCTGCTGCCCACGACGACGAACTGGATGTCCGCCTCTGCGAGCCGCCCCAGCAGCGCCGGCATGTCCGGCGGAACGCGGCGATCAGGCCGCTCGATCGGTTGGAACGTTCCTGTCGGGTCCCGCTCGATCGGGCGGACCTCGGTGATCGCTGCCCTGTCCAGGGGACCGAAGGCGTGGGGATAGCGCTCATCGCCGTCGTAGCGCCACGGCGACGTCAGCCAGCGAAGCGCGATCGTGAGCACGACGAACGATCGCGGATCGTCGCGGTAGAAGGCGTTCGCGACGCCCACGAGGTCGGCCATCCCGTGGGTGAGATGGATGAAACCCTCGTCTTCGAGCGACGCCGCCCGAAACGGTTCGTCGGGCGCCGCGGCCTCCCAGACCACCGCGGGGACGAGGTGGTACGCGATCGGGTTCGGCAGCTCGTTCACGGCAGAAGCGTAGGCGACGCCCGGAGGCGGTTGCTCGGTTCACGACGCGTGGGTCGTCGGCGTCGTTGGACACGAGAGCCGAGCGACCTCGACACTGGAACCCATGTCAGCAGGACGAGACTTCGACGTCGTGGTGATCGGGGCCGGCGCCGGTGGCTGTGTGATGGCAGGACGGCTTGCCCGGGCGGGCGTCGGGTCGATCCTGCTCCTGGAGGCCGGGCCCGACCTGCGGGCCGATCTGCCGAGCGATCTCCTCGACGCCTGGCGGCTGCCACGTCCGCCCGACTGGGGCTATGCGTCCGAACCGACCGATGGCGGCGAGCTGCAGAAGCTCCGCCGCGGGAGGCTCGTCGGCGGCACGTCGTGGTTTACCCGTTTCGCGGTCCGCGGCTCGCGAGCCGACTTCGACCGTTGGGCGGCGCTCGGCAACCCTGGCTGGGCGTTCGACGACGTCCTGCCGTACTTCCGCCGGTTCGAGGCCGACGAGGACTTCGGCGACCGGCCGTGGCACGGCAACCTGGGCTACTTGCCGATCAATCGCTATCTCGACGTCGAGCTCACCGAGGCCCACGCCGCGGCGGTGGCCGCCGCCGAAGCGATCGGCTTTTCGCCCGTCGACGATCACAACCAACCGGGCGCGCTCGGCGTCGGTCGGATGCCGATGAACTCCGTGATCGGGGTCAGGGTCAGCGCGACCGCCTATCTCGACGTTCCCGAGCTGGCCGGCTCGCTCGACGTGCGGGCCGATTCACCGGTCGACCGGGTCGTGATCGAAGGGGGCCGCGCGACCGGCGTCCGGCTCGTGGATGGATCGGTCATCGAGGCGGCGACGATCGTCGTCGCCGGCGGGACGTACGGCTCGCCGCTCGTCCTGATGCGATCGGGGATCGGACCGGCCGGTGACCTCCGTGCGCTCGGGATCGACGTGCAGGTCGATCTCCCCGGCGTGGGCGCCAATCTCAGCGACCACCCCAGCGTCGTAGTCGATACCGGCTACCACGGCCCTGCCCGCGATATCCCGAAGCTGCATTCCATTGCGACGTTCCACAGCAATGCGTCGCCGCCCACGGAACCGCACGACCTCTTGCTGTGGATCGCCGATCCGGAAGCCCCGGACGTCCCCGATCAACTGGCGATCGAGTCCGTCCTGCTGCGGCCGGAGGCACGCGGCCGGGTCAGCCTCCGATCGGCCGATCCGAACGAGACGCCGCGAATCGAGTTGCCGAAGGCGACGGACCGCGACATCCGACGCCTCCGCGAGGGGATCGAGCGGGCGATCGCAATCGCCTCGCACTCCGCGATGCGAGGGCTGTGCCCGGGCCCGGCCACGACGATGCCTGAGGACGACGACGCGCTCCGGACCTACATCGCGGAGAACGGCTACTCGATCCCGCACGTGGTTGGTACATGCGCGATGGGGCCGCGCCCGGAGGACGGCGCCGTGGTCGACGCGAGCGGCCGCGTCCACGGCATCGACGGCCTCTTCGTCGCCGACGCGTCGATCATTCCCGAGCCGCCGTCCGGCTTCAGCCATCTGCCCACGTTGATGCTCGCCGAGCGCCTCTCCGAGGTCGTAGCAGGGGCTGCGAACAGGACAGCTTGAGGCACGTTCGGGCGGGCGGGAGTGCCCGGATCGGGGCTACCATTAGCCCCCCGTGACCATCGCCCCGAACGACTTCACGCATCTCCACGTCCACTCGGAGTTCAGCCTCCTCGACGGGCTCGGGCGGATCACGGATCTCGTCGATTCGGCGGCCGCCCAGGGCTTCGACAGCCTCGCCCTGACGGACCACGGCGCGCTCTACGGGTCGGTCGCGTTCTACCAGGCCTGCGTGACGAAGGGCATCAAGCCGATCATCGGCGTGGAGACGTACGTCGCCCGCCGCTCGATGCTCGAGAAGGAGGGCAAGGCCGACGCCCAGCCCTTTCACCTGATCCTGCTCGCGAAGGACGAGGTCGGCTACCGCAACCTCTGCCGGCTCGTCACCGACGCCCACGTCGACGGCTACTACTACAAGCCGCGGATCGACCGGGAGCACCTCGCCCGCCACGCGGAGGGGCTCGTGGGGCTGAGCGCGTGTCTCGGCGGCGAGATCCCGCGAGCGCTCGAGACCGACGACTGGGACGAGGCGCGACGCCTGGCCGGCGAGTACGGCGAGATCCTCGGCAAGGGCAACTTCTTCCTCGAGCTCCAGGACCACGGCATGGCGGAGCAGAAAGCGCTCAACGAGAAGCTGCTCCGGCTGGCGCCCGAAACCGGCCTGCCGCTCGTCGTCACGAACGACCTCCACTACGTCCACGAGGCCCAGGCCGACGCCCAGGACGTGCTGCTCTGCGTCGGGACGGGCAACAACCTCGACACGGCCGGCCGGATGAAGTTCGAGGGACGCGACTTCTGGCTGAAGCCGGCGGCCCAGATGGCGGCGCTCTTCCCCGACCATCCCGAGGCAATCCGGAATTCCCGCCTGATCGCCGAGATGACCTCGGTCCAGCTGCCGCTGGGCCAGCTCCGGATTCCGCATTTCCCGGTACCCGACGGCGAGACCGTCGAGAGCTGGCTCCGCAAGGAGTGCCAGCGCGGCCTCGTCGAGCGCTACGGCGAAGTGACGCCGGAGCTCCAGGAGCGGCTCGACTACGAGCTCGGCGTCATCATCACGATGGGCTACGCCGGCTACTTCCTGATCGTGGCCGACTTCATCAGGTTCGCCCGGGAGCAGCGCATCCAGACGACGTGCCGCGGCAGCGCCCCGGGCAGCATCGTGACCTACACGCTCGGGATCACGCCGGTCGACCCGATCGCGTACCAGCTGCCGTTCGAGCGCTTCCTCAATCCGGACCGGGTCACGATGCCCGACATCGACGTCGACTTCGAGGACGGCCGCCGGGACGAGGTCATCGCCTACGTCACCCGCAAGTACGGCTCCGACCACGTCGCCCAGATCATCACGTTCGGCACGATGCTCGCCCGGGCGGCGATCCGTGACGTTGGCCGGGTGCTCGGCCACAGCTACGGCGACGTCGACCGGATCGCGAAGGCGGTCCCGAACCAGCTGGGCATCAAGCTCGACGAGGCGCTCGAGATCGCGCCGGAGCTGCGCTCGATGGTCGATGGCGACCCGTCGGTCAAGCGGATCATCGACTTCGCCCGCCAGCTCGAGGGCGTCGCCCGCAACGCGTCGACCCACGCCGCCGGCGTTGTCATCTCGCGCGAGCCGCTCACGGAGTTGATGCCGCTCCAGAAGGCGACGAACTCCGACTCGCTCATGACCCAGTACGAGATGCATGGCATCGAGGCGCTGGGCCTGCTGAAGTTCGACTTCCTCGGCCTCTCGAACCTGACGATCCTCCGCCAGGCGGTCGACCTCGTGAAGCAGCAGCGGGGGATCGAGATCGACCTCGAGACGATCCCGCTCGACGACGCCGCGACGTTCGAGCTGCTCGCTTCCGGGGAAACGACGGGCATCTTCCAGCTCGAGTCCGCGGGGATGCGGCGCTACATCCGCGAGCTCCGGCCAACGTCGGTCTACGACCTTGCGGCGATGGTCGCGCTCTACCGACCCGGTCCGATGGACAACATCCCGGCCTATATCCGCCGCAAGCACGGCCAGGAGGCGGTCACGTACCTCCACCCGCTGCTCGAGCCGTACCTGGAAAAGACGTACGGGATCTTCGTCTACCAGGAGGACATCATGTCGGCCGCGGTGGCGCTGGGCGGCTTCACCGGCCCGGAGGCCGACACGCTTGGCTACGCGATCCGGAAGAAGAAGTCGTCCGTCCTCCGGGCGCAGAAGGAGAAGTTCGTCACGCAGGCCGCGGAGCGCGGCGTCGCGCCGGGGGTCATCGACCAGGTGTTCGCGGCCTTCCAGCCGTTCGAGCGGTACGGCTTCAACAAGGCGCACGCGACGTGCTACGGGCTGATCGCGTACCAGACGGCCTACCTCAAGGCGAACTACACCGTCGAGTACATGACGAGTGTCCTCACGGCGTTCCGATCGAACGAGGAGAAGGTCGCCGCGGCGATCGCCGAGTGCCGCCGGATGGGAATCGAGGTCCTCCCGCCGGACGTCCACAAGAGCGGCGTCGAATTCACCGTCGAGGGCCAGGCGATCCGGTTCGGGTTGCTCGCGGTGAAGAATGTCGGCCAGGGCGCGATCGAATCGATCATCGCCGCCCGCGAGGATGGCGGGCCGTTCCGGTCCCTGGCGGACTTCTGTTCGCGCGTCGACCTCCGGCTCGCGAACCGCAAGGTCCTCGAGTCGCTCGCCCGCGTCGGTGCGCTGAACGCGTTCGGCCACCCGGCCCAGATCCTGCTCGGGCTCGAGGATGCGATGGCCGCCGGCCAGGTCGCCCAGCACGACCGGGTCACCGGCCAGACGTCGCTCTTCGATCTCGGCGTCGAAGAAGCGAGCGGCATGGAGCGGCCGCTGCCGACGGCGACCGAAGTGCCCGTTCGCGAACGTCTGCGCTGGGAGAAGGAGCTGCTGGGCCTGTACCTCTCCGAGCACCCGATCGGCGAGATCGCGGCCCAGGTCGCCGACTTCGCAACGGCCTACAGCGGCGACCTCAAGGACGAGTCGCTCGACGGCCAGCGCGTGACGATGGTCGGGATCGTGACCGGCTTCCGGCGGGTGATCACGAAGGCCAACGCGACGATGGGCGTCGCGACGATCGAGGACCTCCAGGGCTCGAGCGAGGTCGTCGTCTTTCCCAAGATGTTCGAGCAGACGGCCGCGACCTGGACCGAAGGGGCGATTCTCGTGGTCGCCGGCCGGGTCGACCACCGGGGCGAGGACGTGTCGCTGCTCGCGGACGTCGTGATGGATTGGGACGGCGCGTTGGCGAAGGGCCCGGAGGCCGTCTCGCGCGAGATTGCGGCGGGCGACCGAAGCCGTGGTTTCCGCCGACAACCCGTGGCGGTCGGGCCTGGGCAGGCGCCGCCGGCGCACGCCGGAAACGGCCGAAACGGTAACGGCAACGGGCACGTCGGGGCGCCGATCGCGCCGGAGACCCGCGAGATCGCGTACGTTTCGCCGCTTCGGGCGGAATACCGGCGCGAAGCGCCGTCAACGGAGGCGGTGATTGCCCCGGCAGAGCCCATCCCGACGTACCAGGAGCCGCCCGGCCTCGAACGCATCCGGCCCGACGACGACGTCGAGCCTGCGCTTCCGGACGAGGCGCGCCAGCGTGTCGCCGTCGCGGCCCGTGCCCCCACACCCCCGGTCGACGCGTCACCCGAAGCGATCCTCCACGTGACGTTCGCGGGTTCCGCCGGCACGGACCGCGTCGTCGGGGCGATGGAGGCGTTCAAGGGCCTGCTCGTCGAACGGCCGGGTTCGACGCGAGTCGTCCTCCACGTGCCGGCGCCGTCGGGTGGCGACTCGCTGCCGATGGAGCTCCGGCGTGGCGTCGCCTACGACGCGGAGCTCCTCGCGGAGGTCCGCCGCCGTCTCGGCGACGGGATCGTCGAGCTCAGCCTGAGCTGACGATCAGCCGCCGACCTGGCGCAGCGCCTGGACGGACGAGAGCTGGTCGTGGAACTCGTCGCGGACCGCGTTGAGCTGAGGTCGCTCAATATCCAGCTCCTTGGCGATCTCGTTTACGACCGACGCCTCGTCGGCGTTGATCGTCCCGTCGGTTGCGCTGATCGCGAAGCAGCAGCGAAGCAGCTGGAGCCGCTGGTCCATCGTCGAGATCTTCTTGAACTCGCGGGTGACGACGTAGTCCTCGGTTGCGCCGTAGGCGGCCGCCGACAACTTTGCCATCCCGACGACGAGCACCGCCTGCGACTCGTCGAGCCCGCCGTACTCGGCAGCGAACCGCTCCATCACCGCCGTCTCCTCGTCGCTGATGCTGAGGTCGGCATGCGCCGCGCGGCTCATCACGTAGGCGAAGCAGGCGAGGTACCGGGCGTCGGCCGGCGGCATCGTCTCGAGACGCGCCACGATCTGGCGGACCGTGGCCGTCTCGGCCGCCGAACCGGCCGGAGCGGCGGCAGCGGGGCCGCCTGGGGTCGCCGCGGCATCCGCCCCGGACTCGTCGCCACCAAGGAACCTGCGAAGCATGGGATCTCCTACCAGCGGTTGTATGCGGGATGATCAGGTTTGACGGCGACGAACGTCCCTCGGCAGGTGGCCGTCACCTCGCCACCGGCCTCGAGCGTCGCCTCGACGGTCGCCCGATCCTCGGCCGACTCGACGACCCGTGCCGACAGGCGGACCGGGCCGCCCGCCGGCGTCGGCCGCCGGAAGCGCACAGCGTAGTCCAGCGTGACGGTTGTCGGCGGCCGGTGGGCTCCGCGCTCGCGCATCAGGTGGTACGTCGCGGTCCAGTTCGAATGGCAGTCGAGCAGCGCACCGATGATTCCGCCGTTCAGCATCCCGTCGAACGCCTCGTATCGCTTCTCGGGCGTCCACTCAGCGACGACGAGCGAAGGATCGTCCGGCGAGGGAAAGCTCTCGACATGGAGTCCGTCCTCGTTGGCGGGCCCGCACCCGAAGCAGACACCGCCCGGTGCGTAGCGTTGCTGCAGGCTCAGATGCGGGTCGTCGGTCATCCGGCGGAATGGTATCCGGCGCCCGCCGGGGCCTCGACGTACCACTCCTGATACTCGGCGCACCGGCCCTCGTCGTCGAAATCGATGACCCAGAGTGTGTCCCAGCGACTCTCGATCGCACCGCCAGGCTCGAAGTACGTCAGCCGCCGGCGAACGACGGCGCGCTGTCCGTCGAGCGCGATGAGGTCGGTCCAGATGTCGAACTGCTCGCCGGCGATCCCGCCCGCCAGCCAGCCGACCGCGATCCCGTCACGACCACGGAATGGCCCGGGAATGCCACGCCACGGCTCGTCCCACGGTCCCGTGTGGTACACGGCGCCCTCGCTGAACAGATCCGCGATCGCGGAAGCTTCGGCCGCCCGCCATGCGGCGTCGTGGCGGTCGAGCCAGCCCAGGACGTCGTCACGCGTCATGACGGCGGATCGTAACGAACGTTGTCCCCGGCGCGCCCGGAAGGGTTGTAGGCCGGGCGGGCACCTCCTACCCTCGCCGCATGCCGGAACGCTGGACCTGCGGCCGATGCTCCACCGCGAACGAGTCGTGGGCGATCACGTGCTCCGGCTGCGGCTCGCTCAGAGCCGATCTCTCGGTGGCCGGATCCGGGGTCGACCCCGCGCCCGCCACGGAGCCGCCACAGCCGCCGCCCGCCGCCGCCCCAGAGCCAACGATCGCGCCTCCCGAGGGCAAGGCGGAAGCCCTGCTGCGGGCAGCTCCGGCGTGGGGCGGCAAGATCGCGAGCTCTGGGCTCGTCCGCGAGCCCGCCGAGAGCGGGACACCCGTCGCGATCGCCGAGAGCGCCAGCGCGCCACCCGCGAAGGTGCCCATCTGGCGACGCCTTCCGCTCGGCGTGATCGTGGCAATCGGCTTTGTCGCGATCGGTGCGGTCGGCGGACTGATCTTCAACGCCAGCCGCTCGGACTCTGGCGAGATCACGAAGAGCGGCAACTTGGACGTCCTCGACCTTCGGGTGGGCGATTGCTTCGATCTGAAGGATCCCGAGGCGGAGGAGATCGGCGAGGTGACGGCCCTGCCGTGCACAAGCGAGCACGAGTACGAGATGTACTTCATCGGATCGATGCCGAGCGGGGTGTTTCCGACCGACGACGGCTTCGGCGCATGGCTCGACGCGAACTGTCTGCCCGCGTTCGAGGAATACGTCGGGATGTCCTACGACGACTCGGAGCTCGAGATCTTCTGGCTCGCTCCAAGTGAGGAGGCGTGGAACGACGGCGACCGCTCGATCCAGTGCGCGCTTGAGCATCCGCGGATCCGCCGGCTCACCCAGTCGCTGAGGGACTCTGCGCAGTAGGCACTGGTGCCGAAGGCGAGATTCGAACTCGCACGAGGTTGCCCTCAACGGTGTTTGAGACCGTCGCGTCTGCCATTCCGCCACTTCGGCGCGGTTCGCCATGGTAGCCGAGGGCCGGGAACCCACCGCGAAGGACTGGCGTCTCGCAACGAAGCCGATGCTAGACTCGCCGCGCCTCGAACTCGCCGTCCGGAGGGGCCTTCTGCCCGTGGAGGAGCTCCGCTCGACGAACGTCGTCGACGATCCCATCCAACGCCGTGACCTGATCCTGCTCGAGCGCGCCCGCAGCGGCGACCTCGCGGCGTTCAACGATCTCGTGAGCGCCTACCAGGACCAGCTGTTCGCGCTCGTCGTCCGGATGGTCCCCGATCGCGACCAGGCGTCGGATGTCACGCAGGAAGCGTTCTTCAGCGCCTACCGCAACCTGAGTGGCTTTCGCGGCGGAAGCGTCAAGTCCTGGCTGAACCGGATTGCGGTCAACGCGGCGATGGACACGCAGCGCGCCCGGAAGCGCCGTCCCGTCCAGCCCTACCCGGAGCTTGAGGACGAGAGCTGGCAGCCGCCAGCGACCGAGGATGCGGATCCGGTGACGACCGCGCTGACAACCGAGCGGACGCACGTCCTGAATGCGGCCCTTGCGACGATCACCGACGATCAGCGCACGGCCATCGTTCTGTTCGACGTCGAGGGCTACGACTACCAGGAGATCGCCGACATGACGGGCGTCTCGCTCGGCACGGTGAAGTCCCGGATCCATCGCGGTCGTCTCGCTCTGCGCGACCGATTGGCGGACCGGATGGACCTCTTTCGTGGCTGACCGGAACCTGTGGCGCGGGAGGGCCGTCTGAACCCCATGCCCCACGTAGACGAGCTGGTGCACGACCAGCACGACCTTGTTCTCGTTGTCTCGCTCGCCAGCGGCGACCTCGCCACTACCGACCGCGACCACGCGATCGCCCAGTCCCTCATCTCGAGCTGCAACGACTGCGCACGCCTCCATGACGACATCCTTGCCATCGCCCGCGCAACAAAGGCGCTCCCGCCCGTTCAGCGCAGCCGCGACTTCCGCCTCACCGACGCGGACGCGGCAAGGCTTCGGCCGGCCGGCTGGCGTCGGATCCTCGGCGGGCTCGCGAATGGCCCGCTGCTGAGCCGTCAGCTTGGCGCGGGCCTGGCGACGCTCGGGATCGCGGGGCTGCTGCTCACGGCGTTGCCGAGCATCCAGCTGGGCGGGTTTGCGAGCTCCGCTGGAGCGTCGCCTGCCGCCTCCATGGCGGCCGCCGCCGAGGCGCCGCGATACGAGTCGCTCGAGTCGCAGAACGACGCCGCTCAGGTGGTTCCGCCGCCGGTGGCATCACACGACGTCGACACGATGGCCGGCGGCGAAGCCTCGCAGGCGAGCAATCCCTACAGCGCGAACTCTGTGCCCGGAGCGTCTCCTGCGGCGGGCGGGGTCACACGAGCAGGCGCAACCACGCTGCCACTCCCGGTCGCCCGGAACCCGTCTGAGACGGAGAACGTCGCCCCGGCCCCGACTGCGGCGTTCGCTCCCGCCCCCGCTGCAACCGACCAGGCCTCGAGCGATGGACCATCCACGGTCGCGATCATCTCGGCGGTGCTCCTCGTGGCGGGGCTGCTGCTGCTGGCGCGCCGATTCGCACGCGGGGCGACCTCGCCTTAGCCGGTCAAACTCGTCAGGTCCGGGCAGGCGCACGGCTACACTTTGCCCGTGCCCACCGAACGCCTGATGCTGCTCGACGGCTACGGGCTCGTCTATCGCGGTTACTTCGCGCTTCCGCCGCTGACGACCGCCCGCGGCGAGCTCGTCAACGGCGCGTTCGGGTTCAGCAGCATCGTCCTGCGTGGCTTCGCTGACCTTCAACCCGATTACGTCGCGGTCTCGTTCGACTTGCCCGGCAAGACCTTCCGACACGAGCAGTTCGCCGAGTACAAGGCGACGCGCACGAGCATGCCGGACGACCTTCGCGACCAGTTCCCGAAGGTCCGCGAGATCGTGAATGCGCTTCGGATCCCGGTGTACGAGATGCAGGGTTACGAGGCCGACGACGTCATCGGGACGATCACCCGCCAGACGGACGCGATCGAGAACCTCGAGACGACGATCGTCACGGTCGATCTCGACATGCTCCAGCTCGTCACGCCCCGGACGCGGCTGATGACGACGCGCTCAGGTGTCGAGAACACCGTGATCTACGACGTGGCCCGGATCGACGAGCGATTCGGTCTGCGGCCGGACCAGATGATCGACTACAAGTCGCTGAAGGGCGACCCGACCGACAACATCCCCGGGGTTCCCGGCGTCGGCGAGAAGACGGCCGCGAAGCTCATCCGTGAGTTCGAGACGCTCGACGCGCTCTACGAGCGGATCGACGAGGTCAAGCCGGACAAGCTCCGCGACAAGCTCGTCGAGCATCACGACCAGGTGTTCCTCGGCCGGGAGCTGTCGCGGATCGTCCGCGACCTGCCGATCACGCTGGACCTGGCCGCGGCGCGGCTCGGTGATTACGACCGCGACACCGTCGTCCGGCTGTTCCGGGAATACGAGTTCCGGACGCTGATCGAACGCCTGCCGCCGATGGCAGGGGAGTCGGCGGAGCAGCGCGCGGAGACGCTCCGGGGCGTCGCCGAGAGCGGCTACGTGCCGGCGGCGCGCGTCGTCGGGCGGCCCGAGGGCTGGGGGCCGTCACGCGGTGGTGGCCGTCCCGAGAGTGGCGAGCTCCAGCTCCGCCTCGACTTCGACGCCGTCACGCCACCGCGCGCCGCGGGCGACGGTACCTCGAACGGATCGGCCGCGGCCGGCGTGTCGGGTCGCGCGACCGAGCCGATCGGCGACCTGCCGACTGCGCTCGCGGCGGCAATCGTCGACCCGGGCCGGATCGAGGTCTATGACACGGACGCGATCGACGGCCTCACGGAATGGCTTGCCGCCCAGCCGTTCGTGGGCGCGTCGCTCGTCGCCGACGACCCGCGCCCGCGTCGGGGGACGCCACTCGCCCTGGCGATCGCATCACCCTACGGCAGGGCCGTGGCAGCGGACGGGGCGGATGCTGCAGATCGGCTGCGACATCTCGTCGAGGCGTCCGGCGTGCCGGTCGTCGGGCACGAGATCAAGCCGTTGCTCGTAGCCCGGTTCGGCGAGGACGAGAACGCGCCGCCGACGCCGGTCGCGTTCGACACGCAGATCGCCGCGTACATCCTGAACGCGGCGCTCCGGAGCCAGACGATCGCGGACGTCGTCGCCGAGAACATCGATCAGATCCTGCCCCCCGCGACGGACCTGCCCGCGACCGCGCGCGCCGGCCTCGAGGCGCTCTCCGCGCTGGCCGTCCGCGAGCCGTTGGAACGGCGCCTCGCCGAAACGAACCTGGACCGCCTGTTCCGCGAGATCGAGCTGCCGCTGATCCCGGTGCTCGCCCGGATGGAGGCGATCGGCGTCGCGCTCGACCGCGAGGCGCTCGAGGCACTCGACGAGGAATTCCGCGGCGAGATCGACCGGCTGGAGCGCGAGATCTACACCGACGTCGGGCACGAGTTCAACCTCGGCAGCCCCAAGCAGCTCGAGCAGGTGCTGTTCTTCGAGCTGAACCTGCCGAAGGGTCGCAAGACGAAGACCGGCTACTCGACAGATGCCTCCGTGCTCGAGGACCTCCGGCCAGCTCATCCGATGATCGACAAGCTCCTCGAGTGGCGGGTCTACACGAAGCTGCGCTCGACGTACGTCGAAGCGCTGCCGTCGCTGATCTCGGAGCAGGACGGCCGGCTCCACACGACGTTCCACCAGGCCGTGGCCTCGACCGGCCGCCTCTCGTCGTCCGACCCGAACCTCCAGAACATCCCGATCCGGACGGCGCTCGGACGGCGGATCCGGCGGGCGTTCGTCGCCGGCTCCCCGGACCAGACGCTGCTCGCGGCCGATTACTCCCAGATCGAGCTGCGGATCCTCGCCCACGTCTCGGGCGACGAGCACCTGAAGGACGCGTTCGAGCGCAAGGCCGACATCCATCGCGAGACCGCGGCCCGCGTGCTCCACAAGGACCCCGCCGACGTCGACCACGGCGAGCGGTCGATGGCGAAGATGGTCAATTTCGGGCTCGCCTACGGCATGAGTGACTTCGGCCTCGCGTCCCGGGCGAACATCCCGCGCCAGGAAGCGCAGGAGTTCATCAACAGCTATTTCGCCGCGTATTCCGGGATCAGCTACTACATGATGGCGATCAAGGAGCAGGCGAAGACGCAGGGCTTCGTCGAGACGCTCCTGGGGCGGAAGCGCCAGATCCCGGAGCTCCGCGCGGCGAATCCGACGCTCCGCGGCGCCGGCGAGCGGATGGCGATCAACATGCCGATCCAGGGCACGGCCGCCGACATCCAGAAGATCGCGATGATCAGGACGGCGGAACAAGTCGCGGAGGCCGGCCTCCGGGCGCGGTTGCTCCTCACGGTCCACGACGAACTCCTGTTCGAGGTCCCGCGCGACGAGGTGGAGCGTCTGGCCGCGCTCGTCCGCGAGACGATGGAGGGCGCGCTGCCGCTGTCGGTGCCGCTCGTGGCCGATGTCAAGGTCGGCGACAACTGGGAATCGATGACGCCGCTGACGCGCGAGGACGCGATCGCCGCCGAAGCCGACGAGATGCCGCTCGAGGCCCCGGTCGCCCCGATCGCCTCGTAGGACGAGCCGATGCCTGAGCTGCCGGAGGTCGAGACCGTCGCCCGCGACCTCCGCGGGCTGATCGTCGGGGCAACGATCACGGACGCGACCGTGCTCTGGTCGCGGACCGTTCGCGAGGGAACCCCGGAGTCGTTCGCGGGCGGCCTCGCCGGACGCCGGATCGAGGCTGTCGGGCGGCGGGGCAAGCAGGTCGTCGTCGGCCTGTCCGGCGACGCGTTCCTGACCATTCACCTGAAGATGACGGGCCAGCTGTTCGTCGTGCCCCAGGGCGGCCCGCCGGACCCATACGTCCGCGTCGTGCTCGAGCTCGACGACGGCCGCGAGATCCGCTTCCGCGACATCCGGAAGTTCGGCCGGATGGGGCTCTATGGGGCGGACACCCGGGATCCCTTCGCGGCGACCGGACCCGAGCCGCTGTCAGACGCGTTCACCGTGGCGGCGTTCCGGCGCCGGCTTAGGGCGCGGAAGGGTCGCCTGAAGCCACTCCTGCTCGACCAGACCTTCGTCGCGGGCGTCGGCAACATCTACGCCGACGAGGCGTTCTGGGCGGCGCGTCTCCACCCACTCCGAACGGCGCGCACCCTGCGGCCGGCGGACGAACGGCGACTCTGGCTCCACCTCCGGCGCATCCTCGCGGAGGCCGTGATCCGGCGCGGGTCGTCGATCGACGACTACACGGCGCCCGACGGCGACGGCGAGATGCAGGAGCACCTTGCCGTCTACCAGCGAACGGACGAGCCGTGTCTTCGCTGTGGCCGCCCGATCCGGCGGATCGTCGTCGGCGGCCGCGCGACGCACTTCTGCTCCTGGTGCCAGCGCCTGCCGGCGGCCGATCGGGCCGGTGCGCGACGGATCCTCGCAACGATGTCTTCGCCGGCACGGCGCGGCGAGCGCTGGACGGAGCTGGCGGCCGGGGAGGGAAGCACCGGGCTCACGGCGACCGAGCGGTCCGCGCGTGAGGTTCGGACGGAGCGGACCCGTCAGGCGGCTGCGACGAGGCGCGCCGCGGCGCGCGCGTCGGTCGGCGGCTGAGGATGTCGATCCTTCGTCTCGGGGACGTCCGTCGCGAGGTCGGGACGTTCGTGATCCTCGACTCGATCACTGCCGCGATTGCGGTTGGCGATCGAATCGGCCTCGTCGGGCCGAATGGGGCGGGCAAGACGACGCTCCTCCGGATCGCCGCCGGCGCCGACGAACCCGACGGCGGCCACGTGTCGCGGAAGCGAGGCCTCTCGCTGGGCCTGCTCGCACAGGAATCGCACTTTGACGCGGCGTTCATGGCAGCGCCCGACCTGCGAGCCGCCGTGCGAGCCGGTGCGGCGCACCTCGACGTGATTGCCGCCCGCCTCGCGACGTACGAGCGTGAGGCCCGCGTCGAGCATCCCGACTACGCCGACCTCCAGCACGAGTTCGACATCCTCGGTGGCTACACGATCGACCAGCGAGTCGACGAGGCGCTGTCCGGCCTGGGATTCGAGCGGTCCGACTGGTCTCGGCCGCCCGCAGCGCTCTCGGGCGGCGAGCAGACGCGAGCGGCCCTGGCCCGACTCGTGATCGCGGACCCGGACCTGCTGCTACTCGACGAGCCCACGAACCACCTCGACATCGGCGCGCTCGAATGGCTGGAGGAGCATCTGCGGCGCCGACGCGGCTCGCTTCTCGTCGCATCCCACGACCGGGCGTTCCTCGACGCGACCGTCACGAGGATCTGGGAGCTGCGCGATCGGCGCCTGACCGCCTTCCGCGGCGACTACTCGGCGTATCACCGCCAGCGCGTCGAGCGGGACGCCCGTGCCGAGAAGGACGCCGAGAGTCGCACCGAGTCGATCGCCCGGGAGCGTGAGCTCGTCCAACGCTACCGGTCGCATCGCAAGTTCTCGAAGATGCACGAGCACGAGGCTCGACTCGAGCGGCTGCTCGACGAGCGCGAGCAGTTCCAGGCGCCGAAGAGCACCCGCAAGCTCAAGCTGCCGGGCGGCGCGCTGACCGGCGGTGGCCCGGCCCGGTCGGGCGAGATCGTCGTCCGGATCGAGGACCTTGTCGTCGGGTACCTGCCGGGGCGAGGAGCCATGCAGGCCGATGGCGCGCCCGCGGCCGAACCTGCGCGGGTCGCGTCGATCCCGTTCCTCGCGGCCCAGCGCGGGGAGCGGATCGGGATCGTTGGCCCGAACGGAGCGGGCAAGACGACGCTGCTCCGGACGGTCGCCGGCGAGCTGCCGCCGATCGACGGCCGGCTGACGTTCGGCAACGCCGTCCAGATCGGCTACCTGGCCCAGCTCCGCGGTGCGGCGATCCCCGGTGCGACGGTCCTCGACGCGCTCCTCGATCAGATCCCGCTGACGCCGGGCGAGGCTCGCTCGTACCTCGCGAGATTCCTGTTCCGCGGCGACGACGCGTTCAAGGAGGTCCGATCGCTGTCGGGCGGCGAGCGGTCGCGTCTGGAGCTTGCGCTGCTCGGCATCATGCCCTCGAACCTGCTGCTGCTCGACGAGCCGACGAACCACCTCGACATCCCGGCTCGCGAAGCGATCGAGTCGTTCATGCTCGACTCCCCGGCGACGCTGCTCGTCGTGAGCCACGATCGGCGGCTGCTCGAGACGATCTGTTCGAAGCTGTGGGTGGTCGGCGACGGAATGGCGGTCGCCTTCGATGGCGGGTACCGGGAGTGGCGGGCGGCGGTCGCCGGCGGCTGGACGGTGAAGGAGGCGGTGGCACGACCGCCAGCGGCCAGGGCGGGAGCGCCGGCGCCGACGTCGATCGTGACGGCGGCCACCACGCCGACGACCCGAGCGACGACCGGGCCCGCGAAGCCAGCGCCGCGCCCGGCCCGACGCGAGCGACTGTCGAAGGATGCCTACCGGCGCCAGCGAGCGACGCTCGACGCCGAGCTCAGCCGGCTCGGGCTGCGCAAGAGCCACCTGGAGCTGGCAATGGCGGATCCATCGGTGGCCGCGAACTTCGTCGAGATGCGGCGCGTGACGAGCGAGCTCGTCGACGTCGAGGCGGCGCTTGCGACGGCGGAGGATGCCTGGCTCGAGCTCGAAGAACGGGCACCCTGATGCCACGCGGGCGCCGCGGGCTCCCCGGCAAACACGCGGCCGGCCCTCGGAAGTCGGAGGGGAAGCTCCGCGAGCCCATCCGCCTGAGGATCGGGCTGACGGGCCCGATCGGCTGTGGCAAGTCAACCGTGGCCGGTTGGCTGGCCGACCTGGGCGCGAAGGTCATCGACGCTGACGACGTCGCGCGCGAGGTGACCGCGCCGGGGCAGCCCGCACTCGAAGCGGTGATCGACCGGTTCGGCGAGCGGTTCCGGAACGCCGACGGTTCGCTCGATCGTTCGCTGCTCGCAGAGGTCGTGTTCAGCGACCCTGCGGCGCTGCGGGACCTCGAGGCGATCACCCACCCGGCGGTTCGCGAGCGAATTCGCGAGGCCATCGAGACCGCGGAACGGACCGGCGGAGACGCGATCGTCATCGAGGCCATCAAGCTTGTCGGCGGGCCGCTCGCCGCGCTCTGCGACGAGATCTGGCTCGTCACGTGCGAACCAGCCATTCAGCGTGCGCGGCTGGTCGGTCGTGGTGCTGACGCCGCGGATGCCGAGCGCCGCATTGCGACCCAGGGCAACATCGCCGAGCGGTTGCGCGACGCCGCGACGCGGGTCATCGACACGGGCGGAACGGCCGAAGCGACCCGGGAATCCGTGTCCGCCGAGTTCCATCGCGCCGTCGATGCCCGCCGGAGGGCGATCCACCCAGGTGACGCAACACGTCATGCCGGCTGAGGACGGCTGACGCTCCGAATCGCCGGCAACGGGGATCGCGCGACCGCATGCATCGAACGTGCGGCCACCCGACCCGCGGCGGCGGGCCGGGTGGCCTGGGAGGCGCGCCGGGTCAGCGGCGCGGCGGGAGAAGCGCCGTGGGCGGGCGCGCGGGGACCCGGGAGGTGGCGATGACCGAGAGAGATCGGAAGGCCGCGGTTCAGGCGGCCCGGATCCGAACCTACGGGGTGACGACCGGTGACGCCGCCGGCGACGCCGCTGGAGACGCGGAGGGGAGCGGCGTCGCGACCGGCATCGGCAGCGGCGTCGGCAGCGGGCCGTTGCCGGGCGGATACACCTCCGGAACCGGCAGGCCGTACTTCGCGATCAGGCGGTTCGTCGTCGCGCCGAGCTTCGAGACGTCGATGTTGCGCACGTCCGCCTCGGGCCGCAGGACCATGCTGAACGTCGCGTTGCCGGACGTCATGAGGTGGGTGATCTCCTCGGCAACGGTCAACGTCGCCTTGACGATGTACGACGTACCTGTTCGGGCGAGGATCACCATGTTCTGGTAGGTGATCTTCGTCGACTTGTCCGTGTAGTACTTGCCCTCGAGGGTGAGGTCGGCGGGCACGTTCACCGTCGCGCTCATCAGGATGTCGACGGTCATACCGGGCTGGATCATGCCGCCGACGGCCTGGTTGTCGGGCACGTTGATCGACACCGCCCGCCACGACTCGGAGTCCGGCGCGACGGTCTCGCCCGGCTCGAGGATCGAGAACTGACCGCCCGTCGCCGCCGAGGCCAGCATGTTCTGGGTCAGCATCGCGCCCTGGGGCACCGTGAGCGACAGCACCCGGCCGATGACGTCCTCGGGCGTCTTGATCACGATCGCGTCGGCGTTCGTCGGGTCGAGGGGAACCTGGCGGACCTCGACGTCACCGGCTTCGACCGGCTTGCGAGCCGGGATCGCCCGAGCGGCGACCACGACGTCGGTGCGCTGGAGCTCGCCCTGGCCGGCCGACTGCTGGGCGCGGTTGATCAGGTAGAACGCCGCGCCGCCCGCCGCGAGGGCAAGGACGATGCCCACCACGACGATGAACTTCCCGCGCTTCGCGGGGTCCCGATATTCCATTTCCATGGTTCGCGTGCCTCCCAGTCCCGGACCGGCGCGCGTGTGCGCCCGCCATCCCGGGTTGATGGATGTGCCGTGCCCGTTCCGGCTAGTTCCAGGGCACCAACCGCGCCACCTGACCGCGGAGCAGTCGGGAATCGTTGGGATCCGCGATCACCGGGGTGATCGCATACGCGGAGATGGTGTTCGTGTCCATCGTGGCAATGCGCATGACGGCGAAGCCGACGATGTCCACGTACTCGCTGGGTGCCGAGCTGCCGGTGGCAACGTCGACCCAGAGCTGGAGGAGGTGCGTCACGGGCCGGGGCGTGGCGTCGCCGTTGAGACCGGTTGCCCGGACGACGAGGCGATGGCGGCCCGGGGCCATCGTCCCGGTGTTGATCGTGAGGGTCGACTGCGTGCCGTTACCGTTCGTCGGAGTGACGGCCGCCGAGCTGAAAGTGACGGCCCCCATCCCGGTCGGCAGCGGCCCGTCGACCGAAAGGTTGACGTTCGCGCCGTACGCACCGCCGACGCGCTTGAGGCTGAGCTCGAACGCGACCGTGTCGCCGACGTTCGCTGCCTTCTGGATGGACGCGTCCGCTGTGATCGTGAAGTCGCGGCTGACGGTACCGACCTTGATCGGGATCGGCTCGAGCTTCGTCGTGAGGTACGGCGCGCCGGCCTGGCCCTGGACCCAGATCGTGTAGATGCCCGTCGTCGCCCCGACGGTCGTCATGTTCGTGAGGTTCACGGTCGTCCCCGACCCGAGCGACGGCGTGACGGGGTTGACGACGTAGGTCACGTGCGGCGCCGTGAGCGTCCCGGCCGTGATCGGGTTGTTCGCGTCGCCCGGATCGCCGATCGTCGTGAGGGTCACCTGGCTGCCGAGGAACTGCTGGTTCGCCGAGACCTTCATCGCTCCGGCGGCGGCGGTTACGCCCGTCGTGGGGAGCGCGATCGTGGCCGGCGGCGTGATCGTGAAGTCCGGGATCGCCATCGTGTTGCCGGAATAGACCGCGAGCAGGATCTCCTCGCCGGGCTCGAAGCGGTCGTTGACCGCATCGATCACGACGCCGGTCGAGTTGCCGGACATGATCGCGACCTGGTCGTTGGGATCGGGCGGCGAGACGACGGCAGGGAACTGCGGTCCGGGGTACCCCCCGACGTAGACCCAGTTCGCCTCCATGGACTTGAGCGTGTTGGAGTTCGTCGAGGCGGTGACGTTGTTGTAGTAGAGCTGGGTGCCGGACGCCGCGAAGTTGCGGATGTCGAGCGCGATGAACCCGCGGAAGTCCGAGCCGTTGCTGGGCTGCGCGCCCTGGCCGAGGATCGCCACGACGGGCCCGTGGGCGACCGGATCGCTGCCAGGGTTCGCGGCGTCGAACGGTTGGCCCGCAGACGGCTCCGTCCGGAGCGCGCTGTTCGTCTCGGACCCGAAGCAGGCGGTGTTCGCCGTCGCGAAGAAGTCCATGAACTGCGTCTCGTCGCCGGTGCAGCTCGCGGGCGCGGGCGTGATCGGTCCTGGCAGGTGGACGTAGCGGCGGACCGCGACCGGCATCATGTTGCCGCGGCCGAGCGCCCGGGCCTGGGCGCCGACGGTGCTCTGGTCAAGGCCGACGAATCGCCCGAACGTGTATCCGAGCGGGTTCTGGACGGCGACGCGGACCTCACCGCCCGAGATGAGGATCCCGTTGATCAGCCACTCCGGGTCGCCGGCGTGCCCGTCGGCATAGACCGGCGGCGTCGGTGGTAGGGCAGGGTCGGAACCCGACGGTGAGCGGGCGAGGTTGAGCGTCAGGCTCTCGCGGGCGCGAGCCTCCGCCTGGGCCACGGTCTCGCCACGGATCAGCGCGTTGGCACCCGCGAGCGCGGCCGCGTCGGCGGCATTCTGGAGGAACCGTCGCTCGCTCAGGAACCGGCCGACATCGAACGCCAGACCGGCGGCGCCGAACAGCACGGTGATCCCGAGGGCGAAGAGAACGAGGACCTGGCCCTTGGACGGGGCGTCGCCGCGCCGCACGCCGCCGCTCCGCGCGCCGCCACTCAACTGCCGCGGCATCAGTTGATCACCATCGTGACTTCACCGACGACCGTGAAGCGACCGTTACCGTCCCGGGGCAGGAACAGCGGGATGATCGGGACCACCAGGTCCTGGTGGTACGTCGCGCGGACCGTCATCTCCTGGCCCGACCGCGTCTCGTTGTTCGTGACTCCGGTCGGCAGGGCGTACGTGATGACGAGGTCGCCGTTCGTGTACGTGCCGCCGCTCTGGGTCCAGGTCGAGCCGACGGAGAAGTACGGGGCGACCTTGCCAAGCATGTTCATCGAGGTCAGGACCTGGGTCTTGACCGACTCGTTCCGGGCGAGGTCGTTCGTCGCCTGGGTCTCGCCGCTCTCGCGCGTGTACACGTAAATCGTGCCGAGACGCGCCGCGTCGCGGGCGGCGTTCGTCATCGTGACGTACGTGTTGAAGATCAACCCGAACTGGATGATCCCGAGCAGGACGAAGAACAGCGGAAACAGGATCAGCGAGAACTCGACGAGGCTCTGACCAGCCTCGCCGTCCCCTCGCCGCCGTCGACGTAGAACGAACGCGCGCACGTGCGCGGACACCTCCGAATCTGGGTTCGTGGTTGGGGCTGAGTCTCGCGGGGCCGAGCGCCCGGTCGGTATGACCCCTTGGTCCCACCGGACGGTCGCCGTTCGGCGACGAGCGCCGGACACCGCCCGCTCGTGCGTCGAACGCCCGTTCGGTCCATGGCCCGGTTGTTGTCAGGTCCTGGCACGGACTCGGCGTACACTTCACCGCCCATGCCCGACTTCCGATTCGTCGCGCCGTTCCAGCCCACCGGCGACCAGCCCCAGGCGATCGACCGCCTTGTCGACGGTCTCCAGCGCGGCGTCCGCCACCAGACGCTGCTCGGTGCGACCGGCACCGGCAAGACCGCGACGCTCGCCTGGACGATCGAGCGCTACCAGAAGCCGACGCTCGTCCTTGCCCACAACAAGACGCTCGCCGCGCAGCTGTACAGCGAGTTCCGGGAGTTCTTCCCGGACAACGCCGTCGAGTACTTCGTCAGCTACTTCGACTACTACCAGCCGGAGGCATACCTGCCCCGGAGCGACACGTACATCGAGAAGGACTCGTCACGGAACGACGAGATCGACCGGCTCCGCCACGCCGCGACGCACGCCCTCTTCGAGCGGCGGGACGTGATCATCGTCGCGAGCGTGTCGTGCATCTACGGCCTCGGCGCCCCGGTGGACTACGGGGCGACGGTCGTCCGTCTCCGGCAGGGCGGCTCGTATCGCCGGGACGCGGTCCTTCGCCAGCTCGTCGACCTCCAGTACCAGCGCAACGACCAGGCGCTCACGCGCGCCCGCTTCCGCGTCCGAGGCGACACCCTCGAGTTCCAGCCGGCGTCGGAGGACCACCTCGTCCGTGTCGAGTTCTTCGGCGACGAGGTCGAGCGGATCACCGAGCTCGACCCACTCACCGGCGAGCTCCTCGCCGAGCGCAGGGAAGTCAACGTCTACCCGGCCAGCCACTACGTGACGCCGGCCGACAAGATGAAGGCGGCGATCGTCGACATCGAGGCGGAGATGGAGGAGCGTGTCGGCCAGCTCGAGGCGGAGGGCCGCGTCCTCGAGGGCGCCCGGCTCCGGCAGCGGACCACCTTCGACCTCGAGATGATGCGCGAGCTGGGATTCTGCTCGGGCATCGAGAACTACTCCCGCCACCTGTCGCGGCGCGAGGCGGGGAGCCGGCCGTGGACGCTGCTCGACTACTTCCCGCCGGACTGGCTGCTCGTCGTGGACGAGTCGCACATGACGATCCCCCAGGTCGTCGGCATGTACAAGAACGACAGGACGCGCAAGGAGATCCTCGTCGACTTCGGGTTCCGGCTGCCGTCGGCGCTCGACAACCGGCCGCTGACGTTCGAGGAGTTCGAGGGTCACCTGAACCAGGTCGTCTACATGAGCGCGACGCCTGGCCCGTACGAGTTGGAGCGGAGCGAGCGGATTGCCGAACAACTGATCCGGCCGACCGGCATCGTCGACCCGACGATCGACGTCCGCCAGACCGACGGTCAGATCGACGACCTGCTCGAGGAGATCCGGGTCCGCGTCGAGAAGGGCGAGCGGGCCCTCGTCACGACGCTCACGAAGAAGATGGCCGAGGACCTCGCGGACTACCTCAAGGAGCTTGGCGTCAAGGTCCAGTACCTCCACAGCGAGGTCGATACGCTCGAGCGGGTTGCGATCCTGCGCGACCTGCGGCTGGGCGTGTTCGACGTTCTCGTCGGCATCAACCTGCTCCGCGAAGGCATCGACCTGCCGGAGGTGACGCTCGTCGCGATCCTCGATGCCGACAAGGAGGGCTTCCTGCGGAGCTCGTGGTCGCTGATCCAGATGATCGGCCGGGCGGCGAGGAACGTCGGCGGCAAGGTGATCATGTATGCCGACACGACGACGGAGTCGATGGCGGCCGCGATCGAGGAGACGAACCGGCGGCGCGGGATCCAGGAGGCGTACAACAAGGAACGAGGGATCGAGCCGACGACGATCGTCAAGGGCATCCACGACATCAACGAGCGCCTGCGGGTCGTCGCCGAGAACACGGTCGTCTACACCTCGGAGCGCGAGGACCTCGTCGGCCGCGCACTAACGGTCGAGAACACGGCCGCGATCGAGAAGCTCGTCGCCCGGATGGAGGCCGAGATGCGAGCGGCCGCCAAGGAGCTCGAATTCGAGCGCGCGGCGGCGCTCCGCGACGAGATCCAGCAGATCCGGCTCCGCGTCCTGGAGCAGGACCAGTCCGTGATCGTCGGCCGCGCGGCCGAGCGTGCGGCCCGGGGCGGCGGTCTCGTGGGAGCGGCGGATCGGAAGCGGACGGCGGCGGCCGACGAGGTCGCGGCGAGCGGACCGGCGTTGGAGGTTTCGAGCGTCACGGTCCTGCCCGCGGACGAGGAACCGGCGGCCAACGTCGACGGCGTCCCGGGCGAGCCGGGCATCGATGAGAACACGGCCGCCGACTGGCTGCCGGGGATCAAGGACGAGCACGACGACGGATCGGGCGGCTGGCAGGCGCGCTGGCTGGACCGGCCGACGTGGGATCGGACGGTGACCCCGAACGTCCGTCGACGGACGGGAACCCGACCGAGCCGCCGGCGGCGCTGATCGCCCGCGTCGATCAGGCCGCGTCCGTCGCGGCAAGCGACTCCCGCACCCGGCCCCGCGCCCGGCACAGGAGCGCCCGCGTCGCGAGCTCGGACCGGCCGAGGCGCTCCGCGATCTCAGCGGTCCCGTAGCCGCTCGCCGCGAGGACGATCGCATCCCGATCGTCGCTGCGCGCCGCGGCAAGGGCTCGAATGACCTCGGCGTCGCGCTCGCGGCGGACGATCGTGTCCTCGGTCGATCGTGCCTCGCCCCACTCGACGAGCCGGTCCGCCCGGCGGGCGGCCGTCTGCCGCCGTCGCGCCGAGCTCACCACGAGGTTGTGAGCGACACGGGCCATCCAGGCGCCCGGTGACGCCGGGATGCCGTCAGCTCGGGCGGTGAGCAGCAGGCGGACCTCCGTCTCCTGCACCACGTCGGCGGCCTCGTCCGCGTCGTGGACCAGCGAGCGGACGTAGCGCTCGAGGCCCGGGCCGTGTCGCTGCATCGTGTCGACGACCAGCTCGTCGATGTCGGTGGTGGCGTCCATCGTGATGTCCCTCGTCGGGGCGGTGCGGCGACCGCCTGGCCGAGGTATCGATGGGCGCGCGTCCCGAGCGCATGAGGCAGGCGTCCCGGGGAGCCGGGCAACGAATCGGGCAGGTTGTGGGGCGGAGCGGCAGCCAGGTCAGGCGCAGGGTTCGCCTCCGCCCAGGCTGGCCTCGCGGGCGCGGACGATCGCTTGGCTCCGGCCCGAGACCTCCAGCTTGTTCAACACGTTCGCGACGTGGTTTCGGACCGTCTTGGGTGCGATCCCCAAGCGCTGGCCGATCTGGGCGTTGGAGCAGCCCGCCGCGATCAGCTCGAGGATCTCGAGCTCCCGTTTCGTGAGCTCCGGAAACGCGGCCGCGGGACGAGCCCCGCCGCCGCTGGCGAAGAATGGCATCAGCCGCGGCGCGATCGACGCCCCGAAGATCGCCTCGCCTACCGCCGCCGCCCGGATCGCGCGTAGCAGCTCGTCGGCGTCGGCGTCCTTGGGGATGTAGCCGCGGGCTCCGGCCCGCATCGCCGCGAACAGCGATTCGTCGTCCTCCGACATCGTCAGGATGAGCACGCCGACGGTCGGGTCGGCCGCGACGATCCGGCGGGTCGCCTCGATCCCGCTCATCTCGGGCATCCGCAGGTCCATGAGGACGATCGCCGGATGGCGCTCCGCGGCGAGCGCCACGGCCGCGGCGCCGTTGTCGGCCTCGCCAACAAGCTCGAGATCCGGCGCGCGTTCGACCAGCCCGCGGAGGCCGTCGCGGTATAGCGGGTGATCGTCGACGATCAGCACGCGGATCAGCACCATGGGGGTGGGATCGGTCATCTCAAGCCCTGGCCGCCGCAAGGTCGATCGGCAGCCGGGCGAGGACGCGGGTGCCTCCCGCCGAGTCCGTCTCGATCGTCACCTCGCCACCAACCTCCGCCGCCCGCTCACGCATCGTCCGCGTCCCGACACCGGTTGACCCGCCCTCCAGCCCCCGGCCGTCGTCGATGATGTCGACCTCGAGCTGGTCGTCACCGATCGCGAGGCGCACTTCACAGTGGCTGGCGGCGGCGTGTCGGACCACGTTCAGGAGCGCCTCC